>JBHJOB010000059.1:0-32185 GCA_050330195.1 Rhodomicrobiaceae bacterium | reverse complement strand
CCATGCCGATGAGCGCAATCGGTATCAGAAGAACATTGTCGATCCAGACGGAGCTGCTCACCGGTTCGGCGTAGAGCTGTAATCCCAGGCTGATCGCGAATACGAAAAGGAAAAAGGTGAGGGTCGTTGCACGCAAGGTGACCTTGTCAGTCTTGGAGGCGGCAAAATAGATCAGCAGGGGTGGGCCGGGCATGCCGATACTGGAGGTGAAAGCGCCGGAGAGAACGCCGGCCAGATATTCATTTCTCCGGTTCTGCCGGATGACAAAATGAAGGGCAATCAAGGCCGTCACGCAGAGAATGAAGATGCCGATACTGATCCTCATCACCCCCGGATCGGCAAAAACATAGAAGATCAGTCCCACCGGCGCACCGATGGCGCTTCCAAGAGCCATCCGGCCCATCATTCCCCAGTCGACCGAGCGCGCGAGAACCGGCAGCATCAGGACCGATATCATCAGCGAGAGAGCAATATTGATATGGATCGCGATCTGCGGCGGATAGATCAGGCTGAGCAGTGGCGTGGCGATGATCGCGAAACCGAAGCCGATTCCCGTCTGCAGGATCGCCGCCATCAGGACAATGCCCGAGGCCAGGAAAAGCGTCTCAGTCATGTGGTTTCCTGGCCCTTGTCTGTTCTTTTTTGCCGGGCGGACCTTTACCTGGCCCGCCCTTTTTTCAAAAAGCGCTGACGCTCAACTCTTGGGCGTTGAAGACGCCGCCTGCAGGCTGGTCACGGCGATCAGGCTGTAGATGTCGTCGGCGCTGCAACCGCGGGAGAGGTCGTTCACCGGCTTGGCAAGCCCCTGAAGGACGGGTCCGATGGCGATGGCGTTGCCGATCCGCTGAGCGATCTTGTAGCCAATATTGGCCGATTCCAGATTGGGAAAGATGAACACGTTGGCCTCGCCGCCCGTGACCGAGCCGGGGGCCTTCGACTTGTTCACAGCCGGCACAAAGGCTGCATCGAATTGCATTTCGCCGTCAACTTTCAGGTCCGGCCTCGCCGCGCGCACCAGGTTTGTCGCCTCGGCAACCTTTCTGACGCGCTCATGACTGGCGCTGCCCATGGTCGAGAATGACAGCATGGCAACCCTGGCCTCCTCCTCCATGATTGCGGTGTAGTTTTGAGCGGCAGCGATTGCGATATCTGCCAGCTCCTCCGCGGTTGGCTCGACGACCAGTGCACAATCGGCAAAGACAAAAGTGCCTTCGCGGACATGATGCGGCTCATTCATGATCATCAGGAAGAAGCTGGAGACCGTGTTGACGCCGGGCGCACGGCCGATGATCTGAAACGCGGTGCGAATCGTGTGAGCGGTGGTCACGACGGCTCCCGCGATCATTCCGTCGGCATGACCCTCGCGCAGCAGCATCCCCGCAAATCCCACGGCGTCCGATACGGCGGCGCGCGCTTTCATTGCATCCACGCCCTTGTGACGGCGCATTTCGAGATAGGCATCCGCGAACGGCCCGGTCAGCGGGGAGGTCTGCGGATCTTCAATGGCAAAACGCGCAGGATCGCCGCCACGCTGCACAATCGCATCGGCAATCTGGCTGGCGGGACCGACAAGCGCGATGCGGGCGAGCCCGTCACGGTCGGCCCGGATCGCGGCGTCGATCACGCGGGGATCGGCTCCCTCGGCCAGCACGATGCGGCGCGATGCTGCGCGCGCGAGGTCGATGATGCGGTTCACTGGATTCATAAAGCGGACTCCTCCCCAAGAGGCGCCGCCCTCTTCCACAGGAGGAAAGGAAGAGAGCGGCTCGCCTCATCTAGCGCTACCGGCAGCGCGGCCGCCCCTGGCCCCGTGCCGATTCCTGTTATATCACAGGCGCTAGACCGGCTGTTGATCGCGCATGTCGTCGGCGCTGATCCCGGCGACCGGGACCGGCTTCTTCATCGCATCGCGGCGGAAAGGCTCACCGAGTTCCTGATTGAGCACGACCTCCACGAAAGTCGTGACGCCGCGCGCCTGATCCTCGATGGCCTGGCCGAGCGCTTCGGTGAGCTCTTGCGGCGTGCTCACGCTGACGCCCGTCAGCCCGCAGCCATCGGCGACTTTCGCGTAGCTAAGGCTGGGGTTCAGCTCGGTGCCGACGAAATTGTTGTCGTACCAGAGTGTCGTGTTGCGCTTCTCCGCGCCCCACTGGTAATTGCGGAAGATCACCATCGTGATCGGCGGCCAGCCCTCGCGCCCGATCGACGTCATCTCGTTCATGGAGATGCCGAACGCGCCATCGCCCGCGAAGCCGACGACGGGCGTGTCGGGGCTGCCGATCTTGGCTCCGATGATCGCGGGGAAGCCGTAGCCGCACGGACCGAACATGCCCGGCGCGAGATATTTGCGGCCATCCTCGAAGGACGGATAGGCATTGCCGATGGCGCAATTGTTGCCGATGTCGGTGGAGATGATGACGTCGCGCGGCAGAGCGGCCTGAATCGCGCGCCATGCCTGACGCGGTGACATGAGGTGGCTTTCGCGCTCGCGGGCTTCGGCGTTCCAGCTCGTGCCCGGATCGTCCTCTTCGTGATCGAGCGAGGACAGCGTCTGCAACCATGCCGACCGCGTCTGATGGATGAGCGCCTGACGCTCCGTACGCCCCTGATCGCCAGCGGCCGGCGAAAGCTGCGCCAGAATTTCCTGCGCCACCTGTTTGGCGTCGCCGCAAATACCGACGGACACTTTCTTGGTCAGCCCGATCCGGTCGGCATTGATATCGACCTGAATGATTTTTGCGTCCTTCGGCCAGTAGTCGATGCCATAGCCGGGAAGCGTCGAGAACGGGTTGAGCCGCGTGCCGAGCGCGAGGACGACATCAGCCTTGGCGATCAACTCCATCGCTGCCTTCGAGCCATTATAGCCCAGCGGCCCCACGGCAAGACGGTGGCTTCCGGGGAAAGCGTCATTATGCTGATAGCCGCAGCACACCGGCGCATCGAGCTTTTCGGCCAGAGCGATGGAGTCCGGGATCGCGCCGCCGATGACAACGCCGCCGCCATTCAGGATGACCGGGAATTTCGCCGACGATAGCAGCGCCGCGGCTTCCTCGATCGCCTTCCTGCCGCCCGACGGCCGCTCCAGCCGCACGATCTGCGGCAGCTCGACGTCGATGACATGGGTCCAGTAATCGCGCGGAATGTTGATCTGCGCCGGCGCGCAGCCGCGCCATGCCTTCTCGATCACCCGGTTGAGCACTTCGGGAATGCGGGCCGGATCGCGCACTTCCTCCTGATAGCAGACCATGTCCTCGAACAGCGCCATCTGCTCGACCTCCTGAAAGCCGCCCTGCCCGATGGTTCGGTTGGCGGCCTGCGGTGTGACCAGCAGCATGGGCGTGTGGTTCCAGTAGGCCGTCTTGATCGAGGTGACAAAGCCGGTAACGCCGGGACCGTTCTGCGCAATCGCCATGCCCATCTTACCGGTCACGCGAGAATAGCCGTCGCAGATCAGCGCCGCATTGGTCTCGTGCGCGCAGTCCCAGAACTTGATGCCCGCTTTGGGAAAAAGGTCCGAAACAGGCATCATGGCCGAGCCGATAATACCGAATGCGTGACGTATGCCATGCATTTGCAGGACTTTGATGAAGGCTTCCTCGGTTGTCATTTTCATCGGTTCAGTTCCTGTACTGAATGTTGTGCTTGCCTTGCCGTTGCGGCGTGGAATGCGAAGGTCGGGGTCAGGCCGCGTTCCACTGGCGGCGGTCTTCCAGAATCATATCGCTCGCCTTTTCGCCGATCATGATCGCTGGAGCGTTGGTGTTGCCGGAGACGAGTTCCGGCATGATCGAACAATCGGCCACGCGAAGGCCGGATACACCGTGTACGCGCAATCGGGGATCGACGACGGCGATCTTGTCGCTCCCCATCTTGCAGGTGCCCGAGGGATGAAAGATCGTCGTCGCGCTGTTGCGCACCCAGTCGAGCAAAGCCTCGTCGGTTTCGACATCGGCGCCGGGCTTGTACTCTTCGGAAATCTTCCCCGTCAGCGGTTCGCAGGCCGCTATGCTGCGGGCAATCTTGACGCCATCGACGATGGTGCGCTGATCCGTGTGCGTTGCAAGATAGTTGGGGTGAATCTTTGGATAAGTCCGGGAATCGGCATTTGCCAGCCTGATTTCGCCGCGGCTTTCAGGGCGGAGCTGACAGACCGACATGGTGAAGGCGGAAAACGGATGCACGCCCTCGCCCGGACTGTCCGCCGACCAGGGCTGAATATGAAACTGGATGTCCGGCGTTTCGACTTCCGGCCGCGTCTTGAGGAAACCCGTCGCCAGGCTTGCCGCCATCGTCATCGGCCCGGCGCGGAACAGCAGATATTTCAATGCGATACGCGCCTGGTTCGCGAGGCTGCGGACTTCGTCATTGAGCGTCGGCTCGTTGCATTTGTAAACGAGGCGCGCCTGCAGATGATCCTGCAAATTCTTGCCGACGCCGGGCAGATCGGCGCGAACGGCGATGCCGTGCTCCCGCAATTGTGCCCCTTCACCGATGCCGGAGAGCATCAGAAGCTGCGGCGAGGCGATGGCTCCGGAGGCCAGGATCACCTCCTCCCGCGCCCCGGCAAAATGCTCGGCGCCATGCCTGTCAATATAATGCACGCCGCTCGCACGTCCCCCTTCAAAGCCGACACGGGTGACATGGGCGCGCGTGATGATCTTCAGATTCTTGCGCTGTTTGACCGGGTTGAGATAGGCGACCGCGGCAGAGCAGCGGCGTCCGTTGCGCGTCGTGAGCTGAAAATAGCCCACGCCCTCCTGATCCGCGCCATTATAGTCGGAGTTGAACCTGTATCCCGCATTCTGCGCCGCCGCGACCCATGCATCGCAGATCGGCCGTTGCAGGCGCATGTTGGAGACCGTCAGCGGTCCGCCAACGCCGTGATAGGCGTCCTCGCCGCGCTCCTGATCCTGCGAACGCTTGAAATAGGGCAGAACGTCGTCCCAGCTCCAGCCGATATTGCCCATCTGCCGCCAGCGGTCATAGTCGCGCGGCTGGCCGCGAACATAGAGCAGACCGTTGAGCGAGGACGACCCGCCCAGCACCTTGCCGCGCGGCCAGTCCAGACGCCGTCCGTTCAGGCCGGGATCGGGTTCGGTCTTGTAACACCAGTCCACGCTGGGATTGTTCATCGTCTTGAAATAGCCGACAGGGATATGAATCCACGGATTGGTGTCGCGCCCGCCAGCCTCGATCAGCAGCACACGGATCGAGGGGTCCGCGCTCAGCCGGTTGGCCAGCACGCAGCCCGCCGACCCTGCGCCCACGATGATATAATCGGCGTCCAACTCGTCCATCTCGCCCCAGACTCTCCCGAAGGGAATTATTTCTTGCTTGTGAAGCAAAGCTTATTGTGCTTTTTTTGATACCGCAAGTCTCATTTTTTATGAGCTAATGGGAGGAAATAATGAAAGTATCAAACAGGCTGAGCGGTATTTCGCGCCGCAATCTGCTCAAGCTGTCCGGCCAGTTCGGCCTAACCTCGACGCTGCTCGCAGCCAGCGGCATGGCGGGCGCCGTCAGCCTGAGTTCACTGGCGAAAGCCGCAGAGTCGACCTACAACAAGCGCTTCGGCAAAGAGGCAAAACACAACCTGAAATTCGGCGCTGCCGGTTTCAACGCCCGCAACCTGCTCATCGAGCGCGCCGGCTGCCTCGAATTCGCCCGCGACCTCGAAGAGCGGACCGACGGCGAAATCCGCGTCGAATTCATCGGCGACAACCAGATCTGCGGGCAGCTCAACTGCGTCGAGAAGACCCAGCTCGGCATTATCGACATCTACGCGGCCTCAACGCAGAACTCTGCAGGCGGAGCGCCTTACCTGAACGTGCTCGACTATGCCTTCATGTTCCCGGGCCGCGCCTCGCAGTATCACTTCCTCTACAGCCCGGAGAGCCAGCGCATCCTTCGCGATCCGCTTGAAAAGCGCCACGGCCTGAAATTCCTGTTCTCGCATTGCGAATTGCGCGGCATTCAGCTCGGCCTCGGCTGGAAGGACAAGCCGGTCGTCACCAAGCTGGAGGAGCTTTTCGGCACCAAGAACCGCGTGACGGGCACACAGCTTGGCCGCATCGCCATGCAGCAACTCAATCTCAACCCGGTTCCGATTGCTTGGGAAGAAACGCTCGACGGCCTGAAGCAGGGCCTGATCGACGGCGCGGAGACATGGGCGTCGGCAGTGGCTTACGCGAACATGGCGCCGGTCGTCTCGCAGTCGGTCGATCTGAAATTCTTCTGCGGCACCGAGCACACCTCGATGTCGTCGAAGGTCTTCGACGCGATGGATGCCCATCTTCAGGACGCCATCATGGAATCGGCCTATCTCGCCCAGGTCCATGTTCAGGCCGCCAACGAAGCGGCGCTGGTCAAGACGGTCGGCTTCTCCGATCCCCAGCTTCCCGGAACGATCTTTGCGGAGAACAATGTCAAGGCGGCGTTCCTGCCCGAAGACCAGATCAAGATGGCCGAGGAAATGTGCTCGCCGGAATTCAAGCCGGAGCCGTGGGCGCAGTGGCGCGAGCGTCTGAACAACTGGGCCGGCGGCATCGACACCTACCAGGAGATCTACAAGGTCGCCCGCGAGGTTCCCGCCGACATGAAGCCGGAAAATGTCGAGCCGCGCCGCTGGTGGCGTTCGGCCGCCTGAGGCATTCGGACATGAAGACGGGCGGCTCCTTTTCAGCTTCGGGGCCGCCTGCCAAAGCGCGATCCGATAAATTGGATACCATTTTTCGGAAAAATCGAGCTTAAGAACAAATAGCTGCAGGTCAGGACCGTTTCCGTCAGAAATGACCTGATCTGAAGCTTGCAAGATCGAAGGCCGGATTTCACCGGCTCCGGCACTGTTATCGGGAGGAATTCATGGCGTCGCTTTTCGCCGAAGCGGGCGCGATCATCCGCGCGTTTTTCACGAACGATGCCTGGGAGATTTCTCAGGCGCTCGGCGCTGAAGGAGCCTGGCTCGCCGGTCTCGCCGCGCTCCTGCTCGGCGCCGTCGCCGTCCTGACGATCTACCGCTTCGTGCCCTTTCTCGACCGGCATTTCGAGCGCACGATCATGGTCTACACCTACCTGATCATCGCCGGGGTCATTTTCGTCGAGGTCTTCCGCCGCTTCGCGCTGTCCGAACAGGCCCCCTGGTCCACGACGCTGCCGCCGTTCCTCTTCCTGATCATGACCTGGTTCGGCTGCTCCTATAATGTCAGGCTGCGCACGCACCTGGCCTTCAGCGAATTGCGCGCCAACCTGTCACGGCGCGGCCAGCTTTTCTTTCTTTGCGCAGACGCGGTTCTCTGGCTCGGTTTCTGCTGGGTCGTCGTCGTCGGCTCGGCCCGCGTGACCGCCAACTCCGCCGCCAATTTCCAG
The DNA here is from genome assembly GCA_050330195.1 of Rhodomicrobiaceae bacterium. Taxonomy (GTDB): domain Bacteria; phylum Pseudomonadota; class Alphaproteobacteria; order Rhizobiales; family Rhodomicrobiaceae; genus JAHQVI01. The sequence goes on along the minus strand of JBHJOB010000059.1, from coordinate 24,820 downwards.
ATCATGCTGGGAACGGACGATATTCTGCAATGGTGGTTCCTCGTGACCGTGCCGCTCAGCTTCATCATTCTTGCGGCGCGGGTTCTGGAGAACGTGCTTGAGGATTTCGACAATTACCGCTCCGGCAGGCCCCTCATGGTGCAGGCCGTGATCGGCGCCGATTGAGGATCGCACCATGACGGACGCAAACTGGATTACCCTGATTTCGCTCGGCGTGACGTGCCTGTTCATGTTCGGCGTGCCCGTCTTTCTGGTTATCGGCTACTGGGTCATCGGCTGCAGCTTCGTGCTCGGCATGACGCTGGACAATATCGGCTCGGCCCTGTCGGACGTCTTCACGGACGGCTTCGCGCTGCTCGCCATGCCGCTCTTCATCCTCACCGGCGACCTCATCAACCGGTCAGGCATCGCGCGGCGGCTCTCCGATTTCGCCTATGCCTGCCTCGGCTGGCTGCGCGGCGGGCTGGCCATGGCGAGCCTTGGAGCGTGCGGCCTGTTCGCGGCGATCTCGGGCTCCAATTCGGCAACCACAGCGACAATCGGCTCGATGCTGCATCCTGAAATGGTCAAGGGCGGCTATGACGAGCGTTTCTCGGCCGCAACCGCCGCCGCGGGCGGCACGGTCGGCATCATCATTCCGCCGTCGATCATCTTCATCGTCTACGGCTTCCTGATGAACCTGCCGATCTCCGACCTGTTCGTCGGGGGCATCATCCCCGGGGCCTTGATGGTCATCGGGATGCAGCTTGCCTGCTGGATCGTGTGCCGCCTCAACGGTTGGGGCCATCTGATCCCCCTTCAGCTCGATCGGGTGCTGAAAACGGCGTTTGGCGCATGGCTGGGCTTCTTCGCCATCGGCCTCGTTCTCTGGGGCATCTACACCGGCAAGTTCTCGCCGACCGAAGCGGCGGGCGTCACGGTGGGGTTCTGCGTCATCGTGGGGCTGATCTCACTGCCGCTCTACCGGCTGATGGGATCGAAGAACGCAGAGCGGCCGATCGTCGAGAAAAGCTATCGCGAGATGCTCGTCGTGGAAGGCTTCAAGGTGACGGACCTTCCCTCGATCACCATGCGCTCGGCGCAGATTACCGGCATCCTTGCGCCCCTGATCGCGGTTTCCGTCGTCATGCAGCAGATCCTTTCGCTGCTCGGAGCCCAACAGGTGATCGGCGAATTCGTCACCGGCATGGGCGGCTATTATGCCGTGCTGCTGACAGCAATGGGCATCGTCTTTATCTGCGGCATGATCCTGGAAAGCCTGCCCGTGACGATCATCCTTGCCCCGATCCTCGCGCCGATCGCGCATGGCATCGGCGTCGATCCGATACATTTCGCCGTGATCTTCCTCGTCGGCGCCTCGATCGGCTTCATCACGCCGCCTTATGGCCTCAATCTTTATGTGGCCAGCGGCGTGACGGGCGTTCCCTATTTCCGCCTGCTCCGATATACGATGGCCTATCTGGCCGCATTGATCTCGGTGTGGTTTATTGTGGCGTTCGTACCCGAGTTGTCGACGGTATTGCTCCCAGACCGTTAAGCCGAGACGGATGATCGACGTGACCGCTGCAGACACCACGGAAAGCACTGAAACCATTCCGCCCAGCCTGCGCCTGCTGCTGGTTCTGGAGGAGGTCGCGCGCGCCGGAATGCCTGTCACGCCCACCGAGGTCAACGCGGCCATCGGATTGCCCAAACCGACGATCCACCGCCTGTTTTCAACGCTGGAGGCCGCCGGTTTCCTGCAGCGCGAGGTGGATGGGCGCTCCTATACGGCAGGCCGCAGGCTGCGGAAGCTGTCGACCAACGTGCTGTCGTCGCTTCGCGTGCGAACCGCCCGGCTCGCGGTGCTCAACGCCCTCGCGGAGGAGATCGGCGAGACCTGCAATATCGCGGTGCCGGACCGGGAAGCGATGATCTATCTCGACCGCGTGGAGACCAAATGGCCGCTGCGCATCCAGCTTCCGGTCGGAACTCAGGTGCCGTTCTATTGCACCGCCAGCGGCAAGATGTATCTCTCGACCCTCAACAATGCCCATCTTGACCGCTATCTCAGCGCGGCGAAATTCGAGCAGCATACGTCGAAGACGCTGACCGACCCGGCGAAACTGCGCAAGGAAATCGAGTGGACGCGCGTGCATGGCTTTTCGCGCGACGCCGAAGAGTTCATGGACGGCATGATCGCGCTTGCGGTGCCGATCAACGACGATCAGGGGCGGCTTCTATCGACATTGTCGTTCCATGCGCCGACGCAGCGGCTGACGCTGGACGCGGCGCTGGCGCACATCGACCGGCTGCGGCATGCCGCGAGCGAATTGTCCCGGCTCGTCATCGACGACGATTGATCCTCAATTGCGGGTGAGCCGGAGGCAGATCGCATAGCCGCCATACAGTTTCGAAGCTTTGGCCGCGAACCCGGCTTTTGCGGCAACGGTTTTAACCTGCTTGGAGAACGCCGGAATCGGAGCGACAGAAAAACGCTGCAGCCACCCAAACTGAGCCTTGCGGAACAGTTCGGGATAGCCCTCGAAATCGCCAAAATCCACGATCAGCAACGCTCCGCCCGGAGCGACACGGGAGAGCGCGGATGTGACGACGTCTTCCCAGGCCGGGATCATGGAGAGGCTGTAGGAGATGAACACGCGGTCAAAGCTGGTGATGCCGAACAGTGTGCGGGCGTCGAACAATGTCGCATCGGCGCGAGCCAGTACAATGCGCGCCTGCACACCGCTCCGGACGACGGATTTTTCCGCCGTCTGCAGCATCGCCTCCGAGATATCCAGGCCGTAGAAGCGCGCCGCCGGATAGCGCCGCGCCGCCTTGACCAGATTACGGGCCGTGCCGCATCCAATCTCCAGCACGGTCCCGCCGGCAGGAACCTGAAGATCGCTGATCAGGCGGTCGCGGCCAAGCAGGTAATAACGCCTCGTGGCATCATAGATGAAGCGCTGACGGCGGTAGATGCCGTCCATCTTCTCCGCCGCTGATCCACCCGCAAAAACACTGCTCATCATTTCAGCCTGTAAAGATGGAAGCCGCCATAGATCGCCGAACGGTCCTTCTGACCAAGCGCACCGGATTGCTCCGCCTCATAATGCCAGCGCGAAAGGATCGCTTCCGGCACACGGCCCGGCAGGATGGTCGGCTCGCCCGCCGTCCGGAAGACGACGCGCGAACCGGGGCGCGCCGTCCGGGTGATCTCGCGCCACAACCCTGTCAGGACTTCATCCGTCATCCAGTCCTGCGCATCGAGCAGAACATAACGGTCGAGGCTCTCCGCAGGCGAGGCTGCAAGATGGCTCGTGAATGACGCATGATGAATCGACACGCGGGATGCGTTCTCGCGAATCCTGCTGAAATTGGCGCGGTCGAGATAGGGCGGCAAAGCGCCATTGCCGGATGGCGCGTAACGGCGTCCGAAGGCTTGCCAGGCGAAATAATTCTCCTTGAGCGGAAAACCGCACGCCAGCCGTTCGAGCCGCTGGCGCAACACCTCGGCCATGCCGCCATCCGCATCGCCGCCAAGCGCCTTATACTGCGCGGGCGGAATGCCGAGCCCGTAGAGCGAAGCCGGACGGTTGACAAGCCAGCGCACCGTCCGCCTGCTGAACAGGGGAGCGAGTTCGCGGTCGAAGATCTGCCGCTGTTCTTCGAGCGAGGTCGCCTCAAGCAACACCCTTGGGTTGACGCCGTGCAGACGCGCCACCAGATGGCTGGCTCCGATGAAGCGGCCAAGCAGACCGACGCGATAGAAATTCCGGGAAAAACCCCTGATCCTGCGGCCTCTGCGAATGCCATGACGCCCGTACCAATAGGCCGCCGTCTGCGTGTCCAGATGCGGCAGGATATGGCGCTTGAAATTGGCGATGTTGGCCTTGCTGTCCGCCTCACCGAAAAAGCGGTAGAACGTCTCGTAATCCGGCAGATGCTGCGCGGCGGCGAGCTTCAGCCGATTGAGCGCGATATGCGCCGCGTTGATGTCGACAGCCGTGACCTGCGCCGGTGATGCGGCCAGATAGCTGAGCACGTTGCAGCCGCCCGACGCGATGGTAATGACCCGGCTGTCAGAGCCCAATTCCAGCGCTTCGAGGTCGATGGCGGGATCTTCCCAGATCTGCGGATAGACGAGGTTGGAGAACACCATCGTAAAGAGACGCTCGCGCAATCCTTCGGCGGAAAGCGGCCGGCTCCGGCGTATGGCCGCGCGGATCATCCTGCCGCTCTCTGGCGTGGTGACTTCTGACGCCTGTGCCAATCGTTCCTCCTGTTCGCGGGTCCGCTGGAATGGGATGCTTCGCCGTCAACGATTGCCGCCGAGCCTGGACACGCTTTGAGGCGCGCGCTGGTCTTTCTGAATGCTGGCGATATGGAAAGTGACGGGATTGCTGACTTCGAGATCGTCACCATGCGTCAGGTCGGCCAGGGGCATCCGTTCGGGCGCGGGAAGGGACGCCGGTTTGTCCTGCCGCATCCGGTCCTGCCAGCGGATGAGATGAAGCCGGCCGTCATGATCTTCGGCGATGGCCGTGTGGCTCTCGACCCAGTCGCCGCAATTAATGTAGCGGATGCCGCCCGCCATCCTGTCAGCGGCATGATGGATGTGCCCGCAAATGACGCCGTCCGCGGCCCGTTTGCCCGCCTCATCGGCGATGGCCGCCTCGAATTCGCCGATGAAATTCACCGCGCTCTTGACCCGCGATTTGAGATAGGCCGAGAGCGACCAGTAACCGAAACCGAGCCGCCGCCGGACCCAGTTCAGCGGGTGATTGCACCAGAGCGCGAATTCATAGGAGCGGTCGCCAAGAAATGCGAGCCACCGCGCATAGCGCACGACGACATCGAATTCGTCGCCATGAATGACAAGAAAGCGGCGGCCGTCCGCAGTGACATGCACATAGTCGCGGTGCAATTCGATGCCGCCAAACGTCATGCCGCAATAGTCGCGCAAGGCTTCGTCGTGATTGCCGGGAATGAAGATGACCTTCGTCCCCTTGCGGACCTTGCGCAGGATCTTCTGCAGCACGTCATTGTGCGACTGAGGCCAGACTGCGCCACGTCTCACGCGCCAGAAATCGATAATATCCCCGACGAGATAGATCGTTTCCGCGTCATGTTCGCGGAGGAAATCGAGAAGTGCGTCCGCCTGGCAGGCCTTTGTTCCGAGATGGACGTCGGAAATGAAAAGCGTCCGCAAGACATTGCTTGCCTCGGGGGCGCTTCTCGGAGCTTTGCTGGATTTTTGCACGCGCGATTCGCCGGTTGCTGCCGTCAATTCTTCTACATAGTTCGATTTTTGTTTCAGGCTTGTGACAATGGCGGCGGAGCAATCGGCGGGTAAGGTTGCCGAGGGAAGACCGCAGCGGGATCGTGGAAGCCCGGACGCGATGAAAGCAATTGCTCTCGCTCACGCCATCGCCCTATCTAGCGGCCATGGTTGAAAGCACGAAACCAGAAATGCCGGACCGCAGCGCGCCGCGCGCCATTGTCATCGGCGGCGGTCCCGCCGGTCTGATGGCGGCGGAGACGCTTGCGCGCGGCGGCGTGCGCGTCACGGTTTATGATCGCATGCCGACTTTGGGCCGCAAGTTCCTCATGGCCGGACGCGGCGGTCTCAACCTGACCCACAGCGAAGAGTTTGCCGCATTTCTTGAGCGCTATCATCCGCGCGAGGGGCAACTCCACCGCGCCATCGAAGCGTTCACGCCCGAAGACTTGCGCCGCTGGTGCGAGGAACTCGGACAGGAAACCTTCATCGGTTCCAGCGGACGGGTATTCCCGCGCAGCATGAAGGCGTCGCCGCTTCTGCGGGCCTGGCTCCGGCGGCTCGCGGAACTGGGCGTTGAATTCCGGACGCGGCATCGCTGGCAGGGCTGGACGGGGACAGGAGAGCTGGCGTTCACGACCCCCGACGGACAGGCGACAGCGCAGGGCGATGCGGTCATTCTCGCTCTCGGCGGCGCGAGTTGGGCAAACCTCGGATCAGACGGGGCGTGGGCGGATGACATGGCCGAGGCCGGCATCGAGATCGCACCGCTGCGGCCTTCCAATTGCGGCTTTCTCGCAAGCTGGAGCGAGACGTTCCGCGAGCGATTTGCCGGGCAGCCGCTGAAAGACATCGGACCGGGGTTTGGCGGCAAATCCCTGCGCGGCGAAGCTCTGATCACGGCGGACGGTATCGAAGGCGGCGGCATCTATGCGCTCTCCCCGCATTTGCGCGAGGCCATCGCCGTCGATGGCGAGGCTGTCCTCCTCGTTGATCTCCGCCCGAGCGTCTCGCATGATGAGTTGACGCAGCGCCTCTCCCGGCCGCGCGGCGGGCAGTCATTTTCCAACTTCCTTCGCAAGAGCGCGAAGCTTTCGCCTGTCGCCATCGGGCTGCTGCGCGAGACGTCCGAGGATCGCGGCGCACAGTTCAATGTCATGGCGGCAGACGCGCTCGCCACGCGGATCAAGGCCATCCCGTTGCGGCTGACCGGGACAGCGCCCATCGCCCGCGCCATCTCGACGGCGGGCGGCGTCAGCTTTGCGGCAATCGAGGCTAATTACATGCTGAAACGGAAGCCGGGCGTGTTCGTCGCGGGTGAGATGCTCGACTGGGAAGCGCCGACCGGCGGCTATCTCCTGCAAGCCTGTTTCGCAACCGGGGCGGCGTCAGGTCGCGGGGCGCTGGACTGGCTTCGGCAAAGCACGAGTTGAGGATCATGGGCAATGAATGTGCTTGCCGATATTGTTCTGCAGACGGATCGCTTCCTGCTCCGCGACTATCGCGAGGCAGACCGGCACGCCTTCCTCGCCTATCAGGCTGATCCTGACTTCATTGCCTTCCGGCGGTCAGAAGCGCTGACTGCCGACTCCGCCAACGCGGTCTTCGACAAATTCCTGCTCTGGCGGGATGCAAAGCCGCGGTTGAACTTTCAGTTCGCGATCTGGCCTTCAGAGAACGCGACGGAAACGATAGGCAGTTGCGGCATTCGGCGGAACGGCTGCGCGGCTGGAGAGGCCGAGTTCGGCATGGAACTCGCGCCGGCCTTCTGGGGCCAAGGGGCAGGCGCCGAAATCGGCGCGACGCTCATAGGCTGGGCATGGCGAGCCTTGCAGCTCAACGCCATTCACGCGGACACTGCGCCGGATAATCGGGCAGCGGCACGGCTCGCCGAAAAGCTCGGTTTTTCGCGAACCGGCCTTGATGAGCGTCAGCATTGGCGTCTGGGCAAACCGGCCAGCGCCTGAGCGTTGAGCAAATGTCGGAAGGGCCGTGTGCGCACGCCTTCCCTCCCGACGTGCTGTTCAAGCCCGTGGCTTCGGCGTCAGCTTCAGAAGGCGTCCGCCGCTCCTGTCTTCAAGAACCCACAGCGCCCCGTCAGGGCCCTGCTCGATCTCCCGGACACGCTTGCCCCAGTCGAAGCGCTCAGCCTCGCTGGCGGTGTCGCCGTCAATATCGACGCGAACCAGCACCTGGGCCGACAAGCCTCCGAGGAACGCATCGCCCTTCCAGTCGGGGAACATGTCGCCGTCGTAAATCACCAGTCCGGCCGGGGAAATGGCCGGCACCCAGAAGGCCTCCGGCGCGTTGAATTCTGGGCGCGTATCATGATCCGGGATCGGAGCGCCGGAATAATGATCGCCATTGGAGACAACCGGCCAGCCGTAATTCTCGCCCCTGACGGTCAGGTTCAACTCGTCGCCGTGCCGCGGGCCCATTTCACTGGTCCACAAGCGCCCCTGATCGTCGAAGTCAATGCCGAGCAGGTTGCGGTGACCGATCGACCAGAATGTCTTCGCCAGTTCGCCCCTGTCCTGCCAGGGATTGTCGCCCGGCACGCTGCCATCGTCATTGAGGCGGATGACCTTGCCCAGCGCACTGTCGAAATCCTGCGCGGGCGTCAGTTTCTGCCGGTCGCCGGAGGTGACGAACAGCTTGCCGTCCGGACCGAAGGCGATGCGGTGGCTGTAATGGCCGCGCCCGGAAACCTTGGGCTCCTGGGTCCAGATCTTTTCGATATCCGTGAGTTTCGGCGTGTCGCCGGAGAGGTCGAGCTTTGCGCGTCTGAGCACCGCGCCATATGTGGAACCGTCATCTCCTGCCTCGGCATTGGAGATATAGACCAGATTATTGTCGGCAAAATCGGGATGCGGCACGACATCGCCGAGACCGCCCTGCCCGCCATAGGCGACCTCCCACATGCCATCGACTTCGGTCTTCTCCCCGTCCTGCGTGACGCGGAAGAGCTTGCCGGGTTTGGTCGTCACCAGCATCGTATCATCGGGCAGGAACGTCATCGCCCAGGGCTCGTCGAATGTGGCGACGCTGGTGGCGGCAAGAGTGGCGCCGTTGTTGCCCGATATTTCGAAGTCTTGCGCGCTTGCCGGCATGAAGCCGGCCGCGCCGACGCTGCCGGCAACGGCTAATGCGGCCAGTTGGGGAATTTTTCGCATGTCGTTTGCCTTTCCAATTGGGTGGGGCCGTGCTCAATCAACGGTTTTGCGGTCAAAAGTGTTCCCAGCCGATGCCGAAAGTGCAGCCATCGCGCCGAAAGTCTGCGCCGTAACGCCGGATTGCCTCGACAAGAGAGCGGTTTTGAACTGCAATAGCAGATGCGTGCTTGAAATGAATGTTCAAGGGGAGTGGTCATGGATCTGGGTGTGAAAGTCGGCGAGGAGGCGCGCTTCGTCAAGACTGTGACCGATGCCGATTTCCTGCTTTTTTGCGCCGTCAGCGGCGATCATGACCCCATTCACGTGAGCGATACCGACGCGCAGGCCGCCGGTTTCGAGATGCGGATCGCGCATGGCCTGCTGACCGTCAGCATCCTGTCCGCCACGGAATCGGAGATGTCCCGGCGGATTGTCGCACGGGGCGTCGACGCCAAGCCGCTTTCGCTCGGCTACGAGAAGATCCGCTTCCTGAAGCCGGTCTATCCCGGCGACACGCTGACGGCGATTTACCGCATCGAATCCATTGATAGCGACAATCTGCGCGCAATCGGCGACTGCCGCGTGGAAACGCAGAACGGCGAGGCGGTCTGCGTCGCCAAACACGTGATGAAATGGGTCCGGCCGGCTTGAAACGCCTCCCGCTCCGACGCCTGGTCAGAGCCGCTGGATATGCATCCCGCCGTCGATGTGGAAAGCCTCGCCGGTCGCAAATCCGAGCGTGCCTTCGGCCAGCATGGCCACGGCGCTGCCGATCTCGGAAGGCTCGCCCCAGCGATTGATCGGTGTGAAATCGCCCGTCGCGTAACGGGCATCATATTCATCTTTCGCCACCGCCGTCATCGCCGTGCGGATCACTCCAGGTCGGATTTCGTAGACATTGATCCCGGCTTCGGCGAGACGGAGCGCGAACACCTTCGTCATCATGGAAAGCCCGATCTTGGAGATGCAATATTCGGAGCGGTTCGGCGAGGCGAGGAATGTGTTGGCCGATGAGATGGTGGTGATGGTGCGCGGCTGCGGAGGCGTCGCCTCGGCGAGCATCCGCGATGCGACCCGCTGGGTCAGGAAGAAGGGGCCGCGCAGATTGACAGCGATCAGCCGGTCGAAGCTTTCCGGCGTCACCTCCAGAAGATCCCCGCGCCGCTTCACAGAGATCCCGGCATTGTTGACGAGGCAGGTCAGCCCGCCAAAAGCGCTCCAGGCGTCATCCACCAAGCGGTCCTGCGCGTCCAGATCGGCAATATCGGCAAAGACGGCCTTGCCGTGTGCGCCCCGCTGCTCGATCCCCGCCAGCGTCTCGTCGAGCGTGTCGCCGGGAAGCGCGTTCACGACGACCGCAAAGCCCTTTTCCGCAAGGCTCCACGCGATCGCCTGACCGATGCCCCGCCCTGCCCCCGTCACCAGTGCAATTCCGGAATTCTCCCTGATCGTCATCCGGCCGTTCCTCCTCAGTATTTTTCATGACATATGCAATTTGCGTGATTTTTTCGGGAGGAGAAAGCGGTAAGGCGCAATCGAACAGGGCGGCAAAAAGAGGGCCGGCGACAAACCGGCCCTCCTTGGCTTTAGCGTGGTATGCGGCGATCGGAACCTCCGTTCAGCTGCTTGAGCTGGAGGTTCTGGCGCTGCGGCTCAATCTTGCGGCAGCGTGGCGGTTTGCCCCGATAGCCGGGCGGGCACCGCTCGATCTTCCGGCAATTCGGCGGCCGCCCGACGAAGCCTTCCGGGCATCTCCGTGGGGGATCCACAACGACCTTGCGGCAATTGGGCGGCTTGCCAACAAAACCGCGGGGGCAGGTGCGCACGATCTTCTTGCAGTTTGGCGGCTGTCCCTCGTAGCCCCTCGGGCAGCGGCGGAGAACGCAGCGCTCACCGTTCCAGACCCGGGCGCCCCGGCAGACGCATTTGCCTTGCAAGAGCACACGCCCACCCGTGCAGCGCGGCGGATCGATCACCACCTTCCGGCAGTCCGGGTAGACACCGCGCGTGCCGTCGGGGCATTGGCGGCGCACGCAGCGTTCGCCATTCCACACCCGTCCGCGGCGGCAGACGCATTCACCGCCTCTGAGCACCCGTCCGCCCGTGCATTGCGGCGTGGGATCGGGCCGAACGATCTGGCGGCAGTTCGGCGGCTTGCCGACATAACCGCGCGGGCATTCAGGGTCCGGCTGCGGCGTAACGATACGGTCGCAATCCGGATAGTTGCCGGTGAAACCGGCCGGGCAGTCTCTGCTCGGGGGCGGCGGCGGCGTACTGATGCCGATCCGCTCGCAGCTTTCGCCATTCCAGTCGTAGCCGGGCGGGCATGACGGGAAAGGCTTGGGCGGCAGTACAAGGTCACCAGGTCCATCAAGGATTGTCTGCTCGCAAAACTGACCCGGCAGATCACGTGTCGCCTCTGCCTTATCGTCAGACGTGCCGCCAACAATCGGGCTCAGAATTGCGACCTTGTTGGTCAGCTTGCAATTCAGACTTTTGGCCAACTCGCCACTACCCGAGACCTGAACCTTGAAGATCTCGGTCGCACCCGTCGCCAGATCGAGCGGTGCGGCATGGGTGCAGGACACGCCCGAGCAGACCCAACCTGGCGTGCTGGTGGAGAACGACGTCCCGTCAGGCAGGTTTTCCCGGATCCGGGTGATGCCGCCAAAGCTCAGCGGAGCGCCGGTGTTGGTGAGCTTGATCTCCCAGTAGTTGCACCAGTGGCCTGCCAGGGCGATGCACAGATCGTTTAGCGGACGCTTCTCGATCTTCAGGTTCGGTTTCTGGCAGAAGATGCCCGGCAGGGCTCGCGTTGCCTGGGCCTGGTCGTCAGCCTCGCCGCCAACCTTGGGAGCGAGGATCTTCACCTGATTGGTCAGCTTGCAGCCCAGGAATTCGGCAACATTGCCGCTGCCCTTGACCTGCACCTTGAACGAGGTGGAGCCGCCGTTCTTGACCAGGTTCAGCGGTGCTGCATGTTTGCAGACATCGCCGAAGCAACTCCAGCCCGGTGTGCTGGTCGAGACCGACACACCCGCGGGCAGGTTCTCGCCAATTCGCGTTTCACCTGCAAAGTTGAGGTCGACCGGTCCTGTATTGGTGAGCTTGATCTCCCAATAATTGCACCAGTGGCCCGCCAATGCGAAACACAGATCATTCAGCGGACGCTTCTCGATCTTCAGATTTGGCACCGGCTCGCCCGTGCACAGCCCATCCGGAACGTCTGCGACCGCACTGGCCTCATCGTTCGTGAGATCGGTGTTTTGCGGACTTCCACCAGGCGCCTGGGTGATCTTCACACGGTTGCCAACCTCGCAATTGAGTTGCTTGGCCCTCGCATAGGAGAGATCGACGCGCACGGTGAACGATGTGCTGTCGCCCGGATTGGGCAGGCTTGCATTTGCATGTGTGCATGTATGGACGCCGGCCACTTTTGGGCAATTATCCCAGGTGCCTGCAGGACCGCTGAAAATGGCTGTCGTTCCTGCGGGAATGACGTCTTCGACGACGATATCGCCGTTATAGGCGCCGGGGCCCTGATTCTCGACCGTCACGCGATAGCCGCAACGAAGGCCGCCATCATGCTGGAAGCAATCGAGCAACGCCCGCTTGTCGATCTTCAGGTCGGTTTCCTCTTCCGGATTCTCGCATTCCTGTGAAGGAATAAGCGCGTTGCCGGAGTCGGCATCGTCGAACGGATCGGTGTTCCACTGCGTGCCGCCCGGCGCCCATTCGATGGCGGCGACGTTGCGCAGATTGCACTTGCCGTAATCCTTCGGCACCCAGGCATAGGCTTTCAGGCCGATGCTCGCGCCCGGTGCGAGGAAGACGCCGGGACGGAAGCATTTGTGTGCCGACGCTCCCGTATTCCAGCAGTGCCAGGGCGGTGTCGGTTCGAAGCCCATTGCCGCGCCTGCGGGATTGGCCGGAAGGAAATCCTCGATGAGCACCGGGCCGAAATAATCATCGGGGCCGGCATTGCGCACGCGGATCCGGTACCGGCACAGCCAGCCGCCGAACCACGCAGAGCATTCCTTCGGGGATGCCCATTTGGTGAGTTCGAGGTTGGTCTCGTCCTCATGTTCCGGCAGGAATTCCGGCGGCAGATCATCCGGGGGCGTGTCATCCGGCGTGAAGATACCGGGCGGAAGCTGGCCGTACGACGGAGCGCTGCCCTCGCAAGGCTGCCAGATTTCCACATCGCCCATATGGCCGGATTTGGCGGCGTCTCCGAAGAAGCCGTCATAATCGGCGAAATAGGATTGCTGAGGGGGCGCGTTTTCCGGGCGAACGAGCGAAACGGCGTTGCCCTGAAGCCCGTGAACATCCGCTTCTGGGTCGGTTTCGCCGGCCGCTTCCCCGGCGAACGCGCTCGGGCGCAACCGGTGGCCGGTTGACCACAGCATCTCGCCGCACGAGCCGTAACGCAAAAGCCCGGTCTCGTCATGCGAGTAGCCAAGCGCAATGCCGCCTTCCGCATGGCGATGCTCCTCCGGCAGGCCGATGGCGTATTCCTCCGGATCGGCAACCCATGCGCTTTCCGTTGCAGGATCGTCCGGATCTTCCAGACGGTAGCGAACCACGGAGGATTTCTCCGGCTCGGCAAAGACGGAATAGTCGTAGCTGGCGCGCTGGCTGCCGCGCTGCGCAAGATAAAGGCGGCCTTCGGCGTCAAACAGCATGTCCGTGACCGGGCCGTCGCTCTCCAGCGCCTCCGCGTCCAGCTCCCAGCTTGCGTCCGCGAAACCCTCCTCGGAAATGCCGACCGACCAGACCTGCCCGTCAACGGCATAGAAAAGCCGGTCATCGTGAATTGCAAGACCGTGAACGCGGCGCTCAACTTGCGTGAAGCCCCATGTTTGCGGGTCTTCACTGTCAAAGGCGGGATCCTCGATGTCGACGGTGCTGCCGTCGTCGGCGAGCTCGGCCAGCTCGTCTTCGGGGCGGCCGGTTACGCCATGATCGAAGCTGTCGATCACGGCGCCGGTCTCGTTGAGCCGGTAGATCAGGCCGTTATCGAGGTCGGAGACGAAGAACTGGCGGGTGGCCGTGTCGAAGACGATGTCGCCGACGCCCGCGCCGCTGTTCTCCGGCAGGCTGGCGAACAGCGAAACGACGCCGGTTTTCCCGTTGAGCTTGTAGATCGCGCCGGGACCGCCGCCTGCCGCCATGCTGAACTGACCGCCCATCCATTCCGCGCCGGGCGCGCCCTTCTTCGTGCGCTCGGCCCAGCCATCGCCATCGGCGTCGGGCAGGACGATATGCAGGCCGTAGGCTGCCGTCTGGCCGAGATAGATGTTCGGCACATCCGCGCCCAGACCGTCATCCAGCGCGGTGGCAAAGACCTGCCCCACTTCGCGGGCCTTGATCTGCATGAGCGCGGGCGCGCTCATGAGCTGGCCGTTCGGCGCACCGCCGGCGGCTGCGAAGGACAGGATCTGCGCCGATGCTCCGTCAAGGTCGATGAAGAACTCATCGAGCGGGTTCGCCCCCGGAGGCAGCGGCGCATCGGCGGGCTTGATGCCGGAAAAGCCGGTGACGACGGCATCGCCCCGGTTCAGGATATTCGCCTGATCCTGTGCCCTCGCATCCGAAATCGTGGCGATCAGGAACAGCATCAGGATGGTTGCTGCAAGAAAACTGAGCAGCGTTCCACAAATCAGGAAACGCTGCGGCGCCTCGGCGGGGTCCGGCCCCGGATCGAAGCCGCGAAAGCCCGCGCCGAAGCGGTGTGCTCTTTCGCGATGAACGCTGATAGACATGCGACACCTCTAGTCTTGGGCCGGCCGGCATGGCACGGCATCTGACAAGTTGTCGCAGTGGACACGGGGAAAGGTTCGATAGCGGGATGAAATGTTACAAATGATTATGGTATACAATTTGCAGTGGGCTGTTTGCCAAGCTGCATCAATCCCTTGGAAATAACGCTAATTTCGATCTCGCCCCGATGAATGAACACATACCCGCCGACAGCGTTTCCACCGACGCGCAATGGAAGAGCTACGATCCCCTTTACGATCCGCTGACCGCGCCAAACCCCGGCGAAGGGCAGGATTACGCGCCTGCCTACTGGGCCGCGACCGCAGGGCCGGAGCCTGAACATGACGGTCCGGTTACGGGCGATATGGATGTGGACGTCGCGATCATCGGCTCCGGCTTCACGGGTATGTCCTGCGCGCTGTTTCTCGCGCGCGAATACGGGATCAAGGCAACCGTCCTTGAGGCGAACCGCGTCGCATGGGGCTGCACGAGCCGCAATGGCGGTCAGGCGCAGGCCGCATCGGGACGCCTTACACGCACGCAATGGGCAAGGCGCTGGGGCCTCACCACCGCGCGGCAGCTGCACACCGAAATCCTCGAAGGTTTCGACACGTTCAAATCGCTGATCGCGGAAATAGATTGCGACGCACAGCCCGGCGGCCATCTCTATGTCGCGCACAAGCCGGCAGCTCTGGAAAAGCTCAAGGCCGAAACGACAGTTCTGCGCGAGTTGTTCAACTATCCGGCGCGGATCATAACGCGCGAAGAACTCTTCAAGGACTGGCTCATCGACAACGAAGCGGCCGGGGCGATGCACGAACCGGAAGGCATCGGCGTCCATCCGCTCAAGCTCGTTTACGGCTATATGCGGGCGGCGCGCGCCCTCGGCGTCAAGGTGCATCCGGCAAGCCCCGTCACGGGCTGGCGGGAGGCAGGCGGCAGCCATTATCTGCAGACGCCGGGCGGCACGGTCAAGGCGCGCGCCATCGCCTTCGCAACCGGCGGCTACACATCGCGGGAGCTTCACCCCGCCCTGCGCAACCGCACCATGCCGATCCTGTCGAACTCGGTCGTCACGCGCCCCCTGACGGAAGACGAGATCACCGCCTGCAATTTCCGCACGCATCAGGTCGTCACCGACACGCGCACGCTGCGCTTCTATTACCGCCTGCTGCCCGACAACCGCCTTCAGATCGGCAGCCGCGCCGCCATCACCGGTGCGGACGCTGCGAACCCCGAGCACCAGAAAGTGCTGACCGACGCCATTGCCCGCAAATTCAATCCGCTCGCCGGCATCGAGCTCGACTATTCCTGGTGGGGCTGGGTCGATGTCAGCCACGACATGATGCCGCGCATCTGCCAGCCGGACCCGAAAAGCACCGCCTATTACGCGCTCGGCTATGGCGGCAATGGCGTGATGTATTCGGCGCAAGCCGGGCGGAGGCTCGCCCAGCTCGTCGCGGGAAAGAAGGATACCGCTTTCGATCTGCCGATCTTCACATCCGCCCTGCCCGGCCACCCTCTCGCGCCTTTCCGGCGGCTGGGTCAGGCCATGCTCTACCGCTGGTACCATTACCAGGACGAACGGCCATGAAACCCTCGCAAGGAGACCATCCGATGACGCCAGAATGGGGCGAAACGCTTTATGACGAAGTTCTGGCTCCGCGCCGGAGCTGGTCGCGGGTGATCCGAAAGGGCGAGATCTTCCGGGTTGTCGATCTGGAAGGCAGCCAGGCGGTCGACATGCTGCTTTACGCCAATGACGACCGCGATGAGCGCTATCACGCGCCGAACACGCTCAAGGCCGCCGGGACGCTCAAGCTGACGACCGGACACACATTCTATTCCGATCTGGCCCGCCCGCTTCTCAGCATCGTCGCGGACAGCTATGTCGGCCACGACACGATCGGCGGCTGTTGCAGCGAGCCGAGCAACAGGATGCTCTATGGCGTCGAGAATGTGCCCGGTTGCCGCGAGAACTTTCTGGAAGCGCTCGCCGAGCATGGCATGGGACGGCGCGACATCGTGCCGAACATCAACCTGTTCATGGAAGTGCCCGTTTCGCAGGATGCCGATTGCGAGATCGCGACGGGACGGTCAAAGCCGGGCGATTACGTCGATCTGCGTGCGGAACAGGACGTGCTGGTGGCGCTATCGAACTGTCCGCAAGTGCATAATCCGTGCAATGCGTTCAATCCAACGGCTATTCGCCTGATGGTGTTCGCGCCCACGCAGGACTGATCAGGCAAGCGCCAGCTAACCCAGACGCGCCAGAAAACGCTGCGCCCGCTCCGTTTCCGGCGCGTCGAAGAATTTGTCCGGCTGCGCGCGTTCGACGACGGCGCCCTGATCCATGAACACGACCTCGTCGCAGACCTCCCGGGCAAAGCCCATTTCGTGCGTCACCACGATCATGGTCATGCCTTCTTCCGCCAGCGCCCGCATCACCGAAAGCACCTCGCCGACCAGCTCCGGATCGAGCGCGCTGGTCGGTTCGTCGAAGAGCATGACCTGCGGGTTCATGCACAGGGCGCGAGCGATGGCAACGCGCTGCTTCTGTCCGCCCGAGAGCGAATAGGGATAGACGTCGCGCTTCTCGCTGAGACCGACCTTTTCGAGCAGGGCTTCCCCGCGCGCCACCGCTTCGTCCCGGCTCACGCCCGACACGTGAATCGGCGCTTCGATGATGTTCTGCAGGACGGTGAAATGCGGCCAGAGATTGAAGCTCTGGAAGACCATGCCGAGCTTCGCCCGCGTGAGGGCCAGTTCCTTGTCCGTCATCGGCTTGCCGTCGGCGCGCCGTCCGACCCGTTCGCCGGCCAGAAAGACCTCGCCGCCATCGGGAATTTCCAGCCAGTTCAGACAGCGCAGAAACGTGGATTTGCCCGAACCGGACGGCCCGAGAATACTGACGGTCTCCCCGGTCTGAACGCTCAGATCGACCTTGCGCAGCACCTCGATGCCGCCGAACTCCTTGCGTATGCCGCGCGCTTCGAGAATGGGCCGGGTCGTATCGGTCATCGGTGCGGGGCTTTCAACTACGGCCAAGGCCTCTCTCCTTCGCAATGGAATTCACAAACGCCACCAGCGCCTCAATCAACAGGCTCATCACCCAGTAAAGCCCGATGGCGACAATGAATGGTTCTAGCGGCACCAGGAACATCGACTGGACCGCTGAAGCCGCATAAGTCAGTTCCTGCACGGTGATGATCATCAGGAAGGCGGTGTCCTTCAGCATGTAGATCAACTGGTTGCCGAGGATCGGCGCGCTGTTCAGGACGAGTTGCGGCAGGATGATGCGGCGGAAAAGGTGCAGCCCGTGGTACCCTTGTGCGCGCGCCGCCTCGACCTGGCCGCTCGGCAATTGCGACCATGCCCCGTTCAGGATCTCCGCGACATAGGCGCTGTGATAAAGCGCCAGACCGAGAGCGCCGGCGGTCCACGCCGTCATCTTGATGCCGAATGCCGGCAGGCCGTAATAGAGCAGATAGGCAAAGATCAGAAACGGCAGGACGCGCATGCCGTCGATGTAGTAGCGCGCCATGAAGCGCACCGCGCCGCGCCGGCCGCGGATGATGTTGACCAGCACGATGCCGAGCAGAAAGGCGCCGATGGTCGCGACGCCGAAGAGCATGATCGTATTGGCGAAGCCGCTGGCGAAACGAGGCCACTCGGCGAAGACGATGTCCCAGTCACTCATTGCCGCTCACCCGATAGGCGCATAACGCACCGCCCTTGCTTCCAGCACGCGTTGAAGCTTCACCAGACCGGAAATCATGACCATGTAGATAATGCCCGCCACGATGATGGGCGGCAGGGGTTCATAGGTCTGCGCCGCGATCCGGTTGGTGACGCGCGTCAGATCGACGATGCCGATAACCGCGATCGCCGGGCTTGCCTTGACCAGCGAGGTCATCTCGTTGACCAGAGCAGGCAGCGCCGCATGGGTCATTTGCGGGAACATGATCCGGCGGAAATGCAGCCCCCGCGTCATGCCGACGGCTCGCGCCGCCTCGATCTGCGATTGCGGGAAGGACTGATAGACCGAACGCCAGATTTCGGCGTTGAAGCTTGCCGTATTCAGCAGGAGCGTCAGCACGCTGGCTGTGTATTTGTCGATGTTGATGCCGAGCACCGGGAAGCCGACGAAGATCAGCAGCACCAGCGTGACCAGCGGGGTTGCGCGCCCTAGGCTGACATAGAGCGCGACGATTTGCGAGATGACCGGGATCTTCGCCACGCGGGCAAGGCCGAGCATGAGACCGAGCGGCACGCCGCCAATGATCGCAAGAGCGGAAATCCAGACCGTGACCCACGCCCCCTCCAGCAAGGTTTGAAATGCGCCTATCGTCACCCGAGTTCTTTCCTGCTGCCATGATTCCGGAAACAGGCCGGAAGATCACGTCCCCGGCCTGCATTGCAAAATTGAGCCAGGGGCTAGTTCGCCGTCAGCTTCTCAAATTCTTCAACGGACAGGATCGGCGTCGTTGGCAACTCGGGGAAGGATTGGCCGAACCATTTTTCCTGCAATTCGGCCAGCTTGCCGCTCTCGCGCATGCTGGTAATGAAGCCGTTGATGAACTCCAGGAGATCCGGATTGCCCTTGGGGACCGGATAGGCGTGGAAACCGGGGCCGGAGACCGGCTCGCCCATCTCGAACTCATCTCCGCGCGTCGAAATGAGATCCCTGGCGCTGATGATCGAGTTCACCGTGTAGTCGAGACGGCCATTCTTCAGGTCCTCGTAGATTTCCGGATAGGAGGTGTATTCGACCACCTCGCCAAGCTGCCCGCCCTCTTTCTCAAGCATGGCGGCGAGTTCGGGAAGACGCGAGAGCAGCACGCTGCCAGCCTGCACGCCGACCGTGAGGCCGCTCAGATCCTTGACGCTCTTTATCCGCTCGTCGCCCTTGCGTATCATGTAGTAATGCTGCGCGCTGGCTGTCGGCGCGGCGAAATCGAAGACGCGCAAACGCTCGGGCGAGACGATGGAGCCGGTGATGGCGGCGTCATACTGGCCCGCACGGACGGCAGCGAGCAGGCCGGACCAGGGCAGAATGTCCTGGCGGATCTCGAAATCGGCGTATTTCTTCAACTCGGCGACCACGTCATGGGTGAAGCCGGTCGGCTTGCCATCCTCCATGATCTCGAAAGGCGCGTAATTGTCTTCCGTGGCGATATTCATGTAGCCGCGCTCCTTGATCTCCTTGAGCGAGGCGGCGCTGACATCGGACGGGAGCGTAACCAGCGCCATCACGGCGCCCGCGAACAAGGCTGGCAGGCTCAGCCAGCCCTTTTTCCCAGCTTTGATGTGTTCGTGCATTGCAATCTCCTTCTTGGTTGATTCCTTCACAGAGCCTTCATCGTGCGCGGCAGGCGGGGCGAACCCGCCTTGCGCACCGCAAGCGCCTTGGGGCGCAGGTCGCTTCCATTCGTCGGCACGATGTCCATCGGACAGGCCGAAACAACGAGCACGACATCCATTTCCGCGCGCAGGGTGAGCGCCTGCCCTGCCCGCACCTGCGGCGGCATGATCCTCAGCGAGCCATCCGGACCGATGGCGACATTCTCGAAGACGTTGACGGGACTGGGAATATCCGCCGGCGGCTCCAGGCCATGCCCGGCAAGAGCCTCATGCATATTGCCGACACAGGTCCGGTGAGGCCCGGCATATCCCAGCAGCCGGTAGCGCGCCTCGTCGCAGGCGGACAGCAGCAGGTCATGCGTGCCCGGCGAGGTGTCTGCAAGGATCGTCAGAATGGGGCGGCGCCGGTTGCTGTAGAACGCATCGCCGACATGCGGGCTCAGGCGGTCGAGGCATGAGCGCGTGTGTTCGGTGGAGAGAAACTCGCCCGGATCGGCTGCGGCAAATGCCCATAGATCGGCGACCTGCGGCCCTTCCAGGGCGACAATATCGATAGATTCGCCCGATCCTACGTCGAATGCCTGTCCCATGCCCGCTGGGATGACCGTCTGATCAGGATCCGCTCCGTCGATCTGTTTCATTTGAGCCCTGTGCCGCTTTCGCCCCTGACGAGGGTAAGCGAAGATTGTTGATTTTACGAGATTTATCCTTTTGCATACAAGCAACTTGCATGCCATTTCCTCAGCCGGCGTTGCTGCCAAGGCCTTGCGCGGCCTGACGAGGCGACCATGCGGCGTCTGCCCAATAATGCAGCATCTGATCAATTTGCCGCCAGCACCGCTTTCAACCGGTTGCTGCGTTCGCGATCAGCTTGCCTCAGCGCGTGCGCCCGGGCGAATGCAACCTTTGATTAGCATTAAAGTGTCAAGCTGGAAGCCATTCATGGCTGGCGCACGCATGGGAACAGCTTCCGATGGCGTGCCGGGGCCGGTAAAGCGCGGCGCGTTCGATCATGGCCATACCCCCTGTTGCCCCTGTGACCCTTGAAGTGATCTCGGCTATTTCGAACCAGGACCGGCCCAGCGACGGCGCAGCGCTGGACGCCAAGGTCCGCGCCATGCTGTCCACCACGCTGGCCCGGCTCGACATTGGCGGCAAGACGATTGACGTGAGAACGCCGCACCCCCTGCCCGTCGGGTCAACGCTGACGCTGAGAGCCGAATGGCAGAACGGCCAGCTTCGCCTGACGAGCCAGTTGCCGACCCAGGGACAGTCCCCCGCTGCGCTTCCGCCCCCCGGCGGGCAGGCTCTGCCGAACAACCTTGCAGGTCCGGTCGGGGTGGCGTTGGCGAAAATCCAGACCCTGACGCTTGAGGCGATGATGAGCGGGAGGATCGCCGCCCCGCCGCCAACGGTTCCGGGCGGGCCAGCGATGCCGGCTGCGGCCCCGCCACAATCGGCGATCTCGCAGGCAGCGCTGCAGACCGCCCGTCAGGCGAGCGCGGAGTTGTTCGGCCAGCGCCCCGCAGCCGCCCCGGTTCCGACGGCCACGCAGCCGGCCTCCGTACCACCGCCCTCTCCCGACGCGGCCCGGCCGCAGGCGCAGCCCGGCGCAACGCCTCCCGGCCAGCAGCCGCAAAATCCCGCTGCGGCGCTCGCGGCGGCCGATAGCCGCGCAGCCACGGCATCATCCGCCGAGCGGGCCGGCCGGCAGACTTTGGCCGCCGGAGCGGCATCGGCGGCTGCGGGAGGCGATGCCGGGCGGCCTGAACGGCTTGCAACCTACGCCCTGGAGTTGCCGCTCTACATGCCGGGAAGCGAAGCGCCTCTGCGGCTGCATATTTCACGGGACGATCATGCCGGGGAAAAGAGCGACCGGCGCGAGCGTTCGCCGTCATGGATGGTCCGCTTTGCCTCCGAAGTGGGACAGCTGGGCGTGATCCATGCGGCCATTTCGCTGATCGACGGCCATGTCGGCGTCCATTTGTGGGCGGAGCGCGACGATACCGCCGACTGGTTCCAGCAGAACGCGCCGCAATTGCGGGAAGCCTTGCAGGCCTCGAACCTCAAGCTCGACAGCGTGCGCGTGGCGCGCGGCAAACCGCTGGAAGAGAGATAGGAGCCCGTAGCGCAGATGGAGGACAAGGAGAAGCCGGGCAAGAGATCGGTCGCGGTCGCATTGCAATATGAGCACGGCAAGGACAGCGCACCCAAGGTCACCGCAAAGGGCTATGGCGCTGTCGCCGATTCCATCGTCGCCAGTGCCGAGAAACACGGCGTCGCCATCGAGCATAATGCCTTTCTGGCCGAGGCGCTCGCGAAGGTCGAACTGGACCAGCATGTTCCGCGCGATCTCTACCGCGCGGTCGCTGAAGTCATCGGTTTCGTGCTGCGCCTGTCTGGCCCCGCTTCGCCCACGCGCAAATAGCGGACGTTTACGCCCTCCGCTTGATCCCTGATCAAAGATTTGCAACATACTGCAGGATTGAGCGCATCAATGCCGGGCAAATGACCGACTACCTCACGACAAAAGAACTCGCCGAAATGCTGCGGATCAAGGAGCGCAAGGTTTATGCGCTGGCCGCTGCGGGCGAGGTTCCCTGTTCCAGGGCGATGGGAAAGCTGCTGTTTCCACGCGAGGCTATCGAGACGTGGCTGGCGGAGCGGTCGTCCGGCGTGGAGCGTCAGGTGAGCGCGCCGCGCGCCAATGTCTTTCTGGGCAGCCACGATCCGCTGCTGGACTGGGCGCTGCGCGAGTCGCGCTGCGGCATCGCGACGTTCTTCGACGGGAGCACGGACGGGCTGACGCGGTTCGCCGATGGAGAGGGCATCGCAACCGGCCTCCATTTGTACGATGCCGCGAACGATAGCTGGAACGACACGCTGATAGCTGCACGTTTCGCCGGAATGCCCGTCGTGCTCGTCGAATGGGCCCGCCGCGCGCGCGGCCTGATCGTGAAAGGGGGATTGAAGAAGAAAATCACCTCGATTGCCGATCTGAAAGGCCGCTCGGTCAGCCCGCGACAGGCTGAATCCGGCGCTCAGGCGCTTTTCGAACAACTGGCCTCGCAAGCCGGTCTGAAAGAGGCCGATTTCACGCTCACCACACCGGCGCGCACCGAGACGGACGCCGCGCTTGCAGTGCTGGAAGGAAAGGCCGACGCCGCCTTCGGCCTGGCTTGCATCGCCGCGCAGTACAGGCTGCCATTCGTGCCGCTTATCGAGGAGCGCTTCGACCTGTTGGTGAACCGCCGCGCCTGGTTCGAACCGCCGATGCAGACATTCCTGCAATTCTGCCGCACGCAGACATTTCAGAAACGCGCGCGCGAACTCACAGGCTATGACATCTCCAATTTCGGCGCGGTGCATTTCAACGGCGCTTGACGGCTTCCCTCACACCCCGACCGCGCGCTTGTCGTCGATGACCTTGCCGTCATTGGGCAGCGTATCCGGCGCGATGAACTCCACTAATATGCCTTACATATCAATGAGTTAACCAACCCTAAGAGCTTAGCAAAATCCCTTCACAGGAGGTCTAGGACCAACACAGGACCAAATGGAGGGAAGACGATGGCTAGTTTCGATAAGAGACCTAATGGCAAATGGAGAGCCAGGGTAAGACGTAGCGACCTTGGATCAGTCAGTAGGAGTTTCATCAGCAAGCGTGAGGCTGAGAAGTGGGCGAGAGTTATGGAAGCTCATATTGAGGGAGGAACTTATGACCCTCAGCCCAAAGGTTCCGATCCCAAGGCTGTTACGCTAGGCCAGTTGATAGAGCGATATAGAGACAACATCAGCACAAGGAAGAAAGGGGCGAAGGTTGAGGCTACAGTTCTCAATGCCTTTCTACGCAACCATGCTGCAATGGCTAAAAAGAAGCTCTCACAGATCAGCACAACAGATTGGGTGCAATATCGCGACAAGAGGCTTGAGCAGGTAAAGCCTACGACACTCAGAAGACAGTGGAATACATTCAAGAATTTCTACGCAATAATCATCAGTGAATGGGGATATGAAATAGACAATCATATAGATAAAATCAATCTAAAGGTAAATGATGTTAAGCGTGATAGACGCTTGAAGGATGGTGAACTAGATAAATTACTTGCAGAAGCAAGCAAGAGGAAAAACAAACTTCTAGTTCCTCTTATAAAGTGGGCTTGTGCCACCGCTATGCGTAGAGGGGAAATACTCAATTTACGATGGTCTGATATCGATCTTAAGCAGAAGGTGCTAGAGGTAAGGGAAACTAAAACAGGTGTTGATCGCACTCTCCCTGTAACCTCAGAAATGAGAGAGATATTAGAGCAAATCGATCCAGTATCAGAATATGTATTCCCTATAGGCTTTGAAAACCTCAATGGAACATGGCGCAAGATCGTTAAGGCTTGTGGGATAGAGGACTTGCACTTCCATGATTTACGTAGGGAAGGCGTAAGCTGTCTATTCGAGCGAGGGCTAGACATTCCTCAGGTTGCCTCAATATCAGGTCATAAGACTTGGGGTATGTTGGCTAGATATACGAAATTGAAGCCACAAGACATACTAAAGAAACTAGAAAAAGAAGTCGCATAACCCCAGCTAACTAGACCTAAGCAAGTCAATAAACTGCTTTTTTCTGATGATAGAAAGCTATTATTAGAGTAATTACAGTCAATACCCTTGACATTTAGGGTTGTAATATCCATATAATGTGTATAGGGAGGAACAGAGCTTACGTTAAATACAGCAACTCCC
The DNA here is from genome assembly GCA_050330195.1 of Rhodomicrobiaceae bacterium. Lineage (GTDB taxonomy): Bacteria > Pseudomonadota > Alphaproteobacteria > Rhizobiales > Rhodomicrobiaceae > JAHQVI01. The sequence goes on along the minus strand of JBHJOB010000059.1, from coordinate 544 downwards.
CTTGACAAATGCCCTTGAAATACCTATATATATGGTATAAGAAGTAATAGGGTTTATTTGATTGTTGTTGATATAATTTATTGCTTGAGTATTGACAAATGTACTTGCACTCACTATGTATATAGTATGAGGGGTATTAGAGACTGCAAATAATAAACCCCAACACCTCTTGACATTTCAATTTTAATACCTATATGAATGTTATAGGAAGGAATAGTGCCAATTCAATTGTAAGGAGTACGATCATAGATACACACGATACTGTAGAAGATATTTCATTAGTCGATTTTAAGCCTGCTGACAGCGTTTTTAGTAGTCATAGCCAAGCTACCCTACCCCTAGAGCGGAAACATCGCTCTCAACACCCTCAAAACGGCTTACAGACCCCTTCTAACTGGCAATCCAGCGATAGGCCCTTGTTCCTGCTTAGGACACTTTCAAAAATAACTGAATCGGATTTGCGTGCGGCTGCGTCGGAGTGACTCAGGGGATTGGGATTCCTGGCGCGCGGCTGCTGCTGTATCTGTCGCGGCATGGTTGATCG
>JBHJOB010000058.1:0-10199 GCA_050330195.1 Rhodomicrobiaceae bacterium | reverse complement strand
GGGCTTCAGGCCTATCAGGGCGCGATGCAGCATCTCGACAATTACGACGACCGCAAGGAAAAGATCGACATCGCCGTGGCGATGGTCAGGGACGCCGTCGAGGGCCTGAAGAAAGAGGGTCTGGAATGCGATATTGTCGGCGGCGGCGGCACCGGCAGCTACTATTTCGAGGGCAATTCGGGCGTCTATAACGAGCTGCAATGCGGCTCCTACGCCTTCATGGACGCCGATTACGGCCGCATCCTCGACAAGGATGGCAAGCGGATCGACCAGGGAGAATGGGAGAATGCGCTCTTCATCCTGACAAGCGTCATGAGCCACGCCAAGGCTGACAAGGCCATCTGCGACGCGGGGTTGAAAGCGCAATCAGTGGACAGCGGCTTGCCTGTGATCTTCGGGCGCGCCGATGTGAAATATGTCAAGTGCTCCGATGAGCACGGCGTCATTTCCGACCCGGATGGCGTTCTGAAGATCAACGAAAAGCTGCGACTCGTGCCCGGCCACTGCGACCCGACCTGCAATGTGCACGACTGGTATGTCGGTGTACGGAATGGTAAGGTCGAGGCCATCTGGCCTGTCTCCGCGCGCGGCAAAGCATATTAGGGTCCGGGGCGCGATGAATTGCTCCCTCTCCCATCGGGAGAGGGTTGGGGTGAGGGGATCTGGACTATCGCTGGCTCCCTGCCCCTCACCCGGAACACTGACGTGTTCCGACCTCTCCCCATGGGAGAGGTTGATCCCGTGCCTGCTATTGAATGCCAGCTAGGCAGCACTGACCGAAGCCTTGAGGAACCGTCGAATATGATCATTGTCCGGGAAGAAACCTGCCGCGAAATCATTGGCCTGCCGGAAGCCGTCGAAGCGGTGGAGGCCGTCTTCGGCGCGATGGCGCGGGGCGATGCCTACAACTTCCCGGTCATCCGCGAGGCGATCGGCCATGCTGACGCGCTTTACGGCTTCAAGTCGGGCTTTGATCGCGCCGGGCTCGTCCTGGGCCTCAAGTCCGGCGGCTACTGGCCCGGTAATGAAGAGAAGGGGCTTACGAACCATCAGTCAACTGTCTTCCTGTTCGATGCCGGTACGGGACGGCCCAGGGCGATTGTCGGCGGCAACTATCTGACCGCGATCCGGACAGCAGCCTCTTCTGCAATCTCCATCAAATATCTGGCGCGCAAGGATGCCAAGGTTCTCGGCATGGTCGGGGCCGGCTTTCAATCGGCCTTTCAATTGCGCGCTGCCGTGCAGCAGCGCGATTTCGAAAAGGTCGTCGGCTGGAATTTCCATCCGGAGATGCTCCCGCGGCTGGAGCAGACCGCAAATGAGCTGGACCTGCCATTCGAGGCCGTCGATCTGGACCGGCTCGGTGCGGAAGCGGACGCGATCATCACCATCACCTCAAGCTTTGCGCCGATCCTCAACCGCGCACAGATCAAGCCCGGCACGCATCTGGCCTGCATGGGCACGGACACCAAGGGCAAGCAGGAAGTCGAGGCCGAACTGGTGGCCGCCGCAACGCTGTTCACGGACGAAGTGGCGCAATCCATCTCCATCGGCGAAGGACAGCATGCATTCGCCAGCGGGATGATCGAGGAAGCCGCCGTCATTCCGATCGGCAAGGTGATCAATGGCGATCATCCCGGCCGGACGCGCGAGGACGAGATCACGCTGTTCGACGGCACGGGCATCGGGTTGCAGGATCTCGCCGTGGCGGCAAAGGTCGTGGACATCGCCATTGCCAAAGGCGTCGCTGTCGAGATCGACTTCTGATCCGGGCACCGAAAACCGCTTTCGCCTCGTTGGTCGCACCGGACTTGATCCGGCGCACACTGACTTGTCCGGGAGCATCATGGCTTGACTAAAGGCGAGTGGATCCCGGATCTCCGCTGCGCTCCGTCCGGGACGACGTTCGTTCCTCCGTCTACGAAAAGACTCCGCGTCAACTCTCGTAACGCGTATTGCCGCGCCGGTTCGTGTCGATCGGCAGCTCGATGAAGAGCGGCTGGTGGGCGCGCTGCGAACAGGCCTGACGGGGGCAGACGTGACAGTTGATCCCGATCGGGCTGAATAGCCGGCCATCATCGAGATTGAACGAGGCCGCATAGCCGATCCGGTCGACATATTGCATCTCGCATCCGAGCGCCAGAGCGAGCCGGTGGTCCTGCGTCTCGCGGCTGAAGACCGGGCGGTCGGTCGTGCGGCTGATGGTGAAGAAGCGCTCGCCATCGGGCAGCTCGACGAATTGCGGCTGGATCACGCCCGGTGCCTGGAAGCATGTGTGAATGTTCCAGACCGGACAAGCCCCGCCATATTCGGCCAGATTGAACGACGTCGAATTGAACCGCTTCGTGACATTGCCGGCCTTGTCGACGCGCAGAAAGAAGAATGGCACGCCGCGTGCCCCTTTGCGCTGCAGATTTGTCAGCCGGTGACAGACCTGTTCGAATGACACGCCGAATGCGGAGGAAATCCGGTCGATATCGTATCTGGCGCGCTCGGCCGTCGCGAGAAACGTTTCGTATGGCATCAGGAACGCGGCCGCGAAATAGTTCGCCAGTTCGACCTGGCAGCGCGCAAGTCCTGTTTCCGAGGTGACGCCACTACTGGCCGTCAGCTCTCTCAGCAGGTAAGGCAACTCAACCAGGCATAGAACATGGGCGAGCTGGAACACCCGGTTCTGGTGATCGAGCGCCTCCGAAAGCCGCACGACTGATCCATCGCGGTCGTAGTCCCGCAAGGCCTGCCCCATTTCCTCGACAGATCCCATGCGCACCGTGATCCCGTGCACTTTGCGCAGGCGGGATTTGAGCGTCGCATAGACATCGTCCGCATTGCACGGCTCGGCGGCGCGCAACCCTTCGGCGGCCGTTTCCAGTTCGCTGAAATAGTTGGAATGATCGCGGAAGAAATCGTGGATGATCGCCTCGGGCGAGGAGGCAAGCAGAGCCTGCGGCGCGAGTTCACCCTGCCGCATGATCCGCTCCAGCGCCGTCCGATGGCTGTTGTAGAGCTGGAGGAAGTGATCGACGAAACGCGGCGCGTGATCGACGGCCGCGCGCAGTTCCTGCAGATCGGGCGCGTTGTGGCCAAAAGCCTGATCCTGAACCGCGTTGCGCAAATCGGCGAGCCGGTTCGAGGTTTCGTCCTTGATCAGGTCGCGCCAGTCGACATGATAGGCGTCCGAAAGCGCCATCAGCACCTGGACCGACAGGCTGCGCTGATTGTTTTCGAGCAGGTTCACGTAGGCCGCGCTGATTCCGAGCTTGCCGGCCATCTCGGCCTGGGTCTGCTTGCGCTCCCGCCGCAGTTGCCGAAGCCGCGGACCAACGAAGGTTTTACGCATGATCTGCGTCTCACGTATTTACAATATTACAAATATGCACCGATGTAACATACACAGGCAACACTTAAACCCGAATAGTGATGAATGCGCGTCTGACCAATGTTATTTTGCTTCAGAACAAAAATCGGTCAGTCGATTCCGGCGACCCCACAAGAATGGTTGGGAGCGATAAAATGAAATATAAAGTATTAATCCTCGGCGCATCTTACGGATCACTTTTCGGCACCAAACTTCTGATGGCCGGCCATGATGTGACCCTGGTCTGTCGTGCGGCAACGGCACAATTGATTAATGACGACGGCACCGAGGTCCGCATCAAGCTGAAGGGCGAGGACGATCACCGGCCGATCCATTCACGGGATCTGCCCGGCCAACTGGATGCCCTCACGCCCGAGAACGCCGACCCGGCCAGATATGACCTGGTCGTGCTCGCCATGCAGGAGCCGCAATATAATGTCCACGCGATCTGGACGTTGCTCGTGCGCATCGCCGAGGCGCGCGTTCCCTGCCTGTCGATCATGAACATGCCGCCGCTCACCTATCTGAAACGGATTTCCGGCCTCAATACCAAGCCTCTGGAGATTGCCTACAGCAATGCGCGCGTCTGGGAGCGCTTTCAGCCAGAGCTCATGTCGCTTTGCTCGCCCGATCCCCAGGCGTTCCGCCCGCCGGATGAAAAGCCGAACGTGTTGCATGTCGGCCTGCCGACGAATTTCAAGGCCGCCGCTTTCGGCAAGCCCGAAGCCAATGAGGTGCTGGCAAGGCTCGCATCCGACATTGCCGCCGTCCGCCTCGACGGCGAGGACGTGCCCGTCAAGCTGAAGGTGCACGACTCGCTGTTCGTCCCCCTCGCCAAATGGAGCATGCTGCTGACCGGCAATTATCGCTGCATCACGCGAGGCGGCGTCGTTCCGATCCGCGAGGCGGTGCATGGCGATCCGGAGGCCTCACGCGCAATCTATGCCCATGTCGATGCGATCATCCAGCGTCTCGGCGCGGACCCGGCCGATAATGTGCCCTTCGAGAAATATGCCAAGGCGGCGGAAAGCCTGCTCAAGCCGTCATCGGTTGCCCGCGCCGTAACGGCTGGAGCGCCATTCATCGAGCGCGTCGACAAGCTGGTCCAGCTGATTGCCCGGTCGCTGCATATGGAGCATCCGGCCATCGACGAGACGGTCGCAACCGTCGACGCGGCCCTTGCGAAAAACCAGGTCCAGGTTGCCTGACAAGTCCCCCCCGGCTCCTCCCTTGTCGTCCCGGTTCCGATGGCCGGGGCGACAGCCGTTTTCTTTTCCCACGCCGAAATCACAGGGCATACGGTTCAAATTAATGTACCGTGTAGATCATTCCTTGTGCGTCCTTCCGGGACTTCCCTCATAATGGCCGGCAAACCGGCTATCAACCTCTCCACGATCCGCGACGCCGAGAAGGACGCCTTTGCCTTCGCCGCCACCGCGCATCGCCTCGATCTGCGCATCCGAGCGGGTCGTCCGCTGTGACGGACGCCGCGCCCAACGGGCGAGCCGGTCGGACATCATGGCGATGATGTCATCATACGCTGCCTGGCCTCCAAGGTCTTGAAACTCTGAAGGATCAGCCTCCAGGTTGAACAGCATCGGCCGGAAACCTTCTGCGTGAATGAATTTCCATTTGCCGTCGCAGATCATGAACAGACGGGCGTCTTTCGGCGGAACGCCCAGATTTTCAGCCATCGGCGTTGTAGAATAGTCATATTCGGAGACAACGAATTCGCGCCACTCAGATGGCTGGTCGCCGCGCAGGAACGGCAGAAGCGAGCGCCCTTCGACAATGTGATCCGGCACGGTTCCGCCCGCGTATTCGATGAAGGTGGCGGCTAAGTCGATGGCTTCGACAAGCGCATCCGAAACCGACCCACGAGTTGAATCGGCCTCAGGGGACGGGTCATAGACGATCAGCGGCACCTTGACGGACTGCTCATGGAACAGATCTTTCTCGCCGAGCCAGTGATCGCCGAGGTAATCTCCGTGATCTGAGGTTATGACAATCATCGTGTCATCGAGCCGGCCTTCGCGCTCCAGCAAATCCAGTAACCGTCCGAGCTGATCATCGCATTGCTTGATGAGGCCCATATAGGCCGGAATAACCTTCTCGCGCACGTCGTCGCGCTGAAAGGCGCGTCCGATCCGATTTTCCATGAACGCCTTGTAGACCGGATGCGGATCGATCCGCTCATCGTCGGAGCGAACCGGCGGCAGCATGTGCTCGCGCGAATACATCGCATGATAGGGGGCCGGGACGATATAGGGCCAGTGCGGCTTGATATAGGAGAGATGGCACAGCCAGGGGCGCGGCCCTGCCTTGGCGATGAACTCCTCCGCGCGGCGCGTCATATAAGGAGTTTCTGAATCTTCCTCCGCGATATTGGCGGGCTTGTCGGCGTTCAGCATGAACCATCCGGACGCCATGTCGCCATCGTCGCCGAGCCCGGAATTGGCGAAATCGTGCCAGGGATTGTGGCCGGGATAGCCACGCGATTTCAGATAGGCATTATAGGGTTGCGGCCCTTCATCGTAGAAGCCGTCAGGACCCTCAGCCCACAGACCGTCATCTCGTTCCCAGACATCGAAACCGCATTCGGCAACGCGCACGCCGATCATCGAATTGCGGGCGAGCCCGAGCCTCTCCATGCCCTCTTCGTCAACGCGCATATGCGTCTTGCCGACGAGAACCGCGTTCATCCCGATCCGGCGAAGATGATCGCCAAGGGTTATCTCGCCGACTTTCAGGGGAAAGCCGTTCCAGCTTGCTCCATGCGAGTGAACGTACCGCCCGGTGTAGAAGCTCATGCGCGAGGCGCCGCAAACCGGAGACTGGACATAGGCGCGCGAAAACCGGACGCCCATGGCGGCGACGCGGTCGAAATTCGGCGTATGAAGATGCGGATGTCCCGCGCAGCTCATATAGTCGAAGCGCAATTGGTCATACATGACGAAAAGGATATTCTTGCGCTGCCTCATGAATGCCGGTCCGGGGATCGTTGACAAAAACAATAAAATTAAAGACGATATCGTTGACAATTGCAACGGTATCCAGGGCGTGAATTCGGTGCCACTCGACGCCACCAGAAGCGGAAATCGCATCGCCCACCATCCGGGCATTCACGATATTCGCGATCTTCTGACATTCCGCATAGCCATGCTTGCCGCTGCGAGCGACCGCATCGGCCAGCGCTGGCTGAGCAACGAGTTCGACCTTCGTATTCTGGAATGGCGCGTCCTGGGGATCGTGGCGGCGCTGGAGCCTGTGAGATTTCTCACCGTCGCCGACACATTGCTTGTCGACAAGGGGCAGTTGAGCCGCCTCGTCAAATCCCTCGGCGAGCGCGGTCTCATTGACACGGAAACAGATCCGGACGACCTGCGCACCATCCGGCTTTGCGTGACCGAGGACGGCAGGGCGGTCCATGGCCGCGTTCTTGCCCGCGCGCTGGAGCGGAACGAGCGGTTCATTTCGGCGCTGGAACCGGAGGAACTGGCCACCTTGTTCGCGCTTCTCGACAAGCTGCAGCCATCCATAACGAACCGGGCAGAGCAGGAGCAGGACAGCGAAAGCTGAAGGCGGCAGGGTTGCCGTCATCGTTTAGGGAGGACGATATGATCAGAATATTCGCCGGGCTCGCGCCGGCAATTGTTGCGCTTGTATTTTCAGTCGGCGGCGCGATGGCTGCGTGGCCTGAAAAGCCGATCCAGATCATGATCCCATGGCCGGCGCCGAACGATCCGTCCACACTCGTCGCCAATGCGATTGCGCCGGTCATGGCCGAGGATCTGGGCGTTCCGGTCAAGGTCGTCAACAAGCCGGGCGGCGGGGCGGTGCTGGGCGCGGCCGAACTCGCTAACTCACGGCCGGACGGCTACACGCTCGGTCTCGTCTCGATCGGTCCGATGATCACGCAGGTCATTCGTGGCAAGACGCCTTACAAGAACGAGGATCTGCAGCCTCTGGGCCTCATCTGGTCGAGCCCGTTCACGCTGGCCGCGCGCGCCGATGCGCCCTACTCCAATCTCAAGGAACTTGCCGACCATGCGAAGGATAACGAGTTGCGGCTCGCCCATTGGGGCCTCGGCGCGGTTCCGACGCTGATCGCGATGAAGGCGGCCGAGACCGGTGGCTTCAAATGGAAGGAAACCGCCTATTCCGAGCTGAACCCGTTGCTTGTCGTGCAAGGCGACGCCGACGTCATCACATTCTCCACGCCCGGCCTGACCGACTACATCGAGTCCGGCAAGATGAAGATCCTGGCCGCAATGGTGCCCGGCAGGCTTCCCGCATATCCGGACGTCCCGAACGTTTCGGAGCAGGGTTATGGCGAGGCCTATTCGATCTGGTTCGGCGCATTCGTCCCCAAGGACACCGACAAGGACATTGTCGGCAAGCTGTCCGCATCGTTCTTCAAGGCCATGGAAGACCCGAAGGTCAAGGAAGTCATCGAGAATGTCGGTGTGGTGCCTCATCCGACCGGTCCCGAGGAAGCACGCAAGCGCATGGATGGCGAGCTGGAGCAGTTCGGCGCAATCATGAAGAGCCTCGGTATCATCGAGTAGCCGGGAGGACGAGTTGGGCGAGGAGGGGAAAGCTGAACGTTCGTTCACGGACGCGCCAGGCCAGGATCTGCTGGGGGGCGGGATCGGTATCGGCGCGCTTGTTCTCCTCGTCCTTTCGCCCTGGCTGGTCGACAGCTCAGGCCCGGACCCGTTTTACAAGGGGCCATTGATCTTTCCACTGATCGTGCTGGCGGTGACAGTCGCCGGCGCCCTGCCCTCCATGGTCAGGATCGCCCGAAGCGGACGCCTTTCCCGGCGGATCGACGGCCACGGATTTCCCCGACTTGCCGCCAGCCTGTTCCTGCTGATGTGCCTGTTTCCATTCGCAATCGGCGCGATCGGTCTGCAACCGGCAACGGCGCTGCTCGTCTTCGCCGGGCTCAAGCTTGTCGGCCGCAACGTTTTGGAAGCCGCCGCCATGGCTGCCGGGCTGACGCTTGTCATTCATCTCGCTTTCAGGACATTTCTCGACATCTGGTTTCCGGCCCCGTGGCTCATCGAAGCGCTGTGGGGCTGAGCCATGGATTTCATCACGCAAGGATTCTGGCCCGCCTTTTCATTGGCGAATATCCTCGCTCTCATTGCCGGATCGACCATCGGCATCATCGTGGGCGTGCTGCCGGGCCTCGGACCAATGGTCGGCATGGTCGTATTGCTGCCGTTCACCTTCTCGCTGGAACCGTCCGTCGCGCTCTCGCTTCTGCTTGGCGTGTTCTGTGGCGGCTATTTCGGTGGCGCGGTGCCGGCCATCCTGCTCCGGACACCGGGCGTTCCGGCTTCCATCGTCACCAGCTTCGACGGCTTTCCGCTGACGGAGCGGGGCGAGGCGCAAACCGCGCTTTCCGCCGCGCTTGTCGGATCGCTTGCCGGCGGTCTGATCAGCATCGTCATCCTCGTCATTCTGGCGCCGGTGCTGTCGCATGTCGCGGCGAGTTTCGGGCCGCCGGAATATCTGGCCGCCGCATTGTTCGGCGTGGTCCTCGTCGCGGTCTCGTTTCGCGCTCAATTCGCGCGCGGCGTGATGCTGCTCGGCGCGGGGTTGTGGCTGTCGACGGTTGGCATTGACGGCCCGACGCTCAGCCCGCGCTACAGTTTCGGCTTCTGGGAGATGCAGAACGGCCTGGATCTGGTCGCGCTGGTGCTCGGACTGTTCGGCATCGGGCAGTCGCTGCTCCTGCTCGAACAGGGCATTCTCAAGAAGGACAGGGTCAATCTCGGCCGAGGCACGCTCGATTTCTCCCGGATTTCACGCACGCTGCGCTATTGGAAAACCCTGCTTCGCTCCGGCGTTATCGGCACCTTCATCGGCCTGATCCCCGGTCCCGGCTCGATCATGGCGTCCTTCGTCGCCTATGACGTCGCCAAGCGCCGCTCCAGCGATCCCGGCAGTTTCGGCAAGGGCAACCCCGAAGGCTGCGCCGCCTCGGAGGCCGGGAACAACGCGGTCCCCGCCGGTGCGCTGATCCCGCTCCTCACGCTGGGCATCCCCGGCGAAGCGCTCAGCGCGGTGTTGCTCGGCGTCTTCACGCTCAACGGCATCTATCCGGGCCCGCTTCTGCTCGTGAAGGAACCGGCGCTCATTTCGACCCTCTATTGGTCGATGCTGCTCATCAACATAATCTGCTTCGCGCTGCTGGCGCTGCTCTTGAAGCCGTTCGCCATGATCGTGAAGGTGCCGCCCGCAATCCTTTCCGTCTGCGTTATAACGGTCTCGCTGATCGGCATCTACGCGGTCAATTCGCGGCTGTTCGATTGCGGCGTCGCACTTGCCGCCGGTCTCGCCGGCTATGTCTTCCTGCGATTCAAATGGCCGGTCGTTGCACTGGTCATGGGGATCGTCATGGGACCGATCATCGAGAACCGGCTGCGCCAGACACTCAGCCTGGGCGATGGCAGCCCGGCGATCATTCTCGACCGGCCCATCACCGTCATCATTCTCGCACTGGCATTGCTCGTGATCGTTCTGCCGATCGCCATGCGGTGGCCTACGCGGGGACACGAAGATCATCAGCGAGGAACTGCGCCATGATCACGGCGGATGTCATAGTCATCGGCGGTGGAATCGCCGGAGCGAGCATCGCGGCGGAGCTGTCCGACCAGCTGGACGTGACCCTGCTCGAACAGGAGCCTCACGCCGGTTTCCACGCCACTGGCCGCTCGGCGGCGGTGTTCGTGCCCAATTACGGCAATGACACCATCCGCGCCCTGTCGCGCGAAAGCCGGCCGCAGTTCAACGATCCGGACGATCAGTTCTGGCCGACGCCGCTGCTTTC
>JBHJOB010000057.1:0-26093 GCA_050330195.1 Rhodomicrobiaceae bacterium | reverse complement strand
CCGGAACGCGCGGTCAAGGCGCATTTCGATCCGCCGGAATAATACGGTGACAAGAAAAAAGCGGCTTCCGAAGAAGCCGCCAGTTCGGGGGAGTGTTTGGGAGGTCGTCAGGTCTTAGCGGACCTTGAAAGCGTCGTCCTTCTTGTCGAAGTCGTATTTGTAGACGCCCTTTTTGTAGAAGTTCTTCTTGCACCATCCGTGGGAAGGCTTGTCGTAGCAAAAGCCTTTGTAGTATCCGCGCGGATAGAACTTGAAGTGCTTCTTGTAGTAGCCGCCCTTGTGGTAGGAGCGGTGGCCCCAATGGCGCTTTTTATATCCGTAACCGCCGACGAGTTGCAGGCTGGCGTCGCCGCCGCTCTGAGCGGCTTCGGCGACCGTTGCAACGGCCGGGGCGAGGGATGCGGCGTTGGCTGTGGAGAGTGCGGCTCCGCCTGCCAGAACGAAGGCAAGCGCGATAATAATCTTCTTCATGACTGTCTCCTTTGACTGATTGAAGGCTGCGCTGGCCTTGCTCATGATCACCAGTGCGCCTTGACCTCAGTGTATAAACGGAGATGAGCCGCCTTGCATTTAAATATAATGTGAGAAGTCTTGCATGAATAAAGCGCAAATCTGGAGTGTTTGGCCGAAATGGAAGTAAAAAATTTTCAGTTCAGCCGAATAAATACATTTTCCGGCGTGTTAGCGTGCGCGGCGTGTTGTGCAGCCTTGAAAGAGCCCCCCGGCCAGCGCGAGTTCACCGATCGGCCTGATCCGATAACTGTGCGGGAAATATCGACTATCCGGAGCAGGAGTGTGGGACCGGCAGTTTTATCTCAAGGGAGATCTGGCGTGGAGGCTCTGGCAATACTGCGCTGGAATCTCGCCGCTCACCAGCCGCAGCGGATGCGGCATTTCTTGCAGGCCCTGCTGCCGTTGTCTTCGTCGCAATTGGACTTGCAGGTTTCGCAGCGATGCCCCCAGCGCGGGCCGTATCCCCAGTAGGGGCCGCCCCAGAAACCGGCGCCGACGCCTTCACGCAATTTTCCGCCACGCTCCTTGCGGTTGCCGGACCCTAAACGCTTCCTGCCCTCTTTCTTGTCGTCGGCATCAAGCAGGAGCGGACCGTCATCGAGCACGGCCAGTTCCAGCGCCGCGTAGGGCACGGCTGATGCACTGTTCAAGCCGCCCAGGATGAGCGTCAACGACAGGACCAAAAGGTAAAGGCAGCGTTTCATCAATTCTCCCTGCTGATGACGGAATTCTCGTCACCTAACTGACGAGAAGAGAGGAACAGGAATGAACACCGAGTGAATACAATTAAGTGCGTTGGCGCTGCGTGCGCAAGCGTTGGCAATGCTCGCGCGGTGTAAACCCTTTAAAGACAAGTGTGAAAGGCCGGATTTCGCTTCGTCGGAAGGTCAGTAAGCGCTCCGGCAAGCGAATCGGTTCGAGCCGTAGCGGCGCAGACTGCCGGTCGGATATGCGTGGAGCCTGTAACGGTAATAGTCGCAACCCCGGCCGCAATATCCGGCCTTGAGCCGCCTGTACCAGCATCTGACGCCGCAATAATCCTCGTCGTAGTCTATGTAGGGCTCTCGGGGAGGCAATGCATCGCGGCCATAGCCGTGTGAAGCGTATTCGACGCGTTCGCAAGGGGGGAGCGGCTCGATATGGTCGGGCAAGTCATATGCGTCCCGTGTATAATACGGTTCGGCGCGGGGGCCGGGATAAGGTTCCCAGCGCGAGACATGCGAATCCGGGGGCGGCGCGGGACGCCGTGGATGTTCCGAACAGCCATGGCTGCCGTCGCTGCAAACGCCGACGCGGATCAGGCCCTCGTCCGCCTGGACATGGCTGAAGGCGGCGCTGACGGAACCATGCGTCAGTGCGTGAGCCGGCCTTGCCTCGATCATCGCAAGGCAGGCGGCCAGAAAAAGACACACACCGCGCCACGCGAAAACTGATTGGACCTTGCGGGCTTTGGTGCGAAACTGCCAGACCATGATTGCCTCATACGCCGGAAAATGGGGAACTATGCCGAAATGCAGGAGAAAGACCGGTATCAGCGGCTTTTCTCAGGGGCGACCGCTTCCCATTTAAGTTCGCTGGGGCAAACAACTCCTTAACGTGACGCAAATCCAATCGCTAAAAGTTTAGGTCAAATGTCTCAACACGCGCAAACGCAGCGCCTGACCGCGCCGGAAATCCGGCGTCGCAAGGGCGGAGAACCCATCGTCTCGCTTACCGCTTATCACGCCCACACGGCGAAGATCCTCGATCCGTTCGTCGATTTTCTGCTCGTCGGCGATTCGCTCGGCATGGTGATGCACGGCTACGAGACAACCGTGCCGGTCCCGCTTGATCTGATGATCATGCATGGCGCGGCGGTGGTGCGCGGCTCCGATCAGGCGCTTATCGTGGTCGATATGCCGTTCGGTTCCTATGAGGAAAGTCCCGGCATCGCTTTCCGGAATGCCGCGCGCGTCATGAAGGAGACCGGCTGCGGCGCGATCAAGCTGGAGGGCGGCGCGCGCATGGCCGAGACGATCCGCTATCTCACCGAGCGCGGCATTCCCGTCATGGCGCATATCGGTCTGACGCCGCAATCGGTGAACATGATGGGCGGCTTCAAGACGCAAGGGCGGCGCGAGGAAGAATGGGCCGCGATCGAGGCGGATGCCGCAGCCGTTGCCGAGGCGGGCGCGTTTGCCGTCGTCCTGGAAGGCATGGCGGAGTTGCTGGCGGCCCGCATCACGAAGCAGATCCCGATCCCGACCATCGGCATCGGCGCCTCGGCCTCATGCGACGGGCAGATCCTCGTGCTTGAGGACATGCTCGGTCTCAATCCGCGTGTCCCCAAATTCGTCAAGAAATTCGGCGAGATTGGCGCGGCGATCGAGGACGCGGTCAAGGATTATGCGGAAGCCGTACGCAGGCGCGCCTTTCCGGGACCGGAAAACGTCTATGGAATGCGCGCCGCCAAATCGGCATCGGGGCCGGGGGCCGCCGGCAAGGCCAAGAGCAGCGGCGGCAACTGAAATATTGGCCTTTTCCTTTGCGCCCGTGTTATACGGCTCGCTTGCTTCCCTGCTGGCATATTTGCCGCGGGCGTGATAGCCAAGCCGTTAATCTGCAACAAACTGGGTGGCGGTCCGTACACCGCGTGGAACGATGAGCGACGAAGACAATATTTTCCGTGAAGTTGAAGAGGATATGCGGCGCGAGCGCCTCGCCGCCATGTGGGACAAATACGGTGTCTTCGTCATCGGGGCGGCTGCGTTCTTCGTCATCGTCGTCGGCGGCTATAATGTGAACGAGTGGTGGCAGGAAAAGCGGTCCGCCGAGGATGGGCAGGCCTATTATGAGGCAAGCCGCCTGCTTGACGGTAACAACACCGCCGAAGCCCTCGATGCGTTCGGCAAGCTCGCCAATGATGGCCGCAGCGGCTACGAAACGCTCGCTCATCTCAAGATGGCCGCAATCCACGCCAGGGAAGGCCGCAAGGGCGAAGCCGTGGCGCTTTACGATCAGGTGTCCAAAGGCGGCGCCGACAGGGTCTTGCGGGACTTCGCTTCGCTGCAGGCGGCGGCGCTGCGCCTCGATGAAGCCGAGCCGGCCGAGATGCAGCAGCGGCTGTCAGGACTTAATAACGACAATAATTCGTGGCGTTATTCCGCGCGAGAGTTGTTAGCTTTGTCGGCTTTCCGCTCCGGCAATGTCGGCGAATCAGAGAAACTCTTCACTCAGATCCTTGGCGATCCCTCGGCTCCGGCCGAAATCCGCCGCCGTGCAGAAGCCATGCTGGCGCTTATGGTCAAGACTCCGGAAAAGGTCAGCTCGGTAGTGGTGGATGAGAAGGAAAGCCAGACACAATAGGGGGAAGCGATGATCGGCCAGCTCCGTAAGGGCCTAGCAATTTCATGCGCGCTTGTTGCCGGGTTCGCTCTCACTGGCTGCGGCGGCGGTGCGCCGTCGATCCCGGGTATTTCGAGCCTCTTCGAATCGGAGCAGGTTCCGCTTCCGGGCGAGCGGATCTCCGTTCTCGCAAGCGGTACGGGCGGGGACGCGACGGAAGTGGAATCGAAAGAACCGGTCTCCCTGCCAGCGCCACAGCAGAATGCCTCGTGGAGCCAGCCGGGTGGCGTTGCCAGCAACGCGCCGGGGCATCTGGCCTTTGCCGGCGGCGGCAAGACCGTCTGGCGTGAAGATGCCGGCTCGGGGTCCAACTCCGATGGCCGGGTGATTGCCCTTCCCATCGTTCATGGCGGAAAGGTGTTCACTCTCGACCGCAAGGGTCAGGTCACCGCATTTTCCCTGAGCGGGGGACGTGTCTGGCGGGTCGATCTGACGCCTGAGAAGGAGAATTCCGATAACGGCTTTGGCGGGGGCCTTGCCGCCGAGGGCAACCAGCTTTTCGTGACGACCGGTTTTGGAACGCTCGTGGCGCTCAACGTCAACAACGGCAAAGCCAACTGGACGCAGAAACTCGGCGTGCCGATCCGGACATCACCGACGGTGGCCAATGGCCGGATCTTCGTGGTCAATACCGACAGCGAGCTGTTTGCCCTGTCCGCCGAGAACGGCGCGGAGATCTGGCGCGGACGCGGCCTGCCTGAGTCGGCGTCGATCCTCAGCAATGTCAGCCCCGCGGTGTCCGGCGACACGCTGGTCGTCTCCTACCCGTCCGGCGAGGTCGTCGCGCTCAATGCAAGCAATGGCGAGCCGCGCTGGACCGATTCCGTTTCCGGCGGCGTTATCGGCGCCTCGCTGACCACGATCGGCGATGCGGCGCGTCCCGTGATCGACAATGGCGTCGTCTATGCGGGTAGCCGCGTCGGCAGACTCATGGCGACGGCGCTGAGCTCCGGCGAGCGTGTCTGGTCGCGCGAAATCCGTGCAGCGCAGACGCCGTGGGTTGCTGGCGATGCGCTTTTCGTCGTCGACACGAACAGCCGCCTCTATGCCCTTGAGAAGAAGACGGGCAAGGTGCGCTGGGTGGCGACGCTCCCCGAGGCCCGGAACTGGAGCGGTCCGACGCTGGCCGGCGGCAAGCTCTGGCTGGCCTCCAACAAGGGGCTTCTGGTCGGTGTCGACGCCAAGTCGGGGCAAGTCGTGACCCAGCGGGATCTTGACGATCCGGTCTATATTTCGCCTGTGGTTGCGGGTGGCCGGATGTTCGTCCTGACGGACGAAGCCCGCCTGATCGCCATGAACTAGCAGTTCGACTGAAAATCGTTGTATCATTTGCTGACGGGCCGCCACTCGGTCCGTCTTTGCTGTTTGTTTCAAGCTCGACTTTCCGAAAATGGTATCCATTTATCGGATCTCGCTCAATCAAGTGCCATGACTGCATCAATCGTGATCGCCGGACGCCCGAATGTCGGCAAGTCAACCCTGTTCAACCGCCTTGCCCGCAAGCGGTTGGCGCTCGTGGACGACATGCCGGGCCTGACGCGCGACCGCAAGGAAGCCGAAGTCCCGGTTGGCGAGCGCACCGTTCGCCTGATCGACACGGCCGGGCTTGAGGATGCCGAAGAGGGCTCCATCGCCGCGCGGATGAGCGAGCAAAGCCTCGGGGCGATCCGGGAGGCCGATCTCGTACTGTTCATGATCGATGCGCGAGCCGGACTGACGCCCGCCGACCAGCAATTCGCCGAGGATATTCGCGCCACCGGGCGTCCCGTGATCCTCGTCGCCAACAAATGCGAAGGCAAGGCCAGCGATGCGGGCTATTACGAAGCCTTCAAGCTGGGCTTCGGTGATCCCGTGGCCGTCTCCGCCGAGCATGGGGAAGGCATCAACGATCTTCATGAGGCGATCGACGCCGCGCTTGCCGATCTGGGGGAAGACGAGGAGCGCGAGAAAATTGCGGCTCGCGACCGTCCGCTGAAGCTGGCCATTGTCGGCCGTCCGAATGCGGGGAAATCGACGCTCGTCAACACGCTGCTCGGCGAGGAGCGGATGATCACCGGACCTGAGCCCGGCCTGACCCGCGATTCCGTAGCAACGCAATTTACCTGGAAGGACCGCAAGGTCGAGCTGTTCGATACGGCGGGGCTGCGGCGCAAGTCTCGTGTTGCTGAACGTGCGGAAAAGCTGGCCGTGGGTGATGCGCTTAATGCCATCCGCTTTGCCGAAGTGCTCGTGCTGCTGATCGAGGTCGACCGAGCGCTCGACAAGCAGGATCTGCAAATCGCCGCGCTGGCCGAGCGCGAAGGCCGGGCGCTGGTGGTCGGAGTCAACAAATGGGATCTTGTCGAGGATGCCGACAGGCGCCTGAAAGATCTGCGCGACGACGTTGCCCATAATCTGCCGCAGCTCAAGGGCGTGCCTGTCATACCGGTGAGCGCATTGTCCGGGCGCGGCGCCGACAAGCTGATGAAGGCGGTTTTCGATGTTTACGAAGCCTGGAACCGGCGCATTTCCACCGCCGCGCTCAATCGCTGGTTCGCCGAAGCCATCGATGGCCATCCGCCGCCAGCGGTTGCCGGACGGCGCATCAAGCTGCGCTACATCACCCAGCCCAATGCGCGCCCGCCGACTTTCGTGATTTTCTGCTCGCGGCCCGAAGCCTTGCCGACCAGCTATGTACGCTATCTCGTCAATTCGCTGCGCGAGCGGCTGAAGCTGACGGCGGTTCCGATCCGCCTGCATCTGCGCAAGCCCGATAATCCTTACGCGGGCAAGAAGAAATGAGCGGCGAGGATGGTGGCGGCACCGAAGTCCTGTTCTATCAGCTGGAGCGCCAGCCGCTGGATCAGGTGCTGCCGGGGCTGCTGGAGAAGACGCTTGAACGCGGCTGGCGCGCCGTCGTTCAGGCCGGCGGCCAGGAGCGGCTGGAATCGCTGGACGCGCTGCTCTGGACCTATCGGGAGGACAGCTTCCTGCCTCATGGGACGGCGCGCGACGGCTTCCTCGATCAGCAGCCGGTTTTCCTGACCATCGGCGAGGACAACCCGAATGCGGCGAGCGTGCGCTTTCTTGTCGATGGCGCGGATTGCGATGAACTGACGACCTATTCGCGGGTGGTTTACCTTTTCGACGGACGCGACGAGGATGCGCTGGCGCAAGCGCGGCAGAATTGGAAAAAGGCCAGGGGAGCGGGGCTTGACGTCACCTACTGGCAGCAGAATGAGCGCGGACGCTGGGAGAAGAAGGCTTGACGCCCGTTGGCCCGCGTCTGAACTTGGGAGAGCCATGCGGAACCAGGTTGCCGCAGTCAAAGTTTTTCCCTCAACACGATCTGGATCAATGTGGCCGCCTGTGCTAGCCGCTATGTCTTGCCGACACGGACGAGGCGCCGGTCAGCCATCGGAGGGAACAACATGAAAAGCAGAACAGCACTGATAGTGGCGGCATTCCTCGCCGCGACGGCAGGTAACGCACAAGCCGCCGACACCGCGCAAGGGCGTGATTTGGCGCAGAAGCTCTGTGTGAATTGCCACATCATCGAACATGGCGGGGAGCAGGATCAGGTGACCGTTGGCGTTCCCACCTTCATGGCCATTGCCAACGAGGGCGAACAGACCAAGAGCAAGCTGCGCAGCTTCATGCGCCATCCGCATCCGCCAATGCCGTCGGTCGAGTTGAGCGAGCATCAGCTGGATAATATCGTCGCCTATATCCTCTCGCTCAAGGACCGCTGACGCGCTGGCGGGACTTCAGGGCTTGTTCGCGCCTGATTGATCCGCGAACCATCGCCAAAGCAACCATGCGGCAAGAGCCGCCGCGATCTGGATTGCAGCGATCACAACCGCGTCCTCCAGCCGGATGGCCAGGAAGCTGTCGGTCAGGCCCCGCGCCAGGGTCAGCGCCGGATTGGCAAGGCTGAGCGACGGCGTGGCTAGCGCGATGGCAAGCAGGCAGGCCGCGCCGGTCAACGGTGCGTGACGCGATGTCCTGCCTGTCACCGCCAGCATGGCAAAGACGAACAGAGCGCTTGCCACGAATTCACCGGCCCACACGTTTTCGCCTGTGTGAATCTGCGTCGCGGTCTGGACAAGGCCGGTATTTGTCACCAGATGCGCGATCATCACACCAAGAAACGCGGCGGCAATCTGAGCGCTGGCGCTTAAAATGGCCGCTGCATAGGCCAGCCGTCCGCTCAGCGCCAGCGCGAGGGCAAGTGAGGGATTGAACAGCGCCGGCGCATGGTCCCCGAGCGTCCGTGTCAGCACGAAGAACGCGCAAGACGTGCCGAGCGCGGTCATGAACAGCGCAAGAAGCAGATCATGGATGGCGTAGCGTTCGGCGAGAATGCCCGCGCTGACGGCGATGAACGCGAGAAGGCCGCTGCCGAGCGCCTCGGCCGCGATCATGCGCATGAGATCCGGCGTCCCGGCGCTCGCCGCGCCGGCGGTCCTGATGCCCGGTTCGCCTTGTCCGTCAGCCGCCATTGCTCGCCTCTTCCGGCGTCCGCGCGCTTACGGAAAGCGCATGAACCGGCCCGGCCAGTTCCTCGGCCAGCACATCGTTCACCATACGGTGACGCTGCACGCGCGACTGGCCCGCAAAGCTGTCGGAGACCAGCGAAACGCGGAAATGCGTCTCGCCGGTATTGGCCGCGCCCTTCATCGCCGCATGATGGGCGTGTTTGTGGGATTCATTCTCGATGGAGAGCTGAACAGGCGAAAAAGCCCTGCTCAGTTTATCCCGGATGCGTGTTTCAACCTGCATTGAAATTCGTGGCTCCTGTCAACACTTATGTGGCTCTCCCTGACGACCATTCTAACGCCGCTTTGCCTTGTGTAATCTGGAGCGAAGCAGCATAATTCGGAGCTGGGCTTTTTGCCGCCATGGGCACTGCAAGGGTTCATGGTATAAGCGCGGCTTGGCCGGTTGGATAGACGAAGCATGAAGCTGGACTCAAAATATTTCGATCGTATCCGGGTGAAACCGGATCGGGACCGGCAGGAAGGCCCGCAGGTCAAGCGCTGCCAGTGGCCCGATTGTCAGGCGCCGGGGCTTCATCGCGCGCCGAAGGGACGCGCGCGGGAGGGCGAATATCATATGTTCTGCCTCGACCACGTCCGCGAATACAACAAATCCTATAATTATTTCTCCGGCATGAGCGACGAGGACGTCATCTCCTATCAGAAAGCCTCGATGACGGGACACCGGCCAACCTGGTCTTCGGGGATCAACGCCTGGGCCGCGACGGGTTTCCGCTCCGCCGCCGAGCCGCATATGCGCGGCTTCAAGCGCGATTTCGAAACGGTTGATCCGTTCGGCTTCTTTCAGGAGGGCAAGGGCAGCACGTCGCAGGAGAGCGCGAACAAACCGCTCCGGCCGATCCGCAATGCCGAGCGCAAGAGCTTTACGGCGCTCGATCTGCCGGTCGAGAGCACGCCGGAGGAGATCAAGGCGCGCTTCAAGGCGCTGGTCAAGTTGCACCATCCCGACAGCAATGGCGGGGACCGCGGCAGCGAGGACCGGTTGCGCGAGGTCATCCAAGCCTATAATTATCTAAAGCAGGTTGGCTTTTGCTGATACTTCCCAAAGCGTAGGGAGCGATGAACGGCTCTGCCGTTGAGGCATATCTGTTGCCTGCAAGGGCGGGAAGGCAGATCGCTTTTTGCCGGAAAATCGAGCGATAGTCATAGTCAGGTTTAACAAAATGCCAATCAGGATGCGCATATGTCTGTCACAAGTTCAGAGGTGAACGGCCTCCCGGACATGAAAGTCTCGGTCCGCCAGCTATTCGGGATCGACGCTGATCTGGAAGTCCCCGCCTATTCCCAGGCCAGTGAATATGTGCCGGAAGTGGACGTGGATTATCAGTTCAACCGCGAAACCACCATGGCGATACTGGCGGGCTTTGCGCATAATCGCCGTGTGATGATTCAGGGCTATCACGGCACGGGCAAATCGACGCATATCGAGCAGGTGGCCGCGCGTCTGAACTGGCCTTGCGTGCGCATCAATCTGGACAGTCACGTTTCGCGTATCGACCTGGTCGGCAAGGACGCCATTGTCCTGAAGGACGGCATGCAGGTCACCGAATTCCGCGAGGGCATTCTCCCTTGGGCGCTGCAGACCAACACCGCCCTCGTATTCGACGAATATGATGCGGGACGTCCCGACGTGATGTTCGTCATTCAGCGCGTGCTGGAGCAATCCGGCCGCCTCACGCTGCTCGACCAGTCCAAGGTGATCCGTCCGCACCGCGCGTTCCGGCTGTTCTCGACAACGAACACGATCGGTCTGGGCGACACCTCCGGCCTCTATCACGGCACGCAGCAGATCAACCAGGGCCAGATGGACCGCTGGTCGATCGTGGTGACGCTGAACTATCTGCCGCATGACGACGAGGTCGATATCGTCGTCGCCAAGGCCAAGCATTACGCTACCGACAACGGCCGCAAGACTGTGGGCGCGATGGTGCGGCTGGCGGATCTGACGCGCAATGCGTTCGTCAATGGCGATCTGTCGACGGTGATGAGCCCGCGCACGGTGATCACATGGGCCGAAAATGCGCAGATCTTCGGCGATGTCGGCTTTGCCTTCCGGCTCAGCTTCCTCAACAAATGCGACGAGTTGGAGCGCGGGCTGGTGGCGGAGTTCTATCAGCGCTGCTTCGGTGAGGAACTGCCCGAGTCCACGGCGAATGTGGTTCTGAGCTGAATGTGCGTCCGATGATCAAGGTTGGTGACACGATAAGCAAACGCTATGTCTTCACGCGCGAGAAGATCAGGTTTTTCGCCGAGGAGACCGGCGACACCAATCCGCTGCATCATGACGAGGCCAGGGCGGCCGCATCGCGTTTCGGCGGAATCATCGCGTGCGGGGCGCATATGTCCGGCGTGCTGATGTCGCTGGGCGCGGCTCAGGCAGCG
Source organism: Rhodomicrobiaceae bacterium (assembly GCA_050330195.1). Lineage (GTDB taxonomy): Bacteria > Pseudomonadota > Alphaproteobacteria > Rhizobiales > Rhodomicrobiaceae > JAHQVI01. Next base: position 15,276 of record JBHJOB010000057.1, on the reverse strand, counting down.
GAGCAGCAGGGCGAGAACGTGGGGCTTGATTTCAGTTTCCGCTTCCGCAAGGCAATCCCGGCGGGCATGGCGGCCACATTTAGCTGGACCGTCACCGAGATCGAGTGGAGTGACAAGCTGAAAGGCGATCTGATCAAATCCGAGGGCTACATCAAGGACGATGCCGGAACGGTGTATGTGGTCGGTCATTCCAAGGCAGTGCTGTGGCGATGAAAGCGCGGGCTTCCTGTGCGCTTCCGCTTGGTCGGAGCGCCCGCCCGGACGTTGAGTAGACACGATGGCAACGACACCGAAACGCAAATCCGATCCCGGCCAGCCGTTCAAGCAGGCGCTGACCCAGACGACACGCGCCATCGCTGGCGATAGCGAGCTTCAGGTGGCGTTCTCCAGCGAGGCTCCCAGCCTGCGCGGACATACGGCAACGTTGCCTCAGCCTTCGAGGGTGCCTTCGAAGAAGGAAATCGCGATCCTGCGCGGTCATGCGGATTCGATGGCGCTGACGATCGCCTGCCACGATGCCGCGCTGCATGGCAAGCTTGCGCCGGAAGCCGGACTGGCCCGCACGGTGTTCGAGGCTGTCGAGCGTGTCCGCGTCGAAGCTGTCGGCGCGCGCCGCATGAAGGGCGTTGCCGCCAATCTTGCCGCCAAGACGGAGGCGCGGTTCGAGGGACGCGGCGAAATGCCGGTGACGCGCGAAGATGCGCCGCTCGATGAATGCCTCGCCCTGATCGTGCGCGAGCGGATGCTCGGCCTGAAGCCGCCCAAGCGCGCCAGCGAAATGGTCGACGCGTGGCGTCCGCTTATCGACGAACGCGCCCATGAGCTGATCGACGCGATGGACGAGAATGTCGACGATCAGGAAGCCTTTGGCCGCCTGCTGCGGAGTGTGCTCTCCGCGCTGGAGCTGATCGACGAGGATGCCCAGAACAGCGAGGACGAGTCCAGCAGCGAGGAGGACGAGAACAGTCAGGACGGTCAGGGACAGTCCGAGGAGTCGGGACAGGATCAGGAGACGAAGCCGGCCGAGGCCGATCAGGATAACGAGTCCGACACCAGCGGGGCTGAAGAAGACGCCGAGATGTCCGAAAGCGGCAGCGAGATCCAGATGGACTCAGATGCTGAGATGGACGATCGCTCGAAGGCTCCGCCGCGCCGCCCGAATGTCTCCGTGCTCGAAGATCCGACCGCCTTCGGCTATCAGGTTTTCACCAAGCGTTTCGATGAGACTGTCGCTGCGGAAGATCTGTGCGATTCCGAAGAGCTGGAGCGGCTGCGCGCCTTCCTCGATAAGCAGTTGACACATCTCCACGCGGCGGTCTCACGCCTTGCCAACCGGCTGCAACGGCGTCTGCTCGCCCAGCAGAGCCGTGCCTGGGATTTCGATCTGGAAGAGGGCGTGCTCGACGCCGCGCGCCTGACCCGCGTGATCATCGACCCCATGCACGCGCTCTCCTTCAAGTCGGAGCGCGACACGAATTTCCGCGACACGGTCGTCACGCTGCTGCTCGACAATTCCGGCTCGATGCGCGGCCGGCCGATCATGGTCGCCGCCTCCTGCGCCGACATTCTGGCGCGCACTCTGGAGCGCTGCGGCGTCAAGGTCGAGATCCTCGGCTTCACCACACGGCAATGGAAGGGCGGCCAGACCCGCGAGCAATGGCTGGCCGAGGGCAAGCCGCAAGCGCCCGGCCGCCTCAACGATCTGCGCCACATCATCTACAAATCCGCCGACATGCCGTGGCGGCGGGCGCGGCGTAATCTCGGCCTGATGATGCGCGAGGGGCTGCTGAAGGAGAATATCGACGGCGAGGCGCTGGCCTGGGCGCATAATCGCCTGATGGCGCGGCCCGAGCAGCGGCGCATCCTGATGATGATTTCCGACGGCGCGCCGGTGGATGACTCCACGCTCTCGGTCAATTCCGGCGCCTATCTGGAGAAGCACCTGCGTCAGGTGATCCACGAGATCGAGACGCGCTCGCCGGTCGAGCTGATGGCGATCGGCATCGGCCACGATGTGACGCGCTATTACAGCCGCGCCGTGACGATCACGGATGCGGAGGAGCTTGGCGGCGCGATGACCGAAAAGCTGGCGGAACTGTTCGACGAGCAGGCCGGGCAGGGGCCGGCTGCCCCGCGCTTCGGCGCACGGCGCGTGCGGCACTGAGCAGTCAGCCACGCGGCGTCAGCGCTGTCAGGATAATCAAGCAGAAATTCAAGGGAGAGTCGTCATGAGCAAGGTCGCAATCGCGCCTGTCTTTAAGATCCATAAAGAGCACTACGCCGCGTTCATCAAGCGCATCTGCCAGCAGCGGGACGATTGCCTCGTCAATGAGCCCGGCTGCAAATATTTCGATGTGCTGGAAGCGGGCGATGGCGAAACCGTCATGCTCTACGAGGTCTATGCCGACGAGGCTGCGCTGGAGAAACACCGCACCTATCCGCATTACGCCGACTACAAGGCAACCACCGAGCCGATGGTGTGCTCGCTGGATCTGGTGAAATATACGATTATCTGACGCGGGTGGCCAAACGTGCTCATTCCGCCCGCCGCCAAACTTTGACCAATTGATAAAAAATTCCGTTTGCGCTAGCCTTTCTTTAGAACGCTATAGAAATGGTGGATGCGATGACAGACGGCGCGCAGCGTGACGGTATTGCCCCGGGGCGTCTTGAGGCGGACGCATATCTGGAAAGTTTCGCCGATCTGCATCCCCCGCTGAGCCGTCACGAGGCGCTGGTCGAAGCCGACCGCTGCTATTTCTGTTACGACGCGCCCTGCATCACTGCCTGTCCTACACAGATCGACATCCCGCTTTTCATTCGCCAGATCGCGACCGGCAATTCCATCGGCGCGGCGAAAACCATCTTCGACCAGAACATCATGGGCGGCATGTGTGCCCGCGTCTGCCCGACCGAGACGCTGTGCGAGGAAGCCTGCGTGCGCGAAGCCGCCGAGGGCAAGCCGGTTCGCATCGGCCTGTTGCAGCGCCACGCGACCGACCGGGCCATGTCCGAGGGCAAGCAGTTTTACAAACGCGCCGCGCTGACGGGAAAGTCTGTCGCGGTGATCGGGGCCGGTCCTGCGGGGCTCGCCTGCGCACACCGGCTGGCGATGCATGGGCATGACGTGCAGGTCTACGAGGCGCGGCCCAAGCCCGGCGGCCTCAATGAATATGGCATTGCCGCCTACAAGACGGTCGACGGCTTCGCGCAGGCGGAAGTCGATTACATCACAGCCATTGGCGGGATCACGATCCGGAACGGCATGGCGCTGGGCCGCGATCTTCAGCTTGCCGATCTGATCGCCGGACACGACGCTGTGTTCCTCGGTTTCGGCCTTGGCGGGGTCAATGCGCTCGGAGAAGCCGATGCGGTGGCTGTTGGCTCCGAGGATGCCGTCGGCTGGATCGCGGACCTTCGTCAGGCCTCGGACCTTGCCAAGGTTCCGGTAGGCAAGCGGGTGCTCGTAATCGGCGGCGGCATGACCGCAATCGACGCGGCGGTACAGTCCAAGGGGCTCGGCGCGGAGGAAGTCACGTTGTGTTACCGCGGCCCGAGAGAACGGATGAAGGCTTCCGAATATGAGCAGGAGCTGGCGCAGACGCGCGGCGTAACGATCCGGACAGAGATGAAGCCGAAGCAGATGTTGACGGCGGATGGCCGCGTCACCGGCATGGCTTTCGATCACAAGGGCGAGACGGTCGTCATCGAATGCGACCAGATCTTCAAGGCCATCGGACAGACGCTTGACGGAGCCGGCCTGAATGGGAGCGCGCCAATGATCGAGCTGTCTGGCGGGCGCATTCGCGTCGATGAGGAAGGCCGCACGTCACTGGCAAAGGTCTGGGCCGGCGGCGACTGCGTAGCGGCGGGCGACGATCTGACGGTCACCGCGACCGCGCAGGGACGCGACGCGGCGGAGAGCATTCACAAGGCGCTGAGCGCGTAAGGATTTCCGGGGATGTTCAAGCACATCCATTTCCAGAGCATCGGCGTCACCGATATCGGGCGTGCGCTTGCATTCTACCGCGACACGCTTGGCTTCATCGTCGAGCGCGACAACCCCTATGGCGAGAGCCGCTGGATCTTCATGGCGCTACCCGGCGCGCAGACGCTCCTGCACTTCGACGTCCGTGAACGCGTCGAGCCTCAAGACAAGCCGGCGCTTGTCCTCGTGACCGGCGATGTTGACGCGACATGCGAAACGTTGAAGTTGCGTGGTGTGGAGATCGTCAAGGGGCCGGAGGATGCGCCCTGGGAGCCGGGAACGCGCTGGGCGATCATCCATGACAGCGAAGGCAACATGATCCTGATACAGACGGTCAAGGAGAGATAGATGGCAGATCTACGTTCGAATTTTCTTGGCATCAGATCGCCGAACCCGTTCTGGCTCGCATCCGCTCCGCCGACCGACAAGGAATACAATGTCCGCCGCGCCTTCAGGGAAGGCTGGGGCGGCGTCGTCTGGAAAACGCTCGGGCTCGACCCGGCTTGCGTCAATGTCAACGGTCCGCGTTACGGCGCGGTCTGGGGGCCGGACCGCCGGCTGCTCGGCTTCAACAATATCGAGCTGATCACCGACCGCCCGCTTGACGTCAATTTGTGCGAGATCAAGGCCGTCAAGCGTGACTACCCCGACCGCGCGCTGGTCGTCTCGCTGATGGTCCCCTGCGACGAGGAAAGCTGGAAGACGATCCTGCCGCTTGTCGAGGATACGGGCGCGGACGGTATCGAGCTGAATTTCGGCTGCCCGCACGGCATGAGCGAGCGGGGCATGGGCTCCGCCGTCGGTCAGGTGCCCGAATATATCGAGATGGTCTCGCGCTGGTGCAAGCAGAACACGCGGATGCCGGTCATTGTGAAGCTGACGCCGAACATCACCGACATCCGCTATCCCGCCCGTGCGGCGAAGGCCGGCGGCGCGGACGCCGTGTCGCTGATCAACACGATTTCCTCGATCACATCGGTCGATCTCGACACTTTCTCGCCGGAGCCTTCAATCGACGGCAAGGGCTCGCATGGCGGCTATTGCGGTCCTGCGGTGAAGCCCGTCGCGCTCAATATGGTCGCCGAGATCGCGCGCGATCCGGACACCTACGGCATGCCGATTTCCGGCATTGGCGGCATCGAGACATGGCGCGACGCTGCCGAGTTCATGGCGCTCGGCGCTGGCAATGTGCAGGTCTGCACCGCCGCGATGACCTACGGTTTCAAGATCGTGAAGGAAATGATCGCGGGGCTGGAAAACTGGATGGACGAGAAGGGGCATCCCAGTCTCGACAGTTTCGTGGGCCGTGCGGTACCGAATGTGACGGACTGGCAGTATCTCAACCTGAATTACGTCACCAAGGCGCGCATCGACCAGGATCTGTGCATTAAGTGCGGGCGCTGCCACATCGCCTGCGAGGATACCTCGCATCAGGCAATCACCCATCTGGTTGATGGCAGGCGGCATTTCGAGGTGATCGACGCCGAATGCGTTGGCTGCAATCTGTGCGTGAATGTTTGCCCGGTGGAGAACTGCATCACGATGGTGCCGCTCGCCGCTGGCGCGGTCGATACGCGGACGGGACAGGTGGTCCCGGCGGAGTACGCGAACTGGACGACGCATCCGAATAATCCAGGGCGAGTGATGGCGGCTGAATGAGCCGTCGTTGCATGATGCTTGGCTTGCGTTAATCAGATTCAATCATTATGATTATATCTGATTAGGAGCAGGTCTCTATGGATAGCAAGGTATTGACGGCCCACGTTCCCCGCCAGCTTGCCGAGAAGGTGGACGAATATGCTGCCCGGCTGGAAAGGTCGCGTGGCTGGATCGTCAAGCAGGCTCTCACGGCGTGGGTTGCGCAGGAAGAAGAGCGCAGCCGTCTGACGCACGAGGCGCTGGCAGACGTCGACGCGGGCCAAGTGATCGATCATCAGGCCGTTCAGGCCTGGGCGGAAAGCCTCGATGACGAAAAGCCGCTTCCCGTGCCGCAGTGATGGAGCTGAAATGGACGTCGAAAGCCGTTTCGGATCTGAAGCGGCTGCATGATTTTCTTGCACAGGTCAATCGGCCAGCCGCTTCAAGAACTGTGCAGGCGCTGGCGGCTGCGCCGTCTCGTTTGATCGACCTTCCCCGCATGGGCGAGAAGCTCGAAGAGTTCGCGCCGCGTGAGGTCCGCTCTCTTTTCGTCAGCCGATATGAAATCCGCTATGAAATTGAGCATTCGACAATTTTCGTGCTTCGCATCTGGCATTCAAGGGAAAGCCGCTGAAACAGCTCGGACGGCTTGAGCCGTTTCACCGTGTTCAAAGCTCCACCTCTCCATTCTCCTCGCCGTCCCAATAGTCAATCCGCGTCGCGACCACCTTGATCATGACAAGGCCTTTCGTGTCGGCGCCGTCTTCGAACCACTGATCGAGATCGCTCGTCCAGTGTTCCTTGAATCGCTTCTTGTCGCGGATGACGCCGGCTTCGCCCTGAACGGCGACGAAGAGCCCCTTCTTGCCTTGAAAACTCAGCAAAACCCTGGAGTTGCGCTTGATGTCGGTGACCATGCGGGACTTGTTCCAAGTGAAATAATACGAGTTCCCGTCATATTCGACCTCGCCATTATTGCTCATTGGACGGGCGGCTATTTCGCCGTCGTCGGTATGAATCGTCAGCATGGTGATGTCGATCTTGCGCATCTGCTTCGACAGATCGGACAGGCTCTTCGCGCTCATGTTCGGCTCCGCTGTGGTGATTGAAGCGGAACGCGCATCGGCCGATTAAGTTCAGGCGGTTCGTCGCCCGTCAACGCGGCCGCAGCCCGTCCAGCACCAGCCGCTCGATAAACCGTGCGGCGTCCTCGAAGCGCCCCTCGCCGCCACGATCCGGCCCCAGCACCGCACGCACCTGCGCATCGAAATCGGCGTAGTGCTGGGTCGTTGCCCAGAGTGCGAAAATCAGGTGATAGGGATCGACGTTCGCGATCTTGCCCTCGGCCATCCACTGCCTGAGCACAGCCGCCTTTTCGTCCACCAGCGGTTTCAACTCGTCGGTCAGCATGGGCATGATATGCGGCGCGCCACGCAGGATTTCGTTGGCGAACAAGCGGCTTTCGCGGGGAAAATCGCGGGCCATCTCGATCTTGCGCCGTATATAGCGGGCGAGTTCCCTCAACGGATCGCCATCCGCCTTCATCTCCATCAGCGGCGCCAGCCAGGTGTCGAGCAACTCATGCAGGAGGGTGGCGTAGATGTCTTCCTTGTTGCGGAAATAATAGAGCAGGTTCGGCTTCGACATGCCGGCCGCTTCGGCGATCTGGTCGATGGTCGAGCCACGAAATCCCTGTGTGGAGAAAATCTCCAGCGCGGCCTCGAAAATGATCTCCCGCTTCTCGCGCTGGATGCGGGTTTCGGGGCGCTTGGGCTCGGCTTCCGTGCTCATTTTCGTATCATCTCACGGCGCCGGCGCATCTGTCTGTGAAAAGGTGCAGCTTGCTCGTTCCCGGCCCACTATTCCCTTGACCGTTCAACGGGCAATGTTAGGATTTGTCCAATCGGTCAAAAATTCTAGCCGATATGCGCTGGGAACGCACGCGGCATATGCGGCAACTGTATGTTAACGATCTGCCAGCCGTGAATTTTCCGGATCGATGAGGATATGCGGCCTGCTGACGATATTCTCCGGGAGCGTGTGACGTATGCCCGGATTTGCGAAGAGGAACTGAACGGATGGCGGCACCGGGCGAAAACCTTCGTATCAATGGCGACCGGCTGTGGGACTCGATCCACGAGATGGCGAAGATCGGGCCGGGCGTCGCGGGCGGGAACAATCGCCAGACGCTGACGGACGAGGACGCGGAAGGCCGCAAGCTGTTCCAGTCATGGTGCGAAGACGCGGGCCTGGAAATGGGCGTCGACGAGATGGGCACGATGTTCGCCACGCGCAAGGGCGAGGATGCCGAAGCGCTGCCCGTCTATGTCGGCAGCCATCTCGACACGCAGCCGACCGGCGGGCGCTATGACGGCGTTCTGGGCGTGCTCGGAGCGCTGGAAATCATCCGGACCCTGAACGATCTCGACATCAAGACGAAACATCCCATTGTCGTCACCAACTGGACCAACGAAGAAGGCACGCGCTTTGCCCCGGCGATGGTCGCGTCGGGCGTGTTCGCGGGCGTCCATGAACTCGAATGGGCCTATGATCGCAAGGACGCGAAGGGCTTGAGCTTCGGCGACGAGCTGGAGCGTATCGGCTGGAAGGGACCGGAAAAGGTCGGCGCGCGGAAGATGCACGCCTTCTTTGAGCTGCATATCGAGCAGGGGCCGATTCTGGAAGCGGAAGGCAAGGATATCGGTGTCGTCACGCACGGGCAGGGGCTTTCGTGGACGCAGGTAACGGTTACGGGCAAGGAGTCGCATACCGGCTCGACGCCGATGCCGATGCGCAAGAATGCCGGGCTGGGCATGGCGAAGATCCTGCAGCTTGTCGATGAGATAGCATGGTCACACAAGCCGAACGCCGTCGGCGCGGCCGGTCATATCGACGTCTATCCGAATTCCCGCAACGTGATCCCCGGCAAGGTGGTGTTCACGGTCGATTTCCGCTCGCCCGATCTCGCCGTCATTCAGGATATGGAGAAGCGGTTTGCCGAGGGCGCGAAGAAGATCTGCGATGAGATGGGGCTAGGCGTTGAGCTGGAAAAGGTTGGCGGTTTCGATCCGGTGACGTTCGACGCGGCTTGCGTCAAGGCCGTTCGCCATGCGGCGGTACGGCTCGGTTACTCCCATCGCGACCTCATTTCCGGCGCCGGCCACGACGCCTGCTGGATCGCCCGAGTCGCGCCGACCGCGATGATCATGTGCCCATGCGTGGACGGACTGTCGCACAATGAGGCCGAGGATATCTCGAAGGAATGGGCGGCTGCGGGAGCCGATGTGTTGTTCCATGCGGTGGTCGAGACCGCGGGGATTGTCGAATAGCGGACTTTTCAGGGAGAACGCATGGACGTCATCACCATCATCAGCTTCACGATCGTTGCCGGTCTGCTGGTCATTTCGCCCGGACCGAACGGCGTTCTGATCGCGAAGACCGTGCCCACTTCGGGCAAGACCGCCGGGTTCGCCAATGTCGCCGGTTTCGTCTCCGCATTCTATCTGCACGGCGCATTGTCCGTATTCGGCATTTCCGTCCTGCTCGTGCAGTCGGCGCAGCTCTTCTTCATCGTGAAGATGCTCGGCGCGGCCTATCTTTGCTGGATCGGGCTGAAAGCGCTGCGTGATGCATGGCGCGGCAATGTCGTCCAGACGCATATTGCGCCAGCCAAACGGCGGCGGACATTGACGGCGGCCTATGTGGAAGGCCTTCTGACCAACGCGCTGAATCCGAAAGTCTCGATGTTCTACCTTGCCGCCTTCCCGCAATTCATTCCGATCGGCCAGGTGTCGCCCGCCAACACCTTCCTTCTCGTCTTCATCCATTCCATGCTCAACCTCGTCTGGTTCGGCGCGTTGGTGCTCATCTTTGCGCGCCTCTCGGCATTTGCACGCGGCGGCAGCGTCCAGCGCTGGATCAAGGGCGTGACCGGAATGGTGTTTCTCGGTTTCGGCGCCAAGCTCGCAACCTTTCGGCCCTGACAAAGGAGCGGACACGCATGTCTAAAGTGATCAAGAACGGAACCGTCGTCACCGCGGACCATAGCTGGAAGGCCGATGTGCTGATCGACGAAGGCAGGATCGTCCGCGTCGGGCAGAACCTCTCCGCCGACGAGACGATCGACGCAACCGGCTGCTACGTCATGCCCGGCGGCATCGATCCGCATACGCATCTTGAGATGCCGTTCATGGGCACCTACTCCTCCGACGATTTCGAATCCGGCACGCGCGCGGCGCTCTCCGGCGGCACGACGATGGTCGTCGATTTCGCCCTGCCTAGCCCCGGCCAGTCGCTCCTCGAAGCGATCCAGATGTGGGACAACAAATCGACGCGCGCCAATTGCGACTACTCTTTCCACATGGCGATCACCTGGTGGAGCGAGCAGGTTTTCAACGAGATGGAGCAGGTCGTCCGCGACAAGGGCATCAACACCTTCAAGCACTTCATGGCCTATAAGGGCGCGCTGATGGTGAACGACGACGAGATGTACGCCTCGTTCAAGCGCTGCGCCGAACTGGGCGCGCTGCCGCTCGTTCATGCCGAGAACGGGGATGTCGTCGCCGAGTTGCAGGCGCGGCTGATGGCCGAGGGCAATAACGGCCCGGAAGCGCATGCCTATTCGCGCCCGCCCGAGGTCGAAGGCGAGGCGACCAACCGCGCCATCATGATCGCCGATATGGCCGGCGTGCCGCTCTATGTCGTGCACACATCCTGCGAGCAGGCGCATGAGGCGATCCGCCGGGCGCGGCAGAAGGGCATGCGCGTCTATGGCGAGCCGCTGATCCAGCATCTGACGCTCGATGAGGGCGAATATTCGAACAAGGACTGGGATCATTCCGCGCGCCGCGTGATGAGTCCGCCGTTCCGCGACAAGGCGCATCAGGACAGTCTGTGGGCGGGGCTTCAGGCACGCTCGCTTCAGGTCGTCGCCACCGACCATTGCGCCTTCACGACGGAGCAGAAGCGCACCGGCATCGGGGACTTCACCAAGATCCCGAACGGCACGGGCGGCCTCGAAGACCGGATGCCGATGCTGTGGACCTATGGTGTGGAAACCGGGCGACTGACCCCGAACGAATTCGTTGCCGTGACCTCGACCAACATCGCCAAGATCCTCAACGTGTACCCGAAGAAAGGCGCGATTGCGGAAGGGGCGGATGCGGACATTGTGGTCTGGGACCCGGCGAAGGAGAAGACGATTTCCGCCGCCACCCAGCAATCGGCCATCGATTACAACGTGTTTGAGGGCAAGCACGTTAAGGGACTGCCGCGCTATGTGCTTTCGCGGGGCAAGGTCGTTGTCGATGACGGCGCGGTGAAGACCGAGGAAGGCCACGGCCAGTTCGTCAAGCGTGAACCGTTCCAAGCGGTCAACCGTGCGCTGTCGAAATGGAAGGAGCTGACTGCGCCGCGCAAGGTCGAGCGCTCCGGCATCCCGGCGAGCGGGGTCTGAGGATTGCTCGCACCGGACACCAGCACGATGACGAACACCGTCGTTTCGGCGAAGGATCTCAGCCTTACCTTCGAGACCGATCAGGGGCCGGTGCATGCGCTTTCCGGCGTCGATCTCGAAATCGGCAAGGGCGAGTTCGTGTCCTTCATCGGGCCGTCCGGTTGTGGCAAGACGACTTTCCTGCGGGTCATCGCCGATCTGGAGCAACCGACCGGCGGCACGATCTCGGTCAACGGCATGACGCCGGAAGAGGCGCGCAAGCTGCGGGCTTATGGTTACGTGTTTCAGGCGCCCGCGCTCTATCCGTGGCGGACGGTGGAGAAGAACATCGCTCTGCCGTTGGAGATCATGGATTTTTCGAAGGCAGAGCAGAACGAGCGGATTGAACGCCTGCTTGGCCTTGTCGATCTGTCCGGCTTCGGAAAGAAGTTCCCCTGGCAGCTTTCGGGCGGGATGCAGCAACGTGCGTCCATAGCGCGTGCGCTCGCCTTCGACGCCGATCTTCTCCTCATGGACGAGCCTTTCGGCGCGCTCGATGAGATCGTCCGCGACCACCTGAACGAGCAACTCCTCAAGCTCTGGGAACGCACCAACAAGACGATCTGCTTCGTGACGCATTCGATCCCCGAGGCGGTCTACCTCTCCACGAAGATCGTCGTGATGTCGCCGCGCCCTGGCCGCGTCACCGACATCATCGACTCGCCCCTGCCGAAGGAACGTCCGCTCGATATTCGCGAAACGCCGGAATTCCTCGAAGTCGCCCACCGCGTCCGCGAAGGGCTGAAGGCGGGGCACAGCTATGAGTGAGGCATCGCGGTGACGAGCGAGGTGCTGCGTGATGAAGCCGACATTGCCGCCGCGCGGCCATCGGCCATGCTGCGCTCCGCTTCCGATACCGCCTTGCCCGTTCTCACCGTCATCGCCGCCATCATCGTCATCTGGTACGCCAGCGCGCTGTGGCTCAACGCGCAGTGGACGCTCGATCAGGCGCAGCGTGCCGGGCAGACGGTGACGATCTCGCAGATCGCCGCCGATACGATGAGCCAAGACCGCCCGCTTCTGCCCGCGCCGCATCAGGTCGTCGCCGAGCTCTGGGACACGACGGTGAACAAGAACGTCACCTCGCGGCGCAGCCTCGTCTACCACGCATGGATCACGCTTTCCGCGACGCTGCTCGGTTTCGCCATCGGCACCACGCTCGGCATCCTGCTGGCCGTGCTGATCGTTCACAATATCGCCGCCGACAAATCGCTCATGCCGTGGATCATCGCCACGCAGACAATCCCCATCCTCGCCATCGCGCCGATGATCATTGTCGTGCTCAACGCAATCGGCATTTCCGGACTGCTGCCCAAGGCGCTGATCTCGACCTACCTGTCGTTTTTTCCGGTTGTCGTCGGCATGGTTAAGGGCCTGCGCTCGCCCGAGCCGTATTTCCTCGACCTGATGCGCACCTATTACGCCTCCGGCTGGCAGACCTTCTGGAAGCTGAAATGGCCGAGCGCGCTGCCCTATCTGTTCACGTCGATGAAGGTTGCGGTCGCCATCAGCCTCGTCGGCGCGATTGTCGGTGAACTGCCGACCGGCGCGGTCTCCGGGCTGGGCGCGCGCCTGCTCGCGGGCTCCTATTACGGGCAGACGATCCAGATCTGGTCGGCCCTGTTCATGGCGGCGGCGCTCGCAGCCTCTCTCGTCGGCGCAGTTGGGCTCGCTCACCGGCTCGTCCTCAAACGCATGGGGATGGCGCAATGAACGCGGGCTGGCTGGCGTTCGCGGTGCTGTTCTGGATCGGGGCATGGACGCTTAATGCATGGCTCGTTCGCCTCAAGCCGTCCGGTCCCGCGCAGGCGCGCGCGATCAATCTGGCGGTTCCGCTCATCTTCGGCGTCACCATTCTGGTGGTCTGGGAGGGCATGGTGCATGGCTTCAACGTGCCGCCGATCCTGTTGCCCGCACCGTCGGCGATCTGGGAGCGGATACTCAATTCGCTGCCGATCCTGTGGGCCGATTTCCGCCAGACCTTCCTGAAAGCCGTGCTGATCGGCTATGCGCTGGGCTGCGGGGCGGGCTTTGCCGTTGCCATCCTGATCGACCGTTCGCCATTCCTGCAGCGCGGCCTGCTGCCGCTGGGCAATTTCGTCTCGGCGCTGCCGATCATCGGCATCGCTCCGATCATGGTGATGTGGTTCGGCTTCGACTGGCCGTCCAAGGCGGCGGTCGTGATCGTCATGACCTTTTTCCCGATGCTGGTGAACACGGTCCAAGGGCTCGCTGCCTCCTCAGCCATCGAGCGAGACCTGATGCGCACCTATGCGGCGGGTTACTGGCAGACCCTCGTCAAGCTGCGCCTTCCGGCCGCCGCGCCCTTCATTTTCAACGCGCTGAAGATCAACTCGACGCTCGCGCTGATCGGTGCGATTGTTGCGGAATTCTTCGGCACGCCGATTGTCGGCATGGGCTTCCGGATCTCCACCGAGGTCGGACGCATGAATGTCGATATGGTCTGGGCGGAAATCGCCGTCGCTGCCTTGGCGGGCTCCGCTTTCTATGGTGCGGTCGCGCTGATCGAGCGTATCGTCACTTTCTGGCATCCATCCATCCGCGCCGCTTGAGGCGCGCAAACAGGGGAAAATGGTAATGAAAAAACTGCTGACATTCCTCCTCGCGGCCGGCGCCTTGCCGTTTGCCGCATTCCACGCGCATGCACAGGACAAGGTTGCGTTGCAGCTCAAATGGGTGACGCAGGCGCAGTTCGCCGGCTATTACGTCGCCAAGGACAAGGGCTTCTACTCCGAAGAGAACCTCGACGTCGAGATCAAGCCGGGCGGTCCTGACATTGCGCCGGCGCAGGTCATCGCGGGAGGCGGCGCTGACGTGATCATCGACTGGATGCCGTCTGCGTTGGCGAGCCGCGAAAAGGGCGTGCCGTTAGTCAATATCGCCCAGCCGTTCAAGAGTTCGGGGATGATGCTGACCTGCCTCAAGGAAACCGGCATCACCAAGCCGGAGGACTTCAAGGGCCGCACGCTCGGCGTCTGGTTCTTCGGCAATGAGTATCCGTTCCTGTCATGGATGAGCCAACTCGGCATCCCGACCGAAGGCGGCGCGGACGGCGTGACCGTCCTCAAACAGGGCTTCAATGTCGATCCGCTCCTGCAGAAGCAGGCAGAATGCATCTCGACCATGACCTACAACGAATATTGGCAGGTGATCGACGCGGGCATTTCCGAAGATGAGCTGGTCACGTTCAAATATGAGGAGCAGGGCGTCGCAACGCTTGAGGACGGGCTTTACGCTCTTGAGGATAACCTCAAGGACGAAGCCTTCGCCGACAAGATGGTCCGCTTTGTCCGCGCTTCGATGAAGGGCTGGAAATATGCGGAAGAAAATCCGGATGAAGCCGCCGAGATCGTGCTGGAGAATGACGCGACCGGCGCGCAGACGGAGAACCACCAGAAGCGCATGATGGGCGAGATTGCCAAGCTGACCGCTGGTTCGAACGGTGCGCTCGATCCGGCGGACTACGAGCGGACGGTGAAGTCGCTGCTGTCCGGCGGTTCCGATCCGGTCATCACAAAGGAGCCGGAAGGCGCCTGGACGCATGCGATCACGGATAAGGCGCTGAATTAGGCTGACCAGTTTCCGAAATCCCCGCGAAGGCGGGGATCCATAAATGGACGATAGGTAGCGAGATCCCCGCCTTCGCGGGGATTTCTGCATCTGCGAGGAACGAACGCCAATTCGCCCTCACCCCCTATTCCTCGCCGATATCCTCGTTCCACAACTCCGGCTTCTCGGCGATCAGCCGGGCCATCAGCGCCTTGCATTCGGGATCGTCCAGAACGACAACCTCCACGCCATTCTCGGCCAGAAACGCTTCATTGCCGCCGAAATTGACATTCTCGCCGATGACGACGCGGGGGATGCGGAACTGCACGATCGTTCCAGCGCACATCATGCAGGGCGACAGCGTCGTGTAGATCGTGGTGTCACGGTAGGTTCGCTGCCGTCCGGCCCTGCGGATGCAATCCATTTCGCCATGCGCGATCGGATCGCCCTGCTGGACGCGCTGATTGTGGCCCTCGCCGAGCAATGTGTCCCCGCCGCCCGCTTCGTGGCGCACGAGAACCGAGCCGATCGGCAGCCCGCCCTCATCATAGCTCGCCTTGGCCTGAAGATAGGCCTGCTCCATCCA
>JBHJOB010000056.1:0-31793 GCA_050330195.1 Rhodomicrobiaceae bacterium | reverse complement strand
TTGTGCTGCTTGCGGCTGCCTATCTGCATGACATCGTCGCATTCGAGAAAAACGACGCGCAACGCGCCGATGCTTCGCGTCTGGCGGCGGAAAAGTCTAGCGTCATCCTGACGAAGCTTGGCTTTCCCCCGGAAAAGCTGGACGCCGTGATGCACGCCGTCGAGGCGCACTCATTTTCAGCGCAGATCCAGCCGCGAACGATCGAAGCCGAAATTCTGCAGGATGCCGACCGGCTCGACACGCTGGGCGCAATCGGTCTGGCGCGGATCTTCCATGTCGGTGGCAGAATTGGCGCGGAGCTCTTCCACGAGGACGACCCGCTCGCACAGCACCGGCAACTCGATGACGCGGCTTATTCGCTCGATCATTTCCATACCAAGATCCTCGGCTTACCTGACAGGATGAACACGGAGCCGGGCCGGGAACTCGCGAGATTGCGGATGCACATCATCGAGCAGTTTCTCGAATGTCTGCTGGCGGAGATAGGCAGTGCGACTGCGGCCGGCCCCGACGAGAAGCGCGCTTGATTTGTGCTGCACCGCCAGCTTACTTTAACGCGAATTTTTGCGGTGCGAGACGCGGGCGCGAGACGGGCTGGCGGCGAATTTCATTCTAGCGCGAGGGAAGGCAGCGATCATGGATCCGGATATGGTCCGTCAGCAGGAAGAGGCCGAGGAAGAAAGCCGGTTGCGCCGGCTGGCCCCCGTTCATATGCCGCCGCCCCGTCCTGCCCCTGCTCCGCCGGCGCCGGCAGACAGCGCCAAGGAGCCGATGGTGCTTCGCGCCGAGCCGCGCGGGATTGCGGAAGATGCCCCTGCTTCCGGAAAGACCGCGCCGCCCCGTGTCGGCTGGTTCGCCGCGCTGCGTGCAGGAATTTACAGCCTGATCATGACCACGCTGGGCCTGCTCGCGGGCATCATGATCGGCGTGCGCACAGGGCTGTTTCCATCGCAAAGCCTCGCAATCGGGGCTGGTCTCGGCTTGCTGCTCGGCTGGCAGGCCGTGCTGGTGTCATTGCGCGCCAATGCCGGGCTCTCCTTCCGCCGCGCACTGCTGGCTTCGCTCCTGCCGGGTGTGCTCATGCTTGTGTCGCTCATCGGCGGGATGCTGGCAGCCGCCTATTTCACCGGCGTGACACCGGAAACCATCGCGGACGGACATCTGCCCTCGTTCTGGGTGATCGTTGGCGTGGGCGGTTTGACCGGCATCATCCTCGCCGCGATGAGAATGCGCAAGGTCGCGCGGCGCTGAGGTCAGCTTTCCGGGCCAGTTTCAACCGGCGCATCGGATGCGCCCCATTCCGCCCAGGAGCCGTCATAGACGGCGGTCATCTCCGCGCCGGTCGTGGCAAGCGCCAGCGCGATTACGCAGGCCGTCACGCCCGACCCGCAGCTTGCAACGACAGCCCGGACCGGATCGACCCCATGCGCCGCCATGACGGCCTTGATCTCGTGCGGTGAAAGCATCGTGTTGCCGTCGCCGAGAAGCTCGGTGAAGGGCACGTTTTTCGCGCCGGGAATGTGGCCAAGACGCGGGACGGCGCGCGGCTCGGGATCGGTTCCCGCGAAACGCCCGCTGGAGCGCGCATCGACGATCTGCATCTGCCCGTTCTGCATCAACGCGATCACATCGGCCTGATCGCGTATGAGCCCGGAATTGACCCGCGCCGTGAAGTGACGTTCGGAGCGCGGGCGCGCCTCGCCGCTCTCGACCGGCAAATTCTCCGCCTGCCATTTGCCGAAGCCGCCATTGAGCACGGCGACGTCCTTGCTGCCCATGACGCGGAACATCCACCACGCCCGCGCGGCTCCCGCCATGTTGGTCTTGTCGTAGATCACGATCCGCATCCCGTCGCCGATCCCCATCCGGCGCATGCGCGAGGCGAACTTCTCTGCAGGCGGCAGCATGTGCGGCAGCGGATTGTTCGTGTCGGCGATATCGTCAATGTCGAAAAACATCGCGCCGGGAATATGCGAGTCGCGAAATTCCGCCGGAGCATCCCGCCCCGAGCCGGGCAGATGAAAGCTTGCGTCGAGAATGACGACATCGGGTGCGTCAAGATGCTGGGCGAGCCAACCGGTTTCCACAAGCCAATTGCGATGAGCTGGCATGAGCGTTTCCTCCTAATCCCGCCGCCTCTCGCGGGCGACTTCATTCCCTGTTTCGCTTCTGCGCTATTCGACGAAGACGGACGGAATGTCCGCGCCCTTGCCTTCGAGCCATGACGGAACCGGCAGGTTCTTCTCTCTCAGGAATTCCGGGTTGAACAGCCGGCTCTGATAGCGTGTCCCGTAGTCGCAAAGGATCGTGACGATGGTGTGCCCCGGTCCGAGATCGCGCGCAAGTCTCACCGCGCCCTCGACATTGATGCCGCTGGAGCCGCCGAGGCACAGGCCTTCATCGTGCAGCATCTGGAAGACGCGGGCGACGGCCACTTCGTCGGTGATCTGATAGGCCTTGTCCACCTCGACGCCTTCAAGGTTCGCCGTGATGCGGCCCTGTCCGATGCCTTCCGTGATCGAGGAGCCTTCGGATTTCAACTCGCCGGTCGTGTAGAAGCTGTAGAGCGCCGCGCCAAGCGGATCGGCGATCCCGATGACCACATCCTTGCGCTTCGCCTTCAGCGCAAGCGACACGCCGCCCAGCGTGCCGCCGGACCCGACCGCGCAGATGAAGCCGTCCAGCTTGCCATCGGTCTGCGCCCAGATTTCTTCTGCGGTGGTCTTCTCGTGCCCGTCGCGATTGGCGACATTGTCGAACTGATTGGCCCAGATTGCGCCTGCGGGCTCGATTTCGCTCAGCCTTTCAGCGAGGCGCTGGGAATATTTCACGTAATTGTTCGGGTTCCGGTAGGGCACGGCCGGCACTTCGACCAGTTCCGCGCCCAGCAGGCGCAGCGTGTCCTTCTTCTCCTGCGTCTGCGTTTCGGGAATGACGATCACCGTCCGGTAGCCCAGCGCGTTCGCGACGACGGAAAGTCCGATGCCCGTATTGCCCGCCGTTCCCTCGACGATGACGCCGCCGGGACGCAGCGTGCCCCGCGCAATCGCGTCATTGATGATGAAGAGCGCGGCGCGGTCCTTGACAGACTGGCCGGGGTTCATGAATTCGGCCTTGCCCAATATCTCGCAGCCGGTCTCGTCGGACGCCTTTTTGAGACGAATGAGTGGCGTATTACCGATGGCTTCGAGTACCGAAGATGTTATATCCACTTGGCTACCGCTCCTTGTTTGTACGAGGCTCGCATTGCGGCTTTCGCGAATGTTGCCTACTTAAAGCATTTATTCTGTAGCCGCAGCGAAAAACGCTGTGTTATAGACCGGGCCAAATTGGTGGCGCGATCCCTTGCGGGCGTGGCGGAATTGGTAGACGCGCTGGATTTAGGTTCCAGTGACGCAAGTCGTGGGGGTTCAAGTCCCTCCGCCCGCACCATTGAATTCAGTGCCGATTATGTCAAAGCCTAAGCCAGCGATGCTAACTTTCGGAAGTAAGAAATTCTCATGCAAGTCACGGAAACCCTCTCGGACGGCCTGAAGCGCGAGCTTAAGATCGTCATTGGCGCGGAAGAACTCAATGCGCGCCTCGATGCCAAGCTCGATTCCATCAAAGACAAAGTGAAGCTGAGCGGGTTCCGTCCCGGCAAGGTGCCGGTCAGCCACCTCAAGAAAGTCTATGGACGGTCGATGATGGCCGAGGTGGTCGAGGAAACCGTTTCCGAAACGACGACGAAAGCGATGACGGACCGCGACGAACGCCCCGCTTTCCAGCCCCAGATCAAGCTTCCCGAGGATGAGGGCACCGTCAATGAAGTGGTCGAAGGCAAGCACGATCTCGAATTCACCATGGCGTTCGAGGTGCTGCCGAAGATCGAGCTTGCCAATCTGAAGGACGTCAAGCTTGAGCGCCCTGTCGCGGAAGTCAGTGACGAAGAAGTGAACAAGGCGCTGGACCGCCTGCGCGAAGGCAATGTGACCTATGACGCCAAGGACGGCGAAGCCGAGGACGGCGACCGTGTCATGATCGACTTTGTCGGCAAGCTCGACGGCGAGCCTTTCGAAGGCGGCACGGGCGAAGATGCGCCTGTCGTCATCGGACGGGGGGGCTTCATTCCCGGTTTCGAAGAAGGGCTGATGGGCGGCAAGGCGGGCGACGAACGCAGCGTGCGCGCATCCTTCCCGGAAAATTATCAGGCCGAACACCTTGCCGGGAAGGACGCCGAGTTCGATATAAAGATCAAGGAAGTTGCCGCGCCGCGCACGCCGGATGCCGATGACGAGTTTGCCAAGTCGCTGGGACTTGAATCGCTCGACAAGCTGAAGGACGCCATTCGCGAGCAGATCTCCAAGGATTTCGAGCAGGCTTCGCGCGAGAAGGCCAAGCGCGCGCTACTTGATGCGCTCGACGAAGTTCACAAGTTCGAGTTGCCGCCATCGCTTGTGGATAATGAATTCGAGTCGATCTGGAAGGAAATGATCGCTCATCTCGAACGGCAGAAGAAGACCTTCGAGGATGAGGGGACGACCGAGGAAGCCGAGCGCGGGAAATACCGCGAGATGGCCGAACGCCGCGTGCGTCTCGGGCTGGTTCTCGCCGAAATCGGACAGGTCAACGAGATCAAGGTGACGGACGAGGAAGTTCGCCGCGCCATCATGCAGCGCGCCCAGCAGTTCCCCGGACAGGAGCGGCAGGTCGTGGAGTTCTTCAAGAACAATCCGAACGCGCAGATGGAATTGCGGATGCCGATCTTCGAGGACAAGGTCGTTGATTTTGCGCTGGAACTCGCCGACGTCACGGACAAGACCGTGTCGCAGGAAGAGCTTTTCAGCCGCGACGATGAGGATGACCACGAACATGAGCACGTTCATGGTCCCGATTGCGACCATGACCACGATCATGATCACGGCCACAAGCACGGCTAGCCGCCGAACGGCCGCAGGTCACACTCTTTTTATTCGCTTCGGCGCGTCGGCGGCATCCAAAATGCTGTTGGCGCGCCTTATATTTAAAGAAATTCCGTTGCAGCCTCAAAAATACGGCTTGGCTAGATTCGGTTAACGCGAATCACCGAGTTTGGCTAAACAGACATCTGACCTGCCACCAAGATCCGGAGTGAAACGATGCGGGATCCCGTCGATTATTACATGTCAGCCCTCGTGCCGATGGTCGTCGAGCAGACGAACCGCGGCGAGCGCGCGTACGATATCTTCTCGCGTCTGCTGAAGGAGCGGATCATATTTGTAACCGGCATGATCGAGGACCATATGGCGTCGCTGGTCGTTGCCCAGCTTCTTCATGCCGAGGCGGAAAATCCGAAAAAAGAAATCTCGATGTACATCAATTCGCCGGGCGGCGTCGTCACGTCAGGCATGTCCATCTACGACACGATGCAGTTCATCCGTCCGCCGGTTGCGACACTTTGCGTCGGTCAGGCCGCTTCGATGGGATCGCTTCTGCTTTGCGCCGGCGAGCCGGGAATGCGCTACGCGCTGCCGCATTCGCGGATCATGGTGCATCAGCCGTCAGGCGGCTTCCAGGGGCAGGCAAGCGATATCGAGCGGCATGCAAAGGAAATTCTCTCGGTTCGCCAGCGGCTGAACGAGGTTTATTCGAAACATACCGGCCAGCCGGTTCAGGTCATTGCCGACGCCCTTGAGCGCGACAATTTCATGACATCGGAAGCGGCGAAGGAATTTGGCCTGATCGACGAAGTCCTCACGAAACGCAGTGCGGTCGAGGACGGAGCCGGTTCCAGGGAATGAGGACGGGTTGACTAATTGCACGAATGGTGCGGAGAATAGAGGATTGCAGGTTTTGAGGAGGCGTCGCATTCTTAACCCTTTTGCGAGCCAATACCTGAGAAACCAGCGGAGTTTGTTGTAGCCTTGGTATTGCAGAACGGTTTTTGCGTTGGGAGTACGTATTTGTCTCTTGAGCGTTTAATGCGACTGTCTCCATCCATCTCTTGCCGGAGCCGTTCCGGATTTCGGCAATTGCCTGCAATTAGAAAAATCTTGATGAATTCCCGACTAGCATACATCTCAGGGGGCGGTGCGTCTTTGGGCGGCCGGTCCACGAGGAGGAACAACGAGCGTGGCGGGAGACCGTGTGAAGGCAGTGTCCACGTGGAAATACTGAGGTAAGCGAATGAGCAGCAAGGCGAGCGGCAACGATACGAAGAACACCCTCTACTGCTCCTTCTGTGGAAAGAGCCAGCACGAGGTGCGTAAGCTGATTGCAGGCCCGACCGTGTTCATCTGCGATGAATGTGTCGAGCTGTGCATGGACATCATTCGCGAAGAGAACAAGAACTCCTATGTCAAATCCTGTGACGGGGTCCCGACGCCGCAGGAGATCTGCGATATTCTTGACGATTACGTAATCGGACAGAATCACGCAAAGAAGGTTCTCTCGGTTGCTGTTCACAACCACTACAAGCGCATCAATCATGCGAGCAAGAACAACGACGTCGAACTGGCCAAGTCGAACATCCTGCTTGTAGGTCCGACCGGCTGCGGCAAGACCTTGCTTGCGCAGACGCTCGCCCGCATTCTCGATGTGCCGTTCACTATGGCTGACGCCACGACGCTCACGGAAGCGGGCTATGTCGGCGAGGATGTCGAGAACATCATCCTGAAGCTGCTTCAGTCCGCCGACTATAATGTCGAGCGCGCACAGCGCGGCATCGTCTATATCGACGAAGTCGACAAGATCAGCCGGAAGTCGGACAATCCGTCGATCACGCGGGATGTCTCCGGCGAAGGCGTGCAGCAGGCGCTGCTCAAGATCATGGAAGGCACGGTCGCCAGCGTTCCGCCACAGGGCGGCCGCAAGCATCCGCAGCAGGAGTTCCTCCAGGTCGATACGACCAACATCCTGTTCATCTGCGGCGGCGCTTTCTCGGGCCTTGAAAAGATCATTGCCTCGCGCGGCCGGTCAACGGCGATCGGCTTCGGCGCCGACGTGCAGTCGGTCGATGACCGCCGGACAGGCGACATTCTCCGGAAAGTCGAGCCGGAGGATCTGCTGAAATTCGGCCTGATCCCCGAGTTCATCGGACGCCTGCCGGTTCTGGCGACGCTCGAAGACCTGGACGAAGGCGCGCTTGTACAGATCCTCCGGGAGCCGAAAAACGCGCTCATGAAGCAGTTCCAGCGGCTGTTCGACATGGAAGACGTGCGCCTGACCTTCTCGGATGAAGCGCTGATCGCGGTTTCGAAAAAAGCGATCGAGCGCAAGACCGGCGCGCGCGGACTTCGCTCCATCATGGAGGCTATCCTGCTCGACAGCATGTACGAACTGCCGGGCCTGAAGGGCGTCGAAGAGATCGTGATCAGTCCGGAAGTTGTGGACGGAAAGGCGAAGCCTTTGCGGATCTATTCGGAGCGCGCCGGCGAATCGAGCGCCTGATCGAAACTGTTCCCGCTCCGGGGTTCGCAGCGGCTTTGCCGCTTCAGGCCCCGGAGACCGACATGATGGCGGTTTGAGAGGACCGTTGTATCTCGGCGACATAAGGGATCGACATAGGTTGATATTCTAACGGCTTATCGCCAATTAAAGCCGTGTCAATAATAACGGCCGACGTCGCTCGGACATCGCCTCGACTTTCAAATTCTGACGCAGTGCATATCCAAATCCTGGCCGTTCATCTGGCAGACAGACGCGGAGTTGTAAGTTGCGCGGTGTGGCCATTCTCGGGAGACCCAGATGACAGATAACAATACAGAAACCGTTGAAAATCACGGAAAAGCAGAGGTTTTCCCTGTTCTGCCGCTGCGGGATATCGTGGTGTTTCCCTATATGATCGTTCCGCTTTTCGTCGGTCGTGAAAAATCGATCAACGCGCTGGACGAGGTCATGCGGACGGACAAGCAGATCCTTCTGGTGGCGCAGAAGAACGCGTCCGACGACGAGCCCGATCCCGAGTCGATCTTTACAATGGGAACGCTTGCCTCCGTGCTTCAGCTTCTGAAGCTTCCGGACGGCACGGTGAAAGTCCTCGTCGAGGGAACAACACGGGCAAACATTAAGAATTTCACGCAGAATGAAAATTTCTTCGAGGCCGAGATCGACCGTGTCGAGGAACAGGTCGGCGCTGACGACGAAATCGAGGCGCTGGCGCGTTCGACGATTGCCCAGTTTGAGAGCTATGTGAAGCTCAACAAGAAGATTTCGCCGGAAGTGCTCGGCACGATCTCGCAGATCGACGACTATTCCAAGCTGGCCGACACGATCGCCTCGCATCTCGCGGTGAAGATTTCCGAGAAGCAGGAAATCCTCGAAATCACCACGGTTTCGGAGCGGCTCGAGCGCGTCTACATGCAGATGGAGAGCGAAATCTCCGTCTTGCAGGTCGAGAAGAAGATCCGCTCCCGCGTCAAGCGCCAGATGGAGAAAACCCAGCGCGAGTACTATCTGAATGAGCAGATGAAGGCCATTCAGAAGGAGTTGGGCGACGGCGACGACCGTGACGACATTGCCGAATTCGAAGACAAGATCGAGAAGACCAAGCTGACCAAGGAAGCCCGCGAAAAGGCGCTCGCCGAGTTGAAGAAGCTCCGGCAGATGAGCCCGATGTCGGCGGAAGCCACGGTCGTGCGCAACTATCTGGACTGGCTGCTTTCGATCCCATGGGCCGTCAAGGGCAAGGTCAAGACCGATCTGAAGGAAGCTCAGGAAGTTCTGGACATTGATCATTACGGGCTTGAGAAGGTCAAGGAACGCATCGTCGAATATTTGGCCGTGCAGAAGCGCACCAATGCGCTGAAGGGCCCGATCCTGTGCCTCGTTGGCCCTCCCGGCGTCGGCAAGACGTCGCTGGGCAAGTCCATAGCAAAGGCGACGGGACGTGAGTTCGTGCGCATGTCTCTGGGCGGCGTCCGCGACGAGGCCGAGATTCGCGGACATCGGCGCACCTATATCGGCTCGATGCCGGGCAAGGTGATCCAGTCCATGCGGAAGGCCAAGAAAGCCAACCCGCTGTTTCTGCTGGACGAAATCGACAAGATGGGCTCGGATTTCCGCGGCGATCCCGCTTCTGCGCTGCTTGAAGTTCTCGATCCGGAGCAGAACAACGAGTTCAACGATCACTATCTGGAAGTCGATTACGATCTTTCCAGCGTGATGTTCGTGACGACCGCGAACACGCTCAACATACCGCCGGCCCTGATGGACCGCATGGAGATCATTCGCATTGCCGGCTACACCGAGCCGGAGAAACTTGAGATCGCCAAGCGGCACCTGATCCCGTCTCAGAGAGAGAATCACGGGCTGCAGCCGGAAGAATGGACCGTGACGGACGAGGCGCTTCTTGAGCTGATCCGCCGTTATACGCGGGAAGCCGGTGTGCGCAGTCTCGAACGCGAGATTGCGAAGCTGGCCCGTAAAGCCGTCAAGGAGATCGAAGGCAGCGAGCAGACGCAGATTCATGTCACCGAAGCCAATCTGCCCGACTTCCTCGGCGTGACGAAATATCGTTACGGTCAGGTCGAGCAGGAAGACCAGATCGGCGTCGTGACCGGACTGGCGTGGACGGAAGTGGGCGGCGAATTGCTGACCATTGAGGGTGTGATGATGCCGGGCAAGGGCAAGATGTCCGTAACCGGCAATCTGCGCGACGTAATGAAGGAATCGATCCAGGCAGCGAACGCCTATGTGCGCTCCCGGGCCGTCGATTTCGGCATCAAGCCGCCCCTGTTCGAGCAGAAGGACATCCACGTGCATGTGCCGGAGGGCGCAACGCCGAAGGATGGGCCGTCGGCGGGCGTCGCCATGGTGACCGCGATCGTGTCCATGATGGCGGGTATCCCGGTGCGCAAGGACGTGGCGATGACTGGCGAAATCACGCTTCGCGGCCGTGTTCTGCCGATTGGCGGGCTCAAGGAGAAGCTGCTTGCGGCGCTTCGCGGCGGCATCACGACCGTGATCATTCCGGAAGAGAACGCCAAGGATCTGGCGGAAATTCCGGACAGCGTGAAGAATCAGCTCAGCATCACGCCGGTTTCGCGTATGGAGCAGGTTCTGGAAATTGCGCTCAGCCGGAAGCCGGAAGCGATAGAATGGGATGAAACAGCGGTCGTGCAGGACCCGGCTGTCCAGCCTGGCGTCCAGCCCGATCTGGGCATTACGGCTCACTAGAACGCTACAGGTGGCTGCTTAAAGGGTGGCCACCTGCGATTTCTTGTGTATCCCCATGGGTTTTCTGTACTGGCGTTGAAAAATAACGTCTTCAAATGTCCATTTATCTGGATAAGGTGTTTTCCCGTTCGCGAGTCTGGGCCGTTCGGCCTAAGTTACAGTCGGCTTGACGGCTGTGATCGCTACTCGGCGTTGCGCGGGGCGGCCCTTGCGGGCTGGCACGGGATGCCGGCTTTGAGTGGCGTCAGACTGTCAATGGAGAATGAAGAAAAGGGATAACCATGAATAAAACGGATTTGGTCGCGGCGGTAGCCGAGGATGCGCAGCTCACCAAGGATAAGGCGGCTGCGGCGGTTGAGTCTGTCATCCAGCACATTCAGGAAGCATTGAAGGGCGGCGACGAAGTTCGCATTCCAGGCTTCGGCAACTTCAAGGTTGCCGACCGGAAGGCCACGACGGCCCGCAATCCGCGCACTGGAGAGACGGTCAACGTTCCCGCAAGCAGGGTTGCGAAGTTCGCACCAGCCAAAGGGTTGAAGGACGCGCTGAACGCGTAGGTCCTGCCGGCAGGCAGTCCGCTGCCACGCCATTCAGGTTGCAAAAGCGCCCTCTCTGTTTTGGAGAGGGCGCTTTTTTTTATGTGCGGTGCGGCGGTACGATCCTGAGTGATTCAAATAAACGCTGACAAGCAAGACATAGCCCACATGAATGCAATTTCAAGTTGCTTCTCGCGTTTGCACAACTACCATCCTGATATCTTAGATGCATTGTAGCAACAGACGGGGCGATAAGCTTCGCTATTTGGGCGCTCTCATGCCCGTTCCCTCGCGAATCACCATAAAAGTGACAAATGCATTGGCATTGAGGCCAATCATTACATGGGGTTACCCATGATTGTATGCGTAGCGTAAGCGTTTCTAGGCACATTGAGGGAACATTACTATGCGCAATGTACTGATCGCCGCCCTCGCGGCGACGATTGGCATGAGCACGTCTGCTCATGCTGCAGATCTGGGCGAAAGCTCATACAAGGACGAGCCTGTTGTATACGAAACGCCCAGAAGCTGGACGGGCATCTACCTCGGCGCGGGCGTAGGCGCAGGGGCTGTCGTTCATGAACTGGACGCTTCTTACAGCACGCATCATAACGAGGTGCGTAGCAAAAATGGCGGCAGCCATGGCGCGGGTATCGTCTTTGACGGCATCGGCGGCGAAGGCGCTTTCGGCACTCTTCAGCTCGGCTATGATCGCCAGCTGTCATCGCGTTTCGTTATTGGTGCTTTTGTCGATTACGACTTCTCGGATATCACCACAGATCTGAAAGTGTACGACAATAACAGCAGCTTCACGACCGAGCTGGAACTTGATCACATGTGGTCGGTTGGCGCACGGCTCGGCTGGCTCACTTCGCCGGATACGATGTTGTACGCGCTGATTGCTTATACGCAAGGCGAGTTCAACTGGGACGACGCCAATTTCTCGCTCGATACGGAAGGTTGGACGCTGGGCGCCGGTATTGAAACCATGCTTTCCGACAACTGGTCGATCAAGGGTGAATACCGCTTCACGCAGTTCGATAGTGAAAACGTCATCGACTATCGTGGATTCAATCTCGACATCGAGCCGTCGGTTCACACGGCGCGTGTCGTGCTCAGCTACCGGATCAATCCGTTCGAGCGCAGCCTTGATCCATATAAATAACCTCTGACGAACATCTCCTCTATCATCAAACTTGCAGCCGGGGTCGTTCCTGGCTGCTTTTTTTTCGTTCGACGGTAGCGTGTGCAGGCGGTCTCGCTTTACGGCTCAATGCAGCCGGCTGATGCAGAACTCCACGGCATCCAGCAGCGCCGATTTCTCCGCGCCTTCCGGAAACGCCGCGAGCGCCGCGCATGCCATCGCACCGAAATGGCGGGCGCGTTGAATGGTTTCGCCAATCGCGCCTGACGCATTCACATAGGCGATCGCCCGTTCAAGGTCGCCATCGCGCATTTCGCCATTCTGCACCGTGCGCCGCCAGAATGCGCGCTCTTCCTCCGCGCTGTAACGGCAGGATAGCACGACCGGCAGCGTGATCTTGCCCTCACGGAAATCGTCGCCGACGCTCTTGCCGAGTTTTGCCTGTTCCCCGGAATAGTCCAGCGCATCGTCCACAAGCTGGAAGGCGAGACCAAGATTCTTGCCATATGAGCGCAGCGCCGCCTGCTCCTGGTTGCTGCGCTCGGCAACGATTGCGCCGACCTCGGCGGCGGCCGAGAACAGCGCCGCCGTCTTCGCATTGATGACGGCCATGTAGTCTTCTTCGCGCGTACCGATATTCTTCGAGACGGAGAGCTGCAGCACCTCCCCTTCGGCAATCACCACGGCAGCGTTCGACAGCACTCGCAAGGCTCCCATGGAACTGACCTCGACCATCATCTTGAACGCCTGGCCGAGCAGAAAATCGCCGACCAGCACGCTCGCTTCGTTGCCCCAAAGCAGGCGTGCCGCCGCTTTGCCGCGCCGCAGGTCGCTTTCGTCGACGACGTCGTCATGAAGGAGGGTGGCGGTGTGCATGAACTCGACGCTTGCCGCCAGCTTGATGTGGCCGGCGCCCTCATAGTCGCAAAGCCGGGCGGCGGCGATGGTGAGCATCGGACGCATCCGCTTGCCGCCGGAATCGATCAGGTGGCGGGCCAGTTCCGGGATGAGATCCACATCGGAGCGCGCCTTGTCGAGTATGATCTTGTTGACCATCGCCATATCATCGGCCACGAGAGCCATGATCGGCTTCAGCTTGTCCTCAGGCTTGTCTTGCTGCTCCATCGGAACGACCGATACCACTTGCGCCTCCCTTTCGAAACGCTGCCTTGTCGCTGAGCTATTAGCCTCACGCGACAAGTCCGGGTCAAGCGCCAGAAACGCGCGCATGGACGCACCCGCGAGCACCTTCCCCCTTCGGGGTTGATTCGATACATGGCTAAAATTGTAGCAGGCTGAGAGCGATGCAATAGGTGAGATCGTCGCGGTGCAGGCGAGTTGCTGCGTGCTTGCGCGGAATAGTTTATGCCATGGTTTCCATTGCCAGATTATAGAACATCGAAATGCGGACCAACGATAACACAGAGGCAGCCGGAATGTCCGGGCCACAGGATGATTTCCAGACGACTGACGACGCTTTTCTTGGCGGCAAGCTGATGATCCGGCAGACCCGGCGCGGCTCGCGGGCGGGAATCGACGCGGTGTTCCTGGCGGCGGCCTGTCCGGCACGGGCGGGAGAGCGCGTTCTCGATGTCGGAAGCGGCAGCGGCATCGTGGCGCTCGCCATCGCGCGGCGCGTGGAGGGCGTCAACGTGACCGGGCTTGAAATCGATGCCCAGCTTTGCGCGCTTGCCGGGGAAAACGCTCGCGAAAACGGTCTGTCCAGCCGTGCCGGTTTCTTATGCGGCGACGTCACCGGCCCGTCGGCCTCTCTTTTCGCGACGGGCCTTTCGCCGGACAGTTTCGATCACGCCGTCGCCAATCCGCCTTTCCTGTCCGAGCAGGAGACGCGGCCGCCGCCCGAGCCGATGCTGCGCCGGGCGCATACGCTCGCGCCGGGCGATCTGGAACGATGGGTCCGCTGTCTTGCCATTTTCGTGAAGCCCGGCGGCACCATGACGATCGTGCACCGCGCCGACGCCTTGCCCCGGCTGCTTGAACATTGCAGCGGACGTTTCGGGGCGTTGACCGTCTATCCGCTGTTTCCGCGCGAAGGCGCTCCCGCCTCCAGGATCATTCTGCAGGGCCGGAAAGGAAGCCGTGCACCGGTGCGTCTGCTGCCGGGCATGACGCTGCACATGGCCGGACGCGACTTTACGTCCTCGGCGCAGGCAATCCTGCGCGATGGCGTCAGCCTTGAAGTCACGCCGTCAAAATAACATTTCCAAAGATCGGCAGGGCTGGGGCGGCACAGTTTCACCTTGTTGTTAAGCGAGGGAATAAGTGCGTTGCAAATCTGAACGCCATAAAGTCTTGCTTCATTGTTTTTGCTCATTCTCCATTCAACCTCCCAATGCACACCGGATCATGAACCCAGTCAGAACAATCAAACGTCTCTTCAATCGCGCCCCCTTCGTGCCGGTCGTCAGACTTACAGGCGTTATCGGCGCGGCAACCCCCCTGCGGCAGGGACTGGCGCTCGCCAATGTCGCCCCCCTGCTGAACCGCGCTTTTTCGATGGCGGACGAAGCGATCGCCATTCAGGTCAATTCGCCCGGCGGCTCGCCCGTTCAGTCGCATCTGATCTTTCAGCGGATTCGCGATCTGGCGCGGGAGAAGAATGTCCGCGTCTACATGTTCGCCGAAGATGTCGCGGCGTCCGGCGGTTACATGATCCTTTGCGCCGGCGACGAGATCTACGCCGACAGTTCCTCGATCCTCGGCTCCATCGGCGTCATTTATGCGGGCTTCGGTTTCGTCGAACTGATCGACAAGATCGGCGTGGAGCGCCGTGTTCACACGGCTGGCGAAAAGAAGATGATGCTGGACAGCTTCCAGCGCGAAAATCCTGACGATGTCGTTCGGTTGAAGGCCATTCAGGCGGCAATCCATGAGGATTTCGCCAATCTCGTGCGCGACCGGCGCGGCAAGAAGATCGAGCCTTACGAGGGGCAATTATTCACAGGAGAATTCTGGAGCGGGCGGCAAGCGCTTGAGTTTGGCCTGATCGATGGCATCATGGATGTCAGGACGAAGATGCGTGAATTGTTTGGCGACAAGGTCCAGCTTCGGCTCGTTTCCGCTGAAAAGGGGCTGTTCCGCCGCCGCGTTCCGGGCGTCTTGTCCGCGTTGGATGCGTCGATGGCAGGACGAGCGGCGATGAGTATTGCGGACGACGCGATCTCGGCCATCGAGGCAAGAGCGATCTGGGCACGTTTTGGGTTGTAAATGCGTACTCCGCGAAATCCCTTAATGATTTCTATCGGAGGTTGTGCTTAAACGTGTGGACCTACCGCTTCGGATTGGCGGAGCGGATCGAGTTTCAGCTTAAGCGTTCGTGTTGTACGGCGTTTCGTGAGGTGTTCCATATGTTGCCGCAGTTGATGTTTGTCGCCGCGAGTGTTGTTGTGCTGGGTGCCGCCTATCGCTGGGCCATCCAGGAAGTTCAACGGGTGGAGAAGCAGATGAGCCGCCTGCAACGTCTGTTGCAGCGTGTCCACGGAGATCCCATTCCTTTGCAGCTCGATCCCAAGACAGGTATCTATCTGCCTGTGAACGGATAGAAGGCGAAACGGTGATCTGACTGCCGGGAGACACCCATTCCCTTGGAATGACCGAGCGATGGGGGCCGTGTCTAACGGTTTACGTAGCGATCCTGAAACGCCTTGGTGCGAGCTTTGGTCAACTCGGTCATGCAGCTTAGAACGGCGACGGCCGTTCCGGTGCCACCGCCCCATTCCATGGGAACGAGGCCCTTGCATTCTGCGTCCCGAAAGGCGATCCAGCTCCGCTGGGCGTTTCGAAGCTCGCTCTCCCAGTTCCTGGGGTCGTAGGGTGGCTGTCCGTCGCTGTCCCTGATTGCCGTGACAACCCGCTGATAGATCGCGTTCAGTTTTTCGTCCGCTCTTTCGTAATCACGTTCTGCACAATAGTTCATTTCAACCGTCGTGACGGCCTCCGAGCAGTCGATCGGATTGGGCGTCTGCGCAAATGATGACTGGCTGGCGAGAGCCACAGCGGCAAGGGCGATAAAAAAATGACGCATCAATGAGCCTCGTAAATGACATGGGGGTCTTTCTAGTGCGAGATCCGATAAAGCGCCATCGTTACACGTTGCGCTGAAACTCGTTGTTTCGAATGCTCGCACGATAGCGGAGTTTCGTTGACGTATAGTGTGAGGCTAATATCTGCTCGGGTTGAAGCAGGCCGCCGGGGGGAGAAGGTTCGAGCCGGTCACCGACAGCGCGCCCGCGCCCTTGCTGTAGAGTTCCCGCCTCCGGTCTGGCGCCACATCGACGACGACGAGGCCCGTCGAGGGGTCCGTCCAGACAATTCGTGCATCCAGGGATTCGACCGCCGCCAACATCTGCTGCGGGCTGACGTCGGAGCGAAAGCCGACGGTGGTGAGATCGGGGGCTGGCCAGGCCGACCACATCCAGGCGCCGGTGGTGGTGGCCGTCAGCATCAGCAAAGCCGCGGTCGAGCGATGTAATTTGTACATCCGGCGACCACCGCGGACGAGCAGCCAGCCACTGAAGAGCGGAATTACGCCGAAGACGAATAACCAGATCAGGTCCCACGCCAGCGGATTCGGGCTGTCGATTTCGATCCTGTGGATGCCAAGCATCCAACGTGAAACGACGCTGTCGACGACGTGCCACAGACCGAAGCCGATCAGGAGCGAACCGAACATCACGCCGCGCCCCCATCCCTCATGCGCGCGTATGTGGGCCCGCCTGTGAGCTTTGTGCAACTGACTGTGAAGTGGTTCCCATCCCTTGTGCGCGCGCATGTGGGCCCGCCACAAGCCGAACAGGCCGACCAGTGCGATCAAGAACATCAAGACATGGTCGAATCCTGCCCACAGGACCCGGAAACAGATGTCACTCAGGCCGGGGACAGAACTCAGCAGAAAGTGCCAGTGCAGGATCTGATGAAGCAGGATCAGGTTGAAAATGCCGCCAAGCGCGAAGCCGAGCACTATGCCCCATCTTGTCCAAGGCGATTTCCACACGGCAACCCCCATATTCACGTTAGCACGGAAGGCATGGCATGTTCGGCCAAGCTCAGCGCATCGATCCAACCGGAGGCTAAAGCCGGAGTTTGGTGAATTGATGCACTATTGTGGCTCGGCGGAGAGTTTTTTCAGAAGAGGCAGCAATGTTCCCCGCGTCGGCGCGGTTTCGTGCGCCGCAACCCATTGCCGGAGAAAATCCTTGTCCTGATACGCGTCGAACAGCATGGCCTGCTTCAGGCCCATATCGTCGCTGACGCCATGCTTCTTCTCCATCGCCGCGCGCAAGGCAGGCTTGTCCAGCGCCATATCGAGCGCTTCCCACTGTGCATGAAGCTGACGCGCTTCCCGAATGACGCGCTTCAGATAGAGCGCGTTCAGGAAAGGATGGGCAAATTCCGCGTCCACGCCAGCGGCAAACTGAGCGCGATTCTGAAAGAACACCTCCAGCGCCCGGCGGCGCGCATCGAGCGGCTTGTCCAGATCGTAGAGATCGCCTTCGATCGCTGTCGAGACAATGTTGCCCCGCAGCTTGTCCGGCATCTCCATGATGCCTGGCGAGACATTCCACCGGACATAGCCGAACGCCATTGCGACGCCAGCGATGAGCCCGATCAGAAACCTGCCCATACCGTCCTCCCCTCTGCCGCCGTAGCGCGGCATGTAGCTTTCACCACTGGTTGAATCCTGTGAAAGCCCCTACATTAACAGTATAGGCGCGGCGGCCCCGGCTGGCATGAGAGGGCGCGCGTGAGATCAACCGGCCCTGGCCGTCACCGCCTTGCAGAGCGCCGAATGTTTCCGATCCGCGATTCGATACCGCAAGTCCGCACGCCCACGGTCGTCTACAGCCTGATTATCGTCAATGCGCTGATCTTCTTCTATCAGCTCAATCTCAGCGCGATCGGCGGGATCAACTTTGTCTATACATTCGGTCTCATTCCCTACAGCTATTTTCAGCCGGACGGCCATTTGCGCGATGGCGTCACGCTTTACCACATGTTGCCGTTTCTGACCGCCAGCTTCCTGCATGGCGGCTGGCTGCACATCATCTTCAACATGTGGACGCTGTTCATCTTCGGCTCGACGCTGGAAGGCCGCATGGGCAGCTTTCAGTTCCTCATCTTCTACCTTTGCTGCGCCGTGGCCTCGATCTACGCGCATGGCTATTTCAATCCGACCTCCGAAGCGCCCGTCATCGGCGCGTCGGGCGCGATCGCCGGCGTGATCGGCGCATACGCCTTGAGATTTCCCACAGCCCGGATCACATTGCTGGTGCCGATCATCATCATTCCGCTTATCTTCAGCATCCCGGCGCTGACCTATGCGGCTCTCTGGTTCGGTTTCCAGCTTCTGCAGGGCACATGGGAAGCGCTCGCGCCGAGCATGGGCGGCGGCATCGCCTGGTGGGCGCATATTGGCGGCT
Source organism: Rhodomicrobiaceae bacterium (assembly GCA_050330195.1). Classification (GTDB taxonomy): domain Bacteria; phylum Pseudomonadota; class Alphaproteobacteria; order Rhizobiales; family Rhodomicrobiaceae; genus JAHQVI01. The sequence continues at coordinate 13,539 of JBHJOB010000056.1, read as the reverse complement.
TCATTGCGGGGCTGGTATTGTTGCCGGTATTCCTGTTATTTGCCCCTTCCCCCCGACCGCGCGCGCCGACACCCTGGCAGCGCGGCCCCTGGGATTGAATGCGGCTAAACTCAAGCGGACGACGTGGACGAAACCGATAACATAACCGAGGAAACGGCCGCCCGGCCGCGTGAGACCGGGACGGAAGTGATCGCGCGCTATCTGAAGCATCTGGGCACTGGCCCCGGCGTTTACCGGATGATGGATGAGCGCGGCGAGGTCATCTATGTCGGCAAAGCGCGGAACCTGAAGGCGCGCGTTTCCAATTACACCCGGCTGAACGGTCACACGAACCGGATCGCGCGCATGATCGCGGGCACGGCCTCGATGGAGTTCGTCTCCACGGCGACGGAATCCGAAGCGCTGCTGCTCGAAGCCAATCTGATCAAGCGCTTTCGTCCGCATTACAACGTATTGATGCGGGACGACAAATCGTTCCCGTACATCCTGATTTCGCATGAACACCGCGCTCCGGAACTGCGCAAGCATCGCGGCGCGCGAACGGTCAAGGGCCAGTATTACGGCCCCTTTGCATCGGCGGGCGCGGTCAACCGGACGTTGAACATGCTCCAGCGCGCCTTCCTGCTGCGGAGTTGCTCCGACAGTGTCTATGAAAGCCGCACGCGGCCCTGCTTGCTCCATCAGATCAAGCGCTGCTCAGCCCCCTGCACCGGCGAAATCAGTCTTGAGGACTACGGCAAGCTCGTCACCGAGGCCGAGCGCTTTCTGGCGGGCAAGACCGATAGTGTGCAGAAGAAGCTGGGCGCGATGATGGAGGAAGCGAGCGAGCAACTCGAATTCGAGCGCGCGGCGCGCTACCGGGACCGGCTGGCGGCGCTCGCCCATGTCCAGGCCGTGCAGGGCATCAACCCGCGCGGCGTCGAGGAGGCGGACGTCTTCGCCATCCATCAGGAAGGCGGCCAAAGTTGCATTCAGGTGTTCTTCTTCCGCAGCGGCCAGAACTGGGGCAACCGCGCCTATTTCCCGCGCGCCGACCGCTCCATCGAGTTGGAGGAGATTCTGGAAAGCTTCATCGCGCAGTTTTACGACGACAAGCCGGTGCCGCGCTGCATCTTCGTCTCGCATGATTTTTCCGAGCGGGCGCTGCTGGCGGAGGCGTTGAGTGTCAAGGCGGAGCGCAAGGTCGAGATCGCGGTGCCGCAGCGCGGCGAGAAACTCGGACTGGTCAGCCATGCGCTGAGCAACGCCAAGGAAGCGCTGGGCCGGAAAATGGCGGAGGCGTCGAGCCAAGCGAAGCTGCTGGATGGCGTTGCGACGGTGTTCGGCCTTGAGCAGCGACCGGAGCGCATCGAAGTTTACGACAACAGCCACATTCAGGGCGCGAACGCAGTCGGCGCGATGATCGTCGCCGGGCCGGAGGGGTTTGCGAAGAACCAGTACCGCAAGTTCAACATCAAGTCGGAAACGCTCACACCGGGCGACGACTACGCGATGATGAAGGAGGTGCTACGGCGGCGTTTCGCGCGGCTGGCGAAGGAACGTGCGGAGCTGGCTGGCGGTGACGAAAGCCCTCACCCTGAGGGAGTGGGTGGCGCGACAGCGTCCGGTGAGGGCGGTGTGCACCAGACGGATCAATCCGATCCCCTTACCCCAACCCTCTCCCCTTGGGAGAGGGAGCAGGTTGATGCGCAAGTTGGAACTAGCCTGCCTACGTCAGGCGAAGCAGCGCAGGCTGACGAATGGCCAGTCGTTGAAGGCGAGCCCGATGATAACGATCTGCCGCCCGAGCCCAAGGAAAGCAAATGGGCCGCGCCGGACCTCGTGCTGATCGACGGCGGGGCGGGCCAGCTTGCCGCCGCCCACGAAGTTCTGGACGAACTCGGCATGACCGGCATCAATCTGGCGGGCATCGCCAAGGGGCCGGACCGCAATGCCGGACGCGAGCATTTCTTCATGCGCGGGCGGCCGTCATTCATGCTGGAGCCACGCGATCCGGTGCTCTATTTCGTGCAGCGTCTGCGCGACGAGTCGCACCGCTTCGCCATCGGCACTCACCGCGCCAAGCGCTCCAAGGCCATCGCCGCCAACCCGCTCGACGAGATCCCCGGCATCGGCGCCAAGCGCCGCCGCGCCCTGCTCAAGCATTTCGGCTCCGCCAAGGCGATCAGCCGCGCGGGCGTGGAGGATCTGCAAGCGGTGGAAGGTATAAGCGCCGCGATGGCGCAGACGATATACGGGTATTTTAGTAGCAAGGCATAGTTTCAATGAAAATCCCTGTCAATTGCGGCCAGTGCTTCATGGAAGCTTCAGTGCCTGATCCTGTTTTATACTTTGTTGAGATTCGAGAAGACGGATGATATGAACTATTTTGTCGCAATAACCATCATACGGTGACGGTTGTTCAGCAGCTCAAATTTGAACTGCTTTTTGAATACGCCTGTAGTGCCATTGTAGATGGCTATTACCGGGAGGCTGTATCTTCATACACTGCTTCTATGGAGCGCTTTTATGAGTTTTATTTTCAGATCGTAGCTTTGCGAAAAAATGTATCTATAGCGGACTTTGGTAAAGTATGGAAATTATTAAGCAGGCAATCGGAAAGACAACTAGGCGCATATGTTGCAGCCTATATGTTGGCCGAAAAGCAGGCGCCAGATTTACTACCGAATAGTATGGTTGAATTTCGAAATGGGGTTATTCACAAGGGTATTATTCCTACAAAAGATAAAGCGGTTGAGTTCGGGCAGTCTGTTCTCGATACATTACTACCAAGTTTAAATAGGATTAAAACGAACTATCCTCGTGAGGTTAGCGAAATTGTACACCATCATCTTGTTACTGCTCGTGAACAACATTCTGATACTACCCTTGCGTCATTTATGTCCTACCCATCCGTGATAGGATTAAACCGACCTCGAAACGATGAGTCATTGGCTGAATATATCAGGATGCTGGAAAGGAGGCGTATCAATACAGGTTGGTAAGCTTCCTCGCAAAACCTTGACGTACCGGTGTTTATGTGAACGCCATGTGCGGCGCATAGATTACATTGGGCGGGAAAACAGTGCGGACGGCTATTGAGCCGGCGAACATGGCATAAAAATTCAAAATGCCGCACTCCCTATGGGTAGCCGCCCGCTCGAACGCCAAAACCCGGTGCGGCTCCTCGCCGTCCGGGATGACAGGACATACCGAAATCGTTGAACGTTGCCGTCCGCTGCCGGAAATCAGCTCGCGGCGGCTTCCGCTTCCGCGGGGGCGCTCTTGACAGCCTTCTGGACTTCGCGCTTCAGGCGAAGCAGGCGGTCGGAAAGCTGATCGTTCTTGGCCTTGAGCAGATAGGCGTCAAGACCGCCGCGATGCTCGACCGAGCGCAAGGCATGCGCGCTGATCCTCATGCGGACGCTTCTCTTCAGCGAATCACTCATCAGGGTCACATCGCAGAGATTCGGCTGAAAACGCCGTTTCGTCTTGATCTGCGAGTGAGAGACAAGGTGGCCAACCTGGGCGTTCTTGCCCGAAAGCTCACAGCGGCGGGACATGGCGATCTCCAGCTCGTTCATCGTCTTTTTGTCACGGAAATAGGCCACGCGCGAGCGCGAGGGCCACTATTGGCGCTATCTATAAAGGCGGCCCACCCGTTCGTCAAGCCATGCGCCATAACGAATCGCTATCAGTTCCCAACAGGCGGAATTCTCTAAGAACGGCGGCAAAATCGAAGCAAATTGAGCAAATCCGTCAAACGCTATCTCAAATCTTCGCTGCTACACAGATAACACGAATAGGACCTTTCCGATTGGCCAGGCGAAGCGGCTGTCGGACATGCCGATTTCGTTTTTTGCGCGTTTCCGGGCGGCGAACCGCTACTCCATTTCGCCTGTGAACGCTGGAACAGGTGGAGCGTTGATATGCGTAGATTGAGATTTGTGTCGTCCGCACTCGCGGCGGCAATCGGACTGGCCGCCGGCGCGGTGGCCGCATCGGCCGAGCCGGGCGTCAGTGCGGACAAGATCGTTTTCGGTCAGGCAGCCGCACTGGAGGGACCGGCGGCGGCGCTGGGCACCGGAATGCGCGACGGCATTCTGGCCGCATTCGCCGAGGCGAACAAGAACGGCGGCGTTCATGGCCGCAAGCTTGAGCTGATTTCCCTCGATGACAGCTACGAGCCGAACAAATCCATCGAAGCAACCAAGAAGCTGATCGAGGACGACAAGGTCTTCGCTCTCATCGGCCCGGTCGGCACGCCGACATCCTCCGCGACGCAGCCGATCGCGACGGACGCGAATGTGCCCTTTATCGGCCCGTTTACAGGCGCGGAATTCCTCCGCAATCCGTTCAAGCCGAATGTCGTCAACGTTCGCGCGTCCTATTTCCAGGAAACCGAGGAAATGGTCGAGCGTCTGACGAAAGATCGCGGCGTCAAGAATATCGCCATTCTCTACCAGGATGACGGTTTCGGACGCGCCGGTCTTGCCGGTGTTCAGAAAGCGCTCGACAAGCGCGGCATGAAACTCGTCGCCGAGGGCACCTATGAGCGCAATACGGTTGCCGTGAAGGGCGCGCTCCTGAATATCCGCAAGGGTAACCCGGAAGCGGTGATCATGGTCGGCGCATACAGGCCCTGCGCAGCGTTCATCTCGCTGGCGAAGCAGCTGAAAATGGACGCCGTCTTCGTGAACATCTCCTTCGTCGGCTCCAATGCGCTGGCAAAGGAACTGGGCAAGGACGGCGATGGCGTCGTGATCACGCAGGTCGTGCCATTCCCGGAAGACGCCTCGGTGCCGCTCGTCGCCGCCTATCAGAAGGCGCTCAAGGAAACTCAGCCGGACGCCGAACCGGGCTTCGTTTCGCTTGAAGGCTACATGGTCGGACGTCTGGCCATCCAGGCGCTCGAAAAGATCTCCGGCGAACCGACCCGTCAGGCGCTGCTTGAGACCGTCATGAGCAACAGCTTCGATCTCGGCGGCATCACGCTGGCCTATGGCGCCGATGACAATCAGGGCATGGACCAGGTGTTTCTGACCGTCATCCAGGCGGATGGCTCATTCAAGGCCGTTAGCGACCTCACTCAGGCCGGCGGCTAGATCTCTCCATGGCCGGAGTCACGTCAGGGCTCCGGCCAAAGCTCTCGAAAAATAACGAATTTCAGAAGGCGCGCACAATGGCAGCGGATCACAAGACCGGCCTCAATGCAAAGCTTGGCTCACTGCTGCCCGTGCGCGGTGCGGGCAAATGGGCCGAAAGCCTGAATTCGATCAGCATCCGGGCAAGGCTGCTTTGCGCATTCTCGCTTGTCTGCGCGCTGACCCTGATCGGCACCGGCGCTTCACTCCTGTCCTATCGCCAGATCGGCAGCGAACTGGACCGTATTGAAAAGAATAATGTGCCGAGCCTCAACCAGGCATTGGCGCTGACCCGTCAGGCTGCCGATTTCGCCGCGATGTCGGTTCAGCTTGCAAACAGTGACAGCGCCGCCGAACTCGAAACCATCGGCGCAAGGCTGGAGGAGAGTAGGGGAGAGATTTCGAAAAGCCTCGATGAACTGGCGGCAAGAGGAGTGACGCCGGCGGAAAATATTCAGACATTGCAGGGTGCTGCCACCGAGTTGAAAACGAGCAGCGACGCACTGGCCGCGTCTGTCGGCCGGCGTCTTCAGACGCTCAACGAGCGGGCGCTCCTGACCCAGAACGCGCTGACCGCACACCGGGAGTTGAGCCGGAAAATCGAGCCGCTTCTGGACGATGCCAGTTTCAATCTGACCATAGGCCTGCAATCGGCGGGTGATCTGGGGGATGCGGAAGCCGTCAAGGCGGAGCTTGAGAAGCTGGCGGCGAACGAGTTGCCCATTCTGGAAGCGCTGTCGGCATTGAGGGCGGAAAGCAACACGCTGATCGGCCTGCTGACGGAAATTTCGCTGGCGCCGAACCGGGATCTGCTGCCGCCATTGCGGGAGAGACTGACCGCGACCATTGCGTCGCTCAACAGGGCCATCGCCACGCTCGCCAGCCAGGAAGCGACCAAATCGCTGCAGGGCGACGCTGTGGCTCTGCTGCAATTTGCCGATGACAATACGGGCATATTGCCGGTGCGCGAAGCGGAGTTGACTGCGATTGCCGACAATTGGTCGCTGGCTGCAGAAGGGAAGGACAAGACGGCAAGCCTCATCAATCAGGTGCAGCAGGCGGCCGATCATGTCCGCGGAGAAACGGCAAACGCCGTCGGCCGGTCCGTCACCGATATCGAACGCAATTCCATGCTGCTGATCGGCCTTGCGGTCTTCAGCGTTCTCTTTGCAGTCATCGCGCTGCTGTTCGTCAACCGCACCATCATTCAGCGCCTGCACAAGCTGGCGGCTGCGATTGCCAGCCTGACGCGCGGCGAGTTGGACGTGGTCGTGCCGCAGGGCGGCAGGGACGAACTGGGGCGCATTGCGGATGCCGTGGAGACATTCAAGCAGAACGCCATCAAGGTCCGCGAGCTCGAAGCGGAGCAGGCGCGGGAGTTGACCAAGCGGCAGAAATGGCAGGACGAGGTCGAAGGCCTGATTTCGGCATTCGACCGGTCCGGGCAGGAATTGTCGGATGCGCTGACGCTCGCCGCTGGGGAAATCGAGACGACGGCCAAGGAAATGTCATCTCTTGCGACCGACACCAGCACCGGTGCGACATCGGTAACGGCGGCGGCTGACTCCGCCAGTACCGCGGTACAGAACGCGGCGAGCGCGGCAGAGCAGATGTCAGCCTCGATCCGTGAAATTTCCCGGAGCATCGCTCAGTCCACGGAAACGGCCCGCAGCGCGGTCGACGAGGCCAAGCAGGCCGACACGATCATGCAAAGTCTCGCCAAGGCGGCGGGCGAAATCGGCGAGGTTATCGAACTGATCGAGGATGTGGCGACGCAAACCAATCTGCTCGCCCTGAACGCGACCATCGAGGCGGCTCGCGCGGGTGAGGCGGGCAAAGGCTTTGCCATCGTGGCGGCGGAAGTCAAATCGCTGGCGTCGGAAACGGCGAAGGCCACGCAGAATATCCGCAACAAGATTTCCGGCATGCAGTCCGCCGTAGACGGCGCCGTGTCCGCTATCCGGCGTATCGACGAAACCATCTTGCGGATCAACGAGATCGGAGCGTCGATCGAGGATTCGATCTCGCAGCAGGAAGTGGCAACCAACGAGATCGCGGTCAGCACCCAGCAGGCCGCGCGGAGCGCCGCCGACGTCGGCCGGACGATCAAGAATGTCGACACGGCCGCCGCCAATACAGACAGCGCCGCCGACAACGTGGTTGGCGCGGCAGCAAAACTCGGCCACGATGCCGCTGCGTTGCGATCGCATATAGGCGAATTTCTGGTCAGGATCCGCGCCGCCTGAGCATGTGGCGAACCCGCTTCCAGTCCAGCGCGCCGCACGCCGGAGCGGCCGTCTCGGGCTCGGGCGAAACATACAATTGACGAATTTCAAAAATAAAGGCTTTGTTAGGTGGGTTGCAGGAAGCTGGCGCGCTTCGGTTCCCATCGCCATTTCTGGCTACGCCAGCCGGTCAACGCCTCAGGCCGGTCGAGGATTGAAAATGAACGCTGTTCGCGTAATCGCACGTCAAGGTTCCCGCTTTCTCGCATTTGCCTGTTTCGCTGCATTTCTGGCGACGGTTTCCGGCGTGGCGACGCCGGCGGTGGCAAAGGGCGCCAAGACCGTTCATGCGTCCTACGACATCAGCTTCAACGGCTTCAATATTGGCAGCTTCAAGCTCAGATCCGACCTGAGCCACGACAAATATGCGCTGAAGGCGCGAGCGGATATCAGCGTTCTGGCGGGCATTCTCTTCCAGTGGCGCGGCGATACCTCGTCGTCCGGCAGCGTGCTTGCGAACCAGCCCCGTCCGGACACCTACAGCTTCGGTTATCGCACGAGCGACAAGCGCGAAAACATCGATGTCGAGTTCTCGAACAACAATGTCAGGGAAATCGCCGTCAGCCCGCCACAGAGGGCGTCCCCGGCGCGTATTCCCGTAACCCGCAAGCATATGCGCAATGTGGTCGATCCGATGAGCGCGCTGGTCATGCTGACGAATATCGGCAGCAGTAAATCCTCCCGCGAAGTGTGTACGCGCCGCCTGCCGATCTTCGACGGCAAGGCGCGGTATGATCTCAAGCTGACTTACAAGAGAACGAAGACCGTCAATACGAGCCACGGCTATAGCGGCCCGGCCTATATCTGCAAGGTCAAGTTCGTACCGATTGCCGGTCACAAGCCTGACGACAAGGAATCCCGCGCCGCCGCGCAGAACGACGACATGGAAATCTGGATGATTCCGCTCAAGGAAGCCGATCTCTATGTGCCCTATTACATTTATCTTCCGACGCCTGCCGGCACGGCGTCGCTGACCTCGTCGAGTTTTACCGTCGAAAGCTCGGGTTCCCGGGGGGCTCAGCTCCAGTAATCCGGAGCTGAGTGCTTTGAATTCATTGAAATCGTTCCTATTTGTTTTTTGCTAATTCCGCTGCTCAAGAATTTTCCCCAATGCTGCATCCCCACCATAGATACCGCCCGCCAAGCCGCACCATGCGGCTTCGGCTCCGATTTCATGACTGGCCAAATGGCCACTTCCTGTGCTCTATACGGAAAGAGCAACCAAGAGTTGCGCGCGTAACCATGAAGAGCGCCCACACTTAGGGACTTGCCGTAATGACCGATATTGCTTTCGCTCAATCCGAGCGCAGGACGGCTCCAGGCCATTCCGTAATTGCCGTATTAGGGCCGACCAATACCGGCAAGACCCATCTGGCGATCGAGAGGATGCTCGGCCATCAGAGCGGTCTTATCGGCCTGCCTCTGCGGCTGCTCGCCCGTGAAGTCTACGACAAGGTCGTTGCGCGCGCGGGGGAGGCCAATGTCGCCCTGATTACGGGCGAGGAGAAGATCAAGCCGGAGCACCCGCGCTACTGGGTCTGCACGGTCGAGGCGATGCCCCGCGACATCGACGTCGATTTCCTCGCCATCGACGAAATCCAGCTCGCCGCCGATCCCGAGCGCGGCCACGTCTTTACCGAACGTCTGCTTTACGCGCGCGGACATGGCGAGACGCTGCTGCTTGGCGCATCGACGATGGAAGGCGCGATCCGCGATCTGCTGCCGGGCGCGAATTTCATCACCCGCCACCGGCTCTCGAAGCTCACCTATGCGGGGCCGAAAAAGATTACCCGGATGCCGCGCCGCTCCGCCATTGTGGCGTTCTCGGCGGCGGAGGTCTACCAACTCGCCGAGCTGATCCGCAGTCAGCGTGGCGGGGCCGCCGTCGTGCTGGGAGCCCTCAGCCCGCGCACGCGCAACGCACAAGTCGATCTTTATCAGTCCGGCGACGTGGATTTCCTCGTTGCGACCGACGCCATCGGCATGGGCCTCAATCTGGCGCTCGACCATGTCGCGTTCGCAGCCACACGCAAATTCGACGGTCACTCGCATCGTGACCTGTCGGCCAATGAACTTGGCCAGATCGCAGGCCGCGCCGGACGCCACCTCAACGATGGAACGTTTGGCGTAACCGGCGATGTGGAGCCGTTCTCGTCCGAGACCATCAACCGGCTGGAATCGCATGAGTTCGAGCCGGTCAGGATTCTTCAGTGGCGCAACACGCAGCTCGATTTCTCCTCGCTCGCAGCCCTCAAGGACAGCCTGCGCACCTCGCCATCCGCCGCCCGCCTGGCGCGCGCGCGCGCAGCCGATGACGTCGAGGCGCTCGATGCGCTCAGCGCCGATCCCGCGATACAGGATTTCGCCCGCGCGCCCGCCGCGATCAAGACGCTGTGGGAAGTCTGCCAGATTCCCGATTACCGGAAGGTTTCCAGCGGCGATCACGCCGAGATGCTCGGCACGATCTACAAGCACCTCATGGGCGATGGCGAAACCATCTCCGAGGACTGGTTCGCCAAACAGGTCGAGTTGGCCGACCGCACCGACGGCGATATCGACACGCTCTCCAACCGCATCGCCCATATCCGCACCTGGACATTCGTGTCCAACCGCGCGGGCTGGCTTGCCGATCCCGAACACTGGCGCGAGCGCACGCGCGCGATCGAGGACACGCTGTCCGACGCGCTGCACGAATTGCTGACACAGCGCTTCGTCGACCGGCGCACCAGCGTGCTCATGAAGAGCATGCGCGACAAGGACACGTTGTACGCCGACATCGAAAACACCGGGCAGATCTTCGTCGAGAAGCATTATGTCGGCAAGCTCGAAGGCTTCCGCTTTACGCCGGACAGCACCGCGGCCGGGCTTCATGGCAAGGCGGCGCGACACGCGGCGGCGAAGGTGCTGGCGGTCGAGTTGACCGATCGCGCCGGACGGCTTTGCGACGGCAAGAACGAAGCCTTCAAGCTTGAACGCAATGGCGCGGTGACCTGGGAAGGCCACGAGATCGGCCGTCTTGAAGCGGGCGAGGATCATCTGCGCCCGAGCTTCACGCTCATCGCCGACGAGCATCTGGCCGCGCCGGACAAGGAGCGCATCGTCAAGCGCGTGGAAGGCTGGCTTTCCGGACTGATCGAAACGCGGCTCAAGCCGCTCGTGGAGCTGTCGAAAGCGCAGGAATTGACGGGGCTGGCAAAGGGCATCGCCTTCCGGCTGGTCGAGAATTTCGGCGTTTTGCGCCGCGAGGCGGTTGCGGAGGAGATCCGTTCGCTCGATCAGGAAGCCCGGGCCGAGCTGCGCAAATTCGGCGTACGCTTCGGCGCGTACAACATTTATTTCCCGCTGCTTCTGAAGCCAGCCGCTGCAGACCTGCTCCTGCTGTTATGGGCACTCAGGCACGGTGCTGACGCGGGCCTTGACCCTGCGAAGCTTCCCGAGCCGCCACGGCAGGGGCTGACTTCGGTCGTGGTGGACAAGGATGTGCCGGAAGTCTTCTATACCGCCGCCGGTTTTCAGGTTTGCGGCGCGCGGGCTATCCGTATCGACATGCTGGAGCGGCTCGCGGACATGATCCGCCCGCTGACAAGCTGGCGGCCGACTGTCGATCGTCCCGAGCCGCCTGCGGGCGCCGTTGGCCGTGGCGGATTCAAGGTCCAGCCGGACATGCTCTCGATCATCGGCTGCTCCAGCGAAGAGATGGGCAACGTGCTGTTCGCGCTCGGTTTCCGCAAGGAGCGCCGGGTTGTGCAACCGCAGCCAAAGCCGGCCGTGGAGGACGCAACTGCCGAGGTCAAGCCGGCTGACGGGACCGATGGCGAGGCGAAACAGGCCGATGCCGCTCCCGCTGAGCCATCAACGGGCGGTGAGCCGCAGATCGCCGAAGCTGCGGGCATTGCTGCCGATGCAGGCGAACAGACCGCCGCTGAGGCCGGAGACGAGCCGGTCGCGCAGGATGAGACTGCGCCCCTAGCCGCTTCTGTCGAGGATGCGCCGGCGACCGGCGAAGAGCAGCCGTCCGGTCCGGATCAGGCTGCGCAGGCACAAGCGGCGGAACCAGCCGAGACGCCCATGCCCGAAGCGGCCATCGAGAATGCCTCCGCAACCGTGAGCGAAACGGAAACGGCTGAAATGGCCGTGGATGCGGCGTCCGCCGCAGAGGAAGCCGTCCCGACGGATACGGGAGCGCCTGAGGAAGCGGCATCTGCCGAGGCGGAATATGAAGAAATCTGGCGTCCGCGGCGGCGTGGACAGAATGAGGAACGCCGTCAGGGCCGTGGCCGTCAGGATCAGCGCCGTGGCGGCCAGCGCGCCGGTCAGCAGCAGGCCAATCCGGAGAACGGCCCGGCAAAGCCAGAGCGTGCCGCCGACGCCCCCCATCGCGGCAAGCGCCAGGAGCGCGGCGATCGCCCGCAGGCTGGCGACAATAATCGCCGCAATGACCGTCGTGGCAAGTCCGACCGGCGGCGCAACGACAAGCCTCGGCAGGATCGCGGTGTCGCCACCGCCGCGCCGCCTGAGCGCCGCAAGAAGGAGCAGGTTGCGGACAAGGACTCGCCCTTTGCCGCCCTCCTGGAGCTGAAAGAGAAGATGTCCCGCGAGACGCAGGATCAAGCCTGACCCCATGACCGATCTGGACGGCGGCAAGCAAAACCAGCGTCTCGACAAATGGTTATGGCACGCGCGCATCGTGAAGACGCGGTCTCTCGCGTCGCAACTCGTCGGCAAGGGCAAGTTCCGCGTCAACCGCGAACGGATCGTGAAACCGGCTCATATGGTCAAATGCGGCGATGTGATAACGGCGTCGCTGTTTGGCCGGGTGCGCATCTTCCAGATTGCCGGTTTCAGCGAGCGGCGCGGCCCGGCGGGCGAAGCCAGAGCGCTCTATGTGGACATGACGCCGCCTGAACCGGAAGCGCCGGAGGGCGAACCGGCCCCGCCGCCCGATCCGTTTTTCCGCCGACGCCGACCGTCCCGCAAGCGGCAATCGGACGCGTAATGCGGTTATTGATCAGGGGACGCGAGCGGCTATTGTCCTGAGCATGAATTTCGCCGATAAAGGGCTTTCCTTCATGCGCATCAGACGCTATGACGGCGCTAGTGGAGCAAATTTTCGTCGTCGATCATGCGGGCGTGGCGGAATCGGTAGACGCGCCGGACTCAAAATCCGGTTCTGGTGACAGAGTGTCGGTTCGAGTCCGACCGCCCGCACCATTTGATTTTTCTGGCTTTCAACAGCCGCTAACACCTTGAACGGTACAGCCAATTCGGCGGTCCGAAAGCCTTCCTTCCGGCAGTACGGTAATTTCCGCGTGAAGGCTAGCCTGAGCACCAATCTGCGCGCCTCTACCTTCTCAGAATCCCAGAGTTTACAAGGGTTTGCCATGAACTCGATGGCAGTTCGAAAAGTCTCGTCGAACGGGGCCAATGTGCGCCCGCACATCTGCACTTTTTCAGCGAGAGAAACCTTCTGCTCTTCCAGCCTGACGATCTGATTTTCGTAGACCTGAATCAGGGCCGGGCTTTCCGCCCCCATAAGCTGTCCGGATCTTCGCTCGACAAGCGCGAGTTCGGCCTTCATAGCGGTCTGCCGCTCGCCTGTCTTGGCGATGCGGTCATCCCATAGCTCACGCATGGCGTCGAGCGTCAGATAAAACATGGACGGTATAGGCCGGAGGCTTCGTATGATTGTTTCAAACTCGCCTTCGAGCTCTTCTTTACGGATGGATTTGCGGGATTCGCTGCACGCCTTCTGATCGCAGAAGTAGTATGGGTATTTCGTATCCCGCCCTTTTGACCAGCAGGAGGTCATAGGATGGTTGCAGGCATCACAGATCACAAATCCCCGCAGCGGAAAATCCTCGCTGATATCCTTGCGGAACGGAGCCTTGGCCTTGCCGTTCAGCCGGTCCTGAATTTTCTGCCAGGTTTCGAATGAGATTAGCGGCTCATGCTTGCCGGGCGTCAGCGGGACATTCCAGTCCAGCGCTTCCAGATAGCTGCGGTAATCCCTATTGTCCCCACCGGGACGAGACGAAGGTGAGATCGCATTCGGGTTTGCGAGACGGCCATTGGTCTGAAACGCGCGACCCTAGCTTGATACGCCTTTGCCTGATTGCAGCATGTGGCGGCCA
>JBHJOB010000055.1:0-52113 GCA_050330195.1 Rhodomicrobiaceae bacterium | reverse complement strand
GGCCGGGTGGGTGTCCTCGCTGAGCAGGCCCAGCGGGTTGCGCGCCGCCAGCAGCGCGTCGAAGATGGCCCGCGCCTCGTCGCGCCGGCCGATGCGTGCCAGCGCGTCCAGGCGCCAGAAGCTGCAGATGTTGAAGGCCGTCTCGGGCAGGCCGAAATCATCGGCGGCTTCGTAGCGGCGCATGTAGGGGCCGTCGCACAGTGTGGCCTCCAGCGCGTCGACGGTGGCCACGAAGCGCGGGTCGCGCGGGTCGATGAAGCCCACCTCGGCCATCAGCAGCACGCTGGCGTCCAGGTGCTCGCCACCCAGGCTCTCGACGAAGGCCTTGCGCTTGTCGCTCCAGGCCTCGGTGAGAAGCCGGGCCTTCATGTGCGCCGCGTGGCGCGCCCAATAGGTGGCGCGGTCGCTCAGGCGCAGGTGGCTCGCGATCTTGGCCAGCCGGTCGCAGGCGGCCCAGCACATGACGCTCGACGATGTGTGAATGCGGGCCCGGTGACGCAGTTCCCAGATACCGGCGTCGGGCTGGTCGTACAGCGCGTAGGACTGCTCGCCGGCGAATTCGAGCTTGCGGAAATCATCGATGCCGGGAGGAGCAAGCAGGCGCTGGTCGAAGAAGGCCTGCGACGCGCCGAGCACGAGATTGCCGTAAGTGTCGTGCTGGAAATGCTCATACGCCTGATTGCCGACCCGGACCGGGCCGAAATTCCGGTATCCGCCGAGATTGGGGAGCATACGCTCGGTCAGCGCACTTTCCAGCCCGACGCCATAGACAGGCTGCAGATGATTGTTGCGGGCTTTCTGGACGATGTTCATGATCCAGCCGAAATAGTCCTCCATCGTCTTGACGGCGGCGAGGCTGTTGAGCGCCCGGACAACGAAAAGCGCGTCGCGTATCCAGCAATAGCGGTAATCCCAGTTGCGTTCGGTTTCGGCGGCTTCGGGAATGCTGGTCGTCAGCGCCGCGACGATCGCGCCGGTCGGCTCGTAGCTGCACAGTTTCAGCGTGATGGATGCGCGGATCACGGCGTCCTGCCACTCCGAAGGCAGCGCCAGGCGGTGCGCCCAGGTTTTCCAGTAATGCTGGGTGCGCTTCTGGTAGTTTTCCGCGGTTTCGGCAGGCCCGTCCATCAGCGTCTCGTCCGGTCCGAGGATGAGATTGAGAGGCTCGGACAGGTTGAAATAGATCTCGTCGAGCAGATAGTCGATCGGAGCGTCGGTCGTCAGCCGGACGACGAATTGCGGGCCGGTATAGCGCACATGGTTCGAGCCCGACGTAATCTCCGGTTTGACCGAACCATATTCGAAGCGCGGTTTCAGCCGCACGCGAATGCGCGGAGAGCCGCTGAGCGGGGACACGCGGCGCACGATCATCTGCGGGCGGAAGGTCCGGTCGCGCCAATGGAAGCGCGGCACGAAGTCGATGATCTCGACGGAGCCGCTTTCGCCGTGCAACACGGTCCGCAAGAGCGCGGTGTTCGGAATGTAGCTCTGTTCGCTGGAGACGAAGTCTTCCAGCTCGATCGCAAAGACGCCTTCGTCGGGCGCGTCTTTCGAGGCGCCGATGAGCGAGTGAAAGACGGGGTCCTTGTCGAGCCGGGGAAGACAGCACCAGACGATGTCAGCCTTCTTGTTGACCAGAGCCGCAATGGCGCAATTGCCGATTATGCCGAGATCGAGTGTGCTCACGATTTATTGCCCTAGTTTTTCCAATATTGAGTTCAGCCAGGTGAGAAGCTGCTGGCGGCTTTCGACGCGATACGGCGCGCTGGTTTCGCCGGGGCCGACCTTGATCGAAATGCCTTCATGCCTGTTGACGAGCGCGAAGCCGTCCTCATCGGTGAGATCGTCTCCGGCAAACACCGGAACGCGCCCCCGAAAAGGCCGTTCCGTCAGAAAGGTTGCGATCGCCGTCCCCTTGTCGCTCGGATAGCCGACCGCCTCGATAACCATCTTGCCCCGGCGCAGAATGACGCCCGGCGCATTGGCCGCCGCATCTTCCATCGCGGCAACGCACGCGGCCTCCAACTCCGGACGCTGGCGATAGTGCAGCGCGATGGCGCCTTCCTTGCGTTCAAGAATCAGGCCAGTTTCGCGCGCTACCAGCGGCTGCAGTCTTGCCTCGACCGTTGAAAGCGCTTCGCCGTTGAATGTCGGGCTGTGCATCTGGCCCTCCGCGTCGCGGCGGCTGAGCCCGTGGACGCCCGCGATAGGCAGCCGCACTGGCGCGAGGAACCGGTCGATGCTGGGAATGTCGCGCCCTGTTATGATCGCGACAGCGCCGCCGAACGCATCACGAAGCGCCTCCAGCGCCTCCCGCGTCGCCTGCGTGACCTCGACATCCTCCGGCCGCTGCACGATCTCCGCGAGCGTTCCGTCGAAATCGAAAAAGAGCGCAAAGCGCTCGGAATCATCAAGCACGGGAAGCGGCGTGTTCAACGCAAGGGACATGGGCTGCCTATCAATGATATTGGTGATCGCCATAGGGTAAACCGGCAAGATGGCTTTTCGCGCAATCGGATAAAAATGCTGTGTGCCGGATGGAGCGGCAGGGCGTGTCGCGCATGAAAAATGAATTCGGCAATATGCGGCACCTTTAGCGCGCGCATTCCATGGCTTCAACGCCTTTGCGCAGTAACCAACATAAACCATGGCGGCGGGAGCGTCGATGTGGAGAAGTCGGGCATATCGGGCGGCTCGCGGAAATGGAGCGGTGAACATGGCTGAAAGCGGCGGAAGGCCACGCATCGAGGTCGAATATTGCACGCAATGCCGCTGGCTTCTGCGCGCCGGGTGGACCGCGCAGGAGCTGCTGACGACCTTTCAGGACGAATTGGGCGGCGTGACGCTGATCCCCGGCACGGGCGGCGTGTTCGAGGTGCGGATCGGCGGCGATATGCTCTGGTCGCGCAAGGCCGAGGGGCGGTTTCCCGAGATGAAGGAGCTGAAGCAGCGGGTCCGCGACCGGATCGCGCCGGATCGCGATCTGGGCCATTCGGACCGCAAGGCCGATTGACGGTTTCCCGTTCACGCGCCCGGCGCTATAGTCGCTGCGGCTGCATCGACGCCATGTGTCCGGGCTCGCCGAGACCCGGCTGGCGCGCGCCGCTCTGCGGTGGCGTGTTCCGCGTCCTTATGGCTCCAACAGAGGTTGTAGCTCAGCGGTAGAGCACCGGGCCTTTGCCCGGAGGTCGGAGGTTCGAATCCTTTCAGCTTCTCCACGACTAGCTCATTGGGTAGAGCATTGGACTTGTAATCCAACGGTACCGGGTTCGACTCCCGGGTCACACTCGTCTGAACAACGAGACCAGACCACGATGAGGAAGCCGGCGGCTTCCCGGCCTTGCCCAGCGGCTTCGGCCAATGGGCGGGCAAGCGCATGAGGCGCCATGCGCCGGCGGCGGATACCGCCCGCCCGCAATGCCTGAGCCCGGGCTCCGGCATGGTGTACCGCCTCCGGGTGGAAGCCATGGCCGCAACCCGAAGCGGATGGCAGCGCGGACGCGGCTCAAGCCCCGGCCCGCACCTTTTGCGTGGGAACGCCGCCGGTGACCTTTTCTCCCCGCCACTTCCACGCATGTTCGTCCAACGTTCAGCTTTTCGCGGCAATGATGCCCGAGATCAGGATTATTTCAGATGGAAACGATCCTGATCCGCATCTATTTGTTTCAGGCTCGATTCTTCCGAAAAAATGGTTCCCATTTTATCGGATCTCGCCCTAATGTCGCAGCCGTGCGACAGTTGCGCATGGGCACATCATATCGTTTGCGGAATTGAGGGAAGGCGTCATGCCCCACAAAAGCTGGTATCGTTTCGAGGTCATCGTTCGCGACGACGAGCGCGCATTCCTGACGCGCAACGGACGTTTTCAGAGACTGCTGGAGCCCGGCAAATACAAAGTCTTCGATTTCGACCGCGAACTGGCGGCGGAGACGTTCAAGGTCATGCATGCGGAAATCCCGGCCGCGCGCGTTCTGATGCTGCAGAAGACGCATCCGGATCTCGTGGCTGACCATTTCGAGATCGTGCAGGCCGGATCGACACAGGTTGCCATAGTCTCCTTTGACGGCGATCCGAAGCACCTTGTCCTGCCGAACACCACCCGCGTCTTCTGGAAGACGCTGACCGACATCGAAGTCGAGCTGATCGAGACGACGGAGGATTTCCGCGTGTCGAAGGCGCATCTGGCCAAGCTCGATCTTGGCCGCACGTCTGTCGTGGTTTCAGATGTCGTGGAGGCGCATGAAACGGCGCTGCTGCTTGTCGATGGCGAATTGCGCGAGCGGCTCGGGCCGGGACGGCACGCCTTCTGGTCGGTCGCCCGCACGATCCGGCTTGCCAAGGTCGATCTGCGTCCGCAGCCGCTGGAGGTGACGGCGCAGGAGATCCTGACCAAGGACCGCGTCGGCATCCGTGTGACGCTGACGGCGTTCTACAAGGTCTCCGATCCCGTTCTGGCCGCGACCAGCACCGGCGATCTTGCCTCCACGATCTACCGGCTGGTGCAGTTCGCCATCCGCGAGGCCGTGGCGACGCGCACGCTCGACGACATTCTCGCCGCCCGCGACGAGATCGACCGGGAAGTGCGCGAATTCGTCAAGGACCGCGTCGCGGCGCTTGGCGCGGAGATCGGCGATATCGGCGTCAAGGACGTGATCCTCCCCGGCGATGTGCGCGATCTGCTCAACAAGGTCGTCGAGGCGGAGCGTGTGGCCCGCGCCAATCTCATCCGCCGCCAGGAAGAGACCGCCGCGACGCGTTCGCTGCTCAATACGGCCAAGCTGATGGAGAACAATCCGCTGCTGCTGCGTCTGAAGGAGCTGGAAGCGCTGGAGAAGCTCGTCGAGAAGGTTGGCCGGATCGACCTGCATACGGGCGCGCAGGGCGGCGGCTTCGAGGCGCTGCTGAGCAAGCTCTATGCGATCAACGACCAGATTGAAGCGCCGAAGGATGGCGACGGGCGTTTGTAGCGGTCTGAGGGGACGAGGGAGACGCTTGTTTTCTCGTCCCGCCTGATCCCATGCGAGAATCTGACTCGATTCGATCAGGCAAACATTATGTTAGCGCCTATGCGCGAAGGCGGGGATGGCGTCCATTTTTGGCGGATCTCGCTTGCCGCAAGTCCTATCGCACATGCCGCAGCAGAATGTCCTTGGCTTCATTGATCTTGGTGGCGAGATACGTCGTTCCGCCCTGATCGGGATGATATTTCTTCATCAATCCGCGATGAGCCTGCAGGACGGCTTCGCGGTTGGCGCCCGGCTCCAGCCCGAGCACGGCATAGGCTTCGGCCAAAGTCATCGGTCCGGCATTCGGCGCGGGACCGTCTCCCTGCGACGACCGGCTGCCGCCTCCATTCGCGGCATCTCCGAAGCGCGCAATATAAGCTTCCAGCAATTGCGCGGCCTGTGCGTCGTGCTCATAGGCCTCCTGAAGCAGCACGTTCAGCTCGTTTGCCGACAGATCGGCCAGCTTTCTGCCGCTGAACTGCCCCCGGCGCACGACACCGATCATCTCGCCCGTGTCATGGTCGAGCGTCATTTCCAGCATGTCCGTGCGCACGGAGGAGCGCTGTCCCTCCCTCTTGCGCGTATTTGCGGTCCCGTTCTGCCAGGGAAACGAGTAGCCGAGCAGGGAAAATGCGAAAAAGGCGAGGGGAATGCCGAGTATGAC
Organism: Rhodomicrobiaceae bacterium; assembly: GCA_050330195.1. Classification (GTDB taxonomy): domain Bacteria; phylum Pseudomonadota; class Alphaproteobacteria; order Rhizobiales; family Rhodomicrobiaceae; genus JAHQVI01. The sequence goes on along the minus strand of JBHJOB010000055.1, from coordinate 46,443 downwards.
CTTGCCGGTCGCGATCAGAAACACCGAGATCACGAGCAGGGTAATGCCTGCGGCCTGCTTGAGGCTCTTGGCCAGCGACTGGGGATTGGCTCGGGTAAAGGCGCGTCCAATGATCAGCACGAGAACAAGCAGCGCGAACCCGATAAGGAGAATCTGCATCGCTTAAGCTTTACGATTTAAGTTGTTCGAGCAACAGCCTGCCCTGCCCGCCGCCCCGGCTGAAATCCTCCAGCGCCTTGCGGCCTCCGGCGGCATAGGCGGCAACCGCCCGGAGCAGTTCACGAAGCTGTCTGGCCGATCCGGCATCGAAACGGCAGTAAGCGCCCTTGGTCAACCTGGCAATCTCCCGGAATGCTGTTTCGGCAACTGGATCACGGCCTTCCTGAAACATGAAGGCGGGCACGCCCAGCAAGCCGAGTTCTCCGGCAAGGTTCGAAAGGCGATCAATATCTTCTTCCATACAATCGCCTACATATACAAGCGCGTTAACCTTCTGTTTCTCGCTCTCGCGCCGCGCATGGGTCAGAATCTTGCGGATCTGGGTAAATCCGCCCAGACAGCGTATGCCGGTCATCAGCCGCGCCAGCGTTTCCGGCTCGCTCACCCATTTCGACGCCTGACATTCGTCATAGCTGCGGAAATAGATGAGCTGGACGTCAAGCCCGCCGATGGCTTTCACTTCGACGAACATGTCGGCCTGAAGCTTCAGCGCCATGTCCCAGGTTGGTTGCCGGCTCATCGTGGCGTCCATGGCAAAGATCAGCCGTCCGCGCGCACCGTCATGGCTTGAAGGTGCGACGGATTTCATCTTCTCCAGAAAATCGGCGACGTCGCGGTCGCTCGACCGCGCTTCCGGAACTCCAGTGTCCTGCGCGGGCGCCGGGGTCTTCTTGTCGGCAGCCATTATTTTCAAATCTCCTTGCAATTATTCTACGGGTTTATGACGGCCCCGCCAACAGCTTCACGCGCTCAGCATTGACCCCGCTTCCGTTTTGCTCCGAACTTGATATGGTCCCGTTTTGTTTATGTGTCCTGCATCGTCCTTGCGCGGAAACGGGCTCGTCCGTGGCGCATGGGCGCTTGTCTTTGGGAGTAGTCCGAATGGCACGCCGATTGCCGATTGTCAGAACGACCAGGGATTTGCGCGCCACTGTAAGGGGCTGGCGCAGCCGTGGCAAAAGCGTCGCTCTGGTGCCGACGATGGGTGCGCTTCACGAGGGGCACCTTTCCCTTGTGCGTCTGGCTAAGAAACGGGCCAAACGGGTAGTAGTTTCAATTTTCGTCAACCCGACGCAATTCGGCCCGAACGAGGATTTCGAAGCCTATCCGCGCGACGAGTATGGCGACATGGCGAAGCTGGCAAGCGCGCACGCCGACCTGATCTACGCTCCCGGCGTGAACGAGATCTATCCGGATGACTTTTCAACGCGCGTGGAGGTGATCGGCCTGACCTCGGGCCTCGAAGGCGCGAGCCGTCCGCGTCATTTTGCCGGCGTCACGACCGTCGTCACGAAGCTTTTTCTGCAATGTCTTCCGGATATGGCGGTGTTTGGCGAAAAAGACTACCAGCAGCTTCTGGTCATCCGTCAGTTGACGCGGGATCTGGATATGCCGATCGAGATCATCGGCGGCGATATCGTGCGCGAAAGCGATGGCCTCGCCATGTCATCGCGCAATGCCTATCTGGACACATCCGCCCGGGCTCTCGCTCCGCGCTTTCATGCCGTTCTGGAAGAGGTCGCGAAGGATCTCTCCGAGGGTCGGCCGGTTCACGAGGCGACGTTTCTGGGACGCGACTGGCTGGAGGGCGCAGGCTTCAAGGTCGATTATCTCGAAGTGCGCAGCGCATCGAATCTGATGCCGGTTGGCCAGAATGTGGTCGATCCTTCGCGCCTGCTGGGAGCGGTCTATCTCGGTCACATCCGGCTGCTGGACAATGTGCCGGTCGAACCGCTGAAAATCCGGTAGTGCATCAATCCGGGCGGAGGCTGGAGCCAGGAGTTCGGTAAATTGATGCATAACAAGGAGCTAACGCAATGAGGCGTGAACCGCGTGAATGCGTCAGCGTATCAGGGCCGCCAGCGCGGCCTTTGGACCCGTGATAAACCCCAGATGGCGGATTGCAATTTCTGCCGAAGCGGGGGAGTCTGCCACATGACACGGAGCGACTGAAAATGCGGGGCATGGATGCATGACTTATCGCGTGATCCTTGAAAATCGGGATGGACGGGTCGAGACGCTGGGACAATTCGAAACGCGCAAGGCGGCGCTCATCCGGATCAATCAGTACCGGCTCGACGATGAAGGCCACGACGAATATGGCCGCCTCTGGATAGAGGATGAGGACCGCATCCTCTACGAGCACCGTTCGACCAATCATATCGTCGACAAGCTGACCGAGGCGGAACGCAAATCGGGACGCATCCTCACGCCGGACGATTAGGCATGTAGCCGGGCCGGTCGCCGCCGGATTTCGGCAAAGCCGTGGCTTAAAACCGACAGACTCGCGCTCCAATAATCAAACATAGGGGTGTTCCGATGCTCAACGATGCCTCGCTGAAGCGTTTCGATCCGCTCGGCGATAAACTGCTGAAGCCGGTCTATGCGGATTATTCCTTCGGCAATATCGCCAACACGATCCAATATCTGCTGACCGGCGAGAAATTCGGCCCACTGCTGCCGGAAGACTGTTTCGGTGGAACCTATCCGGCCCCCGAGAAGGTCGTGCTGTTCTTCATCGACGCTTTCGGCTGGCGCTCATGGCAACGCTACATGGATCGCGTCGCGCCCATGAAACGCGTCGTCGAGGACGGCGTGCTGACGCCCATTTCCGCCCTGTTCCCGAGCACGACGTCCGCCTCCGTGACGACGCTCAATCTCGGTGTCTTGCCCGCCCGTCATGCGATCTATGAGTGGACCATCTACATTCCCGCATATGGCGAGGTCGTTTATCCGCTGCTCTTCTCGCCGCTGGGAACCGACGCGCGCAATCGGTGCGCCGAAAAGGGATATGACGCAACGGCGCTGTTTGCCGTCCACGAAACGGTGCATGAGCGGCTGGCCCGCCACGGCGTGCGCTCGCTGCAATTCACGCATCAGCAGCATCTGGACTCCGCCTACAATCTGATTGCGAGCAGGGGCGCCGAACTCGTGCCACACCACACCCTGCCGCAGGGAATGCTTCAGCTCCGGCAGGCTGTCGAGGCGACGAGCGGCAAGGCCTGCTTCAGCCTGTACTGGCCGAGCATCGACTCGATCGCGCATCATTACGGGCCGCACAGCGCCTTCCACGAGGCTGAAAGCCTCGCCTTCTGGGCCAGCTTCGAGGCCATCCTCAGCGGCATGAAGAGCCCGAACACGCTCTATCTGTTCACGGCCGACCACGACCAGGTTTCCGCCAGGGCCGAAGACACCATCTACATCAACGAATGCTGGCCGGAACTTGCCGACATCCTGCCGACGAGCCCGACCGGCCAGACGATCTATCCGAATGGTTGTCCGCGCGATCTGTTTCTCCACGTCAAGCCGGAGCGGCGCGACGATACTCTGGGCATCCTGAAAAGGCAGCTCGACGGCGTCGCCGAGGTGATGACGATTGACGATGCGCTCGGACAGGGACTGTTCGGTTCGGAGCCGGTGGGCGCTGAGCTGCGCCGCCGTCTCGGGGATATTCTCGTGCTGGCGCACGACGGGCAATTCGTCGGCTGGCGCGAGCCGGGGCTCCTTGAAAATCATTTCGGCGGCCATCATGGCGGGCTGGCCGCCAACGAATTGATCAGCGTCTTCGGGGTTACCGATCGACTGTAAGTCCCGGCGAACGCCCCTTCTTGACAGCAGAACTGCGACGTCGACGACCGTTCGGAGGATTCAACTGCAAATAGAAGCGGCACCGCTGCCTAAATACTAGGCAAAATTGGTAAAATGCGCAGAAAATATGCACGCCGAACGCGCGGCGCACCCCCGTCACCGCCCAATATCGTCTAAAAAATCGTTCAAATTCATATACTTAGATCCATCTCCCCGCTTATGGCACGCCTCTTGATAAGGAGATGTTGGTCATAGGGCCTGCATCGATGCGGCCTGGATCAATTCCAAGCGGCGGGAATCGTCTCGCCGGACAGCAAGCGGAGGTGGGCACATGAAACTCGTGACCGCGATCATCAAGCCCTTCAAGCTCGATGACGTCAGATCAGCGCTGACGGACATCGGCATCGAGGGCATGACGGTGACTGAGGTGAAGGGCTATGGCCGTCAGAAGGGTCATACCGAAATCTATCGCGGCGCGGAATACGCCGTGAATTTCGTCCCGAAAATCAAACTTGAAGTCGTGATCAAATCCGAAGAGCTGCAGAAGGCTGTCGATGCGATCTCGGCTGCTGCAAAAACGGGACAGATAGGTGATGGCAAGGTGTTCGTGTCGCCGGTTGAGCATTCACTGCGCATCCGTACGGGCGAAACCGACGCCGAAGCGATTTGATCATTCTTGGGGGACAGCAGGAGTAGACATGCCTAGACCATTTTCTCTTTCATCCGTGAGGTCCGCGAGCGCGGCCTTGCTCTCATTCGGAGCGGCGGGCATTGCCCTGACCGTTTCCGCTTACGCGCAGGACGCAACGCCGGCCGCTGCAAGCACCGAGCTTTCCGCCGACGGCCAGTACATCGTTAATACGCTGCTGTTCCTGATCGGCGGCTTCCTGGTGATGTGGATGGCGGCCGGCTTTGCGATGCTTGAAGCCGGTCTCGTACGTTCCAAGAACGTCGCCATGCAGTGCACGAAGAACATTGCGCTCTTCTCCATTGCCGGCCTGATGTTCTGGGTCGTCGGTTACAACCTGATGTATGATGGCGTCGATGGCGGCTTCATGGGATCGTTCCTGCCGAAAGTCATCCCGGCAACGGATGCCGATCCGGGCTCCTATTCCGCAGCCTCCGACTGGTTCTTCCAGATGGTGTTCTGCGCAACGGCGGCCTCGATCGTTTCCGGCACGCTCGCCGAGCGCATCAAGCTCTGGCCGTTCCTGCTCTTCGTCATCGTCCTGACCGGCTTCATCTACCCGATCCAGGGCGCATGGAAGTGGGGCGCGGGCTGGCTTGCTCCGGGCACGGAAGACAGCTGGATCATGACCTTTGCCGGTGCGGACTTCCAGGACTTCGCCGGTTCGACGCTGGTTCACTCGACCGGCGGGTGGGCAGCGCTTGTCGGCGCCATCCTGCTTGGCGCACGCTACGGCAAATATGAAGGCGGCCGCGTGAACCCGATCCCGGGATCGTCCATGCCGCTCGCCACCCTCGGCACATTCATCCTGTGGCTCGGCTGGTTCGGCTTCAATGGCGGCTCGCAGCTTGCCATGGGCACCATCTCCGACGCTTCGGCTGTGTCGCGCATCTTCGTCAACACCAACCTTGCAGCCTGCGGCGGTGTCGTCGTGGCGATGATCCTGACACAGATCCTCTACGGCAAGGTCGATGTCACCATGGCGCTCAACGGCGCGCTGGCTGGCCTCGTCTCGATTACGGCCGAACCGCTGACACCCGACCCGATCTGGGCCATCATGATCGGCGGCGTTGGCGGTGCGATCGTTGTCTTCACGGTTCCGATGCTCGACAAGCTGCGCATCGACGACGTGGTAGGGGCTATTCCGGTGCACTTGTTCGCCGGCATATGGGGTACCATGGCCGTGCCGCTCACCAACAGTGGCGCGACCTTCATGGCGCAGCTAATAGGCGTCGGGGCGATTGGCGGCTTCGTCATCGTGTGCAGCCTGATTGTGTGGACCGTGCTGAAGATCGTGGTCGGCTTGCGGCCAACGGTCGAACAGGAAATGGCGGGCCTCGACCAGACGGAAATCGGCATCGAAGCCTATCCGGAATTCGGACGCGGCAGCCAGATTGCCTAAAGCGAGATCCGATAAAATGGAAACCATTTTTCGGAAAAATCGAGCTTAAGCAAACAGGTGCAGATCAGGATCGTTCTGTCGGAATATGATCCTGATCTGGACGTTCGTGCTCACGAGTGGGGCGGTCCGCTGCCCCACCTCTATCTCTCCAACTGCGACAAACTCCAAAGCCCGGACGGTCAACCGCTCCGGGCTTTTTTGACGCCTGTCACGCAGAAGAGAGCTTCTGGAGCGAGATCCGATAAAAGGGATTTTATTCTTCGAAAAAAAACCGAGCTTGTAACAAACAGAAGCGGATCACGATCGTTTTCCCGTGAGAAACGATCTTGATCTAAAGCGCCCGCAATTTCGCCAGCTCTTTCAGGCCCGCATAGCCGTCCGCCGGTTTGAGCCCGCTCTTCTTCTGAAAATTGCGCACGGCGCGCATGGTCATCTTGCCGACACGCCCGTCCGTACCGCCCGTATCGAAACCGGCTGCGGTCAGTCGCCGCTGGACTTCCCTGACCTCGTCAAATGTCAGCGGACGCTCCCCACCGGGGAACTGCTTCACAAACGGCCCGGCTCCTGCGATCTGATCGGCGAGATAGCAGATGGCGAGCGCATAGAGGTTTGACGGATTGTAGGATTTGACCGCCTGGAAATTTTGCGTGGTCAGCAGAACCGGCCCATTGCGCACCGGCTGCCAGAGGCGCGCCCGTTCCTTCGCATTGGGGAAGGGGTGTCCATCCGCGCGTTTCACGCCCAACTCGCCCCATGCGGCAATGGATCGCCGTCCGCCTTTGCGCGGGCTGACCCCTTTGGGCAGAACGACCTCATAGCCCCAGTGTTCGCCCTTGCGGTATTTGCCGCGATTGAGCAGGTATCGAGCGGTTCCGGCAAAAGCGTCCGGGACCGAGAAAGGAAAGATCCGGCCATCGCCATCGAAATCGACGCCCATGTTCAGCCAGACTTCCGGCATCCATTGCGTATGACCCATCGCGCCGGCCCATGAACCGATCATCTCCGACGGTTTCGCCCATCCGCGCTGAATGATGATCAGCGCATTGATCAACTCGCGGCTCCAATAGGCGCGGCGGCGCGGCTCGCCCCAGGCAAGAGCGGCAAGAGCGGGAATGACCGGGCGCATGTGATTGGGGTTGTCGACGACATCCCCGAAGGCGGACTCCATGCCCCAGAGGCCGAGCATGATGTATCGGTCGACACCGTATTTCTCCTCGATCCTGTCAAGCAGCGGGGCGTATTCCTTCGCACGCTCGCGGCCTGTCATGATGCGCCAGTCCGAAACGCGGCGATTGAGATATTGCCAGGCCTTTTCGCGGAATTCCGGCTGGGCGCGGTCCAGCGCATAGACGGACGTATCCGGCTCGACGTCGCGCATGACGCTGTCATAGACCGCCGGTGAAATGCCGTTCCTGATTGCGCGGCCGCGAAAGTCGCGAACCCAGTCGGTAAAGCTCAGCGAGGATTTCTGCGCGAGAGCAGGACCGCCGCAAACCCCGAAAGCTGCCGCGCCGAGCATGGTGTTGAGCAGAGTGCGCCGTGAAACGAGAACCATCATTGTGCGTATTTATCCTTCTTGAAGAAAATGCTCGCGGATCGAACCGGAAAGCTGCCGTGCACGACTAAACTTCCGGAGACGACGGAGCCGGATGGTTCCACGCCCGCGCCCCTCGAAGAAGGGCGGCAATCATATCGATCAAGAAAGTCAGTCATGAGTGCAAATTTCATTCGCGCCACAATTTTTGCTGTCGCCACTCTTTGCGTTGCGCTTCCCGCCAGCGCTTATCAGTGTAAGAACTATCCGACCCAGTCAACAGCGACCTACAAGCTGAAAGTCAAGGCGACCAACAGGGCCAAGACCAACTGGACGGCCAATGTCAAAGGCCAGCTCGGTCTCGGCTGGTCCGTGTGGGACATTGCCGCCGCCAAGAGTGTGAACTGCCACAAGGCAGGCAGCAAATGGACCTGTCTGGCGAGCGGGAAACCCTGCCTTTATGTCGTGCAATAAGCAGGCACGGATCTGGCGAATCATTGACGGTCCGCCAGATCCGCATGCGTCGGTGAATCAAATTTCCGTCATCCGAACGCCTCGAATCCAGACCATTTGTCCCGAACCCGGCTTTGTCTGAAGCCGAAGCCTTCGCCGCATCATTCCGGCGAGAAGAAACTCGCGCCGGGAAGCACGAGCACCTTCGGACGTGACGGAAGATCGCGGAAAGACACCGTTATCGTCGATGTCGGGTGCAGATCGACGTCGAAGTCCTCGCCCATATTCGACATGAAGCGGGCCAGCGTTGCCTGTCCGAAATAGTGCATCGGCAGGATGAGCCGCGCTTTCAAAAGCTCCAGCACTTTCACCATGGACGCCTGTTCCATCGTGTAGCCGCCGTCGACAGGCACCATGACGATGTCGAGCTGTCCGATCAGGCCCAGATATTCGGGTCCGAGCGTGTGGTGCAGATGGCCGAGATGACCGATACACAGATCCGCGACCTCGAAAATGAAAATCGAGTTGCCATCCTTTTCGCGGATGCCGCCATAGCCGCGAATGTCGGTCGTCACATTGCGAATATAGACGTCGCCCACGGTCAAACTATGCTGGGCGGGATTGCCCGCTTCACCCCATCCGCGCAGGACATGCTTGATGCCGGGGTCGGGGTAATCGGTATAATGGCTGCTATGGGCATGGTTCATCGTGACCACATCGGGCAGGCGTCCGGGGCCGCCATAGCCTGTGAAATCGGTGGCGATGACGATACCGCCCCCGGTTTCGATACGGAAAGTGGCGTGGCCGACAAAGGTGATGCTCACCTCGTTGCTGGCAATGGCGGCGTTGTCCAGCGAGACATACTGGATATCGGGCGCGGCATTGGCAAGCGCGATGCAGCGGCTTCCGGTTGCGGCGTTCGCGTTCTGTGCAAGGCCGGTCAATGCGGCCGAAACCATGACGAAAAGGGAGAGTGTGGGGCGGTACAGGCAAGCAAACATGGGCAGCTCCATCGCTCATTTGGCGCAGAGCATAGCATGACGTATGCATTTTGGGAGATTCAGGCGTCCTGCGCGCCCGCAGCTTCCGCGATCGCCCGCGCCAGCATTTCCGGCGGGGCGGCCCCGGAACATATTGGCTGGCCACCGATCATGAAGGTTGGAACGCCGGTAATTCCCATCTCATTCGCCCGGATCAAATCCTCGTGAACCTCGTCGGCGCCTTCGCCGCTTGCGAGCATGGCTTCAACGCGGCTATGATCGAGGCCCGCGCTTTCGGCAATGTCAGCCATCACGCCATGATCGCCGATATTCCGGCCTTCAGCGAAATAAGCCTGAAACAGTGCTTCGACAAGCGCATCCTGCCTGCCTTCGACGCCGGCAAAGCGGATCAGCCGGTGACAGTCAATCGTGTTCGGCGTCCATTGCATGAGATCGTGCCGGAAGTTCAGCCCTGCGGCGCGGCCCTTCTCGGCGACCTGTGCGTCGAGCCGTTCGGAGACCTCCAGTGATCCGAATTTGCGCCGCCGGTATTCGCTGCGCTCCACGCCGCCTTTCGGCATGTCCGGCTTCAACTCGAACGGCTTCCACACCGTTTCGACGGCCACCTCATCGCCCAGAAGGGCGGCGGCGCGCTCCAGATGACGTTTGCCCATCCAGCACCATGGACAGATGGCGTCTGAGACGATTTCGACGGTGACAGTCTTTGCGGCATTCATGAGCTAGTACCATAATCCTGTTAAATGATAGCGCGGTCGCTGGCGCAATGCGCTGAATGCGGCCGGAATCGGCTGAAAGGCTTCCAGGGTCATCGGCTTGCGCTGCACGTCGCGCAGGGCGAGAAGCCGTTTGACCCGCTCCTCGGTCGGCGGGTGGGTGCGCAGCAGCGAGGGCACAGGCGCGCGCCGTCCCGGCATGAAGATCGTCTCCAGAACGCGGCCCTGATAGTTTTCGATCCTGTGCAGGGCGCTGGCCAGCCCTTCGGGATCGCCCGAAAGCCGCGCGCCTTCGAGATCGGCCTCATATTCGCGGGTGCGTGAGAGGCCAAGCTGCAGAAGCGCCGTCAGGGTCGGCGCGAAATAGAGCACGAGAATCACGATCCACGGGATGGACACGCCGCCGAACAGCGCCGCCGGCAGGCTGAAGAAGAACAGCATGACGCCGGTCATCGACATGAAATGCGTGAATCGGCTCATTGTGTCGGCAAGGCTCATGATCCAGATGTCATTGTTCCTGACATGGGCAATCTCATGAGCCAGCACGCCGGCAATTTCGCGCGGGGCGAGCCGGTTGAGCATGCCCTGTGTGACGGCAACGATGGCATTGGACCTGACCCCCGTCGCGAATGCGTTGATGATCGGACTGGGGATGACGTAGAGATGCGGCGGCGCGGGCAGTTCGGCGCGGTGCGCCAGCTCATTCACGATGCCAAAGAGCGGGCCGCCCGTCTGCGGCGAGACACGGCGGGCTCCGTACATCCGCATGATCAACTCGGGCGTAATGCGCGGGCTCAGCAGCAGCAGGACCCCGATCAGCAGGAAGGTCGCGATGACGGCCGCCCGGCCGAACAGCAGCCATGCTGAAAGCGCCATGATCGCGCCGATGCCGCCGACCAGAATGACGGAGTGCAGCAGATTGCGTCGGCTCGCCGCAGCGCGCGCCTGTTCTTCGACCGGATATGACATGCGGTCGAATATAGGCGACATCGTTCGGCTCCGCGAGGCCCATGGAGCGCTATTCGTCGCAAATGGTGATGAACTTGTCGATCATGACACTAGTGTGATGATCCAGAAGTTCGTCCCCAGTTTGCGGCGGGTCCATCACGAACTTCTGGATCTGAATCACACTAGTAGACTCAATAAGCTAGTGTCCCTTGAGAATCCGAAGTTCGCTACGGAACTTGCGGCTGACATGGATGCGAACTTCAGAATCGGGACACTAGCCTGCTTCCGCCGTGCGCTCGGGTACTTCGCCCGCGAGACCTGTCAGCAGCGGGATGATGTCCTCTGCCCGATCCGCGACGTAATAGGTCACGTCGAGAGCGGGCGGAATGAATTTCAGGGCGCGCATCTGGTCGAAAAGCGTCAGCAGCGGCTGCCAGTAATTCTCGATATTTGCAATCACGACGGGCTTGGTGTGGTGAGCGAGCTGTACCCAGGTTATCTGTTCGACCAGTTCCTCAAGCGTGCCGACGCCGCCGGGCAGTGCGACAAATGCGTCCGAGCGTTCGAACATGAGCATCTTGCGCTCGTGAAATGTGGCGACATGGATCAATTCGTGAACATCGCCCAGCGGCACTTCATGCGCGGGCAGGTTCGCCGGAATAATACCTGTGACGCGTCCGCCTGTATCGATGACGGACCGGGCGATTTCGCCCATCATGCCGACGCTGGCGCCGCCATAGACGAGGCCCATGCCCGCATTGGCGATCGCGCGCCCAAGCGTCTTCGCGGCTTTCACGTAAACAGGATTTGCGCCGGGATTGGCGCCGCAATACACACATATATTTTTCATAGATTCATGTTTCATCAGGTTTATGGAACTCCTTCATTTTGTAGCGGATTAGGATTACCAAAAGGTGGCATCACACTTTTCCGTGCGTTGGTGCATAATCGTCAGGCGGAAAGTTGATGAACCCGCGTCTTGGCCCTGGGTGGGTTTTGTGATTTAAGAAGAGAAATGATTGCGAACAGCCTCGACTTGCACGTATTAGCATTTTTTTGCGCGAAGCCGGGAATGAGTGGCATAAGCTCTGTCCTGCAGCAATCCGGCCAATGTCCGGTGTGCGCAACGCCCACGACCATCGGCGCGTCTTGTAAGAAAAGGTTGAGGTGAATGCGAAAAGCGCGTGTGTTGCTCATCCTTTTGCTTCTGGCTCTCGGCAGCGTCGGTTTCTATGTGATGTATAGTGGCTGGCTTGCTCCGGAACGCAATACGGTTCAACAACAAGCGGTTAATCAGCCCGCTTCAGAGCCCGCCCGGCCACAGGCTGAGCCTGCCGAAGACGAACAACGTCCGAGTTTCGATATTGTTCGCGCCGAGTCCGACGGATCGGTTGTCATGGCGGGCCGCTCGCCTCCCGAATGGACCGTGATCGTGGAGAGCAATGGACAGGAAATCGCGCGCAAACGCGCCGATGCCTTTGGCGAGTGGGTCATAGACGACGCCCGGAAGCTGACGCAGGGCCAGCATTCGCTGGAGCTGAGCGCGGTCGCTCCGGATGGCGGGAAAACGCTGTTCTCGACCCAGCGCCTTGCGCTCTCCATGTCCGCGCCCGCCGATGGCCAGCCGCTCGTTGCCTTGACGGAAGAAGGCAAGCCGACGCGGGTTTTGCAGATGCCTCCGCCGCGCTCGGATGCCCCGCTGGCGGCGAACATGGCGGCGCCAGATGCCTCCGGCGAACAACGTGGCCGCGCCGATGACGTGCCGACGACGGCCCCGATCCCGGTTGATCCGGGCGCTATAGCCGAAGCAGCGAGCTTGATCGGTTTTGCCTCGGTCGACTTTGAAGACGCGGGTGAAAAAAGCATGCTGTTCATGAATGGCCATGCAAAGCCCGATTCCCGCGTCGCGCTTTTCGTCAACGATCAGCTTTTGGGGACGGTCAAGACGGATGCAACCGGCTCATGGAATTTTTCCGGCAATCGCTGGCTGAGCGGCGGTCGTCATACGCTTCGCGCCGATCTGTTGGCGGAAAAGGTAAACCCCGATGCGGACGACAAGGCGATCGCGCGCGCCGAGGTTCATTTCGAGCGGACGCCGCAGGTCGTAAGCGCTCTGCAGGATGAGGATCGCAAATTCCCGGCGTCGGGGTATGAGGGCGATCAGGGGCAGCAAGCCTCGGCAAGCTCGACGGGCGCCGCTCTGGCCAGACCGGCTGGATCGGAAAGCCCGGCGGAGCCCCGGATCATCGTGATCCAGAATGGCGACACGCTCTGGCAGATTGCGCAGCGCCATTATGGCGACGGCGCGAAATATACCCAGATCTTCAGAAACAACCGGGCGCAGATCCGCGACCCCAACTGGATCTATCCCGAGCAGCGGCTACAATTGCCCTGACCGGACGCCGGGCATCTTTATCCTCGACGCTGGATTGCCTCGCTGCGCTCGCAATGTCCGTCAAGACCGATACCGCTATAGAGCGAACTGGGTTTGCGTGGAATCGCACGGCCATGACAAGAACAAGGATCCTCATCTAGCCGTGGCAGAGAAAGCCGCGATACTCCGGATGCGCCTTCAGCTTGGTGTTCAACCCGATCACGCTCTCCGAGGCTCCTATGGCGAGCACGCCGTCCGGGGCGAGGATCTGCGCCATCCTGTTCAACACGTCGGCCTTCCGCTCCGGCTCGAAATAGATGAGCACGTTGCGGCAAAAGATTATGTCGAACTTGCCCAGCGAACTATAGCTGTCCAGCAGATTGAAGTGCTTGAACTGGACCCGCGAGCGGATGTTGTCCTTCAGCTGCCACAAATGACCGACCGGCTTGAAATATTTCTGAATCTGCTCCGGCGTCAGGCCGCGTTGAACCTCGAACTGACTGTAGAGCCCCTTTTGCGCCGTCGATAGCGCGTTCTGCGACAGGTCGGTCGCAACGATCTCGACCTGCCACGACGCGAGGCACGGCGATGCTTCCTCGATGATCATAGCGATGGAATAGCCTTCCTGACCGGTCGAGGATGCAGCCGACCAGATCCGGATTTTCTTCTGCGGCGCTCTGCCGACGATCATTTTGGGCAGGATCTTGTGGCGCAGCAGGTCGAAGGGGAAACGGTCGCGAAAGAAATAGGTCTCGTTGATGGTCATGGCCTGCACGACCTCTTCGGCAAGCCCCGGCATCCGGCCCTGTTCGAGCGCCGTAACCAGTTCCGTCAGTCCGGAAACGCCCGCCCGTTTCATGACGGGGGTCACGCGGCTTTCGACGAGATAGCGCTTGTCCGATCCCAGCACGAGACCTGAGGTTCGGCGCAGATAAGCGCAGAGCGAATCGAATGACCGGCTCTTTTGTGCCTCGCTTTCACTTGCAAATGCTGACATTCGACATGCTTTCGCGGTGTGGTGCAAAATGGATTCTGAACCAGATGATTTCGTTCGTGACCGTCAAGCGCGGCGGTTCCCCCTCAAGGCGCATCCGGATCAGCTTTCAAAGCCGAAAAGCACTTCGATATCGAGGACAGGCAAAAGCAGCTTGCCGGCGCGATAGAGCCCCTTGGTGAGCCGTGCCCGATGCGGACTGAAATGCGAGGGCACCGGAATCTGGGTCGATTTGCCGAGCGAGAGAACGTCACCGACCTCGTCGACGATCAGCGCGAAATTCTCGCCCTTGTGCTCGATGCCGATCGCAAGCGCGTTCTTGAGCGTGTTGTCCGTCGGCATGAGCAGCCGCCGGCGCAGGCTGACCGCCGTGACGATCTTGCCGCGCAGATTGACGAGGCCCGCAATGTCGGTGGTGCTCAGCGGAACCGGCGTAACGGAGGCGACACGAAAGATCGTGTGCGTGTTCTCGACGGGCAAGCCGAAGATTTCGCCGCCGACGAAGACGGTGAAATAGCTCTGCTCGTCTTCCCCGGTCAGAACGGCGCTGCTGCTGCTAGCGAAAGCCGCCTCACTCATGCTGCTAACCCTTTGGATGATTGACTTGAATCGCGTTGTGAGAGGACCGAGGCAAGCGTGCCAAGGATACCCTGGCGGTCAAGCTTGCTGAGGTTGACCGTGTTCGGGACGGTCACGGGCACATTCAGCATGTCGTGCGCGGGACGCTCGAACAGCTGGAAGATCGGGAAGTCGTAGGAAACGAGGTGGTCGCGTATATGGGCGGCCAGGCTCGTGCCGTCTTCCATTTCCATTTCCGAATCGACCAGCACCGCATCGAAATCCTTGCGCTTCTCCAGGATCTCCAGCGCTTCCTGCGCGGAGTTCGCTACCTTGAGACGATAGCCCGAGCTGATGAGGACCGGCTTCAGCATGTCGCTGAACAGCTGGTCGTCCTCGGCAAGCAGCAGGCTGCGGTTTTCCTGCCGGTACAGCGTCGAATAGGCCGCCTGCAGATAATAGGTGACGTCGATCAACTCGACAGGCTCGCCCCTGATTTCGGTGGCGCCGACCATGTCGTCGGTGAGGCTTGGCAGGTCGACCGAGAGATCCTCCTCCAGAATGTCGATGATTTCGTCGACCAGGAGGCCAATTGTGTGGTCGTTGGCCGTGATGACGAGAACCGGATGCGGCTTGTCGGAAATATTCTGCATCGGCGATGTCGGCAGCAGCGGCATGAGCTTGCCCTGATGCAGCATGACGAAGCGTCCGTCCGAGCGCTCGATGCGGCTGCTATCGACCATCTCGATACGCGAGAGCAGGGAGAGCGGCAGAACTTTCGGAAGACCTTCGCCTGCGCGGAACAGGACGAGCCTGGTGCTTTCGGGACCGGCCTGCACGTCTTTCGCTGCCTCCAGCTTCTTTTCTCCCGTTTTTTCGATGCCCAGCCGCGTGCCCACGCCGCTCGGATCGAGAATGAGGACGACCGAGCCGTCGCCGAGGATCGTCTGGCCCGTGAAGATCTTCAGATGCGCCAGAGAAGCGTTGAGCGGCTTGACGACGATTTCCTGCACGTCGACAACCTCGTCGACGCGGACCCCGAACGTGTCGGAGCCGATGCGGATGATGACGACGAGCTGTTCTTCTTCCGGCTGACCTTCCTCTTCGGCAGGCTTTTCGGCAAATTCAAGAATGGAGGACAGGTCGATGACGGGGATGACTTCGTCCCGCAGGCGCAGAACGAGCCCGTCCTGAACCTTCTCGATCATGTGGCGCGATTCCGAGCCGAGGCCCACGGCTTCAACGACCGCCGTCTGCGGCAGGGCAAAGCGCTGCTCGCCGACGCGGACGATAAGCGCAGGCGCAATGGCGAGGGTCAGCGGGATTTTCAGCGAGAAGCGGCTGCCATGCCCAGGAACGGTGGAGAGCGTGACGGAGCCGCCAATTGCCTCGATGTTCGAGCGGACCACGTCCATGCCCACGCCGCGTCCGGAAACGCTGGTCACGGTCGCTGCGGTGGAGAAACCGGCCGCGAAAATGAAACGGCAAATCTCCTCGGTGCTCATGTTCCGCAGTTGATCGGGGGTCGCCAGATTGTTGGCCAGCGCCTTTTCCTTGATCCTTTCGAGATTGAGGCCGCGGCCATCGTCGGAAATGTCGATGGTGATCTGGCCGGCCTCATGAGCGGCCGAGACGAGCACTTCGCCGGCTTCGGGTTTGCCTGCGGCAACACGTTCCGCCGGTGTCTCGATGCCATGATCGGCGCAGTTGCGGATGATGTGGGTCAGCGGATCGCGGAGCACCTCGATGAGCTGGCGATCGAGTTCGGTATCGGCGCCTTCCGTGACGAGGTTGATCTTTTTCTTCAGATCCGAAGACAGCTCCCGCATCAGACGCGGCAGATTGGCGAACAGGCGCCCGACGGGCTGCATCCGGGCGCGCATGACCGCATCTTGAAGGTCCGTGGTCAGACCGGATAGCCTCTGAAGCGGCGGCTTGACGGGATCGTTTTCGCGGTTGCGGGTGATTTCGAGAAGCTGGTTCCTGTTAAGGACCAGTTCCGAGACGAGTTGCATGATGCGTTCGATCGTATCGACGGCCACGCGAATGGTTTCGCTGCTGCGCGCCGATGTCTGACTGCTGACAGCTTTCTTGGGATCGGCTTTCTTGGATGCCTTGGCCTTTGCCCTCGCAGGTGCGGGCGTTGCCGCGACGGCGGCGGCTTCCGGCTCCTGATCGTCGGGGTCGGACTGAGCGATCGCGGCGGGTTCGTCGGCGACTGCATCCTCGTCGGCGGGATCAGCGCTTGCATCGGCTTTGTCGGCAGCCCTGGATTTCGCGCTGGCAGCTTTTTTCCGGCCTCCCGACTTGGCCTTCGCCGCGGGCGCATCAGCTTGCTTCTCCTCCGATACGGCTTCCGGCGCAGCAGCCTCCGGCGCCAAGTTTTCGGGCGCTGCGCCCTGAGCGGCTGCCGCCTGTGCGTGCAGAAGGTCGATCAACTGGGAATCGTCGCCGTCCGGCTCGGACCCTTGAGCCTCGATATCGCGGAGAATATCCTTGATCCGGTCGATGGCGGCCAGGATCGCCGACACGGATGCCTGTGTGGGCGGTGCGCCGTCGCGAAGGTCGCCAAGCAGATTTTCGGCGGCATGTGCGACAGTCTGCAGCCGGTCGAGGCCGAGAAAGCTCGCCGTGCCCTTGATGGTGTGAACGAGCCGGAAAATTCCCGCCACGAGCGATGCGTCGGTCGGGTTCCGCTCGAATTGCAGGAGTTGCGTCTCAACCCCTTCGAGATGCTCGAACGTTTCAGCCAGGAATTCGCCTAGTAACTCGTCCATAACTTACAAACTTCCAAATGAATCAGTGTTTTTGTCCGCTTGCGGCAAGAAGGCGATCCGCCATTTCCTGCGGGCGCTCCAGTGGCGGGGCGTAGCCGTGATTGACCAGATCAGCCGTCCGGTCGAGGACGATGCGCATGTCGCCGGCAAGCTGCTCGCAAACGTCGGCGATGCCGTCCGGGTCAAGAGATCCATCGGGGTTGCGATTTTCCAGCACAATGGCGATGCTCTGCAGAACGAGATTGTCGAGAAGCTCGACCATGCCCTCGAAATCCTGCCGGAACTCCGGATCGAGCGAGTCGTAGATCTGCAGGGCCTGTTCACTGCCAGGGAGCGCCGATTTCGTGAAATATTCCCGGTAGCTGATCGGTTTCCACGCCACCACTTCCTCGATCATTTCCGGCAGCAGGGCAGGCAGATTTTCAATCAAGAGAAAAATTTCGTTGAAATGATTGAGGTAGTCATTCGCGATACCTGAATCGGGACTTACCAGGTCGTTGGCTCGCCTCTCAAGTGAGTTTGTCATATTGACCTCCAACCAAGGAGTTGAGGGGCGTGAAACGCCGGATTTCTGTCATGAGCATCTCGATTTCCAACGGATTTTAGTGGATAACCGCGTCCCCTATTTTGATAGTCGCAAACTCCTAAGAATCAGTTTCAAGTTGTGGTGTGAGCTGCTATATCCCGCAAAGGTTGTGTTTCGATGGCCGGATTTCTGGCCAAAAACAGCACGGGATTGTGCAGTATAGCCTGTGTAATGCGGCTTCTTTCCTGAGAAAAAGAATGTCTCGTCGAGCGTTTGCTCTTGGGTCATAAAAAATAACAGGGTATAGATAAATGCCATTTCCCAGAATGACCTGGATCGGTCTTCTAATAACAACACTGGGTTGGGGGTTTTTACTTTCCTATCCATTGATCGTTTCCTTCCTGCCGCCCTCGGGAGCCGGGCAGGCGCATCATGATCCGGCACGCTTTATTCCGCTGATCGGCAATAACGCCGTCATTACCGGCATGGCGATCGCGATTCTAGGCGCGCTGGACAAGGGCATAAGACTCCTGACGAAAATCGCGGCGAGCGGCGTGCAGCCCCGGCAGCCGTCGCGCCCATCGCGTCCCGCCTCCAATGGGCAGAGCGCGCAGATCAATGCGCCGTCTTCGCAGGTTGCGCATGCCGAGCCGATGCTCATGGGCAACCGGGCCCCTAATGACGTCGTGACGCGCGGTGCGCTGAACGGCCGGGATTACGTGCTGTTTCGAGATGGCTCCGTGGTCGTGGAAACGCTGCTCGGGCCGCGCAGGTTCACATCCATCACGGATGCGCAGGAGTTTATCGGGGCGAATTAGACCGTGGCTGGGTCTTGGCCTGACCACTGTTGGTGGCCGCACTCAGGGCGTTGGCGACTTCCTGAAACGCATTCATGCTCGGAGGGTCTTCGAGCTTCTGTTTCATGACGTCGAAAATATGCGGCACAAGGTCGATGGCGTTGTCCAGCTCCGGATCGGAACCGCGATGATAGCCGCCCATCAGGCGCAGATCGCGGGTATCCTCGTATCGCGCGATCATTCCACGCAGCTTGACGACAAGGTCTCGCTCATCGGGCGACCACGCGGCATTGGCCAGACGCGAAACCGAGCTGAGAATGTTGACCGCGGGGAAGCGGCCCTGATCGGCCACAGTGCGGTCGAGAACGATATGGCCATCCAGCGTGCCGCGAATATTATCGGCAACCGGCTCATTGTGGTCATCGCCATCGACGAGCACGGAAAAGATCGCTGTGATCGACCCCTGTCCTTCCTCGCCCGGTCCCGCACGCTCAAGAAGCTTCGGCAGGTCGCTGAAGACGCTCGGCGTATAGCCGCGCGCGACCGGAGGCTCGCCGGCCGCCAGCGCGACATCCCGCGCGGCATGTGCAAAGCGGGTGATCGAGTCGATGATCAGAAGGACGTTATCGCCGCGATCGCGGAAATACTCCGCAATGCTCATGGCGGTTTTGGGGGCGAGGCGGCGCATCATCGGGCTTTCATCGCCCGTGGAGACGACGGCGATGGCGCGATCGCGCTCGGTCTCCAGCGTGTCCTCCAGGAACTCCCGGACCTCGCGTCCCCGCTCGCCCACCAGTGCGATGACGGCGGTATCGAAGCCCTTGGCTCGGACGAGCATGCTCAGCAGCGTCGACTTGCCGATGCCGGAGCCCGCGAATATGCCGACGCGCTGCCCGGCGCAAAGCGGCGTGAACAGATCGATCACGCGCACGCCGGTGCGGATCGGCGTCTTGACACGCTGGCGGCGCATGGGAGCGGGGGGAGCGCGCTCGGTCGAAATGGCGAATTCGCCCTGCGGAAGCGGACCGGCGTCGTCCATGGGCAGGCCGAGGGCGTTGACTATGCGGCCTTTCCACGAGATGTCCGGGCTGATGGTGACCGGTCCCTGACGCCATGCGATGGCGCCCAGTCCGGCGTCGATGGTCGGCTCGAAGGTCTTTATGCTCGCGCCGTTTTCGTCGATCCGCACCACTTCACCGAGCCGGATCTGGCCGCCCGAGACGAGCTGGACGCTTTCGCCGAGCTTGACGAAGTGCGAGAGGCCGGAGACGCGGCAATAACCGGGCATGACCGCCGTCACGACACCGCCCACGCGGACATTCAAATCGGATTCGGTTGCCGAAATCGATTCTTCGAGCATTTCCAGCTCGTTTTGCGGGACGGCGGGTCTGAAATCATCCATTCGCTATGCTCGCGGGAATCGTCCGCAGATGTTGCGGCCGGATCTCGCTCTAGACGCTCGGTCCGAGTTGCTGGATCGCCTTCTGCAGCGACTCGCCTTCCAGGTTGATGGCATTGGTGACGGCATCGAAGAGGCGATGGATCTCGATCAGCCGCGTCATTTCCATGACCGGATTGACGTTGCTTTGTTCGATGAAGCCCTGTTGGACGCCGACCACGGTAAAATCAACCGCGGCCAGGGCCGGCTGATCGCCGATAACGCCGGAATTGGGCGCACGCGAAAGCTTCACCCCGGGATCGAACTGAAACAGGCCGAGAGCCCCGAGCCGTTCGCCATTCTGAAAGATCGTGCCGTCGCGGCCGATCTCCGGCGTCCCGCCATTCGGGTTGAGGGCGATGGGCGCTCCGCCAACATCGAGGATCGGAAAGCCGTTGAGGCTCTGGAGTTCGCCCTCCGGACTGATCATCATCCGACCGTCGCGCGTATGGACCTGCTGCCCGTTGATGTCGATCGCCAGCCAGGCATCGCCCTGTACCGCGACATCGAGAGGATTGTCCGTGCGCACGATCCCGCCGCTTTTCTCGGATAGAAAGGTTTCCCTGGCCGTTGTGAAGGCGACCGGATTTTCAGGCACCCGGGATATGATGTCGTTGAACTTGATCTCCTCGGCCCGAAATCCCGCCGTGGAGACATTCGCGACATTGTGCGCGAGCGTTTCCAGACGCTGATTGAGAGCGAGTTGCCCCGATAGGCCGACATAAATGCCGGATTGCATGTTAGCGTCCCCCTAGTCTCAGATTCTGTATGCTGGCGAGCAGGTCGCTGCCAATTCCGAAGGTTATCCCTCCGCCGATCAGGAACGCGCTTGCATTGCCGATCGAAAGGCCGGGATCCCTTTGCGCCTCCCACAAGGCGGTGAAGCGTCCGAGGAGCTTGTCGAGCTTCTCGGGATCCTTGAGATCCGCGACGTCGAAACGCTTCTCGATCATCGCCACCTGCTTGTCGATGTCGAGCGCGCCGGTCGCTTCGGAAAAGCCGAGCACGGTCTGCATGACCTTCAGGAGCGCGGGATCGGCGAGCAACTGGAGCGTGGTCTCGATCTTGGGCGCCCTGCGTTCGAAATAGAGGGCGAGCCGCACCCCCTCATCCTGCGCGCCCGCATCTTCCTCAACGGTCTGGCGCAGATATTTGTCCACGGTTCCCTGCTGGGCGCGGTCGAACGAGGTGGTCGCCCTGTCGAAGCTGGCGAAGTTGAATGTTTCGGCGAATTCCCGGTAGCGCTTGTCGGAGAGCGAATTGGCGAAGCTGTCCTGCTTGTCGATGCCCTCTTCGAGCACTTTGCGCATGAAAGCCTTGGCGTAGGTCATGTCTTCCAGGCCGTGCGCTTTCATCGCATAGCTGAAAAGCTGATAGTCGTTCAGGAAGTCGTCGATCGATTTCACGTCGCCGATCTTTTCCAGATAATTCTGCGTCTGGCGCGCGACATCCGGCCGGGTTGCCGTGGTCTCCAGCGTGCGCGGCATGTTCTGCGTAATGAGCCGATAATTTGCCGTAGCGGTCAGCACCGTTCCGATCCTTCCAGAAACGCTTTGTTCCATCAATGAGCCCCGGGACTTGCCTGGAGCTGAACCTCAAGAATGCGCTTCGGCCACTTACAAAGCCTTAATAAGCTTCGTGCAAGGATGCAGCCGTTAAAACCTTGGGTTGAGGTTGAGGAGTTTTTTGCGTGACAATCATTATCGGGCTCGTCGTCACGTTTTTGTGCATAGGCGGGAGCTTTGTGGCGATGGGCGGCAAGCTGTCCGTGCTGATGCAACCCTATGAGTATGTGATCATTCTGGGGGCCGGCGTTGGAGCGTTCATCGTCGCGAACCCGATGAAGGTCATCAAGGATACCGGAAAAGCGTGCGTCGAAGCGTTGAAAGAGGCGTCTCCGAAGCAACAGGAATATATCGATGTCCTGGGTCTTCTTTATTCGCTTCTTCGGGAAATCAAGGGGAAATCGAGAAACGAAGTCGAAGTACATGTGGAGTCACCAGAGGAATCTCCGATTTTTCAGAAATATCCGTCAGTTCTGAATAATAAGGAGTTGACTGTATTCATATGTGATTACTGCCGTTTGATCATCATGGGGAATGCGAGCACGCATGAGATCGAGGCGCTGATGGATGAGGAAATCGAGACACTGCGGGCGGACAAGCTGAAAGCCTACCATGCGATGACCAGCTTTGCGGACGGGCTGCCTGCACTCGGGATCTGTGCGGCGGTTCTGGGCGTGATCAAGGCCATGAGCGCGCTGAAGGAGTCGCCGGAGGTTCTCGGCAAGCTTATTGGCGCGGCGCTGGTGGGCACCTTCGCCGGAGTGTTCTTCTCATACGGCATTTTCACGCCGCTCGCCGCAAAGATCAAGACGGTCCGATCCAAGAAGATGCGTCTGTACATCATGACGAAGCAAACGCTGTTGGCGTTCATGAATGGCGCGATGCCGGCTGTTGCGCTCGAATATGGGCGCAAGACGATTTCGGCATATGAACGCCCCTCGATCGAGGCGGTCGAGGAAGAGACGATCGGCGGCGGCGACCAGAAGGCGGCTGCGTAAGCCGAGATGATGGCCGGAGTTTTCCGGCGTCTGGAGCAAGATCCGCTGAATCGGAAACCGTGCCCGCCATCGCGGGGAGACGCTTTCCGCAAGGATCGAGCTTGAGACAACAGATGCAGATCAGGATCGTTTCCCTCCAGGAGCGGTTCGGGTCTGGGACATGAACAAGGCGCATGGAAGCCTGCGCCGGTTTCAGATTGTGGTGAACGACATGGGCCAAGACTCGACAGCAAAACCGCTCCCCGAGCACCCTCCGGGGCTTGCGCAATCCCTTGAGGATCTGGCTGCCGCGTTCACGCCGGAAGGGGGCGCCGCCGCGCAGGATCATGCCGCCGATCCTCATGACGCGCCGTCCACCGCCTCGAACATGGACATGATCCTGCGCATCCCGGTGACGCTGCAGATCGTCCTCGGCTCGGCGACGATGCCGGTCGCCAATCTGGCCAAGCTCGGACGCGGCGCGGTCGTTCCGCTCGACAAGCGCGTCGGTGAACCGGTGGACGTCGTGGTCAACGGCAAGGTGGTGGCGCGGGGCGAAGTCGTCGTGGTCGATGAAGACAACTCCCGCTTCGGCATTCAGCTCACAGAGGTTCTCGACAACAACGCGTTCTAGAGCGAGATCCGATAAAATGGACACCATTTTTCGGAAAAATCGAGCTTAGCAAACAGATGCAGATCAGGATCGGTTCCGCAAGAAATGATCCTGATCTTGAGCGAGATCCGATAAAATGGACACCATTTTTCGGAAAAATCGAGCTTAGCAAACAGATGCAGATCAGGATGGTTCTGTAAGAAATGATCCTGATCCGCAGCGGGGCCGATAAAATCCGCACAATGCCGTTTCAATGGAACGGCCATTTCAAGAAACGCGCCTGAAACCTGCAGCCGCTTCGGCTTGTCATGCGTTCTGTTTCCAGGAAACACGACGGCACGCCCGGAGGATAGCGATCGCTCATGGCCGATGATCAGGACAAGGCGAGTAAAACAGAAGAGCCCACCGACAAGAAGCTCCGCGATGCGATGGAAAAGGGCAATGTCCCGACTTCCAAGGAAGCCGCGACGATGGGCACCTTCATTGCAATGTTCATCGGCGGCAGCTTCTTTCTGTCCGGAAGCGTGAGCAATCTAAGCCACACGCTCGCCCGCTTCATCGACAATCCCAGCGCCTGGCGTATTCAGAGCGGCGCGGATGCCGTTGCCCTGCTGCAGCTTGTCAGCGGCGATATCGCTGGCCTCCTTGCCCCGATGGTGCTTCTGCTGGTCGTCGCCGGCGTTGCGTCTTCGCTGCTGCAGAATCAGCCGCGCATCGCGGGTGAGCGCATCAAGCCGAAATACTCAAAGATTTCGCTGATGAAGGGCTTTGGGCGGATCTTCGGCATGCAGGGGCTCGTCGAGTTCGGCAAGTCGCTGTTCAAGCTTTTCGCCGTCGCCGCCGTCGGATTCGCCGTCGTCAGCATGAGCAAATATGAGGTGCTTGCCTCGTTATTCCTTGAGCCGGTCGTTCTGCCGTCGCTGCTGCAGGACGTCATTCTTCGCCTAATCGGCTGGATTGTGCTGCTGTCCACGGTGCTTGTCGCGGCGGACATTGCCTGGACCCGCTACAAGTGGCGCGCGGATCTGCGCATGACCAAGCAGGAGGTCAAGGACGAGTTGAAGCAGACGCAGGGCGATCCCCTGATCAAGCAGCGCGTCCGTTCGCTGGCCAGGGACCGCGCGCGCCGCCGCATGATCGCCGCCGTGCCTCGCGCGACCGTGGTGATCACCAACCCGACGCATTACGCGGTGGCCCTGCGCTATGTCCGCGAGGAAGGCGGCGCACCGCTGGTGCTGGCCAAGGGCACGGATCTCATTGCGCTGAAAATTCGAGAAATCGCCGAGGCACACGACGTTCCGATCATTGAAGACAAGCCTCTCGCAAGGTCGCTCTATGACAGTGTCGAAATCGAAAAGTTCATTCCGCCGCAATTCTATCGGGCGGTCGCCGAGATCATCTACTATCTCCATCTCGGCAAGCAAAAACCTAATGGCAGAATAAAGAGTTAGCCTATGCTGAAGCCGTTCCGTGAGGATCAAGCCGAGCACGAGAAAGTTCTTGCTCGCGGACTGAAGGAAGTTGCCGCCGAGCTTCGTCTTGTCGACGCGGCCGATCTGATCGCCTTCATCCGGACGGGGCGTTTCGGGAATGTGCGCAGTCTGGTTAACGCTTCGACGGAAATGTATTTCAAGCCGGGCATGATGTCGTTCCGCCAGTCAGGGGATGTGAGCTTCTGCTGGGACGGCGCGCCCTCGATCGTGCTCAACATGGAATTTCGGCATCCGGCGGTCGATGTGTTCTTCCAGCTTGTGCTCGAAGCCCGGCAGGCAGGCGTCGAAATCGAGTATATCTCCTTCACTCGACAGTCGGACGAGCCCGGCGAACATACGCGTCTGCTTGCCGAAGCCATTGCGAATGCCCGCTTCTCACCGCTCGCCGCCGACCGGCTGGACGCCTGAGCCGCTCCCCGCCCGTGGTCCGCGCACAAGCCCCGGACAAGATTGCCATGTTAACCAAATCATAGAGCAACGCATCCTGCGCGGCGTTGGAAGAAACTTCGCGCGCAGGCAATTGAAGAATGGCGGCCGGACGGTCTCGTCCGCTGCGGCCGCGGGAATTGACGAGCAATGCAGCCTATTCATCTTTTCAGCCTTGCATCCCAGCACAATAGCTGGCTCGCGCTGCGGCAGACCCTGAATGCAGGGAACATCGCCAATGTGAACACGCCGGGCTATCGCGCGGCGGATCTTGAGCCGTTCGAGGCTGTGCTGGATGCGACGAAGATCGGCATGGCCGCAACGGAGGCGGGCCACATGTCGCCGGCTCCGTCCGAATTGACCGCGTCCACGGAAGTGGAAGGCGAGGACAGCTGGGAAGTGTTTCATTCCGGCAGCAACGTCACGATCGAGCAGGAACTGATGAAGGCCGGCGAGATCCGGCGCAAATATTCGATCAACACGAACATCATCAGCGCGTTTCACCGGATGCTCCAGTCCAGTGCGCGTCCGACGGGAGGGTAATCCGTGATTGATCCGCTTGTCCTGACATCGAAGATCGCCGCGTCCGGCCTTGAGGCGCAGTCCCATCGCGTGCGTGTCGTGTCGGAGAACATGGCGAATGCAAATTCCACCGGCGACACGCCCGGCGCCAATCCCTATACGCGCAAGACGATCAGCTTTTCGACCGAGCCGGACGATGTGCTCGGGGTCAATCTCGTGCGGGTTGACCGTATCGGCTATGATAGCCGGCCCTACATCATCGAATATTCGCCAGGCCATCCGGCTGCGGATGAAAACGGCAATGTCAAGACCCCGAACGTCAACGTGCTGGTCGAACTTGCCGACATGCGCGAGGCGAACCGGTCCTACGAGGCCAATCTGCAGGTGATGAAGCAGGCTCGGGAACTGATCACGATGACCATCGACATGATGAGGGGTGGACGCTGATGATTGATCAAGTCTCACAACTGGCTTCGGTATCGCGTGTCCAGACGTCGTCTCCGGCATTTCTCGACGCGGTCCAACCCGCCGCTCAGCAGGCCGTGCCTGAAAATTTCAGCGACATGATCACGCAGATGATCACGGAGACCGCGTCGGCGCTGCACAAGGCGGAGAGCACCTCGATCTCGGCGATACACGGACAAGCGTCCATCCAGGATGTCGTGGAGACGGTCATGGCCGCCGAGCAGTCGCTGCAGGCCGCGATCGCCGTGCGCGACAAGGTGACAGCCGCCTATCTCGAATTGAGCCGCATGGGTATTTAGGGCGAGGTCCGATGAAATGGAAGCTATTTTTCGGAAAAACCAAGGTTGAACAAATGGATAGAGAGCAGTTTCGCTTCCGTTCGGAATGATCCTGCTCGGGGTACGCCTCTTCGGAAAGCTGACGCCGGTTTTCCCGAGAGCTGGAATTGACATCAGGTGAGAGCCGATTTCGTCCTGGACGGAGCAGGCTCCAAGGAGCGCGTCATGAGATCTCTGGCCATTGCCGCAACGGGCATGAACGCCCAGCAAATCAATGTCGATGTTATCGCGAACAATATCGCGAACATCAACACCACGGCCTACAAGCGCGCTCGCGGCGAGTTCACGGACCTGCTCTATCAGGTCGAGCGGGGCGCTGGCGTTCCGAATGCGGGCGGTCTGAACGCGATCCCCGAAGGCGCGCGGATCGGCCTTGGCGTGCGGACTGCCGCCGTCCGCTATCTACACATGCAGGGCGCGCTCGCGCAGACCGGCAACAAGCTCGACGTTGCGATGAACGGCCGGGGCTGGTTTCAGGTCGCGGGGCCGAATGGCGAGGAGCTTTACACGCGCGCCGGAGCGTTCAACAGAAACGAGAATGGCGAAATCGTCACGACCGACGGTTATGTCGTTCAACCCGCAATGGTAATCCCGATCGAAGCCACGGAAGTGGTTATCAACGAGAGTGGACAAGTCTTTGTACGGATCGGCAACGAGCCCGAGTTGCAGGAAGTCGGTCAGTTTACCGTTGCAACCTTCATCAATGATGCCGGGCTGGAGCCGATTGGCGGCAATCTGTACCGCGAGACGGTCTCGTCGGGCGCGGCGGCGGCAGGGGTTGCCGGTGATGAAGGTGTCGGCAAGGTTGCTCAAGGCTATCTGGAGACTTCCAATGTGGACCCGGTCAAGGAAATTACCCAGCTGATCGAAGCGCAGCGCCATTATGAAATGAATTCCAAGGTCATTCAGACATCTGACAGCATGTACGGAACTGTCACGAGCATCCGCTAGTGCATCCTTTCAAACCGAGGCGGTAAGCCCGAGTTTGGTGACGCATGAGCCATGGATGCATCAGTATGATGACGGATGCGATTTTGCATCTTGAGAACCATGAAACGCGGCAATCGCAACAGGCGGTTTAGCCGCCCGATGAGGTTGATCCGGTCATGTTGAACCGCGCGCAGCAATGGATGGTCTGTATCGCCGCCCTCGCACTGATGACGTGCATGGCTACAACGTCCGCGAATGCGGCGGGTATCGAGCTGGCCGTCCCCAAGATCACCATCTATCCGGGTGATTCGATCGGGGCCGATCTGCTGACGGTGAAGAGATTCCGCGAGCGTGCCAACCAGTTGCCGGTCATCCGGTCGCCGGATGACGCGGTGGGAAAGGTGGCCCGGCGCACTCTGATCGCGGGCAAGCCCATCCCGCTGACCTATCTCCGCGATCCTCAGGTGGTGCAACAGGGAAAGGCGGTGCGGATCGTCTACGCCGAAGGGCCGCTGACGATTTCCGCCTTGGCAATAGCCCTGCAGTCCGGCGGGGTGGGCGACCTGATCGCACTGCGCAACGTGGATAGCGGAAGCACCATCCGCGGTATTGCCGAAGCTGACGGCACCGTCAGGATCGTCGCTCCATGAGATGCGTTGTCGCTCTGCTCGCATTCATCGCATTCGGAACGGGCGTGGCCGCCGCGGCCGAACTCGATCCAATGCCCGACGGCGGTTCATGGGCGCCCGTCAAGGGTGGCGCCATCAATTCGGGCGATGCGCGCAACTCCGTATACGCACCGCTCTACACGCTTCCCACGGGGCCGATCACGCGCATCAAGGACATCATCTCCATCAGCGGCGTGCGCGAGAACCAGCTTGTCGGTTACGGTCTGGTGATCGGACTGAACGGCACGGGCGACAGTCTGCGAAACTCTCCTTTCACGGAGCAGTCACTGCAATCCATGCTCGATCGGATGGGAGTCAATGTCCGCAAGGCGCGGCCCAACACAAAGAACATCGCCGCCGTGATCGTGTCGGCCGAGTTGCCCGCTTTCGTGGGGCGCGGCTCGCGGATCGACGTCACCGTGTCTTCGCTCGGCGATGCGACCTCGCTGGTCGGCGGCTCCCTAATCATGACGCCGCTGGCGGGGCCGGATAGCCGCATCTATGCCGTCGCGCAAGGGCCTGTCACCGTGTCCGGATTTTCGGTGGGTGGAGCGGCGGAGATCATCACGCAGAATGTCCCGACCTCCGCGCGCATTCCCAACGGCGCGCTGGTCGAGCTTGAGCCGCCCAGCCGGTTCGGCGAGGACCGCTATCTTGTGCTGGAGTTGCGCAATCCGGATTTTGCAACGGCTGTGCGCGTGGCCGACGCCATCAACAGCTATAGCCAGAGGCGGTATGGCATGCGGACCGCCCAGGAGCGGGATCTGCGCACTGTGACGTTGAAAAAGCCCCGCAGTGTCGGGGCCGCGCGCTTCATCGCCGAAATCGGCAGCCTGCCGATCCAGCCGGATTCGCCGGCCCGTGTCGTGGTCGATGAACGCACCGGCACGATCGTGATCGGCAATGATGTGCGCGTCTCCACCGTTGCCGTCGCACACGGAAACTTAACCGTACGAGTCACCGAAACCCCCATTGCATCGCAGCCCCTGCCATTCTCGGAAGGCGAAACGGTCGTTCTGCCGGCCACGCAGGTCACGGCCGATCAGGCTGGCGGCAAGGTCGCGGTGGTCGAGGGAGCAAATTTACAGATGCTTGTCAGTGGATTGAACAGAATGGGACTGAAGCCCCCGAGCATCATCGCCATTTTGCAGGCGATCAAGTCCGCGGGCGCGTTACAAGCAGATTTGGTGGTGCAATGATGTCGAACGCAATGAAGCTACGCAACTATCCCGGTTTCCTGCTTCGGTCCGCAGGCTGCGCCTGTCTTCTGATGACCGTTCAGGCCGCTCCAACCCTTGCCGAAAGCAATCCGAAGGCATGGGGCACGAACGTCGAGAGCGAAGCGGAATTTGCTTATCGTTCCGTTTACCAACGTTCTCTTGACGCAGCCAAAGAGGAAAAAGCCGCGCCACGCCAGGCTGCGCGCCGCAAACCGGCAGGTCGGTTGGCTGCGTCCATCCCGCTGCCGGTTCGCAAGCCCGTTCAGGCGAGCGAGACAACATCCGCGATGGGGCAGGTGGGCGACAAGGGGGAGCGAACGGAGACGAAAGGCATTGCGCCGGTTGAATTCGTCACCTCGACCGCGACGCCGTCGGCCTCGCCGGCTCCTGACGTGCCTGGCACACATGAATCCCCCGATCGGATCCCGGAGACATTCGGCTCCCTGCCGACGACGCCCTGGTTCAATCCGATCCTTGCCGGCGCGGACAGCATGCTGACGACACAGGTCACGGGAAGTGAGGATGCGGCGCGGGAGATACGCAGCGAACCGGTTCCCTCCACCCGAGGCGATCAATATTGCTCCAACATTGCCAGCGCGGCAGCCGATGCGCGTTTTGCATGGCAACGTCAGACGCTTCTGGAGACCGAGGAACAGGTCAGGAAGCGGATCGAGGCATTGCAGGCGCAGATTGCCGATTATCAGAAATGGCTCGCACGGCGCGACGAATTCTCGAAAAAGGCGCAAGCGGCCGTCACCGACATCTATTCGAAAATGCGTCCCGACGCGGCGGCCCAGCAACTGATGGTGCTGGATGAGGAAACCGCGGCGGCCGTGATCTCGCAGCTCAATCCCCGCAATGCGAGCGCGGTGATGGCCGAGATGAGGCCCAATGAAGCCGCACGGCTCACGGCCATCATTTCCGCCTCGTCGAAAGGTCCGAGAGGCAAGCCTCCGGTTCAGCCAGAGGGCGGAGGCACATGACGGGTCGCCTTGTAATCATCGCGGTCCTTTTCGGGCTGACAGGCTGCACCTTCAACCCGGACGAGGTCGGAAAGGCGCCGAGCCTGTCGCCGGTGGGCACGGGTCTCCAGCCGGAACGCGTGCCGATCCGCACCAGTCCGAAGCCGGAGCCGGTATACCGCCGCGGCAACTCGCTCTGGCAGGACGCAAGCGCCAATCTCTATATCGATCCGCGTGCGGCTCGTGTCGGCGATCTGCTTACGGTAAAGATTCAGATAAAGGACAAGGCAACGCTCGGCAATACCTCGAACCGTTCGCGGAAATCGAACGGCGATCTCGACGCCAATTTCAGCTACGACCTGACCACACCGGGCACGGCGGTCGCGGGCAAAGGCTCGTTCAAGCCGTCGGTCACGGCGGAGACGAAAACTGACAGCGAAGGTGAGATCAAGCGGTCGGAAACCATCAATCTGCTCGTCGCCGCTGTCGTGACGAACGTGCTGCCGAACGGCAATCTCATGATCAGCGGAACACAGGAGGTGCGCGTCAATTTCGAGGTGCGCGTCCTGCAGGTTTCAGGAATTGTCCGGCCTGGCGACATCTCGACCGACAACGCGATTTCTTATGACCGGATTGCGGAGGCGCGCATTTCATATGGTGGACGCGGACGAATTACCGAAATTCAGCAACCGGCATGGGGACAGCAGATTATCGACGCCATCGCGCCCTATTAACCGGAAGGCATGTTTGATCCAGATTGCAGTGTTTGTAAAAAATTCATTTTAAAACAAAGAGATAGAGATCAGGTGCGTTTCTGCCCGAAATGACTTCGATCGAAACGGTTTGGAGCGGCACAGTGGCAAAAGCAGATACGGCAGTGGCAGCGACGCCAAAAGCGAATGGCGGCATATCCATTCTCGGCCTTCTCATATTGAGCGTCATGGCAGCGGGAAGCGGCGTCCTGTTCGGGAGCATGGTGCCGGGGCTCATTGAACAGAAGCCGGTCAAGGAGAACCTTGCAGCCAGGGAGGTCGCCGGTGTGCCCGCGGGCGCTTCGCTTGAACCGCTCGGGCCGATCACCACCAATCTCGCCCAGCCCGCGACAACCTGGATAAGGCTTGAAGCCATTCTGGTGGTCGAAAAGCCTCTGGGAACGGATGCCGAAATCATCAAGAAGGAAATCGCCGAGGATCTCCTTGGCTATCTGCGCACGCTGTCCATAGATCAGATTTCAGGCGCAAGCGGTTTTCATCACCTCAAGGAAGACCTGAACGACCGGGTTCGCATCAGAAGCGAAGGCAAGGTCTCCGGCGTCGTCGTCACCAGCATGATCCTTGAATGATGACCGATGCCGCGCAGGTCCGGACCGGAACCGCAATCATGATCCGGCGCGAACGGTATCGCCGGGTGTGCATGCGTGTCGCCCTGGCGGTCATCTCCTGTCTTGGGCTCATCTTCGTCCTGAGCGGGGAGGCGCTTGCGCAGGCCACCTCTCTTCGCGATCTTATCCCGGAGGGAGACGGCACCGCTTCGGGCCGGATTCTACAGCTCATAGCGGTGATCACCGTGCTGTCCGTGGCCCCTGGTCTCCTGATCATGGTGACGTGTTTCACACGCTTTATCATCGCGTTGAGCTTTCTTCGTGCAGGGCTGGGATTGCAGACGACGCCGGCCAATCTGGTCATGGTGAGCCTTGCCCTGTTCATGACCTTCTACGTCATGGCGCCGGTCTTCGATCGTGCGTGGGTGGAAGGTATCAAGCCGTTGATGGAAAATCAGATCGAGGAGGAAGAGGCCTATACGAAGATAACCGAGCCGTTCAAGACGTTCATGCGCACCCACGTCCGGGAAAAGGATCTGCGGATGTTCGAGGAACTGGCGGGCGTGCAGCCTCCGCCTCAGGACACCGATGCCGAGATCGAATTGCGCGTGCTGATCCCCGCCTTCATGATCTCCGAACTCAGGCGCGGCTTCGAGATCGGGTTTCTCATTACACTGCCCTTTCTCGTAATCGACATGATCGTTGCGACACTGATCATGTCCATGGGCATGATGATGCTGCCGCCGTCCATCATCTCGCTTCCCTTCAAGGTGTTGTTCTTCGTCCTCATTGACGGCTGGAACCTGCTCGTCGGTGGATTGATCCGCTCATTCTTGTAAATTTTCGCGAATCCCGTTTAGAATTAATTAACTAACGGTTCTCGTTAACCTAAAAAATAAGTTTCCGTGATCAATTGCACCCCGATGGCAGATTGGATTCCGCGTGTAGCGGGTCTGAAGGCATGAGGCCGCTCTGCCATACCGGCCGACCCGGTATGTCCCGAGTAACAAGAATAACTTCCGAAGGGACATCCAAATGACGAGTCTATTGACGAACGTTGCCGCGCGAACGGCGCTGCAGACCCTGACACAGACGAACATGAACCTTGAGCGGACGCAAAGTCGTATTGCGACCGGCCAGCGCGTCGCGACGGCGCGGGACAATGCCGCCTACTGGTCGATCGCCACCACCATGCGCTCCGACAACGCCGCGCTTTCCACTGTCGAGGATGCGCTTGGCCTGGGCTCGGCGACCATTGATGTCGTCTACACCGCGCTGTCCACCTCCATCCAGATCATGAGCAACATCAAGGAGAAGCTGGTTGCCGCGCGCAATCCGGGCGTGGACAAGTCCAAGATCCAGACGGAAATTACCGAATTGCAGGCCGAGTTGGACAGTGTGTCCACAGCGGCGGTGTTCAGTGGCGAGAACTGGCTGCGCGTCAACTCCGGTCTGACCAGTTATAATGGCACGAAACAGATCGTATCCTCGTTTTCGCGCGCGAACGGCATTATTTCGATCGGTACGATCAGCATCAATATCGAAGCGATCAAGCTCTATGACACCGGCACGACGCAGGTCGGCATTCTGGACGGCAGCCGCGGTACGAACGGCGCGCTCAGCACGACCGGGACGTTCGCACTGTCAACGCTGAGCATAGCATCTCTCACCGACAGCGCAGTCGACACAACGACCCTGGAAGGCTACATCGCCGGCGCCGACCGCGTCATTTCGGAAATGACATCCGCCGCGACCACGATCGGCGCTGTCCAGTCTCGCCTGGAGTTGCAGAAGACCTTTATCTCGACACTCATGGATTCCATCGAAAAAGGGCTCGGTCAGCTCGTCGATGCGGATATGAACGAGGAATCGACACGGCTTCAGGCACTGCAGGTGCAGGCGCAGCTCGGGATTCAGGCGCTCGGTATCGCCAATCAGACAAGCCAGAATATCCTGGCGCTCTTCCAGTAAGATCGACAATCGCCGGCATTGAGAAAGCGCGTCCTTTTCGGGGACGCGTTTTTTTTTGCCTGTTGAGCTGCGTTGGCATGCATACAATACGGGGTAGTTGGTCGATGATCCGGCATTTTTCTGTCTCAGGCGGCATGTTAGGCGCTCATTAACTTCTATGTATTCAGAAAATCTACCTTGTAACTGGTTTTTTATTTTAATACATCAAGTAAAAATACGGTTAATCAATAGTATATCTGAAATATTACCATCGGATATTCGTAAATCGATAATGCTGTCTTGGGGATTTTCTTCCAGAGCTGCATGAGAGCGTGTAGCGTCCGTGGCATGGCGGCTCGGTGCATCACTCCACAACACGCACCGATGGCATGAAGCCGCGCTGCCATGCCGGTCTAACCCGGTATGTCCCGACTTAACTCCGCGTAATTGTAAAGGGACATTCAATGACCAGCCTACTTACCAATGTTGCCGCCCGTACGGCCCTGCAGACCCTGACGCAGACCAACATGAACATGGAGCGGACACAGAGCCGTATCTCCACTGGTTTGCGTGTCGGTTCCGCTCAGGACAACGCCGCTTACTGGTCCATCGCAACCACGATGCGCTCCGATAACGCAGCTCTGTCCACCGTGCAGGATGCTCTCGGCCTTGGTTCGGCGACTGTCGACGTGGCCTACAATGCCATCAACAACTCGATTAAAGTCGTCGATGAAATCAAGTCCAAGCTTGTAGCCGCTCGTGAGCCGGGCGTCGACAAATCCAAGATCCAGAGCGAAATTGCCGAACTGCAGAACCAGCTCAGCAGCGTCGCAGGCGCTTCTGTCTTCAGTGGCGAAAACTGGATCTCCGTGAACTCTACCGGAACGGCGTACAACGCGACCAAGCAGATCGTGGCGTCGTTCTCGCGGACCGGTGGAGCGGTGTCGATCGGTACGATCAGCGTCAACACGGCCAACGTGAAGCTCTATGACTCCAACACCGCAGCCTCTGGCATTCTTGACGCCAGCCGCGGCGCAAATGGCGCATTGAGCACGACCGGTACGTTCTCTGTCTCAAGCCTCAACATCGCTTCGCTGACAGACAGCACGGCCGACATCACCACGCTGGACAGCTACATTGCTGGCGCCGACGTCGCGATTGCCTCCATGACGACCGCAGCTTCGACCCTTGGCGCCGTCAAGTCCCGCATCGATCTCCAGAAGGACTTCGTATCGGGTCTTATGAACGCCATCGACCGGGGTATCGGTCAGCTTGTCGATGCGGACATGAACGAAGAGTCGACCAGGTTGCAGGCTCTGCAGGTTCAGGCTCAGCTCGGCATTCAGGCTCTCAGCATCGCAAATCAGTCGAGCCAGAATATCCTCTCGCTCTTCAGATAAGATCTGAGCGACTAAAACAAGCCAGGCAGACGCGCTCCCATGTGGAGCGCGTCTTGCCACGTTAACTCCGCGCAAGGTTAAGCATCGAATCTGGACTCGGCAATTTTTTGTCTGAGGGACATGAATGACCGGGCAGGAACAATTGGAGCGGCTGCAGACCAGCCTGCTCAATCTCGGCGCGCGCCGTCTTGCCGCTTTGGCTTTCGTCGGCGTGACCGTATTCGCAGCCGTGGCGTTCGGCAGCTATCATCTGAGCAGGCCGACCTACGAAACGCTTTATGTCGGCATCACCCAGGAAGACGCCATGCGCATGGGATCGGTGCTTCGCGACGCTGGCATCCGTTTCGATATGGCCGCCGACGGAACGCAGATCATGGTGCCCTATGGCGAAACCGCGCAGGCGCGCATGTTTCTGGCAGAACGCGGCCTGCCGACCAGCGCGACCGCAGGCTACGAATTGTTCGACAAGCTTGGGCCGGTCGGGCTGACGTCGTTCATGCAGGACATAACCAGGGTCCGCGCGCTCGAAGGCGAGATCGCCCGCACGGTTCAGACGATGAGGGGCGTGAAAGCCGCCCGTGTGCACATCGTGATGGCGGATGAAGGATCGTTCCGCCGTAACAGGCGGCCGCCCTCAGCATCCGTCGTTATACGCACCGATGGCATGCGCGCATTTCCCGGCGCCCCCGCCGTGCGCCATCTGGTGGCCTCGGCCGTGCCGGGGTTGAACCCCGATCAGGTCACGGTGCTCAACTCCGATGGCAGGGTGCTGGCAGCCGGCGGCGAGACCATCGACGGCGCGCCGCACAAGATGGTCGAGCTGGAAAAGGCCGTCAGCGATGAACTGCAGGAGAATGTGCGCACGACGCTCGCGCCCTATCTCGGCCTCAAGAATTTCGAGATCAGTGTGACCACGAAACTGAATATCGACGAGCGCCAGACGAACGAGACGACCTACGATCCGGATTCGCGGGTCGAGCGGTCCGTACGCAACATAAAGGAAACGAGCCAGTCGCAGAACGCGGACGGCAACGCCAATGTGACGGTGGAGCAGAATATACCCGGCGATCAGACGGCGGCGCTTCCCGGCGCCGGATCGTCGTCACAGAAGGAAAGGCGCGAGGACCTGTCGAATTTCGAGCTGAACACCAAGAAAGTCGCAACCATCAGCAAAGGGTACCAGATCGAGAATGTGACGGTAGCCGTGGTGCTGAACAAGAGGCAGCTTGTGGCCTCGCTCGGGCAGGACCCGACGCCGGAGGCGATCCAGAACCAGCTTGAGGAAGTGCAGAAGGTCGTCGAAACGGCAGCGGGCATCGATACGGCGCGCGGAGACCGTGTGACGGTCGCGGCTGTCGATTTTGTTGTGGATACGGAGCGTCTTGAGCCTGTGGCGTCGCCCGGCATTGTCGAGCATCTGGTTCGTCAGTCGAGCAGCTATCTCAATGCGCTGGCAATCGTGGTTGCGGCCTTTCTGCTCGTCTGGTTCGGTCTGCGCCCCGCGTTGCGCGCGATACTGGAGGAACCCAGACAACTGGAAGCCGCGACGCAATCTCAGGCGGCGCTGGCGGGCGGACGTGACGATGCCACGCTTCTGTCCGGTCCTGACGACGAATTGCTGGAGGGCGTCAAGAAGAACCGGGCGCCCACGCCGGTCGAGCGGCTCGAAAAGCTCATAGAAACCGATGAAGAGGCCGCCGCGGCTCTCATCAAGCAACTTTTGAAGTCCTGATACGATGCCATATTTACCTGCGGCAAAGTTTATTCCCGAATATGGCGCGACAGACCCGGAAGCTGACCGTTACACTCCGGGGGCAGGCGCGGCTTTTCGGGAGCCGAGCTTCACCTCGTTTTCGGCGCGTTCGGCCAAAACTGCCGACGACGCCTATTTGCGCGGCTATGAAGCAGGAAAATCGGCTGCTCTCGCCGAATTCGAGGACAGGCTCGAAAAGGAGCGGGACCAGCACATCAGGCAGCTTGAGCTTGAGCGCTTTACCTGGGCCAGCCGGGAAACGGAACTGCTGGCCGCGCAGATCGGTGACGGTCTCCAGGAGGTCGAAGCAAGGCTGGCGAATAGCGTCGCGCGGATTCTCCGGCCGTTCCTGAACGAAACGATCCAGAACCATGCCGTTGCCGAACTGCTTTCGGCGCTGGACATGCTTCTGGGAGCCGACGAAGGCATCACGCTGGAAATTTCCGGCCCGGAAGACCTTCTGCAACTTTTGCGCGAAAAACTGAATCGCAGGAATGTCGCCGTAATCTTTACACCGGCCATCGGCACTGAAGTCCGAGTCGTCGCCGGTCAAACCATCCTCGAAACCGTTCTCGGCAAGTGGATGCGACGAGTTGAGGAGCGTATAGAGTGAGTTTCAACGAAGAGAGTCCCCGGGAAATCGTCATCATCAGGCGTGGCGGCCGTAATCATGAGGAAGGACATCATGGCGGCATGTGGAAGATCGCCTATGCCGATTTCATGACCGCGATGATGGCGCTGTTCCTGGTTCTGTGGCTGGTCAACTCGTCTGACGAGCAGACGCTTGCACAAGTATCCACCTATTTCAATCCGATCGAACTGTCCGATAATACGACCTCTGAACGCGGTTTGCAGGACAAGAACCAGGCGGGCAGTGGAGAAGCTGGCGAGGAAGAGAAAAGGCGGGCAGGCAACACAAGGAACGACGAGATCTCCACGAACGATCTGGACCGTACCGGTGTTTCCGACGCGGCGCTGTTTTCTGATCCTTATGATGTGCTCGCCAAGCTTGCCGCAAAGGCCGTCAAGATGAACCCCGGTCAGGGAGGCGAACAATTGGCGGGGGAGGCGCGGACCGCTGGCGAAGCGTTCCGCGATCCGTTCGATCCCGATTTCCGCTTCAACTCCAATCGCGATGAGTCCGACGTCCCGGATCTGCGCATGAAACGCGATCAGCCTGCGGCGGGCGAGGGGCAAAAGATGGCGGCTGGCGAACCTGACCGCCAGGCTGGCTCCGATGCGATGCCGTTTGCGGACAAGCTGGCCGAGCAAGCCGATGCCGCAGCGGAGATCGCTGAGAAAGCCGAGAGGGCGGATGCACAGGCGCAGAATGCTTCCAACGCCGAACTCGCCGAGATCCAGCGCGAACTATTCGACAACATCCGCAAGTCGGGGCTGCAAAACCTGCCGGATGTTTCCGTCCAGCAGACCAGCGAGGGCGTTCTGATAAGCCTGACCGACCAGAGCGATTTCGAGATGTTCGCACTTTCCTCGGCCGAGCCCAGGCCGGAACTCGTCGTGCTGATGGAGCAACTTGCCGAGACACTTGCGAAGCAGCCGGGCGAGCTGGTCATACGCGGGCACACGGACAGCCGGCCATTCCGCTCCAAGACCTACGACAATTGGCGGCTGTCTACGGCCCGCGCGCATATCGCTCACTACATGCTCGTGCGCGGCGGCTTGACCAAGGAGCGGTTCGAGCGGATCGAAGGCTATGCCGACCGCCGGCTCAAGGTCTCTGACGATCCGAATGCCGCTCAAAATCGGCGCATTGAAATTCTGCTGAAACCGGAGAAAACATGAAGCCAGCGGCGATCG
This sequence comes from Rhodomicrobiaceae bacterium, assembly GCA_050330195.1. Lineage (GTDB taxonomy): Bacteria > Pseudomonadota > Alphaproteobacteria > Rhizobiales > Rhodomicrobiaceae > JAHQVI01. The sequence goes on along the minus strand of JBHJOB010000055.1, from coordinate 8,012 downwards.
TACTTTCGCTATCGGTATCGTTCGCAGTCTGGTCCTGGGCGGATGTCGCCGGGGCCGCCGATGAACCCCCGGCCAATGCCGGGGTCGGGCAGGACGTCCCGGCCATTGAGGATGCCGCTCGTTCCGCGGACGGTCTCAACCCCGGCCATGCGGACGCGGACGCACCTGCCGATGCGAAGGATGCGGATCACAAGGAAGGCGGCGGCGAGGATAAGGCCGACGACACCCATGCCGGCGCGGATACGCCTGCAGGCGAGGTGACGGATGACCCGGCTCAGACGGCGCAAGCCGATCCCCGCTGCTATCAGCCTCTGGTCCATCATGGCGGCGTCAAAGCGGTCAACGCCGGGGCCGAAGGCGGCGATCACGCCGATGAGCCGGCGGACGTTACTCATGTCGCGCCCGCGAGCGATGCCGAGCATGCGCCTCCGCCGGCCGATCCCGCGGCAGCCGATGCGGTACCGCAGGACGATGCGGCGGGTGCGGACATGGCCTCTCAGCCGCCATCGGCAGACACCGGAGCAACCCAGCCGTACCAACTGATCCGTACGCTGGAGTTGATGCAGGACCGCATTGCAGCGGGAAACCGCACGGCCCATGTCGGTCAGCGCACGCTGATGGCCGATATCGAGAAAAAGCTTCTGGCGATGCCCGATGAGGTCTGGCAGGAGCCGAAAAACTCCCGCGCCGCCATCATCTACGCTCTAAGCGGCGGCAATCCCCAAATTCTGGAAACCCTGCTGCGTCTCAGTCCGCTTCCCTGCGTCGATGACAATTTGATCAAAGGATTGCTCGCTTATAGCCGGGGAATCAGCGAAGCTGCCAAAACGTGGCTCGCCGAGATCGATCCGCGTTCGCTCGCTCCGCGCAGTGCGGCTCATCTGGCGCTTGCCCAGGCGATGCTCATTGCGGCGGAACAACCGAGCAAGGCGATCTACTATCTGGATCTGGCCCGCCTTCTTGCGCCGGGCACGCTGCTGGAAGAAGCCGCATTGCGCCGCGAAACGGTTATCACGGCGCTCATGGAGGATTTCGAAAAGTTCGAGATGCTGACTTCGCAATATTTGCGGCGTTTCGGGGATTCCGTCTACGCACCGGAATTTACCAGCCGCTTCGCCGTCGCGGTGGCAACCGGACGGTATGCGCAAGACGACGCCGTCCTGCAGGGGCTGTTGCGGACGCTCGACTCGCTCAACAGCAAGGAGCAGCGCACGGCCTATCTGGCCTTGGCGCAGGCGGCGGTGGTGCGGGGGCAGGTAAATCTGACGCGCACGACGACGGCGAAGCTCACGGAACTGGCAAAGGACGACCCCTCGCTTGGCATGCAGGCCAAGCTTTATCAGGCGGCGGCCGAACTGGTGACCGACAAATATGACGAAGCTGCCGCTTATCTGAGGACGATAGACCGCCGCGAGCTGTCCGTTCGGGATCGCCCGCTGCTGGAAGCCGCACTCAATCTTGCGGTCAGGCTGCGAATGCCGCCGCAGGTCGCGGGGCCGGTGGCAGGCCCCCCGGAGGTCAGCGCCGAGCAAGGCAAATCGGTTGAATTCGGCCTGACCGATCAGATCATTGAGCAGGCGAGGACAGTTATTGGCTCTGCCGACAAGCTACTGGATGGAGAACTGAGATGACCGGTGCGGCGGGTATACCTGCATCCTCTGCGGCGCCTGCGAACACGCTTCCCGGCAAGAAGATTTCCGGCAAGACGACGGAAGAGGAACGGCCCGATCTGCCGGAGCTTCCAATCTTTGCCGATTTCTTCTCGCATATGGAAAGTGACAGGAGCATCCCGGATGCGATGCCTTCCGCTCCGCCGGAGGACCTGCCGTCCAGTGACGCGGCTGCCGAGACGCCGGCGCCAGCGCCAACCCCTGTGCCAATGCCAGCCTCGACGGCTGGGCCTGTGCCTGCGCTTCAGGTTGCCGCGACGCATCATGAGTGGTTCGGCGGCGGCGACAAGGCGCAGCCGGAACCTGAATCGTCCATGCAGCGCAAGCCGCCCGTGTCGTTCCGCAAGGCTGAGCCGGACGCGAGCGAGCGGGTTGCAACTGTCGAAGAGGCCGCACAGACCGATCTGCCTTTGCCAGCCTCGGCTGGCGTTGGTGCGCCTGTCCAGGTGGCGGAGGCTGATGCGCCTCTTCCTGTTGCGGACGTCGGTGCGTCTCTTCCCGTCAGGAATGTCGGTGCGCCCCTCCCCGTCACTAAAGCGGGTGCGCCTCGCCCCGTCGCTGAAGCTGGTGCGCCGCCCCCCATCACCGAGGCCGGTGCGCCTTCGCCCGCCGCGGAGACAGTGCGAACCACGGATGTCGGCAAGCCGCGCAGCGCAATTGCCGGTCATGCCGCGCCACCAGTCGCTCCAGCCGCGACGCCGCCGGAGATTGCCCCTGATCAGACACGTCAGCAGACACAGTTGCGCGGGCTGCCGGGATGGTTTCCGGGGCAGCATCCCGATCCGGACAAGGCTGCCAGACATACCGCGATGCCTAACGATGCGGTTCGCTTTGCGGTAGCGGCAGCAATGACCGCTCCTCCGGCCAGCCACAACAGGACGCATTCCAGCAACGCGCCGCGCGCGGAGACTTCAGCGCCGGCGGCTGGAGCCGCACGCGGTGGCCAATTCGTATCCGCGAATGTGCAGGCGAGCCTTTCGGCGCTTGAATCCGTGCTGTCGCGCGAAATCCTGAGCGGCAACGCCAACGTTCCGATGAAAATGGCAGCCGAGGATGTGTCGGCTCGCGGACAGCAGCAGCAAATGGCGATGAAGGACGCCGGAATCACCTCGGTACGGCAGGAAACCCACTTCGCGCCGATGCCGTCACAACCGCCCGCGCTTCAGATTGCGCAGCGCATCACCCATGAAATGCAGATGGGCGCACAGAACCAGCCGCAAGCGGACACGCCGGCCGAGGCCCAGAAACCACCCGTCCGAGTGCTGCACATCCAGCTCAGTCCGCCCCAGCTCGGTCCGATGACGATTCGCATGTCCATGCAGAATGGCGGGTTGATGATCCAGCTGGAAACCGCAAATCGCGAGACCGCGCAACTCATCAACAGGGATCGCGATGCCTTGTCGGGCATGTTGCGCGCTGCCGGCTATTCCGTGGACGGCCTCAATGTGCAGGTGACGGCGGCTGAGCGCGGTGCGCAAGGGCAGGCGGCGGGGCAGGGCGACGGCTTCAACCAGGGGGCGGGGCAGCAGCATGGCTCGCGCGAAGCATCCGGGCGGGCTTCCGATCGCGGCGGACGCGGCGGCGGCCAGCAGGGACAATCATCCAATCCGGGGGATCAGGATGCGGCTACGCCGGACGTTCATTCTCGCGGCGGCGTTTATCTGTAGTCTTGCGCCGATTCCCGCTGCTGCAAAGCCGGGGAAGAATATCTGCGAGCAGCACATGGTGCGCGCCTCGAAGGCGCATGATGTGCCCATCGGCATGCTCTACGCCGTCGGCCTGACCGAGACCGGGCAGGCTGGTTCTCTTTCGCCCTACGCTCTCAATGTGGAAGGGAAGGCGGTTTACGGTATCGGCCTGAAGGACGCTCTTGCGCATTTCACCGCCGCGCGGCGCAAGGGAGCCAAGCTGATCGATATGGGCTGCATGCAGATCAACCACCATTTCCACAGCGATCAGTTCGCCAGCGTCAAGGAGATGCTCGATCCAGCCAGGAATGTCGATTATGCGGCGCGTTTCCTGAAGCAGCTTTACGCCCGCGAAGGCACATGGACGATGGCCGTTGCCCGCTACCACGCCGGACCGAACAACAATCCCGCGCAAAAGCGCTATGTTTGCCGGGTGATCAGCAATATGGTTGCAACCGGGTTCGGCGAGTGGACGCCGCAGGCGAAAGGCTTTTGCGGCAAGTGATCTCCGCCGGGTATCGCTGACTTGGATCTGGGGCATGGTCGCTTGAGCGGAAAACTCTACCTTCGGCCCGTGGGCATCGTCTGGGGCGAAACGGCAATCGAGGCGCTGGCCCAGCAGATGGCGCTGCCTCTGGCGGGCGGTCCCGCCTCATGTCTCGCATTCGAGTTGATCGAAGGGACGCCCGGCAAGTCTGCGCGGCGGATCATGTCTGCGCGCGATGCAGCCGCCAGCTCGGACACGGGCATCCGTGCGCTCCTCGCCCGCATTACGACCCCGCGCGCGGCCATTGCGGGGCTGGAATTGCAGCGTCCGCTCATCATGGGCATCGTCAATGTGACGCCGGACAGCTTTTCCGATGGCGGCGATTTCGGCACGCAGCAAAGCGCCATCGCCCACGCGCTCCGGCTGAGCAGCGAAGGGGCGGACATCGTCGATATTGGCGGCGAGTCCACAAGGCCCGGCGCACCGCCGGTGGACGAAGCCGAGGAAATGCGCCGCGCGCTGCCTGTGATCGGCGGTTTGCGGGATCTCGGCAAGCCGATCTCCATCGACACCCGCAAGCCCCGCATCATGGAAATGGCGGTACAGGGCGGCGCGGCGATCATCAACGATGTGTCCGCGCTCTGTCACGATCCGCGCTCCGCCGGAATGGCCGCCGGGCTTGGCCGTCCGGTCATTCTGATGCATGCGCAGGGCGATCCGCGCACCATGCAGGACAATCCGTTTTACGATGATGTGCTGCTTGAAGTTTACGATTTCCTCGAAGGCCGTCTGGCGGCTGCGGAAGCGGCCGGGGTACCGCCTGGCATGCTGATCGCCGATCCCGGCATCGGCTTCGGCAAGACCGTCGCGCACAATCTCGCGCTGATTGCCGGCATCAGCCTGTTTCATGGGCTCGGCGCGCCACTGCTGCTTGGGGCTTCGCGCAAACGCTTCATCGGCAGCATCACCGGCGAGAGCGACCCGAAACAGCGCGTGCCCGGCAGCATCGGCGTTGCCCTTGCCGGTATCGCTCAAGGTGTACAGATGCTGCGGGTTCACGATGTGGCGCCGACGCGGCAGGCCCTCGATTGCTGGCTCGCTTCGCGCTAGACTTGCACCCTCGGCTCCGTTCCCGTTTCGCTGCGTTGTAATGAATTGAGAGGACAATTTACTGGAGAGGCCGGATCGTTGATGCTATACGGCCCGTCGGTCAATGGGACGGGGTGTTTATTTCGCGTTGTGTGCAATCCGACGCATGATGTGAATAGAACTGCTTTATTGTGAAATATTATTTCAGTAATAATGTATTAAATATACGGAAATGAAATTGGAATACATGAAACCAGGCAGGATAATCGCTCATGGCTAAACGTCTTTTCGGTACGGATGGTATTCGGGGCAAAGCCAATTCCTATCCGATGACCGCCGAGACTGCGATGAAGGTCGGCATGGCGGCCGGCCATCTGTTCACCAATGGCGACCATCGGCACCGCGTCGTGATCGGCAAGGATACGCGGCTTTCCTGTTATGTGCTGGAGTCGGCGCTCGTCTCCGGCTTCGCCTCGGTCGGCATGGATGTGTTTCAGCTCGGGCCGATGCCGACGCCGGCGGTCGCCATGCTGACGCGCTCCCTGCGCGCCGATCTGGGCGTCATGATTTCCGCCTCCCATAATGCCTATCAGGATAACGGCATCAAGATTTTCGACCGGGAAGGCTTCAAGCTTTCCGACGAGATCGAGATGCAGATCGAGGAACAGATCGCAGGCGACATCAGCCAACTGCTGCCGCCGCCTGAAGGCATGGGACGCAACAAGCGCATTGACGGCGTTTTCGACCGCTACATCGAATACGCCAAGCGCACGCTGGACCGTTCGATCCGCCTCGACGGTCTGAAGGTCGTCATCGACTGCGCGCATGGCGCGGCTTACCGCGTCGCGCCGCAATCGCTCTGGGAACTGGGCGCTGACGTCACGGCGCTGGGCGTCAGCCCGGATGGCTTCAACATCAACAGCAATTGCGGATCGACCTCGCCGGACGCGCTGTGCCGCAAGGTCCGGCAGGTGGGCGCGGATATCGGTATCGCGCTCGATGGCGATGCGGACCGGGTGATCATCGTCGATGAAAAAGGCACGATCATCGACGGCGACCAGCTTCTGGCCGCCATTTCGCAGGCGTGGAAAGCCGATAGCAGGCTGACCGGCAATGGCGTCGTGGCGACCGTCATGTCCAATCTCGGTCTGGAGCGCTTTCTGCAAGGGCTCGGTCTGGACCTTGTGCGCACGGCTGTCGGCGATCGTCACGTCGTCGAGCGGATGCGCAACAGCGGCTACAATCTGGGCGGCGAGCAGTCCGGCCATATCGTCATGACCGACTACACCACAACGGGAGACGGGCTTGTCACGGCGTTGCAAATCCTCGGCGTGGTCATCGGCAGCGGCAAGCCGGTCAGCGAGGTCTGCCACCTTTTCGACCGCGTGCCGCAGATCATGAAGAATGTGGAGATCAGTGGCGGCGCTCCGCTTGCCGACGAGCGGGTTCAGGCTGTCATCGCGAAGAACGAGGCGCGGCTCTGCAATCGCGGGCGGTTGCTGATTCGGCCATCGGGCACGGAGCCGCTGATCCGCGTGATGGCGGAGGGCGACGACGAGGCGCTGATCGAGTCTGTGGTCGACGATATTGTCGAGGCGGTGAAGGCGGCGTCGATGGCGAACGCCTGAACGGAGACGACGCGAACAAGCGCCATCACGAATTTTTCGCGGCATTCGCGGATCGAGACCGTGGTTAAGTGCATTTTGAGCTTGGAGCGGAGTCGCTTCAAGTGGGATCACCCTGCCACACATACAGATGTCATTCCCGCGCAAGCGGGAATCCAGTACTCCGCAACACCTCCGGTGTTTAGTGGGATTCCCGCTTGCGCGGGAATGACGAATCTCGGACGCGGTGCGGCCGGCATCCCGTTACGAACGCCGGCCCATGTCTTTGCGAACCGATCCGCTGGATCAGGATCGGATCTCGCTCTCTAACGGATCGCGACCGGATTGATGATCGCCTGCACGCCGCCGGTGATCCGTCCATGGCTTTCGACGAACATGAACTCCCACGCCTGATCGTTCACCAGTTCTGCCGTGATCATGTTTTCCAGAATATAGATGCCATTCTTGGCCAGCAGGATCTGGTGGATCTCGAAAACGCCGACACCCTCTTCAAAGGGGACAACTTCCAGCCCCCATGTATCCGCGCCGACCGCCATGACTTCCAGGCTGGCCAGATATTCGGCGCCCTCCTTGCCAAGCCCCGGTTCGGCGCTGATGAATTTCTTGTTGTCCTGTCCGACAAGGCTTTGCCAACCCGTATGGAAGAGCACGACGTCGCCGCGACGGATCTCGATCCCCTGTTTCTCAAGCGCCGCATCGATCTCGGCCCGGTTAAACGGGGTGCCCTCCGGGACGGGGTTCTGGCCGGTGACGGCGGTCATGTCGAGAACCACGCCACGCGCGACGAGCGGTGGAATTTTTTCGATACCGAGCTTGGTCAGACCATCCGGTTTGACGAAATCGGCGGCCTTGTTGCAATTGTAATAGACATGATCGATGCCGAGATGGCCGAGTCCGTCGATCTGCGACCCGGTGCCGACCCAGCCCATGTGAATATCGTCATTGTAGCTCGATTTGGTTGGCCCAAGCGTGACGCCGCCGACCTGTCCGGGCTGGAGGATGGTCGTCGACCATGTCCGGGGCGCGAATGACGGCGTCGTCGCGTTGGTCTCGCCGCCAAGGGCGTAGACCTTGCCGGTCGTGACGAGCTTGGCGGCTGCCATCACCGATTCCGGCGAGATCAGATTGGCCGCGCCGATTTCATCGTCCGGTCCCCATTTCGAGTTGCACCAGTCGGGCTGGTCCTGCGCCTGCAGCAGTGGAGCGGCTGTCAGAAAAGCGGCGGTCGAGAGTATCGCGATCGCCGGAAGTATCCTGTTCATCGTGAAATTTCCTCCTTTTATGATTTTATCCTTCAAAGTTGCAGTCGAAAAAGAACCGCGCAACTATTCTAATGGCTCTGTTCGGCTTGAGTGTGGATTTCAACCTGTCGCCGCGAGCAGGCAGCGCTCTGGCGTCATGGCAGCGCCGGCTTTTTCCATCGCTCGCCGCCAGCCGAGATAGTTCGGCAGAT
>JBHJOB010000054.1:0-50181 GCA_050330195.1 Rhodomicrobiaceae bacterium | reverse complement strand
TCAGTCGGTTTGGATCGAGGGCTTGTTGCATCGGTTGCGGCATGATCGCGGCGAGCATGGCCTTTGCCGCGAGGCGTGTCAGCCGCCAGATCGCGGGCGCGATTATGCGGCCAGGCGGGGATGAGTTTTTCGGAACAATCGAGCTTGAAACAAACAGATGCGGACCAGAATCGTTTCCGTAAGAAATGATCTTGCTCTAAGCGTCCGGGACTTGACCGTTGCCGCCGCCCGCCTCTAGATCAGGACACGCGGATAATCGGAAAAGGACGGCGCATATGACCACCTCCCCCAGTTACGACCCCGAGAATATCTTCGCAAAGATCCTGCGCGGCGACCTGCCCTGTCACAAGGTTCATGAGGACGAGAAGACGATGGCGTTCATGGACATCATGCCGCGCGCCGACGGCCATACGCTGGTCATTCCGAAAGCGCCCTCACGCAATATTCTCGATATCGAGCCGGATGATCTGCAGCATCTGATCCTTGTCGTGCAGAAGATTGCACGCGCCGTGAAGCAGGCTTTTGACGGCGACGGCGCCACAATCGCGCAATTCTCGGAAGCGGCCGGAGGTCAGGAGGTGTTCCATACGCATTTTCACGTAATGCCGCGCCATGAAGGCGTGGAACTGCGCGCGCCCGGCACGATGGCCGACAATGCCGTCCTCGCGGAGCACGCAAGGAAACTTGTCGAGACTCTGGCCCGCAGATGAGGCTTTGCGTCAGCCGAGGCCGGCTGGCTTTACTGCGCCACGATCTCGATGGCGACGAAGCTGAGTTCGCCCCCGCTATCGGCGACGGTCAGCAACGCGTTCCGGCGCTTCAGCTTGCGCAGCGTTTCAAGCCGCGTGGTCACCTCTTCCGGCGAGCCGACCTTCTGATGCGTGATCTCGATCACCACATTGCCCGGCTGAACCTCCTTGTCGGCGGCAGGCCCCTCCGGGTCGATCTCGGTGATCACAACGCCGGTAACGCCACGGTCGATCGCATAGCGCGATCGCAATTCGTCGGTAATGGGTGAGAATGTGATGCCCAGCGAAGATTTCTTCGGCTGCGCATCGAGCGCTCCGCCCTTCTCGCCTTCCGCCTCGGGCTTGGCCGCCTCCGCGCCACCTTCGTCGAGCCGGCCGACCGTGATTTTGAAGGTCATGCGCTCACCCTTTCGCAGCACGACGACCTCGACTTCCTTGTCGATGGCGGTCTGCGCGACGATCTTCGGCAACTGGCGCATGGCGGTCACGTCCTGACCGTCGAACGACACGACGATGTCGCCGACTTCAAGGCCCGCATTGGCCGCCGGCCCGCCTTCGATCACGGAGGCCACCAGCGCACCGCCGCTCGCCTCCAGCCCGACGCTCTCGGCAATTTCATCCGTGACGGTCTGGATGCGCACGCCCAGCCAGCCGCGCCGCGTCTCGCCGAAGGTCTTCAACTGGTCGAAAACCTGCGCAACCGTATTCGAGGGGACGGCGAAACCGATGCCGATGGACGCGCCGGTCGGCGAAATGATCGCCGTGTTCACGCCGATCACTTCCCCATCCATGTTGAAAAGCGGCCCGCCGGAATTGCCCCGGTTGATCGAGGCGTCCGTCTGCAGGAATTCGTCGTAAAGCCCGGACTGGATGTCGCGGCGGGTCGCGGAGACCACGCCGACGGTCACCGTGCCGCCAAGGCCGAACGGGTTGCCGATCGCCATCACCCAGTCGCCGACGCGCATTTTTTCGCTGTCGCCGAATTTCACCGCGGACAGCGGTTTGGGAGGCTCCACGCGAAGGACGGCAAGATCCGTCTTGGCGTCGCGGCCGACGACCTCAACGACCTTCAGCTTCGTGCCGTCGGTGAAGACGGCGGTGATTTCGTCCGCGCCCTCGATCACATGGTTGTTGGTCACGATGAGACCAGAGGCGTCGATAACGAAGCCCGAACCAAGCGAATTGGAGCGCTGGCCGCTGCCCGGTCCGTCCCTGTTAAAGAAATCCTGAAAAAATTCCTCGAAGGGTGAATCCTTCGGGATTTCCGGCAAGGGCACTTCCTGAACTTCCTTCAGGCGTTGCGTGGTCGATATGTTGACGACTGCCGCCTTGAGCGGATCGGCAATGTCGGCCACGGATTGAGGCCCGCGCGCATGGGCGGCGCCGTAGCCAAGGGGGATAGCCGCAAATGTCAGGCAAAGCGCGACTGCCAGCATCGCGATGACAGGGCGCCGCGCGCCACCCATCGCGGAAATGTGGAACAGAAAGAGACGACTGCAATCCTTCATGCCTCAGTCCTTGTTTGCAGGCTCAGGCCCAGTTCAAAATCGCGCGGCAGGCAAAAAAGCCACGCTTTGTTCCCTGAAATATAGCCCCGTTCCACCGAAGTGTCTCGCATTTCGAGCAAACGATTTTTTGATCGATCGTTTCGTTGTCCACATGATCGTGAAATCGTCAGGGCGGCTCACATCGTCAGCCCCTGACCATCCAGATCAGAAACACGCCGAATCCAACGGCAACAGCGCCCCCGGTGCGGAGGCGCTGTTCAGGTGTCATGGCTGCGAGTTTCATCAGTTGCAGGCCAAATCTCGGAGAGAGGGCCCATATGAGCCCTTCAATCACGAAGACGAGGCCGAGACCGACCAGAAAGTCGCTCATTGAACGGCTTGCGACGTCCGCGACGCCGTATCGCTGTCCGAACCGGGCAACAACTGCCCCGTGGTTGTCGGCCGTGCGGGACCATTTTCAGGCTGCGCGGCAGGCGCTTGCGCGGTGACTCCGCCGGGCGACTTGAAATACTGGAAGAACTCGGTATCCGGCGTAATTACCAAACGCGTGTCTTCCGCTTTCAAGCCTTCCTCGTAAGCCTGCATCGAGCGATAGAAGGCGAAGAAGTCGGGATCCCGGCCGAAGGCTTCGGCATAGATGCGGTTACGCTCTCCGTCACCCTCACCGCGAAGACGCTCCGCATCCCGCTCGGCTTCAGCAATCGTTACCGTCACCTGACGATCGGCATTGGCCCGGATACGCTTGGCCTGCTCGCTACCTTGCGCACGGATTTCAGCGGCCTCGCGTTGACGCTCGGTCTTCATCCGCTCGTAAATCGCCTGGCTGTTCGCTTCCGGCAGATCAACGCGCTTGAGACGCACATCGATGATGTTCATGCCGAAATTGCTGGCTTCGGCATCAACGCGCTCACCGATCTGTTGCATGAGCTGGTCGCGTTGCTCTTTCACAACCTCGACGAAGGTACTGGCGCCCAGAATGCTGCGCAGTGCGGAGTCAAGCAGGCTCTCCAGGCGGTTGCGCGCGCCAACCTCGTTCGTCACCGACTGGAAGAAGAGCAGTGGATCCGCGATCCGGTAACGCGCGAACGCGTCAACGACCAGTCGCTTCTGATCGGCGGCGATGACTTCCTTTTGGGGCAGGTTAAGATCAAGGATGCGCTTGTCGAAGAATTCCACATTCTCCGCAAACGGAACCTTGAAGTTGAGGCCCGGAGTGGTGACGATCTGTTTGGGTTCACCAAAACGCAGCACGAGGGCCGTTTGCGTCTGATGAACGATGAAGTAGGCGTTATAGGCAGCGAACGCGCCCACACCCAGAATAATCAGAAAGATTACGGAAATGACGCCTTTCATTGTGAGTTTCCTCCCTGGGGCCGCTGCGTGCGGTTCAACTCATTCAGCGGCAGGTAAGGCACAACGCCTGAGCCCTGAGCGCCCTGGTCTATGATGATCTTGTCAGTGCTGCCCAGAACGCGCTCCATCGTTTCGAGGAACATGCGCTTGCGCGTCACGTCCGGCGCCTTGGCGTATTCGTCATAGATCTTCAGGAAGCGTTCGGTCCGGCCCACGGATTCAGCGACCGCCTGCTCCTTGTAGGCTTCCGCCCCTTGCAGGATGCGCTGGGCATCACCACGCGCTTCCGGGACGACACGGTTGGCATAGGCATCTGCCTCGTTCTGCAGGCGCTCCTGGTCGGCGCGCGCGGCCTGAACGTCACGGAAGGAGGCAATGACCTCCTGCGGCGGGTCCACCTTCTGAAGCTGAACCTGGGTGACTTCGACGCCCGCGCCGTAATTATCCAGCGTTGTCTGCATCAGAGCCTGCACGGCTTCTTCGGTTTCACGCCGGCTGCGCGTCAGGATCGGCTGAATGTTGTTCTGGCCGACGATTTCGCGCATCGCGCTTTCGGCGACATCCTTCACGCCGCCTTCCGGGTTCTGGATATTGAAGAGATAATTCGCGGCGTCATTGATACGCCAGAGCACCACGAAATCGACGTCGACGATATTTTCGTCGCCCGTCAGCATCAGGCTTTCCTCCTCGACGTCGCGGGCCTGAATGTCGGCGCCCGGACTGCCGAAGAAATTCGCATTCGATGAAGTGCGCATGCCGATCTCTTCACGGTTCACATTCGTGACCGCGGGAAGATAAACCTGCTCGATGGGATAGGGCCAACGGAACTTCAGGCCCGGCGTCAGCGTTCTGTTCAACTCGCCGAACCGGAGCACGACGCCACGCTGGTTAGGCTGGACACTGACTGTAAACGCATAGAAGCCGATAACGGCAATACCGACGAGAATGATCAATGCCAGCAGACCGCCGCTCATTCCACCGCCTGGCATGGCCTGTTTCAACCGGTCCTGGCTGCGTTTCAAAAGCTCTTCCAGATCAGGGGATTGACCGCCGCCGCCACCGCCGGTCGGACCTTGTCCCCAAGGGCCGCCGCCGCCTTTCCAGCCGCCGCCTCCCCCACCACCATTCTGATTACTCCAGGGCATATGTCTTGTCCTTTACCGCTCCCCGACCAAGGAACGTATCCTCGCCGGATGCAGTTAACACAGAGTTGAGATGAGCTTTAAAACGACACAAATGGACCGATTTAGCCGGCCCGGTCGAGATATTCGAAGGGAAAGGTTTAGCGTACACGGCGGTCCGATGCAAATGTGCCAGGAAGCTCAAATTCGGAAAAAAGAGCTTTGGATATGGCGTTCATAATGTGTCCAGTCAATAAGCGAAGCTCAGGGCCAGCCCTCAGGAACAAAACGTCGCGCCCCGTTGCCGGATTTCGGCGGTCTTTTCATCCATGGCCTTCATTAACCACGCCGGCAGAAACTCAGATGCCCGACGACAGGTAGCCGCCGTCAACTCTGAGCGTCGCCCCGCTCACGAATTGCGCGGCGTCCGAGGCCAGATACACAGCCGCGCCGACAAGTTCCTCCAGCTCGCCCATGCGTGACATCGCGTTGCGGCGTCTGGCTTCGGCCTTGCGTTCCTCGGACATGCGGGCGCGGTTGAGGTCGGTCATGAAAAAGCCGGGTGCGATCGCATTGACCCGCACGCCGCTTCCGCCCCATTCGGCGGCAAAGCTCTGCGTGATCCCGGCAACGCCCCATTTGCTGGCGGCATAGGCGGCGGCGTTGGCCCAGCCCGTATGCGCGGCCAGCGAGGAAATATTGACGATCGCGCCCTTGCCGCGTTCGATCATCCCCGGCGCGAAGGTGGTGCAGGCGAAAAAGACGCTCTTCAGGTTGGTGTCGAGGATCGCGTCATAGTCCTCCTCGCTCAACTCCAGCGCAGGCTTGATCACGGTCGTTCCCTGGCTGTTGAGCAGAATATCGACGCGGCCATGATCGCTTTCGATCTGATCGCCAAGCGCCTTCAATTCGCTGACAGAGCGCAGATCCGCAGAATAGGTCACCGGCGCGCCGCCGTCGCTGCCAAGCTCACCCGCCATCCGGTCGAGCTTGTCCTGGCTGCGCGCGGCGACGATCACTTTTGCACCCGCGGCCTGAAACCCGAGCGCGATCTCGCGGCCGATGCCGCTCGATCCGCCCAGAACCAGCGCCGTCCGTCCGGTCAGCGCGAATTTTCCCATATCGAATGTCATGTCCGTTTCTTTGCCCCTATTCCCCTGACAGGAGTTGAATTGCCTTTGTTTTGAGACTATGCCCCGTTCACTATCGGCGCCGCAATCCTGCATGACCAAGCTGGTGCGCCGGTCAAGAATGAATGGTGTTGTCGAGTGACCATGAGCACGCTGGAGACGAAATCCCGCCTGGCTTTCCGGACGAAGGGCGTGACCAAGGTCTACGGCTCGGGACGTTCCGAAGTGCGCGCGCTGCGCGGCGTCGATCTGGAACTGCCGGCTGGCGAACTGGTCGTGCTGCTGGGCCCCTCGGGCAGCGGGAAATCGACGCTACTGAACATCATCGGCGGCCTAGACCGCGCAACGGACGGCACGGTGCATTTCTTTGACGAGGATCTGACCGCGATGAGCGACGCACAGCTCACGCAATATCGCCGCCACCATGTCGGCTTCGTCTTCCAGTTCTACAATCTGATGCCCAGCCTGACGGCCCATGAAAACATCGAACTGGTCACCGAAATCGCCGACGATCCGCTCGATGCCGGCGAAGCGCTCAAGCTCGTCGGCCTTGGCGAGCGCGCGAGCCATTTCCCCGCGCAACTCTCCGGCGGCGAACAGCAGCGCGTCGCCATCGCGCGGGCTATAGCGAAGCAGCCCACGGTGCTGTTCTGCGACGAGCCGACCGGCGCGCTCGACAGCACCACAGGCCGGACGGTGCTGCGTGTGTTGCAGAACGTGAATGAAGAGCTGGGCACGACTGTTCTGATCATCACTCACGCCGCCGCCACCGCCGAGATGGCCGACCGTGTCGTTCATTTCGCCGATGGCAGCATTCGCGAGGTCATCGTCAACAAGGCCAAGCTCTCCGCCGAGGAGATCGAATGGTGACCGGCACAGGAGGGCTGGCCGGATGAGCCCGCTCGACCGAAAGCTCGCGCGCGATCTGTGGCGCATCAAGGGGCAGGCGCTCGCCATCGCGGTCGTGATCGGGCTCGGCGTGCTCATGCTCGTCATGATGGACGGGCTGGTGAATTCGCTTGAGGAGACGCGCCGCGCCTATTACGAGCGCTACCGTCTCGCCGATGTGTTCGCCCCCGTCAAACGCGCGCCGAACCATCTCATCCGCGAGATTGCCGAAATCCCCGGCGTTGCCGCCGCCGAGGGCCGCGTCAATGGCGGCGCGCTCATCGACCTGCCGGGCATCGAGGTGCCGATCCGGGCGCAGGCGGTCTCCATCGACGTGTCCCGGCCGCCGCGCCTCAACGACGTCTATCTGGCCGCCGGCCGCCGCATCGCTCCAAGCCATGAGGAGGAAATCCTGCTGCTGGAGGATTTCGCCGCGGCGCACGATCTTTCGCCCGGCGATACGCTTTCGGCGACCATGAACGGAGCGCGGCGCACCTTCCGCATTGCAGGGCTGGCGCAGGCGCCCGAATTTCTCTATGCCGTGCCGCCTGGCGAGCTTGCCCCGGACGATACGCGCTTCGCCGTGATCTGGATGAGCAAGGACGCGCTCGGCGCCGCCTACGATCTGGGCGGAGCCTTCAACGAGGCGCTCGTCGCCCTGTCGCGCGGCGCAAGGCAGGAAGCCGTCCTCGACCATCTGAACCGCATTCTCGAACCTTATGGCGGCACCGGCGCTTACGGCCTTGAAGACCAGTTTTCCAACCGCTTCATCTCCGAGGAGATCGACAGCCTCAAGGTCTCCAGCCGGACAGTGCCGCCGATCTTCCTCGCCATAGCCGCCTTCCTGCTCAATATCGTCATCTCACGGATCATCCAGTCCGAACGCGAACAGATCGGGCTTCTCAAGGCGTTCGGCTATACGAGCTTCGAGGTCAGCACGCATTATTTCAAGCTCATTCTCGTCATCGCCATCGGCGGTGCGGCGCTGGGCTGCATTCTCGGCGTGATGGCCGGGCGCGGCTTCGCCGGCATCTATCAGAACTATTTCAAATTCCCGTTCCTGGTCTTCCAGCTCGACATGGCGACATTCCTGACCGGCGTTGCCGTCAGCGTGCTCGCCGCGTCCGCGGGGGGCATTTTCGTGTTGCGGCAGGTGTTCGCGCTGCCGCCCGCCGTTGCGATGCGTCCGCCCGCGCCGGCCGATTTCAGCCGCTCGGCCGCGTTGACGGGTGCGCTCAAAGCCGTGCTCGACCAGCCTAGCCGGATGATCGTGCGGCGCATCCTCCGCCAGCCCTTGCGCGCGATCACGGCGGCTATCGGCATCGGCGCGGGGATGGGACTCTCGGTCGCCATGCTCAACACCATGAACGGCTTCGAGAAGACGCTGGCGATCAATTTCAGCGTCATCGACCGCAGCGACGTGACCGTCACCTTCAACGAACCGCTGGATCAAAGAGCGATCCACAGACTGCAGCGCATTCAAGGCGTCATCGAGGTCGAGCCGTTCCGGACCGTGTCCGCCATCCTGCGCAACGGCTTCCACAGCCATCGCGGCGCCATCAACGGGCTCATCCCCGAGCCGCGCCTCAACCGCGCCGTCAACAGCGACATGGCCCCGATCTACGTACGCGAGGACGGTGTCATACTGGCAAAGGGCCTTGCCGATATTCTCCACATCAAGGCAGGCGAGACGCTAACCATCGACGTCCGCGAAGGCCGGCGGCCCGAGTTGCGCGTGCCCGTCGTCGGCATTGCCGAGACGCTGCTTGGCTCGCCCGCCTATATGGAAATGGGAGCGCTCAACCGCGCCTTGCGGGAACAGGGCCGGGTCTCCGGCGCCTATCTCCGCATTGACGACGCCCGCAGCAGCGCCATCTATCGCGAAATCAAGGACATGCCGGTCGTCGCCGGCGTCAGCCTGCGCAGTGAAGTGCGCGCCGCGTTCCAGAAGCTGCTCGACGAAGGCGCGGGCATGATGCGCTACGTCATGACGCTGATGGCGGGCATCATTACGTTCGGCATCGTCTACAACAGCGCGCGCATCGCCTTTGCCGAACGCGAGCGCGACCTCGCCAGCCTGCGGGTGATCGGCTTCACAAGGGGCGAGGCCGCTTTCGTGCTGCTCGGCGAACTCGGGGTCATCACGCTGATGGCACTGCCGTTCGGCTGCGCGCTCGGCTATTACCTGTCCCGGGCGATTTCAGAAGGCTTCAGCACGGAGCTGTACCAGATCCCGGCCGTGGTGGTGCCGGAGAGCTACGGCGCCGCCGCCGTCGCCGTGCTATTGGCGTCGGCGATCTCCGGCTGGATCGTCAAACGCGATGTGGACCGGATCGACCCGGTGTCCGCCTTGAAAACACGGGAGTAGACATCCTTGGCACGCAAGCGTTCACGGACATGGATCATGATCGGCACCGGCGTCCTTCTGGCGGGAGCCTTTGCCTATGCATTCTGGCCGCGCCCGATCATGGTCGACATGGGCGAGGCGAAACGCCAGCCGATGACCGTCACCATAAATGAGGAAGCGAAAACCCGCGTGCGCGACGCCTATGTGGTCTCCGCGCCCGTTCCCGGTCGCCTGCTGCGCCTTGACGTGAAGCCCGGTGACGCGGTGACGGGCGGGCAGACCATCGTTGCCCGTATGCTTCCGGTCAATCCGACGCCGCTCGACATCCGCGCCCGCGAGCAGGCCAGGGCCGAGGTCCGCGCCGCCGAGGCCGCGATGCGTGTCGCTCAGGCCGATCTGAATAAAGCGATGGCCGACAAGGATCTGGCGGACACGGACCTGCAACGGGCCGAGACCTTGCGCCGGCGCGGCACGGTGGCCGAGGCCGCACTCGATCGCGTCCAGCGGGAAGCGCGCGCGGCGGACGCGGCGGTTGCAACGGCACGGGCGGCGATCACGATGCGCGAGGCCGATCTCGCCAACGCCCGCGCCCGGTTGATCAATTTCTCGCAAAACCTGGACACGGCGACCGGCACGACGGAGAAGACCGAAATCATCCAGCTCACCGCGCCGGTCTCGGGACGCATCCTGCGCGTCATGCAGGAAAGCGAAACCACGCTCGCCGCCGGCGCGCCCATACTCGAAATCGGCAACACCTCCAACGATCTCGAAATCGTCGCCGAACTCCTGTCCACCGACGCCGTTCGCGTCAGCGTTGGCAACCGGGTGATCATCGAGGATTGGGGCGGCGATCAGGCTTTGAGCGGCGAAGTGGAGCGCGTCGAGCCGTGGGGGTTCACCAAGCTGTCGGCTCTCGGCGTCGAGGAACAGCGCGTCAATGTGATCGTCAGGTTTCTCGATCCGTCCGGGCAGCGCGAAAGCCTCGGCCACGGGTTCCGCGTCGAGACGCGCATTGTCATCTGGGAGGACGAAAACGCCCTGACCGTGCCGTCGAGCGCGCTTTTCCGGCAGGATGGCGAATGGGCGGTGTTCAAGGTCGTGAACGGCGCTGCGCAACTGGCGAGCGTCGAGGTTGGCCGCAATAATGGCGTGCAGGCGCAGGTGACAAGCGGGATCGAGGCGGGCGAAACCATCATTCTCTATCCCGGTCCGGGCCTCAGCGACGGCGCGACGGTCGAGCGGCGCACGGTTGAATAGCGCAGCTTGGTCGAGCCACTGGCGAGACCCAACAACAGGCACCCTCATCATGCAAAGATTGTCGGGTCTCGCTTCACTCGACCTAACCTACAAACGCATTCAGAATACGCGATGATGCGTTGGACAGGCGACAATATGGCTTATACTGCCCCGCCCCATCAAGTGGCCGTGCCTGTCCGGCACCATATAACATCACAGATGAGCAGGAGCCCTCATGACCGACCGCAAGTACAAGATCGCACTCATCCCGGGAGACGGCATCGGCCTTGAAGTCGTACCGGCCGCCGTCGAGGTGCTTGAGGCGGTCGGGGGCCGCTTCGGCATTGGCTTTGCATGGACCGACCTGCCGTGGAGCTGCGAGCTGTACACCAAGACGGGGCGCATGATGCCGGAAGATGGCGTCGAGCAATGTAAGGCGCATGATGCGATCTTCCTCGGCGCAGTCGGCTATCCGGGCGTACCGGATCACGTCTCGCTCTGGGGCCTGCTGATCCCGCTGCGCCGCGAGTTGCGCCAATATGCCAATGTCCGCCCCGTCCGGCTCTTCGAGGGCGTGCCCTCCCCGCTTGCGGGCCGCAAGCCGGGCGATATCGACTTCATCGTCGTGCGCGAGAACAATGAGGGCGAATATTCCGAAGCGGGCGGGCGTCTCTACAGGGGCACCGAAAACGAGCTGGCCATTCAGGAAGCGATATTCACGCGGCGCGGAGTCGACCGGATCATGACCTACGCCTTCGAGCTGGCGCAGAAACGGCGCGGCCACGTCACCTCGGCGACCAAGTCCAACGGCATCATCCACACCATGCCGTTCTGGGACGAGCGCTTCGCCGCCATCTCCGCCAAGTACCCGCAGACGAAGACCGACCAGTATCATATCGACATTCTGACCGCGCATTTCGTCCAGCATCCGGACTGGTTCGACGTGGTCGTCGCCAGCAATCTGTTCGGCGACATTCTCTCCGATCTCGGGCCCGCCATCGCCGGCGGCATCGGCATCGCCCCGTCCGCCAATCTCAACCCGGAACGCGAATTCCCGTCCATGTTCGAGCCGGTCCACGGTTCCGCGCCGGACATTGCCGGGAAAGGCATCGCCAACCCGATCGCGCAGATCTGGTGCGGCTCGATGATGCTGGATCATCTCGGCGAACCGGACGCCGCACGCGCTATCGACGCGGCCATCGAGAAGGTGCTCGCCGACCCGGCCTCGCGCACCCGCGATCTCGGCGGCAGCGCGAGCACGAAGGATTGCGCCCGCGCCGTGATCGAGGCGCTCGGCTGAAGCGGCCCTGATCCCGAAGCCGGGCGAAGGGCCGGTTCATGTGCTATTGATGGCAGGCGGCAATGAGCGAAGGAAGTCCTCATGAGTTCGACGACGAATGCCATCATCGCCTCGGCTGCGCGCAAGTTGGGAATCGGCCCGGTTCCCGTTCCCGCGGTCGGACCGGATGAGGTCAAGATCGCTGTGCGCGTCGGCGGCATCTGCGGCTCCGATCTGCATTATTATCTGCATGGCGGCTTCGGCACGGTGAGGCTGAAGGCTCCGATGGTGCTTGGCCATGAGCTTTCCGGCGAAATCGTCGAAACCGGAGCAGCCGTCAGCCAGCTGCGCGCCGGTCAGCGCGTTGCGGTCAACCCCAGTCTCGCCTGCGGCTCATGCAGCTATTGCCGGTCGGGCCATGCCAACCATTGCGTTGATATGCGGTTTTTCGGCAGCGCCATGCGCACGCCCCATGTCGATGGCGGGTTCCGCGACGTGCTGGTCTGCAAGGCGGTGCAGGCGGTCCCGATCGCGGACCATCTGTCCTTCGCCGACGCTGCGCTCGCCGAACCCTTTGCGGTCTGCCTCCACGCGGCCGGTCAGGCGGGGGAACTTGCCGGCAAGCGTGTGCTGGTGACGGGCGCGGGCCCCATAGGCGTGCTGATCGCGGCTTCGGCGGGAATTGCGGGCGCAGCGGAAATCGTGGTCACGGACATCCTGCCGCAACCGCTGGAAATCGCCTCGGCGATGGGCGCAACGCGCACGATCAACACCGGCACGGAGAAGGATGCCCTCGCCAGCGAATGCGATGCCCATGGACTTTTCGACGTTCACTTCGAGGCGTCGGGTCACGCGCAAGCTTTTGCGCAAGGACTGGCAAGCCTGAAACGGATGGGGATCATGGTTCTCGTCGGCAATGGAGGAGAAACTGCTCTGCCGATTTCCTCGGTCATGGCGCGGGAAATCCAGTTGCGCGGCAGCTTCCGTTTCCACCGCGAGTTTAACACCGCAATCGCTCATCTGGAGGCAGGTAAGCTCGATGCAAGACCGCTGATCACGGCGACCCTGCCCGCCTCCGATCCCGTTCCGGCGTTCGATCTCGCCGCCGACAAGGCCAGATCCATGAAAGTGCATCTGGCCTTCGGCGAAAATTGAGCTCAAGCGCTGGTTAGTAAACGGTGGCCGTCAAGCCCGTGCCGTCGCGGCGATAGATGTCGCGGCGGAAGTGGGCGGCTCCGTCCGGCGTCGCCCAGGCGGTGAGATAGGCGAAATAGAGCTTGACTTCGCTCTTGACGGGGACGTTGAGCGTCTCGCCTGTCACCTTCATCGACGCAATACGCGCATGATCCCAGTCGCCATTGCCGCGCAGGAGCCAGGCGGCAAGCTGAGAGATGTTCTGAATTCTGATGCAGCCGGAGCTTTCGGCCCGCTCATTCCGCGAAAACAGCGTTTGCGACGGCGTGTCGTGCATGAAGACCGCATGGGAATTGAAGAAATTGATCTTCATGAAGCCAAGCGGGTTGTCGCGGCCGGGCGCCTGGGCGAAGAACATGTCCTTGGCCCTCGGACTTGACCAGTCAACGGTCTGCGGATCGAGCTTTTCATTGCGCTCATAAGCGTTGTAGTTCGCATAGACATCAACGCCGAGCCGCTCGAAGATCTTGAAGCCTTCGTTGCCCCGTGCCTTCGGCAGCAGATCTTCCAGAATCACGGTCGGCGGCAGAATCCATTCCTTGTTGAAGTTGATTTCGTGGATTTTCGATTCCAGAATCGGTGTCGGGCGGCTCTGCTTGCCGACAACTCCGGCATGGCGCGATACGACCTGATCGTTCTCGACGGCCTCGACCTCGGCCGATGGAATGTTCACGACGATATACCGGCCCTGCAGCGGCGCGGACAGCAATTTGAGGCGGCTGAGATTGATGCGCAGCATGCGCACATAGGCGCTGGCCGGGACATTGAGCGCGCGGATCGTGTCCTTGTCGACGATGCCTGTCGGCTTGAGGCCGTGACGGATCTGGGCAACCTTCACGGCTCTTTCAACAAAGGAATCGAATGTCTCGGGATGGCCGACATCGTTCGTCAGGTCGCCTTCCGCACGAAGCCGCTCGCGAAGCACGGCCACTGCCTTGTGGGTCTTGCCGATGCTCAACTCGATCTCGGGAATCCGTCTCCAGCCGCCGCGCTCGACGATGTCTGCATAGCGCTTGATGGCCGCTCTCATGTACTCGACATTGTTCGGGGAAAGCGTGGGAAAGCCGATAGCAAGAGACTGTTCCGATTCTTCTGCGAACGACCGGTCGAAACCGGGGCTCCAGCTTGGCGAGTTGTCGAATGTCAACCAGTCATCGGCTGCCGCAACGGTCTGCGCCTGTCCTTGCGCCAGCAATCCGCCGCCAGCCAGGAGGGCCGCGCTCAGCGCGGCGATGCGAACGCCATAAATTCCCGATAGACGCTTTACGGACATTGTTCTGTTTCCCTCAGTCATTCCTGATTGCCGCCGCAATCGTTTTTGCTGCCGTTTGCGAAGCGAAAGGTTGCCTGCCGGAGGCGCGCTTCACGCATGACTCTTCTTTGTTTAGACCGCCATCGATTGCAATGCAGCACACGAAAATTTGAGCACGCTCCAGCCGCACATCATGTGACTACGTGACGGCAGCAATATGGCCGCACTCGGCGGCGCTTCCCGCGATTCACGGCGGCATTGCGCCGCACATTCCTTTACACGATCCGACCCGTCCATGGCGAGCGGAGAAATTGTCTGCAACCCGGCGCGCGGCTCAAGAGCGCAGCGCCAGCGCTTCCGCAAAGGTCAGATGCTGCATGGTTACACCATCGAAATAAACGAATCGTAATCTCCGCCGCCGCGACACCAGTTTCGCGGGCAACGGATCGTAACGCATGGCCTTGCCGCCAAGCCCCGGCGAAAGCGATGCAATGTCGACCGCTTCGTCGGTTTCCACGCGAAGAAGCTGCAACTTCGCGCCGTCAGACCGGCTCGCTTCAAACGGAATATGAGCGAGCCGGAGGAAGCTCGTCGGGTCCGGCGCCGCGTTGAAACCGGAAACGAAAGCGGCCTCGACCAGATCGAAATCCGGCTCCGGTTCGCTTGGCTGTCCGGTATTGGCGGCCGGATCGTGTGGCGTCTGCCACTGAGCGGCGCGCGGCGCGGCGTTATGGCCCGGCCCGTGGGTGTGATGGTGATGATGGCCGTGATCGTGGTGGTGGTGGTCGTCATGCATCAAGCTTGTCCTCAAAATGCCACCGGCTTGTCGATGATCGCCTTGTGCTTGCCGAGCTTGCCATGCGCGACCATCGAGCCCAGCGCCTCGACCACAACGCGCACGCCGAGCAGCGCGGTAATATCCGACGTATCGTATGGCGGACTGACCTCGACGACCTCCAGCCCGCAAAGTCCCTCGGCGGCAACGAGGCCGAGCAGCTTCAGCGCCTCGCGCGGCAGGAAACCGCCCGGCTCCGGCCAGCCCGTGCCCGGCACGAAGCCGCAATCGACGCTGTCGACATCGAAGGAGATATAGACCGCGTCGGCGTCCTTCCACGCCAGTTCCAGCGCGACTTCCGCAGTGCGCTCAAGGCCAAGCTTTTCGATATCCTCGATGGTCAGCACGTTGGTCTGCCGCTTCCGCGCCTCGGCAACGCCATAGCGAGGCACCTGCCAGCCGCCGATGCCGAGCTGCACGAGATTGGTCGCCGGGACATTCGGCATGTTGGTCGCCCAGTACCAGGGCGTCGTATGCATCCGCTCGTCGAGATCCTTTTCCTGAATGTCGATATGGCGGTCGAAATGGATGATGCCGATGCGTTTGGATGTACATTCGGCGATGCCGCGCACGCAAGGGAAGCCGATGGAATGATCGCCGCCGAGCATCACCGGCAGCGCGCCTGAGGAGAAGACGTGCGAGACGCCGCGCGTGATCTGGTCGAAGCTTTTTTCCAGATTGGCGGGGATGGTGAAGACGTCGCCCGCATCGCAGAGCGTCATCTGTTCGCGCAGATCGACGCCCATTTCGTAGTTATAGGGCGTGTAGAGCGCGGAAATCCGCCGCATCCCTTGAGGCCCGAAGCGCGTGCCGGGCCGGTAGGTCGTGCCGCTGTCGAAGGGGATGCCGATGACGGCGGCGTCATATTTCGCCACGTCGCGAACGTTTTCGACATAAGGGGCCTTGAGGAACGTATTGATTCCGGCGAAATGAGGCAACTCGCCGCGTGCGAAGGTCGGGATGGTCTTGTCGTTGATACTGTCAGCGCCGGGCAGGCCCATGTCGAGCGCCCATTTCTGCTCGCGCCGCCAGCCATCCTCCGGCAGCCTGCCTTCAGCCTCAACGGCCTTCCAGCCGCGCGTCTCCCGCGAGTTGAAATCCGGATGATGCGGGCGGGCGCGGCGGGCATAAAAGGGAAAGCGCGCGGCGCGGCGCTTGCGGCGCATGGACAGTGTATCAAACATGATTGGCTCTGATCGTGATCGTTTCGTTGTTCAGAAATTCGGCGGCCTTGAGCTGATCC
Source organism: Rhodomicrobiaceae bacterium (assembly GCA_050330195.1). GTDB lineage: Bacteria > Pseudomonadota > Alphaproteobacteria > Rhizobiales > Rhodomicrobiaceae > JAHQVI01. Next base: position 34,046 of record JBHJOB010000054.1, on the reverse strand, counting down.
GTGGGCTCGGCGTTTTTCAGCTTGAGATCGTAGGTGATCGTCGCGCCGAAGGCGTTCGGATGCTGCGGATCGTGGCGGACCTTGTCGAACACGATCAGCCGCGTGCCCAGCCGGAAGGCTTCGGATATTTCATGCGTCACCATGAAGATCGTCATACCCGTTTCTTCCCAGATTGACAGCAAAAGCATCTGCATGTCCCCGCGAATGCCGGGATCGAGCGCACCGAACGGCTCGTCCAGCAACAGGATTTTCGGGCGTTTGAGCAAGGTCTGGCCAATGGAGAGACGCTGCTGCATTCCGCCCGAGAGCTGGGCCGGATAGCGGTCGCGCGCATGGGCCAGGCCAAGTTTTTCCAGCATGGCCTCGGCTTTTTCCTCAGCCGCGCGCTTCGCCTTGCCGAAAAGCCGGGTCAGAAACGGGGATTGCTCGAACGCTGAGGGCAGCGTCAGGTTCTCCATGACGGTCAGATGCGGGAAAACCGAATAGCGCTGGAAAACGATGCCGCGCTCCGGTGTCGGTTCCGCCGGGATCACCGCGCCATCGACGAGGATCTCGCCGCGTGACGCCTGTTCCTGACCGAGTAGCAACCGCAGGAATGTGGACTTGCCACAGCCCGACGCGCCGACGATGGTGCAGAATGTGCCCTGCTCGACGGAGATGTTCACGCGCTCCAGAATTGGCGCGACGCCGTAGGAGACCCAGATATTGCGCGCCTCGACATGGTTCACAGCGCGCCTCCCTCGATATGCGCCCAAGGATGGCGGCGCTTTGAATAGAGATAGAGCAGCCGGTCCAGCGTGAAGGCGATCAGCGTGATCCAGGCCACATAGGGCAGGATGACGTCCATCGCCAGATAGCGGCGCACGAGGAAGATCCGGTAGCCGAGCCCGTCGGTCGAGGCGATGGCTTCGGCGGAAATCAGGAAGATCCATGCAGGCGCGAGACCTAGCCTGATGCAGGTGATCAGCCGGGGCATGATTTGCGGCAGCACCACGCGGACGACCATCTGCCATGTCGAGGCCCCCAGCGTGACGGCCTTGACGATCTGCTCCTGCGGGATTTCCGTCACGACCTGCGCAAGGTAACGCGTCATGACCGGGGCGGTCCCGACGATGATAAGCGCTATCTTGGAAGCCTCGCCGAGCCCGAAGATGATGAACAGGATCGGCAGCACCGTGATCGGCGGAATGAGGGAAATGGCGGCAACGAACGGGGCAAGCGCGGCACGGGCGCGGGGGATAAAGCCAGCGGGAACACCTAGCGCAACGGCGATGCACGCGGAAATGGCAACGCCGGTCAGCAGCCGTCCAAGGCTGGCGGCGGTATCGCCCCAGAGCAGATAGTCGCCGGAGCGCTTATCCGGCACGAATGCATAGCTGTAGAACGTATTTGCCATCTGCGTGAGCGAAGGCAGCAGCTTGTCCTGCGGGTTTTCGCTCAGGCGAATGTTGCTGCCGATGGCGTAGGCGGTGGCGAGCAACACGAACGGCAGCGCGCCGAGGATGATTTTCTCCGCCCGGCCCGGATGCTGGTTGATCAGGCGCATGAGGCAGCTTCGGGAACACGCAGTGGATGCTGCGAGCACCCATTGGGCGGGTTCGACGCGAATATTGTCATTCTTGTTCCTCCCGGGATTCGTGCTCCCTCCCACAAGCGCGGGAGGGAGCGGCCGCGCGGTCCGAGCCGAAGCGCGTCGCCCCGATCCACCGCTACGGAAGATAACTCCGGCATCTGATTATATTTGAAAGGCCGTCTTTTCCTGTTCCGGCCCTTTCTAGAGTTGCCCGTCTGCCGCCATTTCCATAAAGGTCGTGTCGTAGCGCAGCTTGACGTTCGCCTCGTCGCCCGTCACCTTGCCGCCGGGATATTCGACGCCGACGAAATCCGCGCTGGGCGCGCCCTCTCCGAGAATGCCCTTGTCGAACAGGAACTTGGCCACGAACTGCATCGTCTGCGGCAGCTTGTCGTCCTTCGTGAAGGCAACCGCCTCGGCGGGCGTGTAGAACATCTGCGTCGTCGCAAGCTGGGCGTCATAACCGGCCAGATCCGTGCCGGACGCCGTCGCCATTTCAGTGCGCGCCGCTTTCGCCGCCTCATCGTCGCCGGATATGATGCCCATCAACTCATACCACGCGCCGACCAGCGCCTTGCCGAAATCCGGATTGTCCTTCAGCGTTGCCGTATTGACCATCATGATGTCGATGATCTCGCCGGGGATCGCGGCGCTGTCGAATACTTTGGTGGAGTCCGGCATGGCTTCAATCTCGGACAGCAGCGGATTCCATGTGACGACGGCGGTGACATCATTCGTGGAATAGGCCGCGATCATGTCGGCGTCGGATGTGTTGACGACAGTAATGTCCTTCTCGGCAAGCCCGACCGTTTCCAGAGCGCGCGCCAGCAGGTAATGCGAAACGGACAACTCGACGAGGTTGACCGTCTGGCCCTTGATATCCTCAAGCTCGTCCTTGCCCTTGAGCACGATGCCGTCATTGCCGTTGGAATAGTCGCCGACGATCAGCGCGGTCGTGTCCACGCCGCCGCCTGCCGGGATCGACAACGCGTCCATGTTGGTCATCGAGCAGCCATCATATTGACCGGCCGTATACTGATTGATGGACTCGACATAGTCGTTGATCTGAACGATATCGACCGTGATGCCGTATTTGTCGGCCCACTTCTTCATGATGCCGGAGCTTTGCAGATAGCCCCACGGCATCCAGCCCACATAGATCGACCAGCAGACCTTGAAGTCCTTTTTCGCCTCGGCATGAGCGGGCATCAGGGCGGCGCTCATCAGGGCGAACGCGGCGAGCATTGTCGTCAGGATTCGGCGCATGTATTCTCCTCCTCAGTCGTTTGCGACCTGCCGGTCTGTTCGCAAAACGGTTTGGAGCGCACCGGGAGATCAGGTCTGCGCCCGCAAACCCTTTCGTGCAGTAATCTCCCGGGATTTTGTCCCGCCGTGTCTCCGGGCAACACGCCCGGTCTGCATCTCTCGGACCAGCGCCGCTCATGTGACTGTGAACGGCCGGAACCCTAGACGCTCTGCACTGCTCTCAAGAGGAGCAAGTTGCGTGCCAAAGTCTTCAGGTGGTCTGCGGAGTTCGCCAATGCGCCGAACCAGGGCGAACAGCGGGGCCGATGCACAAAATCTGTGCAGCTCGCCCATTGTTTGGCCCGCCCGCTTCGAAATCGGGCGTCATTGCGTTGTCGTGGCCGCGTGTCGCTCATGTTCCTGGCTCCGCATTGTAGGTTGCCATCAATTCGCGCTTGAGCACCTTGCCGCTCGGGTTCATCGGGAGGGCGTCGACAAATTCATAGCGCTTGGGGCGTTTGTAGCCTGCCATGTCGCGGGACGATTTGCAGAAGGCGTCGATGGCCTTGGCCGTCAAGGCCGGGTCGGAGCGGACGACCGCCGCCATCACGATCTGCCCCCATTTTTGGTCATTCAGCCCGAAGACGGCCGCCTCCTGAATGCCGGGACAGCGATAGAGCACTTCCTCGACCTCGCGCGGATAGATGTTTTCCCCGCCGGAGATGATCATGTCATCGGCCCGGCCGTGGAAATAATGGAAGCCTTCCTCGTCCACGGAGAACAGGTCGCCGGTATAGATCCAGCCCGCCTTCAGCTTTTTCGAGGTCTCGAACGGGTTGTTCCAATAGCCGGGCATGGCTTGCGGGCCGCGCACGATGAGCTGGCCGATTTCACCCGCCGGAACGGTCTCCGATGGCGGAACATCGCGGTTCGGGTCGTTCGTGATCACGCGCGCGGTGCTGATCAGGGTGGACTTGCCGCAGGAGCCGAGCTTGCGCAGCGCGTCGTCAGGATGAAGCAGCAGCGGCAGGCTGGCCTCGGTCATGCCGTAGCCGTTGAAGATGTTGGGACAGAATTCCTCAATCACGCGCTGCATGGTCGCCGAGGCGATGGCCGCGCCGCCGGTCGTGATCAGCCGGAGCGTCGATATGTCATGCGATTTGAAATCGGGCTGGAACAGCATTTCCTGGATCTGTGTCGGAACCGCGAAAAGCGTGGTGACGTGCTCGGCGGCGATCGTCTCCAGAGCGGTTTGCGCCTGATAGCGGCCGGTGACGATGTTCGTCCCGCCAACGAGAATGTGGGGGATGAAGAAAGCCTGCATTCCGCCGACATGATAGAGCGGAGCGATATGCAGCGCGATGTCCTTGGGGCGCAGCCCGTATTCCATGACGCAGTTCATGGCGATGGCGATGTCGTTGGCATGGGTGTGCATCACGCCCTTGGGCCGCCCGGTCGTGCCCGATGTGTAGACAAGCGCCGAAAGCTGATCGCTGGCGGGGATCGGGAAATTGTCGCTCAAGGGCTCGGTCGTCTCGGCCAGCGTTTCGAAATGATGGTGGCCGTCGGGCACATTCGCGGCGTCATAGGCGCAGGAGATCGCGTCATGGACGCTGCGCAGATGCTGGAGAGCTTCAAGCGTATTATCCGGCAGTGTGCGTCCATAGACGAGAATGCGCGCGCCCGAATCCTTGAGCACATAGGTGACTTCGCCCGGTGACAGGCGGAAATTGAGCGGCACCGCGACAGCGCCGAGAAGCTGGCAGGCGAAATAGGTGGTGACGGAGTTCTCCGACGTCGAGACGTAGAACGCCACACGGTCGCCGGGGCGGACGCCCATTTCGGACAGCGCGCGGGCAAAGCGGCTGACGCGCTCGAACCACTCCGTATACGTCCAGCGGCGACCCTCGAAGACCAGCGCAGTCCTCGTCGGATAACGCTCGGCGGAGGATTTCAGAACGCTCGCTATATCCATGAGACGCTCCCGGATGTCCCTGCGTTAGAGATTGGGTTTGATGCCGGGCATTTCCCGGCTGGCGATGAGGTATTTCGCCATTTCGCTCGATCCGCCGACAATGGGCAACGCCCGGGCGTCACGGTAGATCTGTTCGGCGCGGCCATATTGCTTCGTGATCCCGTCGCCGCCGAGAATCTGCACGCAGCGGTCGGAGCAATATTGCGCGGTCTCGGTCGCCACCAGCTTGGCCTGTGCCGCCTCGCGCATGAGGCCCTTGCCATCGATTCCGGCGTCGTACATGCGGGCGGCGCGGTAGGTCAGCAGTTCGCTGGCGTCGATCCGGCAGCTCATCTGCGCGACCATGTCCCAGACAAGCTGCTTCTGGCCGAGTTTCTCGCCGAAGGAAACGCGCGTCTGCGCATGCGCCTTGGCAATATCGAAGGCGGAGCGGGCAACCCCGAGGCCGGAGCCGCCAAGGATCACTCTCTCGAAGTTGAACGCCTCCAGCATGATGTGGAAGCCGCGATTGACCTCGCCAAGCAGGTGGGCCTCCGGAACACGCACCTCGTCGAAAGCGACCTCGCCGACCACGCAGCCCCGCCGCCCCATGAAATCATATGTGCGCGGAAAGCTGACGCCCGGCGTATTGGCGGGCACGGCGATGGCGCTCATGCCCTTTTGCGGGGCAACGCTCGCGTCGGTGATGCCCCAGACGATATACATGTCCGCCTTGGTGGCGTTGGAAATATAGCGCTTGAAGCCGTCGATCACCCATTCGCGCGCGGCCTCGTCGAACCGGATGCGCGTCTCCATGCCCGCGCTGTCGGAGCCGACATTCTGCTCCGTCATGCAGATCCCGCCGACCGCGCGGCCCTCAAGGATCGGCATCAGGAAACGCTCGCGGAGGTCCGGGGCGGCGTGGCGGTGCAGCGGATAGGCGCAGGAGATCGCGGTGGCGATGGTGGTCTCGAAGGCGTAATTGATGTAGGCGGCTTCTTCGGAGACGATGGTCGCGTGCGTCAATCCCGGTTTCGGCAGGCCGCCGCGATAGAGATCGGGGAACATCAGCGTCAGATAGCCCGCCTCGCCCAGCGCCCGGACGGCGGCCTTGACGGCCTCCCAATCCTGATTGTCCTCGATGGCGCTGGCGCGCGGGCTCAGTTCGCGCTCCAGAAATTGCCGAACTTCCGACCGAAAGGCGCGGTCTTCATCGCTCAGGAAAAAATCGCGCATCAGTCTCTCCTCACCAGGTCGGGAATGCCGAGATTGTCGGAGAGGCGGTTGGTCTCCCGGACGACGAGGCTCAGATTGGAATCGCGCACGGTTGGCAGCAGATAGCGCGCCTTGCGGATGGCGTCGAAATCCAGCTCCGCCATGATCAACGTCTCCTCCGTCCCCGCGCGCGCCAGTTCGCGGCCGAACGGGTCGAGAATGCGCGAGTCGCCCCAGAAGGTCAGATCGTCCTCCATGCCGGTGCGGTTCGCCATCAGAACCGGCATCCCGTACATCATCGCGCAATGCCGGATGGTCGTGTCCCAGCCGCCGGGATTGTCGAACTCAGCCCCGACCGCTTCGACGGCGGAACTGATCGGCACGAACAGGCAGGTTGCGCCATGCAGCGCGGCGAGCCAGACCAGCGCCGGGTTCCAGGCATCGGCGCAGATCAGCACGCCGCCGCGCCACGGATCGGCAACGGGGAAGCATTCGACATAGCGGCCCGTGGCGAAATGCTTGCCCTCTTCGAGAAGGCCGTAGGTCGGGACGTTGATCTTGCGGTGAATGAAGGTGATCCGGCCGTTCCGGACCGCAAAGGCGGAATTGTAGAACTGCGCGGACGGCCCTTCCTCGAACAGGCCGAAAATCACGAGCGTGTCGCCGGCCGCCTCCGCGAGTTGCCTGATGGCGGGCGCATCCCGGCGCATGGCCAGACGCAGCACCTCGCGCGCCGCCGTATGCCCGGTGAGCGACACTTCGGGGAACAGCAGCACGTCCGCCGATTTGGCGCGCGCTTCGTCAATGACGGCCAGATGCTTGGCAAGATTAGCGTCCACGTCGCCAACTTCAGAGGCGATCTGAGAGACGGCGGCGGTCAATGTGCGCTGATAGGCCATGGCGTCGACCTTGTTTGCGGTCGTCACCCCGGACGGCGTGGCCGTGGAGCCGGGGTGACGTTCGGAGCCCTCTTTGGGGGCTAAATAAGTCCCTGTTCTTTCAGGAAGCTTTCCGCGACATTCTCGATGGACTTCTTCTCGACATCCACCGACGCATTCAGCTTTGCCATCGTGGCGTCATCGAGCTTGGCCGAAAGCGCGTTCAGATGCTCAGCCAGCTTCGGGTTGTTGTCGAGCACGTCCTTGCGGACCGTGGGGGTGAGCGCATAGGCCGGGAAGTAGTTCTTGTCGTCTTCCAGCACGACGAAATCGAACGCCGGAATGCGGCCATCGGTGGCGAAGACGAGGCCGACATCGACCTGCCCGTCCCTGAGCGCCTGATAGACGAGACCGGTATCCATGCGCTTGATGTTCTCGCGGCCGAACTCGAAGCCATATTCCGCCTCCAGCGGCTTCAGCCCATCGGCGCGGGCGTAGAATTCCGCATTCGAAGCAAATGTCAGCGCCTCGCCGCCATTGATCTTGCCCGCAAGGTCGCTCAGCGTCTTGATGCCGTGTTTCTCCGCGTCCGGCTTGCGCATGGCCAGCGCATAAGTGTTATTGGCGGCGGAGGGATCGAGCCAGACGATGCCCTTTTCAGCGTCCAGTTCCTTGACCTTGGCATAGGTCTCTTCTGGCGACATCCGCTCCGTGACCTTGTTGTAGGTGATCAGGGACGTGCCGGTATATTCCCAGTAAGCGTCGATCTGGCCGTTTTCCATCGCCGAGCGCACAGCCGCCGAGCCCATGCCCGCGCGTATGTCGACCTGAAAGCCCTTGGCTTTGAGAAGCTGGGAGGTCATGTCCGCGAGCAATTGCTGCTCGGTGAAGTTCTTGCCGCCCACGACGATGGTCTGGGCGTTTGCACTGGCAAGGCCAAGCCCGGCGAATGCGCCGAGAGCCATTGCGAAGAGTTTTCCGAGTTTCATAGTCCTTCTCCCTTTATTGTTGGATGCGTCACGCGCGAAGCGGATTGACCCCGCGAGGGATGAGCCAGAACTGGCCTTGTCCGACCATGAAATCGACCAGTACGGCCAAGAGCGCGGTCGGGACTGCGCCGGCAAGCAGCATTCCCGGCTCCATCAGGTCGATGCCGGTGAAAATCAGCTCACCAAGTCCGCCGCCGCCGATCAGGAAGGCGAGCGGCGCGGTGCCGACATTGACCGCGAGGGCGGTGCGAATGCCGGCGAAGATGACATAGAGTGCGTTGGGCAACTCGACGCGCACGAGGATCTGCACCGGCGTCATGCCCATGCCGGTCGCCGCTTCCTTCAGATGCGGCGGCACGGCCAGCAGGCCGACATAGGTGTTGCGCACGATGGGCAGAAGCGTTGCGACGAAGAGGCCGAAAATCGCAGGGGTCGTGCCGATGCCGAGGAAGCTCATCGACAGGGCGAGCACGGCCAGCGTGGGGATCGTGGTCCCGACATTGAAGACCTGCATAATCGTCTCGGCGGCGCCGCGCATGAACGGGCGCGATAGCAGGATGCCGGTCGGAATGCCGGCGAGAATGCCCAGCGAGCCTGAAATCGCCACCAGTTCGATATGCTGCTGCGTGAGATAGACGACGTCTTCCCAGTAGCGGGCGATTTCCGCGCCGATGCCGCTCAGATAGACAGCCCCCAGCAGGATCGCCAGGACGGCGATGGACAGGAACGGGCTCGCGCCGCGCCGGGCTCCGGACACGGACATCAGCCGCCCTCCCGCATTGCGGCGTCCCGGTAGGTCTCGCCGAGCAGATGGGTGATGCCGGTCTGGGTGATGCAGCCGGAGAAACGGCCTTCGGCGTCCACGACCGGCAGCCAGGTTCTGGCGTGCGCGAACATCTCCGAGACGGCGGTGCGCAGATCGGAATCGGCGTTCACATGAATGGCGATGGGACGGACATGCTCGGCCAGCGAGCCGTTGCTCGCGCCTCTCGCCTCCATCGGCACGAAGCCGACCGGGCGGCGCATGTCGTCCAGCACCACGACCTCCATGTTCCGCTCGCGCATCAGGCCCAGCGCCTTGTCGAGGGTGTCGCCCCGGACAATGAACGGCGCGTGAGCGTCCGTCGCCTGAGCGACCTTGACCAGCCGCAGACGCTTCAGGGTTCGGTCGGAGCCGACAAAATCGGCGATGAATTCGCTCCCCGGATGGGCAAGAATATCGTCGGGCGTGGCGAACTGCTCCAGCCTGCCCGCGCGGAAGATCGCCACCTTGTCGCCCATCTTCACCGCTTCGTCGATATCGTGGGAGACGAACATCACGGTCTTTCTGAAGGTCTGCTGTATCTTCAGGAACTCATCCTGAATGACCTCCCGATTGATCGGGTCGATAGCGCCGAAAGGCTCGTCCATCAGCATGACGGGCGGGTCGGCGGCAAGCGCGCGAATGACGCCGATGCGCTGCTGCTGGCCGCCGGAAAGCTCGCGCGGATAGCGCTGCAGAAACTGCGCGGGATCGAGCGCGACCAGCGAGAGCAATTCGGCCGCCCGGTCCTTCGACCGCTTGCTGTCCCAGCCCAGCAGCTTCGGCACGACGCAGATATTTTCCTCGATGGTCATGTTGGGGAACAGGCCGATCTGCTGGATCACATAGCCGATATTGCGGCGAAGCTGGACGGTATCGTAAGTGTCCGTGTCCTGATTGTTGATGAAAATCTTGCCGGAAGTGTGCGCGATCAGCCGGTTGATCATCTTCAGCGTCGTCGTCTTTCCGCATCCCGAGGGGCCGAGCAGGATGCAGATCTCGCCTTCGGCCACATTCATGTTGATGTTGTCGGCCGCAACGACATCGCCATTCGGCGTCTTGAAAATCTTTGTCAGGTTTTCAAGTCTGATCATGAACTGTCCTCTCGGCCCGCTTGCCGGTCGTGGCGCGGCCCAGCCGTTCCCTCAGTATCTGATGCCCTTGGGCGTCATCCGGTTTTGAACCCAGAGCAGAAGATAATCCGCGATGATCGCAAGCAGGCTGACGGCGATCGCGCCGACGATCAACTGGCGCGAATCCGTCTGCGTTATGCCGCGCGAAATCAGCACACCCAGCCCGCCCGCGCCGATATAGGCGGCAATCGCCGCCACGCCGATATTCATGACGACGGCGGTGCGGATGCCGCCCATGATCACCGGAACGGCAAGCGGGATCTCGACGCGGCTCAACCGTTGCACCGATGTCATGCCCATGCCGCGGGCGGCTTCGCGCAGGGCCGGATCGACATTGGTGATCGCGGTGTAGGTATTGCGGATGATCGGGAGCTGGGAATAAAGCAGGATCGCGAGGACAGCGGGCAGATAGCCGATACCTTGCCCGATGGTCGAAAGAAGCGGGATCATCAGGCCGAAGAGAGCGATGGACGGGATCGTGATGATGATCGAGGCAAGATAGATGACGATTTCGGCGGCGCGCTGATTTTGGGTTATCGCAATACCGATCGGGACGCCGGTCAATATGGCAAGGCCAACCGCAACGCCGACAATGCTGATATGTTCAACGGTCAACGCGAGTATGACATCAATATTGTTGGCAACAAACCCGATCGTCTCCATCGAACTCCTTCTTGCGTTTCGTCAACGATGCGGCTTGTATTTCCATTTTATTAGCTACATACAACTCTAACCTATCACGCATTCATTTGGCACCGTCTGGCCGTGTTTTTCTTTTTCCATCCCGAGGGTTCAGATCTGCCGCCCAAGCAGCGCCTCGTCGAACGGATAGCGCGATAGCATCTCGACACCGGTTTCGGTAATCACCAGTTCCTCTTCCAGCTTGACGCCCTCCGCGCCATCGACCTCGCCGATATAGCTTTCAACGGATACGACCATGCCCGGCTCCAGAACGCCGTCGCCGGTGAAGCGGTCGAGATCCATGGCATGAGCGACGAGCGGTGTCTCGCCATGCATGCCGACGCCGTGAATGATCGAGGGGTAGCGCCGGTCGAGGAAGCGCTCCGGGATCGGCCAGGCTTTCTCGGCCAGCTCGCGGAAACTCATGCCCGGCCTGAGCACGTCGATATTATGATGCACCTGCTCCCACGCCATCTGATAGAGGCTCTGCTGATAGCCGCTGGGCCGTCCGCGTCCGGCAAAGAAGGTGCGCGAGAAATCGGAATAATAGCCGTTCGAGCCGATCGTATCGGTGTCGAGCGCGACCAGTTCGCCGGGGCGGATCAAGCGCTCGCTCGCCTCGTTGAACCATGGATTGGTGCGCGGCCCGGAGCTGAGCAGGCGCGTCTCGATGAACTCGCCGCCGCCCGCGATCACCGCGCCATACATGGTGGCGAACAGGTCGTTTTCCGTGACGCCCGGCTGAATGGCCTGTTCGACGGCGTAAACCGCGCCTTCCGTCGCGGCCATCGAAATGGCGAGGCACGCGATTTCCTCCGGCGTCTTCAGACGGCGGGCATGGAGCGTGTCGCCCATGCAATCGAACACGTCGAGCCCTTGCGCTTCCAGCGCCCGCGCCAGCCCCAGCGTGCAGCGGTCCAGCCCGACGCGCTTGTTGCCCCGGCCATGGTCGCGCACCAGGTCGGCGATCTCGGTGGCGAAAGGCGAGGCGTTGACGTCGTCCCGTTGATTGACCGCTGACCAGACCACCTTTGAGGTGCGGGCATGGTCGATGGTCTCCAGCCAGGTCGAGATATGCGCGCTGCCGGGATATTCGAACAGGATGATCGGGCCGTCGAGCGGAACGTAGACGTACCGCGTCGAGTTGCGCAGGAAATAGCCGAACATGTTGCGCGAGCCGGTGGCGTAGCGCTGGTTGTTCGGATCGAACAGGATCAGCGCGGCATAGTCCTTTTCGGCCATCATGGCGCGCAGGCGTGTCAGCCGTCCGGCTCGCAGCGCGACCGGATCGAAGCCGGGAGGGATGCTGTCGACATTGGCGATACCGCCGGAGGGCGTAACCGGAGGGCGCGGGCCGCCTGTCGGGACATTGTGGCTCATGGCGCGCCTCAATCCTTCAGCGTATCGGCACGTTGCAGGCCCTCGGTCTCCTGCCGTTCATGGACAGGCGCGATACGGCCGAACAGCTTTCTGGTGCGTGCGGCGCGGCCGATGAATCCGGGCTCACGGGCGTAGCCGAAGATGACCGTGTGCCGGTCGCGCGATCCCTCGATCCGGGTGACGCGGTGCAGAGACAGCCGGCCATAGAAGATCTGCAGATCGCCGGGTTTGAGATCCAGCGCGCGAACGAGCGTGCTGTCGCCATTCAGGACATTTGTCACGGCCTCGACATTCTCATCGCCAATATCGCGGATGCGCGGGGCATATTCGAAGCTGCCGCCCGCTTCCGGCGCTTTGGTCATCATGGTGACGATGAAGTCGTTGCTGTCGTAATGCCACGGATGCTGACAGCCCGGCTTCAGGCAGTTCACGACAAGCCCCGCCAGCGGATCGGCATATTCATGGAGCACGGGCTCGTTCATCGTGCTGGCGATGAAGGACTGAAACACCGGGTTTTCGTAAAGCGAGCGGATCAGCGTGCCCGGCGGGATCATGTCTCCGGCGACGAAGCCGTTCGTGCGCTCGTTGAAGATGTTGACCGGGTGATCGTCAGGCAGGGCCGGATCGGCGTCGGAATTGTAGATGTTGGTGACGGTTGAATTATAGTGCGCATGCGGACCAAGATGTGCGGTTTCAGCCTCAAGCCGCGTCAGAGCGTCCGGGCGGATAAAGCCTTCCAGCACGACACAGCCGTCGCGGCTGAGCTGTGTGCGGCAGGCTTCGACCAGCGCGGACCCGCCCGGTTCGCCGAGGGCGTCGATCCGGTAGCGGCCAAGGTCGACGATTTGCCCGAGCGGCAATGCGGAGACGGGAAGTGTTTCGGCGCTTGCAGTCATGAATGCGGTCCCTCTGGATGGTGAGAGCCTATTCGGGGTGGCCTGAGACGAGGGTACAAATGGACCATTGAAAAGAGAAACGATTAAACCTCATAGTATCAATGAGGATTTGCAATAGATCGGGATCGTCACCATGGACGCCGACCTGCTCAGGGCCTTTCTGGCCGTCGCCGATCTGGGCGGCTTCAGCGCGGCAGCGAAGCAGCTCAACCTGACGCAGTCAGCTGTCAGCCTGCAGATCAAACGGCTGGAAGCCCGCCTTGGCGTTGGTCTGTTCACGCGCACGAGCCGGGCTGTGTCGCTAACCGAGGCAGGCGCGACGCTGGTTCCGTTCGCGGAGCGCATCCTGCGTCTGAACGGCGAGGCGGAGGACGCCATCGTCAAATCCGCCACCGCCCAGCAAGTCCGGCTGGGCATGACCGATGAGCAGGCCGTCGCCTATCTCCCCTTTCTGTTGCCCGCCTTTACCCGCGCCTATCCGGAGGCGCGGCTTGAAGTGGTCTGCGATCAGAGTCCGCGCCTTGTCGAGCGCGTGCATGACGGGCTGCTCGATATTGCGATCACGATCCGCCATCCCGGCAGCACGGGCGGCATGGCCGTCGGGCAGGAAAGCCTGCGCTGGATTGCCTCGGAGGACTTCGCGCCAGCCGGGCAGAGCGTGCTTCCGCTGGCGGTCAATCCCGATGGCTGCGTCTATCGCGCCAGCGCCATCGCTGCGCTCAATCGCGCCGGCAGACCGTGGCGGGTGGCCTTCACCAGCGCCAATCCGACCAGCACCAACATCGCCGTGCAGATGGGCCTTGGCATCTCGATCAAGACCGAGCGGTCATTGCCTGAGGGTTGCCGCCTGCTCGAAGCAGAGGATGGCCTGCCGCCGCTTGGCAGCGTGCTCGTCGAGATCCATCTCATCGCCCCGGTTCCGAGCGAGCCGGTCCGCATGGTGCGCGAGGCCCTGCTCCAAGCCGCGTCAAGATATGACGGCTTCATTCCGAGCGGCTGATTCAGGATTTGTTCGCTGAGCCCGGCATCCCCAGACAGCGGACTCACAAGCCGCTGATGTCATGCGGAAATCGCCTGAGCGGATCGCTTCATCGCCTGCGTTGGTTTGGAGACGGATAATTGAGGAATGCTACTCCCGGTAGCATGAAGACGGGCCGACACTTCCCGAACCATGCAGCGTTGCAAATCTGCACACACTATCATCAGATTGTCATAATATCGCCATTGGCCCGCACGGCTCATTCTGTAATATATTGAATTAGAAATATATTGAATTAGAATTAGACTACATTGAATTTGAATAGTTTTTTCTGAAAAATTGAAAAAAATTTCCATAATCCTTGACTTAAACTTGCCATGTTTTGTCACGGTTTCGCTATGGACGCGGCCTTCTGACGCCCCTTTTGCTGGTTAATCTTCTGTTCAGCAATCCCGCACGGCGTTTGCGCGCCGTTTTCGCATGAGCGATGCACTCGGGATGCCGCCCTAAAATCTTTATGGGGGAAAGGGTAAGGCGATGAAACGATTATCCACTACAGCGATGCTTTCGAGCGTCTTTGCGAGCGCCGCACTGCTTCACGCAGCATTTCTCAGCCCGAATGCTGCTGCCGAGGCCAGTGAAGCCTTGCAGAGCCAGACGGAACAAAGACAACCGGGGCTGAGAGTTGCCGGAGGCAGTCTCACCGGCAACAAGGGCGACCGTCTCCCGATGCCCAGCGATGGTCGTCCGACGGCATACGAGCAAAACGGGGCGGTCAATTCGACAAGCGCCGTAAAGAGCGGTGAGCAGACGATCGAAAAGCAAGAGGCGCAGACGCAGCGTCCGGAAGCGGCCCAGCCGGCGGAACCAATTGAGGCAGTGTCCCAAGAGGCGGAGACACAGCCTTCGAATGTGGCGGAACCGGTCGAATCGGCCGATGCCGCATCCCAGACGGAAGCCGCCGACACATTCGGCGGCGACCTGCTCGCTCAGGACAGGGCGAGCGACCAGTCCGACGACCTGCTCTATCCCTCGGAGGACGAGCTTCGTGGAATGAATGCTCCTATCGAGAGTGTCGGAAGGCCAGCAAAGCCTGCAGCGACGCCCGGAAACGCCGCTCCCGCGACCGCAGCTCAGCCTCAAAGAGCGATCGCAAATCCTGCGGCGACTGCCGCGCCAAATGCGGCCGACGGTGGTGAGAAGGTGTCTGTGGAGGTGGAAGCGGGGGGCAATGCAGCGTTGTCCGCGCTGATCCCCACATCGGATGTCAAGGATGACACTCTGCCAAAGATCAGCCAGGCGGAGCTCTCTCTCTATCCCACCGCTGCGCAATGCGGCGAATGCCATAAGCAGATTTACGACGAATGGCGTTCGTCACAGCACGCCTATGCGTCGATCTCGCCCATGTTCCACAAATTCGAACAGAAGTTCACGGAACTGACGCAAGGGACGGTCGGCACCTTCTGCGTGCGCTGTCACCAGCAGGTCGGCACACAGCTCGGCGAGAATCGCGAAACCCCACTCTGGGAGCGCGCCCAGATCTCGCGCGAGGGCGTGACCTGCATCACCTGCCACCGTGTTCCGGAGCAGTATGGCAAGGTCAATGGCGAGCGCCGCGTCATACCGGGAAGCATCTTCGACCCGGTCTATGGCAGCGGTGAGAGCAGCGTCATCAAGGAGATCATCGCCAACAAGGAAACCTACTCCGTCAAGACCAGCGAAGATGGACGCGGTAACGAAATCCACAACGGCATGATGACGAACCCGCAGATCACCAAATCGGAGTTCTGCGTCAGCTGCCATCAGGTTGCCGTGAACCTCGGCATCAAGCTGGAGATCGTCTGGGATCAGTATCGCGCCAGCCCTGCACGCAAGCAGGGCATCACCTGCCAAGATTGCCATATGGGCAAGGTCCCCGGAAAGCCCGAGGGTTATGCAACCGCGCCCTCCGCCATCGTCGGCGGCAAGGAGATCAACCCGGGACGCAGACACGCCGATCACCGCTTTATCGGCCCCGGCTATTCGATCGCTCATCCGGGCATCTTCCCGCACAATGTTAAGGCCCAGACCTGGAGCATCAAGAAATGGCTGCAGTTCGACTGGCGCGCGGGTTGGGGCACCCCTCAGTTCGAGGACGAGGTGGCCAGCGGCAGGCTCAATGTCAACTTCCCGCAAGCCTGGGCCGATCCGGTCGATCGTGAAGAAGCCTGGCAGGTTATCGCGGAGAACTTCGGCGCGCTCCGCGAACGCCGCGAACTCCGGCGGCAGGTCATGGAGAACAGCACCGATGTTGACGGGCCCTACATCGAAAGCAGCCCGAGAGTGGGTCGGGATCTGGCGTTCTCCTACAAGATCAAGAACAAGAATTCGGGCCACAACCTGCCGTCCGGTTCTCTGGGGGCGCAGCCGCAGCTCTGGGTGAACGTTGCGCTCATGGATCCCGATGGCAAGAATGTCTGGGAGTCAGGCTACGTCGACAGCAATGGCGACATGGCCGATCTGCACAGCCTTGATGTTGCCGCCGGCACGATCGCCACGGACCAGCAGTTGGTGCATTTCCAGACCAAGTTCCTGACGACCAACGTCAAGGGCACGGACCGCGAGATGTATCTGCCGGTGAACTTCGACATCGATCCGCTGCCGCATCTGCGTCCGCCGCAAGTCCCGACGTCGGTTCTCAACCATCCGCCGCTGGTGCGCATGGAGAACCACTCGCTGCCGCCGCTGGGTGAGAAGGTGGCCTCGTATCGAGTGCCGGGGAACCTGATCACGAAGCCCGGCAAGTACCGCCTCGCCTTCCGCCTCAGGAGCCGCGCCGAGCCGATCTACTTCATGCGCTTTGTCGGCGCCACAAAGGAAATGGAGCGGCGCATGAATGAGTGGATGATGGACTTCGGCGCCTATGCGGTGGAAGTCGAAGTGAAGTGATGGCGGATCAGGCCTTGATCCACCTGTAAAAATCCAGTGGTCCGGAACGATGAATTCGGACCACTGGCGCGAAAAACAAGGCTTTCGGATTGGCGGCACGCAAGGGGACCAAAGAAGCGGGACCCCCCAGCCTTTCCGAAGCCGCCTGCGGGGCACAAAGCGCCCCCGCGGGGTCAAAGCCGCAAGGATCATCGCAACGGCAAGCGATCAGCGGCGTCCGGATGGGGTGAATGAGCCTCGCCTGGCGGGTCGAAGAGAGGGCCCGGTCTGAAGTCGAGAAGAGGGAATTTCGGGTGACAAAACGGGAGAGGGGCTTCCACATGATCTGTGAAGCAAGAGGCAACGTTCGATACCGCGCCAGGACGACGACCGCGCTCGCCACTATCGCGCTGGTAGCGGGCGGTTACTTTGCGGTGTCCGCCACGACTGCAACGCCTGCGGCAGCTGAAAGCAGCGTCGCGGGCAATAAGGAAGGCAAGCTGTACCAGGCGCCCGCCGACGACGTTTTCCGTCCCGGCCCCCAATACGAAGACAATTACGATGCCGCGGGGCAGGTCGACATCTACGGAGGCAAGACCGCGGTCGAGCCGCCAAGGCCGCCGATCGAGATTGGCCGCCAGCAATACACCTCCGGCGCATACGAGGAGAGCAGCACCCTTCTGGGCGAGTTGAATCCGCTGCTGCCGGGTCTTGCTGTCTACGGCGACTGGCGAACGGCGGTCGCCTATAACAACAATGGCGGCAATGAGGTTGCCCAGATCGCAACGCGGCTGAACATCGACGTCGACTTCAAGATCACCGGCACCGAGCGAATACACGCCTTCTTCACGCCGCTTCAGGACAATGCCCAGTTCACCCGATTCGAGTTCGGCGGCAGCGATGGCAACGGACGATTCAACGAGGAGTTCGATTTCGACGCGCAGACTCTGTTCTTCGAGGGTGACGTCGGCTCGCTCTATTCCGGTTTCTCAGGGACGGCCGCCTCTTTCGACCTGCCCTTTACCGTAGGCCTCTTCCCGCTGTTCCTGCAGAACGGCATCTGGGCCAACGATGCGATCCTCGGCGGCGCGGTGACCCTCCCCGCGCTGAACTCGGCGGCGCTGGGCCTTTCCAACTTCGACGTCACCTTCTTCGCCGCGTTCGACAATGTCGACAACCCGGGCATCCGCAACTCGGGCGGCGCTATCGATAACGACAACACCAACCTCTATGGCGTCACTACCTTCATCGACGCCTTCTCCGGTTATATCGAAGCGGGCTACGGCGTGATACAAGGCTATGACGATCAGGATGGCTTGCTGGCGCACTTCATCACCGGCGCTTACACCCGACGCTATTACAACACCATTTCGAACTCGACCCGCGTGTTCGCAAACTTCGGAGACGACAATGGCCAGGACGTCGACGGCTTCGCCATCATTTCCGAAAACAGCCTGATCACGGGCCTGCCCAGCACGTTGCTTCCCTACGCCAACTTCTTCGTCGGCTTCGACACGCCTCAGCCTCTGGCCGATGGCAACGGCGCGGGCATCCTGAAGAACGTCGGCATCAACTTCGAGACGGACGCCCTGACCGGCTTCCCGAAACTCGACGACACCGCTTCCAACGCCTGGGGCGGCGCGATCGGCTTGCAGTATCTCTTCAATCTGGATCAGCAGCTTGTTTTCGAGTTTGCCACTGTGCAGCCTTTCAAGGATGACGGTATCGGCGCCCAGGACCCGCAATACGCCGTGGGCGTTCGCTATCAGGTTCCGATCACAACGGCTTGGCTGATCCGCGCCGATGCGACCTATCAGTTCCTTGAGGGCGAAGAAGACAATGCAGGCATCCGCTTCGAGGTCCGCAGAAAATTCTGACCGATCACGGAGAGATTCGATAAAATGGGCACCATTTTTCGGAAAAATCGAGCTTGAAACAAACAGATGCAGATCAGGATCGTTTCCTAACGAAGCGATCCTGATCTAAACTTCGTACAGTTTGGCGGTGCGGTATCTCGGCCGCCTGGTTGCTGTCATTTTTCGGCTTTCTCATGCTTTCGCCTTCCAGCTTGAGGCGATGGGCGTTGAGAACGATCCGGCCAAGAATGAACCTGTCTGTCTCTCCAAACTGATTACGGCGGTAGCGTTCGCCGCACGGCCGGTCCGCGCTGATCAGCGTTTCCGGGGCTTGTCCTCAGACTGGTACATGGAAAGGACATGCCCCTCCGGATCCTTGAACTCCGCCGACCAGCCGCCCGGCGCGTGACTGACCGGCGTCACGATCGTGACGCCCTTGCCCGCCAGTTCCGAGACCATGTCGTCAATGCCGCCCTCCGCGATCTCGAAAACGACAATTGGCGTGTTGCCCGGCCGCGACTCCTGCTTGATGAAGACCAATTCCACGCCGTTGGCCGTCGTAGCTGTCAGCCAGGGGTTGCCATCGCCGTCATCGTCCATGCGCTGAACCGTCAAACCAAGCACGTCTCGGTAGAAGGCCTCGGTACGATTGACATCGTTGACATAGTAGCAGACGGCGCCCAGCCGGCACTTCGCGAACATGGATCTACTCCTTCAAGGGGTTTGAGCTGCTACTCAGTTGCCGCGCCCCCGGTTTTCGTGAGGTGCTTACAGCAAAAAGATGCCCGTCGGGGTCATGGCTGGCGAGCACGACGCCGGGCCTCCGGGCTGACGGCAGAAGCGCGCGCCGAATGACGCCAAAATTGAACGGACCGCTAAGCCCGGATACGCCATCCAGCGCGCCACTACCCTCGGCGCGCCAACGCCGCCGGATGTCAGCGATGCGCTGACGCAAGGCTGGCTCGTTCATCCGCAGCAGCCAAAGGATCTCATGCTTGTTGTGGCCGGTCAGAACCAGCAGCGCCGTGGTGCGGAGTTTTGGCGGGAGCCGTTCCACAAACCACGCCGGAACCGCCGAACTCTGACCGGTATCGGCGTCCATCAAGACGGCGCGCTGCTCGCGGGTCCGCCTTCGAACGGCGCTACGTGCATCGAACAAGGCGCGCTTGCGAAGTGCGCCGACGAACCACCGGCGATTGTCGGCGCAGGAGAGATCCCCCCTGCCGGCTTCGACCGCCGCGAGCCAGACCGTCTGAAAAAGATCCTCCGCTTCCGGCGGCCTCCGGGCAACTCGATGCGCCTCCCGCAAGAGCTGGGAGAATATGCTTGGCGGCACGCTACCCTCCGTAACGGGGTTCACCGAAAATCCCGAGCTGTTTGGCGTCCACGATCAAGCGCCGATCTCGCGTCCCCTGTGATGCGCCTAGCCTCGTGCTTCGATGACCGCCGTTCAGGGCGGAAGCCTGGCAAGGAACAGTAACATCTGTGCACGGCTCAACTGACCGCAGGGTCACAGCGAACGCGCCGAGGCAGCCCCCGTGCTATTTCTTGCCGCGCAAAGGCTTGCCGTAAAGCTCCAGCTTGTGCCCGACCAGCTCATAGCCGAGTTCGCGCGCAACCCGCTCCTGAAGCTTCTCGATTTCCTCGTTCTTGAATTCGATGACGCTGCCGGTTTCCGTGTCGATCAAGTGGTCGTGGTGCTCGCTCTTGACGCGCTCATAGCGCGCGCGGCCGCCATCGCCGAAATCGTGTCGGTCGATGATGCCTTCAGTCTCGAACAGCCGGACGGTCCGGTAGACGGTCGACAGCGAGATGCGGTTATCGACTTCATTGGCCCGGCGATAGACCTCTTCGACATCGGGATGATCGGTTGCAGTGGACAGCACGCGCGCAATGATGGTGCGTTGCGTGGTCATCCGCATGCCACGGTCAGCGCAGAGCGCTTCGATTTTCGATAGAGGTTCTTTCGGTTTTGGCACGGTGTTTGCGCAGTCTGTCAACCCTTGGCGCGGACGATAGGTCGCTTCGCCCCTCCTGTCCAGAAAACCGGGCTGTCCCCCGGATTTTACGGTATGCGGGGGCCGACCGGCCGCCGCGACCGCACGTTCCGGATCAGCGGCGCAGATCCCGTCTCATGATCAGTGCGTCACAGGCTCCGGCGGCTGTGGGATAATAGCCCTTGCGGCGGCCGATCTCGGCATAGCCCGCTGCAATATAAGCCGCCTTCGCCGCATCATTGTCGTCACTGACTTCCAGAAACACGGCCTCCACGCCGACGCCGCGCAGATCGCCCGCAAGCTTCGTCAGCATGGCGGCGGCAATTCCGCCTCGCCGGAAAGGTGGATCGACGGCAAGCGAGAGGATTTCGGCCTCGTCCGGCACAACGCTGACGGCCACGAAACCGGCAATGACGCCTGTCTTTCGCGCCGCAAGTCCCGCATAGGGAGCGATTGAGGCGATACGCGCAAAATCGCCTGGCGACCAGCCACGCTCGAAACACCGCCCGTGAAGCGCGGCCAGATGTTCGGCATCGCCTGCGTTGATCGGCGTCAGCAGAAGCCCGCTATGCGTTGGCGCGGGCAACGCTTTTGTCCGTTTGCGGTTTTGCGTCGGGCGGACGCAGGTAGAGCGGGACGGGAGGATGGCCGGTGGCGGCGAGGTCACGCGCAATCATGGCAAGGTCGCGCGCTTCGGGGAGAAGAGCGGCGAGTTCGGCGCGAATCGTCCGGCCTTGGCGCTGAGCCGCTTCGGCGAGAATTTGCGCGCCGCTGCCGAGCACAAGCTCGACATTATCCGGCAGGCGGGTCAACGCTTCACCGAGGCTCAACACTTGCGGCCCAGCCACTGCGGCGCCCTTGGCATCGAATTGCTGAAAATAGACTTCGTCCCTGCGCGCATCGTGGACGACCGCAAAGCCGCTCTCGCGCATGGCCGGGGGCAGCAGCCGGCTTGCGCCGCGCGCCATGACTTCGAGCGTGCCGCCCCCCACAGCCGGACGCTTCGCCGCGAGCGCCAGGCCGCGCACCGCCGCGACGCCCGCCCGCACGCCGGTAAAGCTGCCCGGTCCGATCGTTACCGCCAACTTCTCAAGATCGCCATAGCCGCATCCGGCCTCGGCCATCGCCGCTTCGATCATGGGAAAGATTGCCTCGGCATGACCGCGCGTCATGGGCTCGAAACGCTGTATGGGACTGTTAGCGCCTTGAGGCAAAAGAGCCGCCGAGCACGCCGTCAGGCTCGTGTCTATTGCCAGTAATGCCATGCCGGCCTGCTAAACGGGATCGATTAAGATGGACACGGTTTTTGTCATTCCCGCGCAAGCGGGAATCCAGACCTGCGCAGCATCTCCAGTGTTTACTGGATTCCCGCTTGCGCGGGAATGACAAGTGTATGCTAGACGGCGCGGACTTCTTCGACTTCGGGAATGAAATGCCGCAGCAAATTCTCGATGCCATGCCGCAGCGTCGCCGTCGAGGACGGGCAACCGGCGCACGCGCCGCGCATATGCAGATAGACGACGCCTTCCTCATAGCCGTGAAAGACGATATCGCCGCCATCCTGCGCGACAGCCGGGCGAACGCGCGTATCGAGCAGTTCCTTGATGGTCTGCACGATCTCGCTGTCCTCGCCGCCATCTGCATTGGCCGTATGGCCGTCGCTCTTGGCTGTATCGTTCACGACCGGGGCGCCGGACAGATAATGCTCCATGATCGCGCCGAGCAGGGCGGGCTTGAGATGTTGCCATTCGCCGCCGCTCTTGGTGACGGAAATGAAATCGCTGCCGAGAAAGACGCCCGTCACGCCGTCGATGCCGAACAGCCGTGCGGCAAGCGGCGAAGCCTGCTCCGCCTCGCCGGGATCGCGGAATTCACGCGCTCCGCCTGGCAGAACATCCGCGCCGGGGATGAACTTCAATGTGGCGGGATTTGGCGTTGCTTCAGTCTGAATGAACATGACGTGCCTCACACAGGCGCGGAACCTGTCACGGTGCGCGCCGACGGATGGGTATTTAGAATTATTCTATAGTAAGGTCCGAAAGGGTGCAAATTCAAGTGCGCAACCGCCCCCGGACACAGCAAATCGTCAAGAAAGGGCCTCGACTTCCTCGATCGTCAGGCAGCCGGGCACGACCGTGATCGGGATCGGAAAGGAGCCGACGTTCTTTCCGCTTACCAACGTCGTAACCAGCGGCCCCGGTCCGGATGATTCGACCGATGCACCCAGAACGAGAATGCCGATATCGGGATCGTCCTGAATGAGTTCCTTGAGTTCATCCGCCTTCGTGCCTTCACGAATGATCTCTTCAGGCTCGATATCCTCATAGCCCCAGTTTTTCAACTTGCGGCCATACAGACGAAACACCGCCAGCGCCTTGGCCTGAGCTTCCTCGCGGTAGGCTTCCTGTACGCCTAGCCAGTGCTGGAAATCGGCCGGCTCGATCACGTAAAGCAGCGCAAGGCCGCCATTGGTGCGCCGGGCGCGCCGGGCGGCATAGGCGAGCGCCAGTTCCGCCTCCGGTGACTCGTCAACAACCACCAGGAACTTGCGCCAGTGTCCTTCTTCGAAGACCGTACGAATCTTGCGGTCTGGCATGGCCTTGGCTCTCACTTGTCAAAGAATCGTTCAGCTCTGGATGAAGCCTACTATGTCTTTGACGGCGCGCAAATGGCCTGCCGCAATTTCCCGTGCGCGGGCTGCGCCATTCGCCAGGACCTTGTCGATATATGCCCGGTCCTCGGAGAGGCGTTTCATGTCGGCGGCGACCGGCGCGAGCTTGTCCACGGCCAGTTCCACGAGCGCCGGCTTGAATTTGGAGAACTGCGCCCCGCCAAAATCGGCCAGCACCGATTTTTTGTCCGAATTGGTGAGCGCGGCGTAAATACCGACAAGATTATCGGCCTCGGGACGATCCTTGAGGCCATCGATCTCGGTCGGCAGTGGTTCGGGATCGGTCTTGGCCTTCTTGAACTTCCTGGCGATTTCGTCCGCGGTGTCCGTCAGATTGATACGGCTCATGTCCGACGGGTCGGATTTGCTCATCTTCTTGGTGCCGTCGCGCAGGGACATGACGCGCGTCGCCGGTCCGCCGATCAGCGGCTCGGGCAATGGAAAGAAGCCGTCCTTGAATCCGGCGCGCTCGCAGCTTTCGGCGAAATCATTGTTGAATTTCTGCGCAATGTCGCGGGCGAGCTCAAGGTGCTGCTTCTGGTCATCGCCGACAGGAACATGCGTGCCGCGATACAGCAGGATGTCCGCAGCCATCAGGCATGGATAGGCGAACAGCCCGACCGAGGCGTTCTCGCGGTCCTTGCCGGCCTTTTCCTTGAACTGGGTCATGCGGTTCAGCCAGCCCATGCGCGCGACGCAGTTCAATACCCACGCAAGCTCGGCATGGCCGGGCACCTGGCTCTGATTGAAAATGATGTGCTTTTCCGCGTCGATCCCGGCGGCAAGGAAAGCGGCGGTCACTTCACGAATGCTGTGACGCAACTCGTCCGGTTCCTGCCAGACGGTAATCGCGTGCATGTCCACAACGCAGAACAGGCATGGCGCCTCTTTCTGCATCTCGACGAATTTGACGATGGCGCCGAGATAATTGCCAAGGTGCAGATTGCCGGTCGGTTGGACGCCGGAAAAAACGCGCTTTTCGATCTTCATTAGATGAGCCTCCGAAGGGGGCTTATCGCGCGGGATAGGCAGTCGCGCAAGTGTTATCCGAATGGCGCCGGGGGGATACGGCCGCGCAAGCAAGGATTACACGCGCCGCGCGCTGTCCAACTGCGGCTCGCCGCCAACACGCGGCGTTGAATATATCTTCGACGCGAACGAAATAAGCAGATGCTGCGGGAATCCCCGCAGCCCCGAATTGCCGTCACCACTGCCCCCGCGAGACGACAAAGGACATCATCATGAGCCACGAGCAAACCGATCTTCACCGCCGCAGATTGCTGCAAGCGCTGGCGCTGGCCCCGTTCTCCGGCCTGATGGCCGCTCCGGTCTGGGCTGAGGAGACCGCAAGAAATTTCGGGCTGATCTCGCCCAATGTCTGCCTTGTCACGCCCGAATCAACGGCGGGACCGTTTTACCTCGATCCCGAGTTGATCCGGGCCGACATCACGGAAGGTAGGGAGGGCGCGCCGATGGACGTCGCGATACAGGTCGTCACGGCGGACTGCACGCTGGTCGAGGGCGCCCGCGTCGATCTCTGGCATTGCGACGCGGTCGGCAATTATTCCGGATTTGCCCGTCAGGGCAGCGACCGGACCCTGGACACAAGAAACGAAACCTTCCTGCGCGGCACGCAAATGACCGGAGACAGGGGCATCGCGAATTTCACGACCATCTATCCGGGCTGGTATGGAGGCCGCACGACGCATTTTCACTACAAGGTGTTCGTGGACGAACGAACGGCGCTGACCAGCCAGATCTTCCTGCCAGACGGACTCAGCCAGTATGTTTATGAGAATGTTCCGCCCTATAACAGCCGCCAGAACGAACGCCGAACATTCAACCGGGATGACTTCATTGCGCGAAGGGCCGGAGAAGGCGCTTATGCAGCCGTTCGGGAACTGGATGACAAATATACGGCGGCGCTGGTCGTGGGTATCGAGGGAAGTGCGTAGGCATCAGGCCGGATCGTGGCAGACGACGCAGAGCTTGTTGCCCTCCGGATCGCGAAAATAAGCGCCATAATAATTGGCATGATATTCGGGCCGCAGGCCGGGCGGCCCTTCATTGACGCCGCCGCTTGAGAGCGCGGTTTCGTAGCAACGATCGACTGCCGCGCGCGAGGGCGCAAGGAAAGCCGTCATCTGACCGTTACCGTGCGCCGCGATCTCGCCGTCAAAGGGGCGCCCCAGCAGGAAAAGCGGCCGCGCCAATCCCGGTTTCATCCACACCGCCCAGGGGCGGTCCCTGTCGATGATCTTGAGCTCGACATCCAGCTCGGCAAACACGGCCGAATAGAATGCGAATGCGCGTTCAAAGTCGTTCACACCGACACAGGCGTGTGACAGCATGTTTTCCCTCTCCGCTAGATCAGGATCGTTTTCGTAAGAAATCCTGATCTGACGCGTATCAACCTCGACGCACCGCGTTCAGCAGGGACCTGGCGCTCAGGGCTCCGGTCAGCTGGGCCATGACAAGATACACCAGAGCCCCGCCGCCGACCAAACCCAGCAGTGCAAATATCTGCACCAACACACCGTTTGACGGCTCGAAAAGTCCCGCCAGCGGGAATGTCGCAGCCCACAGAGCCACGGCCATGATGACGCTGGCCAGAGCAATCATCGCCCCGCGTTTTTTCAGATTTGCGTCCGGCTCGAAATGGCCCCGGCGGATCAGCGTTACGCCGAGCAATGTCGCATTCGTCCACGCCGCGAGACTGGTCGCGATCGCGATGCCGACATGGCCCAGCCAGAAAAACAGGCTCAGCGACCCGGCAATGTTCACCACGGCGCTCGCCCCGGCGTAATACATCGGCGTGCGCGTATCCTCGCGGGCGAAAAAGCCGGGCTGGAACACCTTGATCATGACGAATGCGGGCAGGCCCAGCGCAAAGGCGGTGAGCGCCGCGGAAACGGCTGCGGTGTCGCCCGCCGTGAACGCGCCGCGCTCGAACAGCACCTGGATGATCGGGGTCGGCACGATGCAAAGGGCAGCGGCGGCGGGAAGCGTCAGCAACAGGGCGAACTCCAGCGCCCGGTTATGGCTGAACATGGCGGACTTGCCGTCGCCGGAGCTGAGCTTGGTTGACAACTCCGGAAGCAGCACCACGCCGATGGCGATGCCGACGATGCCCAGGGGGAGCTGGTTGATCCGGTCGGCGTAGTAGATATAGGAGACGGCGCCCGCCTGAAGCGAGGCGATCATCGTGCCGATCAGGAGGTTGATCTGAGTGATCCCCGCTGTCAGCACGCCGGGCCCTGCAAGCCGGAACAACCGTTTGACGCCCGGCGTCAGGCGCGGCAGGCGAAAACGTAAGTCCATGCCGTGACGGCGCGCCATGAAGGCCAGCAGGGCGAGTTGGGCGAAGCCGGCAACGCATACCGCCCAGGCAAGGATCATCGCCGCCTCCGGCCGGTTATGCAGACCGAAGGATGCCGCAAGGATCAAAGCGCTGATCGCGATGACGTTCAGGATCACCGGCGCAGCGGCGGCGGCGGCAAAGCGGCCCATCGCATTGAGCATGCCCGCAGCAAGCGCCGTGAGCGACATGCACAAGAGATAGGGAAAGGTGATCCGCGTCAGCAGAACCGCCAGATCGAACTTTTCCGGATTGTCGACGAAACCCGGCGCTATCAGCGTCACCAGCCACGGCATGGCGATTTCGGCCAGAATCGAGAGGATCAGCAGAGCCGTCAGCAAGACCGCAAGCGCTTCCTCGGCAAACCGCCGCGCCATGTCGAGCCCGCCTTCCTTCATCCGCCGCGTAAAAAGCGGAATGAAGGCCGCATTGAAGGCGCCTTCGGCAAAAAGCGAGCGGAAGAGGTTCGGTAGGCGAAAAGCCACGAAAAAAGCATCGGACACCGCTCCAGCGCCGAGCACGGCGGCAATGAGCATATCCCGCGTGAAGCCGAGCACTCGGCTGAGCGCCGTGAACCCGCTGACGGTCATGATGGAGCGATAGAGTTTCATGCGCTCGCCAATAGCTGGCCTTTAGCGCCAGAGCAAGGCGACAAACGTTCCTGCACGCATGGCTTGCGCTGATTGTTGTTGGGAACTGGACGGCCCGAACGCCCCGTTGCCCGTCCGCCCGCTTCGAGCGTGGCTTTGGCGAAAGGCTGCCCCACGCTTCAGCTGTCGAGATCTTCCGGGATCAGTTCCCCGTCGGTCTCGAAAGCTTCGATCAGGCGCTCGCGCAGCTTCTTCTGCGTGGCCTCGCGGGTGATTTTCCGCCGCGCGCTGTCGGTCACGTAGAACACATCGACGGCCTTCTCGCCGAAGGTTGCGATATGCGCGGAATGAATGTCGATCCTCAGATTTGCCAGAATACGGGCAAGGTCGAAAAGCAGGCCCGTCCTGTCGCGGCCGCTCGCCTCGATGACCGTCAATTCGTCGGATATCATGTTGTCGATACTGACGCGGGGCTCGACACTGAAAGCCTCCAGCCGGGGACGCGAGCGCATCTTCTGCGAGATCAGCTTGTGCAGGTCTCGCTTGCCGCGAAGCGCCAGCTCGATATTCGCGCCGATGCGGCGGGTGAATTCGATCTCCTCATTGTCGTCGGGAAAGCGTCGCTGAAGCAGCAGCGTATTGAGCGCGTTCCCGTCCCGTGTGGTGCTCAGGCTTGCGCCGACGATGTTCGTGCGCGCCGCCGTGCAGGCGCCGGCGATCGCCGCAATCAGTCCGGGCCGGTCCGCTGTCCAGATATTGAGCTCCGTCAGCGCCGTAAAACTGTCGGTCGAGACTTCGCAAACAAAATCCAGATTGTCCCGATCCGCCCGGCCGGTCAGATTGGCGTGCAGGATCTGATGCTCCGGATCGGTGCGCACCCAATAGGCGGGCGACTGCCGGGCGATGAATGCCTCGATTTCCGCGCCCGGCCTTCCCGCCATGGCTTTCCGGAAATCTTCAACCGCGCTCCTGATGCGCGTTTCACGCGGCGCTGCCGTGT
Organism: Rhodomicrobiaceae bacterium; assembly: GCA_050330195.1. Classification (GTDB taxonomy): domain Bacteria; phylum Pseudomonadota; class Alphaproteobacteria; order Rhizobiales; family Rhodomicrobiaceae; genus JAHQVI01. The sequence goes on along the minus strand of JBHJOB010000054.1, from coordinate 5,942 downwards.
GGCCGCCAGTGAGCAGCGGCTCGGTTTCATAATAGAGCTGGCGCAGGAGCGAGCCCTTCCAGCCGGTCCAGACGCCGGGGCCGACCGCGCGAATATCGGCAGCGGTCAGGATCACGAGCAGGTTGAGCATCTCGCGGCTCTGCACGATATCGGCGAAGGCGCGGATCGTCTGCGGATCATGCAGGTCGCGGCTCTGGGCGAACTGGCTCATCACGAGATGATTTTCGACCAGCCATGCCGCCGTTGCCGTCTCGGCCGGCGTGAGACCGAAGCGCGGCCCCAGTTCGCGGGTTATGCGCGCTCCGGCAATGGAATGATCCTCGTCGCGGCCTTTGGCGATATCGTGCAGGAACATGGCCACATAGAGCGCGCGCCGGTTCTCGATATTCTGGATGATCCCCGTCGAGAGCGGCAGCTCATGCTCCAGCTTGCCGTTCTCGATCGCGGACAGTACGCCCACCGAGCGCAACAGATGCTCATCGACCGTATAATGATGATACATGTTGAACTGCATCATCGAGACGACCCGGCCGAAATCGGGAATGAACCGCCCCAGTACCCCGGCTTCGTTCATGCGCCGCAAGGTGAGCTCCGCCCGTTTCGTCGATGTCAGGATTTCCAGAAAAAGACGGTTCGCTTCGGGATCGGCCCGCACTCTGTCGTCGATCAGATGCAGGGAATGGCGCGTCAGGCGCAGCGCTTCGGGGTGAAACAGCACGTCATGACGCTCGGCATAGGCGAACATCCGGATCAGATTGACCGGATCGTTCCTGAACACGTTCCGGCTCTTCATCACGATGCGGCCATTGTCGATCCGAAAATCGCTCGTGGCGCTGAGCTTTGCGCGGGTCCGCCAGCTCAGCGGACGCAACAGGTTGTTGAACTGCTCCATGCCCTTGAGCTGCTGGACTTCCAGACTTGAGCAGAGAATGCGCGTCAGATCGCCGACATCCTTGGCGACCAGAAAATAATGCTTCATGAAGCGCTCGACGCCCATCATCCCGCCGCGCCCGCGATAGCCGAGCGTCTCCGCCATTTGCTGCTGGACGTCAAAGCTCAGCGTTTCCTCCGGCTTGCCGACGAGAAAATGCAGGTGGCAGCGCACAGTCCAGAGAAAATCCTCGCAGCGCCGGTAGAGGGCGTATTCGGCGGGCGTGTAGACGCCGACCTCCGCGAAATTGTCGCCGGTCAGATCGGGATGGAGATGCTTGGCGATCCAGTAGAGCGTGTGCAGATCGCGAAGGCCGCCCTTGCCCTCCTTGATATTCGGCTCGACACGGTAACGGGACGCGCCGGTGCGCTCATGCCGCTGGTCGCGTTCGGCAAGCTTGGCGGCGATGAATTCGCGATGCCCGCCCGAGAGCAACTGGTCGCGGAACTGCGTCTGGAATTTCGTCCAGAGTTCAATATCGCCGAGGATCATCCGGGCATCGAGCAGGGTCGTCTGCGTCATCACGTCCGATTTGGCAAAGCGGATGGTCTGCTCCGGCGTGCGCGTTGCGTGCCCGACCTTGAAGCCGAGATCCCAGAGCAGGTAGAGAATGTATTCCGCCACGCTCTCGCCCCACGGCGTCTGCTTGTATGGCAGCAGGAAGAGCAGATCGACATCGGAATGCGGCGCCATCAGGCCGCGCCCGTAGCCGCCGGTGGCGAGAATGGCCATGCGCTCGCCCGATGAGCGGTTGTCGACACGGTGGACGTGCGTTGTGGCAAAATCGTAGATTAGGCGGATCAGTTCATCCTGGAAGATGGAAAGCGCGCGGGCGCAGCGCCGTCCGTTGCCGTCCGCCTCCAGACCGGCTCGCGCCGTTGCATGCGCCGTCCGCACGAGCGGCTTCAGAAAGCTGAGCAATTCGCTGCGCAAGGCGGCGCTGTCGTCACCGTGATCGCGCCACAAGGCTGTGAGCGCCTCGCGTGCGGCAACAGGCTCGAAAAAAGGCGGCGAGGGACGTTGATCCATGATCTGGGGGCAGGTTTTTCAGTTTCAGCTTCGCATACTCTACAACAAAGCTCTTAATCAGCCTAATTCCGGTGATGCGCGATTGACAAAGGGCGCGGGGCAGCTTAGGTCAACACACTGTTGCCCAGGTGGCGGAACTGGTAGACGCGCACGGTTCAGGTCCGTGTGGTGCAAGCCGTGGAGGTTCGAGTCCTCTCCTGGGCACCAGCCACACTTTTAAGCTATTGATTTCCAAGAATTTTTAACAGCAAAATCTAAGCGGCTCACACTTTAGCATCTACGGTATGACGATTCGGTGCCCGACTGGTTTACCTATGAATTTGCGAAGGATTTCCAGAGCGTGGGCGTGGGCGTGGGCGTCGCCGGCTTCACTGGCGTCATCATCACTCTGGTAGTGAATGCATGGCTGACACGCAAACAGCACGAGCGAAATGTGAACCACGAACATGCGCTGGTTTCACGTGCGTTGCTGGCTGAACTCCACAGAAATCGTGAAACCTTTGTAGACAGGCTACTGCACTGACTCATTCAGATGGTGCAGGCAGTTGCTTGAGTTTGCCGAAAATTTCGTTGGCGGTTTTGGTCCAGACAAAAGGCTTGGCGTTGCCATTGTGATCGCGGATGTAGCGCCGGATAGCTTCTTCCAATTCGGCGACGGATTTGAAGACGCCGCGCCGGATGCGCCTTCGGGTGATGACGGAAAAGAAGCCCTCGACGGCATTGAGCCAAGATGCGGAGGTGGGCGTGAAGTGAAAGACCCAGCGCGGATGGTCGGCCAGCCATTTCTTGACCTTGGGGTGTTTGTGGGTGGCGTAATTGTCGAGGATGGCGTGGATGACCTTTCCCACCGGCACCGCGCGCTCAACCGCGTTGAGGATTTTGATGAATTCCTGATGCCGGTGTTTTTGCATGCATCGCCCCAGGACCGTGCCATCGAGGATATTGAGCGCGGCGAACAAAGTCGTCGTGCCATTGCGCTTATAATCATGGGTCATGGTCGCACATTTGCCGGGCTTCAGCGGCAACCCCGGCTGCGTGCGGTCGAGCGCCTGGATCTGGCTCACATGGGGAGGACCGGGTCAAGGGATGCGTTAGGCTGTCATGTCATTTCAAACTCTCCATGAATGAAACGACTGTCCAGGTTGAGCCCGTTTTGCAGGACGCGGCCCGTTTCCGAGCACGATCAAACTCACATCCGGTCGCCGCATGGGCGGCTGCACCATGATCCCGCTTGCGGCGGACTGGGCTCAGGAAGACGAAACCATTCTTTTCTTCCGGCTGATGAGGCCATGCCAGATCTCGGTCCGTCTACCTGGATCCGTCAGGACTGATCGGGCCCTGGGGATTGGGATATGTTGAGCTCTGCTCGTTAGACTGGTTTCATCACAGCGCCCTCGATGATGATCCCGGACGTGGCATATTTCCAAAGGGCAACCAGCAGTTTCCGCGCCAGCGCTACGATCGTCGTCTTTTTGAGACGGCCACCCTTGCGGCTGACCCGCTCCTGAAACCACAAGGTGAGAGCCGACTGCGGCTGGTGGCGCAGCCAGAGCCACGCAAGCTGGATCATTGTCGTTCGAAGCCGGGGATTGCCAGCTTTTGAGACGCCCTGCTCGCGATCAATTTGGCCACTCTGCCACGGCGTGGGTGCCAATCCTGCGTAGGCGGCAACCTGTCTGCGGTTGTCAAAATGTCGGAATAGTCCTTCATGGCAAAGTATCGCAGCAAACTCGGGCCCGACCCCCTTGATGCCGAGCAGGAGCTTGGCAGGTGCTGGGGCGCGGTCTTGCTCTGTGCAAAGCAGCGCGTCGCGCTCGGCCTCGATCGCCTTCAGTTGTGTGAGCAGCAGCTCGAGGCGATCGAGCTCTCGATCGATCTGGCTCTTGAGATATTGCGGCAGCGGCCGCCCATCGCCGGTTATCAGGGCTTCCAGGCGCTCCCGGCGATCGCGGCGCAGTGGTTCGTAGCCGGTGATGCCTTGGGCGAACAGCAACCCCTTCACCCGGTTGACGTGGCGGATGCGTTCTGCGGTCAATACCTTCCGTTCGCGGCAGATGCGGCGACGGTCTTCTTCCTCCGGCGTCGGCTCTTTGACCATGGCGCATACGCGAGGCTCGCCCCGCTTATAGGCGAGGAGCGAGCGAACAAGTGCCTCACCATCGATCTTGTCGGTCTTTGCCCGACGACTCCGACGAGACACCGCGATCGAAGCCGGATCGACGACATGGCTCTCGATGCCCTCCTTCCGCAGCACGCGGTGAATCCAGAAACCGTCAAGCCCGGCCTCTTGGATCGTGATGATCGGAAGCTCTCGGCCCGTTCGCTCCAGCGCTTTCTCCTGCAACTTGGCAAAACGGGCGAGCAGTCCGGCGATGTCACCGCTGCGAACGGAATGCTTCGACATTTTCTCGCTCGCGGCCGGCGACAGCGACGTGATCAGCCAAGTCGAACGACTGAGTTCCAATGAGACGAAAATCGCGCCAAGATCGGTGCGGATAGCGGTCGGTGCCTCGGGGCGTTCGGCCATTGCGTGCATGATTGCCTCCATGGAGTATTCGTCAGCAACCGCACTCTGCCAGAGCCCTGGTCGCTATTCACCCTCCCCATGGGATCTTTTCTCATCAATGGACAGCACCACGGCATGGCAGGGCGGTTCCATATACAGGCCGACGACGTCCTCCACCTTCGCTGCAAAGGCTGGATCGTTGGACTTCTTGAAGTGCGCAAGCGGTGAGGTTGAAGGCGATGCCCATCCCAGATGCGTTGCACCGTCCGCAAACTGACGCCGACAGCCTTGGCGACCGCCCGGCCGGTCCAATGCGTCGCGTCACGGGGCGGCTCGGAGCATGGCAGCGCTAGCACCCTGGCCACGGTCTCCAACTGGACAGCGGCTTTACCAGGCTTGCGCGTCTTGCCCCGCAAGAGGCCCTTCACCCCCTGCTCGGCGTAGCGCAACTGCCAGCGCCACACCGCCGGGCGGCTAACGCCAATCCGCCGAGCCACCTCCAGAACGGGCAGCCTGTCTGCCGAAAGAAGAACGATCCGGACCCGCTGAACGTGCTTCTGCGGGCGGTTGCGATCCTCGATGACCGCCGCCAAACGCGCGCGGTCCTCAGAGGCGATGATGATGCTGACGGTTTGTGCCACATAAGAAGAATCGCACACTTCGCGTCGCGTGTGAATCATCTGTTTGCGTCAGTGCACTAGAGGGAGCCGCAAAGCGGCAGCATGGAAAAGGCTTAGCCGTCCCCCGACGCACCATCACAAGTACATTCGACAAGCATTGAACCGCCCGGGTTTTCCGGAGGCTCCAACTCTTGAGAGACTGGAGCCATGGAGAATCAGAAGAAGACATCCAAACCGCCGTTGACAATATGAGACGTCGGACCAGCCGGAGCGATCGCTCGCGCCAACATCACTTGACGCCGCGCGCCCGCGATGCCTTATCTTGAGGGTCAGCCGGCTGGATGACCGCTGCCGGGCTTTGCCCGAGTGGAGGAAAGTCCGGGCTCCAGGGAAACACGGCGCCGGATAATGTCCGGCGAGGGCGACCTCAGGGAAAGTGCCACAGAAAGCAAACCGCTCTGCACCAGCAGAGTAAGGGTGAAAGGGTGCGGTAAGAGCGCACCGCGCGTCTGGTGACAGGCGCGGCAGGGTAAACCCCGCCGGGAGCAAAACCGAATAGGGATGGCGCGTCCACCGCCGGAGACGGTAGTGGACAGGCGCGTTTCCACGCCGCTATCCGGGTTGGTTGCTAGAGGCGTCCAGCAATGGGCGTCCCAGATGAATGGTCATCGCGGAGCTTCGGCTCCGTACAGAACCCGGCTTACAGGCCGGCTGACAATTTCGATCCCCGGACCGGAGCAGGGCTGTCCGGGGAACTCAGGCATATGCGATCTCCAGTTGAGCGGGGTGGCTTTTGGGCTGTGGTCTGCTCGGGTTCACCTTGGGCGGCTTATCGAGTTCGGCGACAGGCTTGCGG
>JBHJOB010000053.1:0-5965 GCA_050330195.1 Rhodomicrobiaceae bacterium | reverse complement strand
AATAGCGGCTCGATGGGCGGCAGCAGGCTGACCGCTCTGAAGACCGCGGCGAACAATCTGGTCACTATCCTTTTCAACGGAGAGGAGGTCTCGGAAAACGTCAAGGTCGGCCTGGTTCCATTCGTTGGCGGCGTCAATCTAAACGTTCCCCACGACACCACGGCATGGCTGGATTTCGGAAACCCGGCGCCACTCAATTCTCAATATTTCTCGGATCTGGAACCTACCGAGAGCACCTTCACCGTGCTGTCGGAAATGAGCGGGGGAATTGCATCGCGTTGGGGCGGGTGCGTTCGCTCGCGCTACAGCCCCTCCAATGCTGACCTCGACATCACCGACGCGCCGCCCGACCCGAACGAACGGGCCACGCTGTTCTCGGCGTATTTCAAACCCTATCTCCCGGGAAGTCTGCCTCACAGCAAGACGCTTTATGCCGGTCAGAGCAGTAACAGTCAGAATGCCAACTGCCCCCAAGGGCCGATACAGCCGCTGACGAATGTAAGATCGACGATTACATCCGCCATCAACGCCATGACAGCCGGAGGGAATACGAATATTCCTCATGGGCTGGTCTGGGGATGGCGTCTTATATCTCCGGGCGAGCCTTTTGCCGATGATCCGACAGCGACGGATATCGCTGACCGTATTCTGCCGTATTCCGATCCCCGGTCGATCAAGGCGCTCATTGTGCTGACGGATGGTGAGAATAATGGCGGAGATTTTTCATCCTACGGCATCCCAGGCGCGTCCAATCCCCAAATTGGCGGCAATCACACGAGCGCCCTCAATGCCCGGCTCGCGGCACTGTGCGAGAACATCAAGCAGAACCACGACGACAATCCGGACGATCGGGACATCGACCTTTATGCGATCACTTTCGGCATATCCGGATCGGTTGCTACAATGATGGAAAATTGCGCGCATCCGGGTAATTTCTACGATTCCCCCACCGAATCCGATCTGCAATCGGCGTTCACCGCGATTGCGACCGGCCTGAACCTGCTCCGCATCGCAGAGTAAGCGATTGTCCGAAACCGGTGGCAGTTGAAACCGGCGAGATCGCCGGGCAGATGCGCTGCTCAGGCCTTATCACGCCGGTTCGGATTAGTGCCGCGCTACATCGAGCCGCCGCCACCGTCGAGCTTGAACGACACCTTCAGCTTTGTCCGGTAGGCCTGTACCTTGCCGTTTTCGATCACGATATCATTGGCGATGACTTCCGCGATGCGGAGGTCGCGCAACGATTCCCCGGCCTTTTCGACGGCTATTTTTGCGGCGTGGTCCCAGGATTGTGAGCTCGTGCCGACGATTTCGACGACTTTGTATACGCTGTCCGTCATTTGAATCCTCCTTTTACTGGAGCGCTATTTTGCTTCTGCGGGCGCGCCAAGCCTTTCATCTTAGGCGATATTTTGCCGACTCCCAAACATTAGCGTGCTGCCATGAATGATGCTGGAATCTGGCAGGCGCACCCCTGGCGTTCATAATTGCTTTTGCCAGCCGTTTCATGATCTTCTTCGGCTTCGTTTCATCCGGGAGATCTCGATGTCCGACACGTCTCGTTCCGACGCCTATGTCTTCGCGCCCATGCCCGTTCCCGCGCTTCCGGTTGCGCGAACGGACCAGCTCTTTCCGGTTCACCGGATCTATTGCGTCGGACGGAACTATGCGGAGCATGCAATCGAGATGGGCGGCGATCCGACGCGCGAACAGCCGTTCTTTTTCCAGAAAAACGCGGACTGCGTCGTGCCGCCGGGCCGGGACTTCCCCTATCCCGGCGCAACGCAGGATGTGCATCACGAGATCGAATTGGTGATCGCGCTGGGCAAGGGCGGCGTGAATGTCGCCGAAGCCGAGGCGCTGGACCTGATCTTCGGCTATGCGGTCGGCATCGACATGACGCGGCGGGATCTGCAGGCCGAGGCGAAGAAGGCCGCGCGGCCATGGGAGGTCGCCAAGTCGTTCGAGTCATCCGCTCCCTGTTCGGCCATTTCTCCGGTCAGCACAACCGGGCATCCGTCGGCGGGGCGCATCCGGCTCGACATCAATGGTGAAACGAAACAGGACGGCGACATCGCGCAGATGATCTGGAAAACGCCGGAAATCATTGCCTCTCTTTCGCGTCTGTTCGAGTTGCGCGCCGGCGATCTGATCATGACCGGCACGCCCGCAGGCGTCGGACCGGTCCAGCGCGGCGACCGGCTGCATGGCGGCGTCGATGGCGTGGGCGGCGAATGACGGAGCATGACCCGGTGGATGGGAAGCAGGCGCGGAACGGCGCGGGCGCTCTGGAAGGGCTGACCGTTATCGACCTGACAGTCATGCTTGCCGGGCCCTATGCCACCATGATGCTCGCCGATCAGGGCGCGCGTATCATCAAGATCGAGCCGCCGGGGGGCGAGGATGCACGGCGCATCGGTCCGTTTCCGGCAGGGGCCATCCGCCCGGAAGACGGCGGGTATGGCGCATATTTCGCTTCGATCAACCGGAACAAGGAGTCGGTCGTCCTCGACCTCAAGAGCGAGGCGGGCAAGGACGCCCTGCGCGGTCTCGCCGCCAAGGCCGACGTGCTGGTCGAAAACTACCGGGCCGGAGTGATGGAGCGGCTCGGACTGAGCTATGAGGCCCTGCGCGAGATCAATCCGCGACTGGTCTATGCGGCGCTGCGCGGCTTCGGCGATGCGCGCACCGGCGCGAGCCCCTATGCTGCTTGGCCGGCCTATGACCCGGTGTCGCAGGCGATGGGCGGCATCATGGGCATGACCGGAGCAACGCTGGGCGGTCCGCCGACCAAGATCGGTCCCGGCGTCGGCGATATTCTGCCCGCCATGTTTCTGGCTTTCGGGGTCACCTCCGCCTGCTGGCGCGCCCAGAGAACAGGCGAAGGCCAGTTTCTTGACATTGCGATGATCGACGGGGTGTTGGCGGTCTGCGAGCGCATCGTCTTTCAGTACAGCGCGACCGGCGTTGCGCCGGGCCCGCAGGGGAGCGGCCATCCCCTGTTGTGTCCGTTCGGCCTGTTTCCGGCGAAGGACGGGTTCGTCAGTATCGGCGTGCCGAAGGACAGTTTCTGGCGGCCGCTCGCCGAGGCGATGGACCGTCCCGAGCTTGCCGACGATCCCCGTTACGCCACGAATGAAGCGCGGCTTGCGCGCCGGGACGAGGTCGATGCGCTGGTTTCGGACTGGAGCGGTCGGCGCACGAAGCAAGAACTGATCGAGGCCTTTGGCGGCAAGATCCCCTTCGGTCCCGTCTTCCAGGCGGACGATATTTTTGCCGATCCACATTTTGCCGCGCGCGGAATGCTGGCGGAAGTCGAGATGCCGGGGGCGGCGAAACCGCTGACGGTTGCGGGGACACCGCTGCATTTCGCGGGAACGCCGGGGGGCGTGCGCAAGCGTGCGCCGCTCATAGGGGAGGATACGGCCCGCGTGCTGGAGGAATTCGGCATCGGACATGCGGCCATCGGGTCGCCGGGCGATGACGGCGCCGCGGGATAGTCTCGTCCTGAAATGACACCGATGCTGCTGTTCGCTTCGCTCGCCCCGGCTGCGACGCTGCGCTGCATCGCCATTGTCCTGACCCGAGGCGCCCCCTACATCTGCGGCCATTACCGGCAATCGCCGAAATCGTGCAGGGGCGCGCCCAGTAAACCTTTAATCGCACATCAGTTTGACTTGGACGAACCCTTGCGACAGGCTCGATGTTCAGTGGTTGCGAAGGCCGGTCAGCGTCATTTACTGTTCGCTTGAGGTGGGATGCAAATGTTTGAATCGAACCACCAGATGGAGCGCGTCGCGGAGCATATGTCGAAAGCGGACTACAAATGGTGAAGTGTGCGTTTCCCGGCCGAGGGCAAAGCCTGCATGACTGCTGAAGCGCAGGCAGAGCCATATTTCCTCCTCGGCGGAGGCGAGATGGGACGGTGCATTCGAGCGCATGATTGGTCCCGGACGCCGTTCGGTCCTCTCGAAACCTGGCCTATGGCGCTGCGCACGACGCTGAGTCTGTGCCTGAATTCGAGCTTCCCGACGGCGATCTACTGGGGGCCGGATCTTTGTCTTCTCTACAATGACAGCTGGGCTCCCATACCCGCGGAGAAACACCCCTGGGCCTTGGGCCGCCCCGCGCGGGAGGTCTGGCCCGACATCTGGCAGGTCATCGAACCGCAATTTCAGAATGTTCTCCGGACCGGAGCGGGCTTTTCCACCTACGACCAGATGTTGCCGATGAAGCGGGGCGACGGCATCCACGAAACCTACTGGAATTACAGCTTCACACCCATTCGCGATCTGGACGGCTCGATCGCCGGCATCTTCAACCAGGGCAACGAGACGACCGGCCGCATGACGACAGAGCGCGCCCTGCGTGAAAGCCAGGCGGAACTCAAGGACGCGCTCGGGAAGTTCCAGGCGCTCACGGACTCAATCGACCAGATGATCTGGTCCACGCGCCCGGACGGCTTCCACGACTATTTCAATCAGCGCTGGTACGAATATACGGGTGTTTCCAAAGGCGCCACCGATGGCGAGGAATGGAACGGCATGTTCCATCCGGACGATCAGGAGCGCGCCTGGGAAAGGTGGCGTCACAGTCTGGAGACCGGAGAGCCGTATCATATCGAATACCGCCTGCGGCACCACAGCGGTGTCTACCGGTGGGTTCTCGGGCGTGGCCAGCCCGTGCTTGATGAGCAGGGCCGCATCAGGCGCTGGTTCGGCACCTGCACGGATATTCAGGAGATCGTGGATGCCCGTGAGATTCTGGCCCGTTCGCACGAGGATCTTGAACGGCAGATCACCGAGCGGACCGATGAACTCATGCGCGCGGAAGAACAGCTCCGCCAGTCGCAGAAGATGGAAGCCATCGGCCGCCTGACAGGCGGGATCGCGCATGATTTCAACAATATGCTGGCCGTTGTCATCGGCGGGCTCAATCTGCTGGAGCGGCGGATCGCGCAAGGCGACCCTAACATCGGCAAATATATCGACGGCGCGAAGGACGGCGCGCAGCGCGCCGCCGCACTGACGCAGCGCCTGCTCGCCTTTTCGCGGCAGCAACCCCTTTCTCCGCGCCCGCTCAATCCCGTCCGGCTGATCAACGGCATGCTGGAAATCCTGACGCGGACGCTCGGCGAGCGGATCGAGATCGTCAACGACACCATGAAGGCGGTGTGGCCGGTCAATGTCGATCCGGTGCAACTGGAAAATGCCCTCCTGAATCTGGCGGTCAATTCGAGGGACGCCATGCCCGATGGCGGCACGCTGACCATCGAGACGGTCAACGCTGAAATCACGAAATCCCAAGCCGGGGAATGCGGCGCGGCGCCCGGCGAATTTGTCGTGATCACGGTTTCCGATAGCGGCGAAGGCATGACGTCCGACGTGCTGGAAAAAGCGTTCGACCCGTTTTTCACGACGAAATCGGTCGGCAAGGGGACGGGGCTGGGGCTCAGTCAGGTCTTCGGTTTTGTCAGGCAGTCCGGCGGGTTTGTAACCATTCGATCGCAGCCCGGCGCCGGCACGAACGTCAGTATCCACCTGCCTCGCTATGCAGGGGAAGCCTTGCCGGGCGATGATGCGGATAACGCGCCCGCCATGGTTTACGGCTCGAAAGACGAGATTGTCCTTGTTGTCGAGGATGACGAACGGGTGCTGAATTTCTCCGTCGAGGCTCTGCGGGAGCTGGGCTATACCGCTCTCGCAACGCGCAGTCCGGCCGAAGCGCTCGGGATGATCGAGAACGGGCAAGGCGTGAGCCTGCTTTTTGCCGATGTGGTCATGCCCGGCATGACCGGCCCTGAACTCGCGGAACGGGCCACATCGTTAAAGCCGGGGCTCAAGGTGTTGTTTACTTCCGGCTATGCGGATGAGACCTTTGACGGGAACGGCAGGCTGGATACGACCGGGAATTTTCTCGCCAAGCCGTTCAGTCTCGATCAGCTTGCCGCGAAGGTCCGCGAGGC
>JBHJOB010000052.1:0-65519 GCA_050330195.1 Rhodomicrobiaceae bacterium | reverse complement strand
GCGAACTTCGGAATCTCAAGGGACACTAGCTTATTGATTCTACTAGTGTGATTCAGATCCAGAAGTTCGTGATGGACCCGCCGCAAACTGGGGACGAACTTCTGGATCATCACACTAGTCCGTCCCGAGGACGCGGAAATCCAGTGCCCGGATAATCGGTTTGGTCGACTGGATTTCCCGCTTGCTCCATGGCGATGACAAGGAGGCCCTGCACGCCTTCCGCTGCGATCATTTCGGCTGAAGGTGTTCGGGGATGTCGTAGCCCTTTTCGCGGAAATATTTCGCGGCACCGGCATGCAGCGGCACCGAGCCGTATTTCAGCGTGGTCTCGGCAAGGTCCGCGCCCTTCAACTCGGCCATCGCATTGGCCTGGACGGTTGTGTCCTCCATGACGGCTTTGGTAATCTTGTAGGCGGTCTCCTCGTCGAGATCGGGACGGGCGTGGGTCGCAACGCCGAAACTCCACGTCGTGTAGGCCGGGATGCCCTCGCCGGCGCCTTCGGGCACGTCGACAATGCCGATTTCGGGCAGCCCCTGGCGGATCTTGTCCGCCTGCTCGGCCGTCAGCGAAAGCACGTTCAGTTTGCTGAATGTGGCGATGTCCATCGTCGAGCCGTCGAGGCGATTGCCCGCGCCGCTTTTCACATAGCCAATGGCGCGGTTGTCCTTGATGGCGTCGACGACGTCGGTCGTGGAGCCGCGAACCGCGTCGATCTCAATGCCGAGCAGTTTGAAGACCGCCTCGGTGGTTTTCTCTGTGGCCGAGCCGCGCAGGCCCGGATTGAACGGCTTGCCCGCCAGATCCTCAAGTTTGGTCACGTCGGAATCGGTCCGTACAATGACGTTCTGCGGCGCGGCGACATAAACCCATAACAGGCGCGTATCGACCGGCTTGCCTTCGTAATCGGCTGTGCCCTTGTAGGCCTGAAAGCCGGTGTTGGTCGTCACGAGGCCGAGATCGACCTGATTGCGGTCGAGGCGGCGGAGATTGTCAACCGTCGCCCCGGTTTCGACGACGGAGGTTTCGATGCCCTCGGCCTTCTCGTTGATGACCTGGGAGACGGCGACGAAATAGCCGTAATGCGATGACGACGCGCTGGTCGAGCCGATCAGCAGCTTTTCCTGCGCCTGGCCCGTTCCGGCGGCGAGCGCCAGGGCGAACAATCCGAAATAGGCTTTCCTGAACATGGGGTCGTTCCTCCTTTATTTTGCTTTCAAAGATCGTCGGTGATGCGTGCCGCGGGACCGCCCGCCGGGAAGCCGGAAGGCGCGAGATCGCGTGGAATGCGGATCGGAGCGGCGAGCAGCAGAAAGGACAGGCTCTTGCCGTGTCCATCGAGGCCGAGGCTCGAATTGACGCCGCCTTCGAGCACGTCGTCGAGCACGAAGTTGAAGGCGGCAAGCTTCGGCAGGTCGTAGCGGACGATACGGGTGGGGCGGCGGCTTGCTAAGATTTCGCCAACGCGCGCCTCCGTGATCTGCCCGGCAATCGGCCGGTAATATTCGGGCGCGGCGCAGATCAGCGCGATGTTCAGCCGGTTGCCCTTGTCGCCCGAGCGGGCGTGGGCAATGTGGTGGAGCGGGATTTCGATCATGTCGTTCATGACGCCCCTCCCAGAAACGAGATTCTCGGCTCGACGCGGTTGCGCTCGATGAGGCATGAGGCGCTGCACAGCCGCGGCGTCAGATGCCGGCGCACACCGGCCCCGCCGGCTGGCCCGGCGCAATAGAGCGCCTCGACCTCGCCAAGCAGGATTTCGGCGCTTTCGGCGTCGGAGAACTGCCCTGCGAAGCGGATGCGGATGTCGTTCGGCGCGCGCCGCCAGGCGTCCTGCGCAGCCGTGGCGGCCAGATCGGCATGAACGCTCATCACGCCGATGGCGTCGGCCCTTATGCTGACGCCGGGCGCACGGCGCGCCATCCGGCTCCTGACTATGTCGATAGCCAGCCTCGCCCGCGCCGCCGCGTTGTGGCCGGCATAGGAAATTTCCGCCTCCGCGAGCAGGCCGCCGTCGATGCAGACCGTCGCTTTCAGCCGCTCCGGCCTCGGCTTGCCGCGCGCGCCGCTGACACGGACCCGGTCGCCGCCGAGGTCTTCGATTTCAACGCCGGTGATGTCGAGGACGACATCGGGCGTCAGATAGGCGGCGGGATCGTGAATCTCGTACAGGATCTGCTCGGTGACGGTGCGCCGGTCGACGAGGCCGCCCGTGCCATCCGGTTTGGTGATGACGAAGCTTCCGTCCGGCTCCACTTCGGCGATCGGGTAGCCGAGATCGGCGAGGCCGGGGACGTCCTTGAAGCCGGGATCGGCGAAATAGCCGCCCGTCACCTGCGAACCGCATTCGAGCAGATGGCCGGCGAGCGTTCCCGCCGCCAGGCTGTCGAGATCCCCCGGCCCCCAGCCGAAGGCATGGATCAGCGGTCCAAGCGCGAGGGAGGGATCGGCGACGCGGCCTGTGACGACGATGTCAGCGCCTTGCGCCAGCGCCTGTGCGATCGGCTCCGCGCCGAGATAGACATTGGCGGCGATGATGGCGGGGTGCGCCGCGAGGATGCGGCCGTCCGTTTCGCGTTCGGCGAATTCGGCCGTGGACAGACGGTCCGTCAACTCGTCGCCTTCGACAATGGCGATCTTGAGCGAAGGGCCCCCGAGCTCCATCGCCAGTTCCGCGACCCGCTCCCCCGCGGCCCTCGGATTGGCCGCGCCGAAATTGCTGACGATTTTGATCCCGGCTTCGGCGCAGCCGTGCAGGATCGGCCGGATGAAACGGTCGAGCGAGCGGTTGTAGCCTGGCCCGCGGCCATTGCGGCGTTCGACTTGCGCGAGGGCAAGCGTGCGCTCGGCCAATGTTTCGAAAATGAGATAGCGCGGGCCATCCCGCTTGGAGAGCGCTCGGACAACCGGCACAGCGGCATCCGTCCGGTCTCCTGCAAAGCCTGCGCCGCATCCGATTGAAACTCGGTTCACGGCAACCTCGAACGTTTTCTTCCCGGCACGGAATTTACCAAAGGCCGTCTATCGTGTAAAATAATGAAAACCTGTAAATTCATAGGGTATGCCTATGCTTCTCACCATTCGCCAGCTCGAAATCCTCGTCGCCGCCGCCGATGCGCCCACGTTCAGCGAGGCAGCCGCCGCCGTGGGCGTCTCCCAGCCATCGCTCAGCGAGACCATCCGCCGGGCCGAGGCGGAGCTCGGCGTTCAGCTTTTCGACCGCACCACGCGCTCGGTGACGCTCACCAATACGGGCCGGCACTCCGTCGCCATCGCGCGCGAAATGGTCAGGGATTTCCATCGGGGGCTGGAGAATATCGCGCTGGGCGCCGAGCGGAAGCGGGGCCGCCTGACCATTGCGGGATTGCCTTCCGTCGCCTGCGCGATTCTTCCCTCGGCCATTCGCCGGTTCCATCAGGCCTTTCCCGGCATTGAGGTCAATGTCCATGATCTGCTGCATGAACGCGCCGTCGCCGACGTTGAGAACGGTGTCGCGGATCTCGCTCTCACCATCAGGCCCGCGCGGCTCGGCAGTTGCCTTTTTGAAGAGCTGAGCACGGATGTGCTGCATTTCGTGTGCGCGCCGGATCATCCGCTGGCGAAAAAGCGCAAGGTCACCTGGAGCGATCTCGCGCCTTACCCTTTCATCGCCCTGTCGCGCACATCCTCGGTCCGACGCATGACGGATGCGGCTTTCGTGAACTGCGACGTGTTCGTCGAGCCCGCCTATGAGCTGGAGCAGATCCCCTCCGCCGCCGCACTGGTCGAGGCCGGGTTAGGTGTTTCCGCGCTGCCGGAATTGACGCTGGCGATGATACGCGGAGCAAATGTCGTGGCAAAGCCGCTTGGCCATCCAGTCATGCAAAGGCGAATTGGCGTGATCACCCTTGCCGACCGCACGGTGTCGGATCATGTCGACCAGATGCTTGGCGAGATCCGGAAGACTTTTCAGGAATTCGGGGAAGGCAACATGGCGGGGCTCGCAAGGACCGGGAAATGAGGCTGGCTGCCCGGCTCGCTCGCGGCGGCGCTTCTGCGCTGGCATCAGCCGGAACGGGGCAATATCCCGCCCGCGACGATCATTCCGATTGCCGAGACGAGCGGATTGATAGGCCCTCTGACCGAATGGGTGCTGCGCGCGGCATGCCGCGACGCAATGAGCTGGAAACCGCTGAAGGTCGCGGTGAATCTGTCGCCCACACTGTTCCTGGAGAACAATCTCTGCACAATGGTCAAGAACATCCTCAAGGAAACCGGCCTGCCTGCGGCTCAGCTGGAGCTGGAAATCACCGAGGAAATCCTGATGACAGAAACCGACCGGATACTCACCATCCTTGGCGAATTGAAGGAGATCGGCGTCAGCATTGCAACGGACGATTTCGGCACCGGTTATTCCAGCCTCAGCTATCTGCGAAAATTCCCCTTCGACAAGATCAAGATCGACCGTTCCTTCGTCCATGAGGTCGACAACAACCCGGCGTCAAAGGAGATCGTTCGCGCCATGATCAATATGGGTCATGCGTTGAAAATGCGGGTCAACGCCGAAGGCGTGGAAACGATCGAACAGGCGAATATGCTTCGGGACGAGGGCTGTGAGGAGCTTCAGGGCTATCTTTACGGCTATCCCATGAAGAAGGAAGACATGGATCTGCTGCTGAGGACGACGCGCAGCATCGTGTCGCCTGAAGACGAGGCCGAAACCGGGCGCCGCACCACGGCAGGCTGATTTCGCAGTTGTCCTATGAGCGTATCCCGGCCGGCGATTAGCTCCCACAGCCTGCACTTTCCGAGAGCTACGGCTCTTTCTGCCGCAGGACAATCTATTCGGCATTCCCGCCTACTGAATTGGCCAAGATGGCTTTACAGAGTCCTCATAATAATGCGAAAATGCAAAATCTTGTTTCGCAATGCGAAATAAGACGGAGCCCGGCACGAAGAGGCCGGCCCATCTTGCCGTAAAGCAATGATAGGGAGGACGCGCTTATGACGACTTGGAGAATGGGGGGTGTTGCCGCCATTGCCCTTGCATGCAGCACCGCGACGATTTCAGCGGCGGAAGTCAAGTTACCGGACCAGATGGCCTGGACCGCATACGACACCGGAACTACCGGCTACAACCAGTCCGTCGCCATTGGCAAGGCGTTGAAGGACAAGTATGGCGTAACGCTGCGCGTCGTGCCGGGAAAGAATGACATTTCGCGCCTCACCCCGCTCAAGGCCGGAAAGATCGACTATTCCGCCAACGGAATTGCGAGCTTCTTCGCCTCCGAAGGCGTGTTCCAGTTCGCCGATCCGAATTGGGGCCCCATTCCGATCCGGTTGCTGATGTCGGCGAGCGGCTCGGCCGGATTGTCGGTGGGCGTCGCGGCGGATAAAGGCATCGACACATATGCTGATCTGAAGGGCAAGCGCGTGGCTTTCGTGCGCGGCGGCGATGCGCTCAATGTCGGCACGGAAGCGATGCTGGCTTGCGGCGGCCTGACCTGGGATGATGTCGAGAAAGTCGAATTTCCCGGCTACGGCGCCGCATGGGAAGGCATGGTGAACGATCAGGTCGATGCCATGTTCGCCTCCACCATGTCGGGCCCGACCAAGAAGCTGGAAGCAAGCCCGCGCGGCATTCATTGGCCGCCGACCCCGCATGACAGCGAGGAGTGCTGGAGCGGCATCAAGAAGATTGCGCCCTATTTCGTACCGCGTAACGTCACTGCCGGCACGGGCATCTCGAATGAAAAGCCGTATATCGGTCCGGCCTATCCATATCCGATCCTGCATACGCTGGCCGATCAGGACAAGGACGAGGTTTATTCGCTGACCCGTGCGATGGTTGAGGAATTCGACAATTACAGCAAGGCCGAGCCTGCAGCGAAGGGCTGGGCGCTGGACAATCAGCTTCTCGGCTGGGTGGTGCCTTATCACGAAGGTGCGGTGGAATATTTCAAGGAAGCCGGCGTCTGGACGGACGAGCATCAGAAGAACAATGACAGGCTGATCGAGCGGCAGAAGGTTCTGGCCGATACGTGGTCGGGCATGGACACGTCGCTCAGCGGCGAGGAATTTTCAAAGCAATGGATTGAAGCGAGGGCCGAGGCCCTGACCAAGGCCGGCTTCGATCCAATATGGAAGTAAGACCCGAGATCGACGAGACTGCGGTGACCGAGGCCCGTCATCGCAGTCTCGGCCCTGTCTGGACCGGCCTCGTGCTCGTCGCCTCGGTCCTGACGATCGTTCTGGCGCTGGATCAGGTCCGCGTCATCTGGGGTGAGCAGTGGCTCGGCGGCTTCATTCGCCTGAGCAACCACTATCTCTATGCCATCCTCGCCCTGCTTCTGCCGTTGACCTTCATCTTCTTTCCAGCCTTTTCCGGCGCGCGTGGCGGCAGGATCGGTTCGGTTCCATGGTATGACGTGCTGCTCGCGGCGCTGACTTTCGGGGTCTGCGCATTTTTCTTCCATAACGCAGTCAATATTGTCGATCAGGGCTGGGAGTTTGTTGCGCCGCTGCATGCCATTATCATGAGCGTGCTGCTCTGGCTGCTGACCCTTGAAGCTGCGCGCCGTGCCGGCGGCACTGCGATCTGTGTCATCGTCACCTTCTTTTCGCTTTATCCGCTATTCGCCAACTCGATGCCCGGCCCGATCTCGGGTCTGGAAAGCACGCTGGGCGAGACGGCCGCCTATCACGCAATGAGTATCGAGAGCATACTCGGCATCCCGATGCGCGTCTTTGCCGAGACGGTCATCGGATTTCTGATCTTCGGCGCGGCGCTGCAGCATACGGGCGGCGGCAAGTTCTTTCTCAATCTCGCCTTTGCGCTGCTTGGCGGCGTGCGCGGCGGCGCGGCCAAGGTTTCAATCTTCTCCAGCGGACTGATGGGCTCGATGAGCGGCAGCGTCATCACCAACGTCCTGACGACCGGCGTGATGACCATTCCCGCCATGAAGCGCACCGGCTTTGCCCCGCATTATGCCGGCGGCGTGGAAGCCTGCGCCTCGACCGGCGGCGTGCTGATGCCGCCCGTGATGGGGGCGACCGCCTTCATCATGGCGACGATCCTCGAAGTGCCCTATGTGGACATCGCCATGGCTGCGATCATTCCGTCGGCGCTCTATTTTTTCGGCCTGTTCATGCAGATCGACGCCTATGCGGCGCGGCAGAATCTCAAGGGGATGCCGCGCGAGGATCTGCCGCCGCTCGGCCGCACCATGCGCGAGGGCTGGTATTTCATTTTCGTCTTTGTACTGCTGATCGTCATGCTGATCCATCTGCGCCGCGAGGCGCTGGCGCCGTTCTACGCAACCGGTGCGCTGCTGGCGCTGAACCAGATCTTCCCGCATAACCGCTGGGGACTGAGCGAAGCCAAAGCCTTTCTGATTGGTTCGGCCAGGCTGCTGACCGAGCTGACGGCCATTCTGGCCGCCGTCGGCCTGATCGTCGGCGCGCTTTCCATGACCGGGATGGCCGGAACTCTCGTCAACGATCTGGTCTTCCTCGCCGGCGGGTCGACGCTCGTGCTTCTTGCAATGGGGGCGATCACCAGCTTCATCATGGGCATCGGCATGACGGTCACGGCGGCCTACATATTTCTCGCCATCGTCCTCGCTCCGGCGCTGATCAATGGCGGCCTCTCGCCGATGGCCGTCCACCTCTTCATTCTCTATTGGGGCATGATCTCCTATATCACGCCGCCCGTGGCGCTCGGCGCATTTGCCGCGGCGGCGCTGGCGCGGGCGACACCGATGCGAACGGGGCTGGAGGCGATGCGGCTGGGCAGCATCATCTATTTCATTCCGTTTTTCTTCATACTCAATCCGGCGCTGGTGCTTCAGGCTGGCTGGATGAACATCATCGTAGCGACCGGATCGGCCTTGATAGGCGTTGTGCTTGCGGCGGGTGCTCTACAGGGCTACCTGATCGGACTTGGCAGGCTTGACCGGGGTGGGCTCATGCGATGGCCCGTACGGATACTGTTCCTCGCCTCGGGCCTGAGTCTCGCCACACCGGGCGGCGGACTTTTGCCTTGGACGAATTTCGAGGGTACGCTCGCGGCAGTCGCTTTGTTCATTCTGGGGTTGGGGATATTTGTCTCTCTTCGAGATCCCGAGCGCGCCAGGGCGAGGCCCGGGAAAAGGGACACCATTTTTGGGAAAACCAAGCTTAAAACAAACAAGTAGAGATCGAGATCGTTTACGTATGAAATGATCTTGCTCTGGCAAATGGCTTGAGACCCTGGCCGCCCAGCGTATCCACGGCGCCGGGTTGTGAAGGGCTGCGCCACGATCCGGTTCTCTTTTGGTATCGGACAAGCTGAAGATCTCGCCTGCCAAACCTGAGGGGAGCTGATATGAAGATTGTCTTCCATGGCGCGAACGCGCTGACCTTCCGGGAGGGGCTCGAAACCCTCCTCGATGCCGCCCATGAAATCGCGGAAGTACCCGACGATCTGGCGGGAGATGCGGCGCGCGCGACCTATGCGGCGGCGGACGTCATCGTGGGTGTCAAGTACACATCCGCAATGCCTGTTTCGCCTGTGCTCAAGCTCTACCAGGTTCCGGGCGCCGGCTATGACGGGATCGATGTCGCCGCGCTGCCTGCGGGCGCCGCGCTATGCAACTGCTTCGGCCATGAGAACGCCATCGCCGAGTACGTCATGGCCGCCCTGCTCGCGCGCCATGTCCCGCTCGCCGACGCCGATCAAAGACTGCGGGCAGGGGACTGGAAATACTGGGCGGGCGGACCGACGGGGCTGCGCACGGAACTCGGCATGACCAGCCTCGGGATCGTAGGCTTCGGCCACATCGGCAAGACCCTCGCTCTTCGCGCAAAAGCCTTTGGCATGTCAGTGTCGGTTGCAAACCGCAGCCCGGTTCCGGCTTCGGATGCGCTGGATCGCGCATATGCGCTATCGGAGCTGTCGGCCTTGATGGGATCGGTGGACGCGGTCGTCAACACGCTGCCCCTGACCGATGAGACGCGCGGGCTGATCGGCGCGGCGGAACTCGCCGCCATGCGGCCGGACGCGGTGATCCTCAATGTCGGGCGCGGCGCGGTGATTGACGAAGCGGCACTGTACGACGCCCTGAAGGCAAAGCGGATCGGCGGCGCGATCATCGATACCTGGTACGTTTATCCGAACGCGGAAAACGGGAGTCCGCTGCCCGCGCATCTGCCGTTTCATGAACTGGGCAATGTGACGATGACCCCGCATATGTCGGGCTGGACCCATGGCACGATCCATCGTCGCCGGGCGACGATCGCGGCCAACCTCAACAGGTGCGCAGCCGGGCAAGACCTGACAAACCGGATCCGTTAAGGCGAGATCCTCGCGGATTGGAAGCCAGACAGAGTTTCTGCCGCTGTCCTTATGCCTGAGCGAATGTTTCTGAACCTTTGGCGTCCTGTTGCATTCTTCGGCTATCCTATTATTTCTGAAATGCGAGGAGGCACCAGGATATGCGATATTTCATAATGGTCATATTGGCGATTGTAGTCGTGCTTGCGGCGGTCGTTTACTATCAGGCGTCAGAAGACGCTGCGGAGGAGGTGGCCACGCCAGCATCGGAAACCGCGCCGGCGCCTGCCGAGCCTCCTCCGGCAGATACCACATACGGTCCGGCGAATTAGAGCGAGATCCGATAAAATGGAAACCATCCCGCCCCCGCGGGGACAATTTTTCGGAAAAATCGAGCTTGGAACAAACGGATAGAGGTCAGGATCGTTTCCGTAAGATATGATCCTGACCTGGTCCGGCTCAGACGAATCCGCCGCACGCATCGGCCTGACGCTTGACGTCACTCGAAGCCACAAGTGGCGTCGCCGCCAATCCTCAATTGATCGCGCGCCAAAAAGAAATTTCAGTCGGGGCTACTTTGCACCGGGATCTCCAATACTTCCTGCCGGCATAGTTCCTTGACTGGCTGCATCTGACAGTCGACGAGTTGTTCTGAACCGTCCGAAGCCTTCAGGAATGCGTACCGCCAGCGATCAAAAGCGGGATCCTTGAACAGAACATTTTTAACGGCATCTATTGAATCAGCATTCGCCACATCTTCCGCCGGGACTTTCACGCCTCTGTAAAAATAGTATATCTCGGTATTTCCTGAGGAGTTGATTGATAAATTCTTCGCATGTTGGTGGATGTTTTCTACATCCTCCGTTGGCGGGAATTCAAACGTAAGGACCGTTGAATTGTCGCTGCTTTCATATTTGCTTGTTTCAACAATTCCGTTGCCTGATTCTGGAACGTTCCAGAGAGCCATCCCAACGGCAGCTACCAACCCGATGGCCGCCACTCCTAGAGCGGTCGTCACTATAGTGTTCATGATACTTTCTCACACATGTCAAAGTGCTGTTGCATCGCGGGACAAAGGCAATAACTGCTCATTCATTCCTTTATCCGCAATATTTGAACCTGTTTTATTTTCTATTCTTACTGGATTGTTTTTGATGTCCCTTGCAGGTTGTTCTCCAGGACGGGGGTATCTGAAACAATATTCTCAGACAGGGTGGCTGGAGATGTGTGCAGCGGCGTGGGTTCTCGATCCGGCGCACTCCCTGGTTTGCCGATCTCCTGCCTGATCGCCTCAGCAAGCGACAGCGCCTCGTCGCCTGAAATATCGCTTGCCAGAGCGGATGCGACCGGGCCATCCAGCCAGTAGGCGACACTCACATCGCCCCTGCGGGTCAGGTTGACCTCGATATCGCCTGATTTCCACCGCGGCCGCAGAAAAAGTGCAAAACTTTGCCCCTGGCGATTGGCATAAGTCAGACGCGTTACGCGACCATCCTCCGAAAGGAATGATTTTCTACTGACCAGCGAGTAGCCAAGACGACTCAGATCGGGCGGATCCAAAGTCAACGAAATGCCATTGGCAAGCCATGAAACCGGACGCGTCATTCCCGGCGTCGCGTCAGGCCCGCCCTCATATGCTGCTGTCGGATATTCAGTTGCGTGATCGTAGGCGCGATCCACAAGATCACTCGCAGCGCCGGGCTCCGGTACATCGGATCCGAATTGAGCGCCAAA
Source organism: Rhodomicrobiaceae bacterium (assembly GCA_050330195.1). Taxonomy (GTDB): domain Bacteria; phylum Pseudomonadota; class Alphaproteobacteria; order Rhizobiales; family Rhodomicrobiaceae; genus JAHQVI01. The sequence continues at coordinate 54,495 of JBHJOB010000052.1, read as the reverse complement.
CCATCCTGCGGCAACGGAGCCAAGCATGATCAGGCACAATAACGCCGCACGGAGGGCGCCGCCGTAATGCCTTGCATCCTTCGGTTCGAGTACGGCGCTCAACCGTTCCGGAATCGGATCGTCAAGCCGGGGCGCATAGGCCCGGCGAAGAGCGGCAGTCTGCGCGATCAGGCTCGCCAGTTCTTCCGCCAGCTCTGGCGATCGACCAATAGCCTTGTCGACCATTGCCTTGCGCCGGGGATCACGATCCGGCAGGCCATCGGCATAGGCTAACAGATCAAGTTTGCTGATCGGCTCGTCAGCCATGTCATTTTACCCGTCTCAAATGCGGTTTCTCCTGCTGCTCCACGAACAGATGACGCAGCGCCTCGCGCCCGCGAGACAACCGGGACCGGAGTGTTCCAATCGGTATCCCGAGAACGTCGGCTGCTTCCTCGTACGAAAGCCCTTCGACCGCCGTCAGGCCGATCGGTGCTCTTTGATCGTCCGGAAGCTGGTGCAAGGCGGTAACAATGTTGCTGCAGATAAGCCTTTGATCCTGCTGTGCGGGTTCGGATGGAGGCAGGTGCTCATTCAGACACAGCTCTCCCTGCTCCCTCAAGCGTTTCGGCCTCTTGTTGAGAAAGACCGTGTAGAGGATGCGGTAAAGCCAGCTGCGTACGCTGCCCCGGCGTGACCACAGATGTCGCTTCCGGATCGCTCTCTCCAGCGTATCCTGCACGAGGTCGTCTGCTGCATCAGGATCGCGTTCAAGCGTCAGCGCGTAACGGCGCAATCGAGGAATCTCCCTCGCAATCAGCCATTTTACCTCATCCAAGCCATCCTCCCACACTCCGCCGGGACGAGTATAAGACAGGCCGAGAGCCCCGGAAGTTCCAGGTTCGGCGAAAAAATCGACAATCCGTTGATCAGTCGGAACTTATCGAAAGGCCGCCCTGTCTCATCGGGTGTGGCAAGCGCGCGCCCACCACGAGCATGATCTGAAACAAGAGGGAATATATCCTATGCAACATAAACGCCTTGGCTTCATGACGCTTGCATCGTCGGCGATCGCTGTTCTTTGTCTGAGTGCGCCTGCGTTCGCGCAGCAAACGCCGGGTGCAGCGCCACAGCAATGCAACACGGATGTCCAGGAGTACTGGGTAGAGGTACAGCAATCCGACATAGATGACGCGAGGAAGAAACAGGTCGCGACCATACTCGGCAATGCCCTGGTCCAGGCGGAAGCCGGCAACGCGGCCGGCTGTCAGCAAATTCTCAGCCAGGTGAAGGAAGAACTCGATCTTTAGTCGGCGGGTTCGCTGAAAACAGAGTGCTTCGGAGAAATCTCCGGAGCACTCTCATTCCCCGGAACGATGGTCCAGGCAACCGGATTGAATTTTGTGACGGCAACCGGAATTGCCCCTTTGTCATCCGGTGCACGGTCACCGCCTTCGTGGGAGGTCGCGCAAGACCTCACGCGCCGCGTTGTGGCCCGGTGCGCCTGTGACGCCGCCGCCGGGATGGGCGCCCGCGCCGCATTGATAGAGGGCGGGGATGGGGGTGCGGTAATTGCCCGCGCCGAGGACGGGGCGCGCCGAGAACATCTGGTCGAGGCTGAGCGCGCCGTGCATGATGTCGCCGGCGACGAGGCCGAAAGTCCGCTCCAGATCGAGCGGGCTCAGGATTTGCCGTCCGAGGACAGAGGCCGCGAAGCCGGGCGCATGGGCGTCGACGGTGGCGATCATCAGGTCGGCGACCTCCTCGCGATGGTCGTCCCAGGAGCGGCCGCCCGACAATCGCGGCTGGACATGCTGGCAGAACAGGCTCGCGACATGGGCTCCCTCGGGAGCGAGCGTGGCGTCCAGCGTCGAGGGGATCAGCATCTCGATGATCGGCTGGCGCGACCAGCCATGCATGCGCGCATCCATATAGGCGCGGTCCATATAGGCAAGGCTGGGTGCGATTATGATGCCGGCGGTGAGATGATCGCCGGGCTCGGGCAGGCTGGCAAAACGCGGCAGTCCGGAGAGCGCGACATTCATGCGGAACGTGCCGGAGCCGCAGCGATAGCGTTCGATCCGCTCCTTGAAGTCGGCAGGCAGCAGGTCGGGATCGACCATGCCGCCGAACAGCAGCTTCGGATTGAGATTGGAGACGACGGCGCGGGCGCGGACCGTCTCGCCGGCCCCGGTCACGATTCCGGCGGCTCTGCCCTTTTCGCTGAGCAATTCGCGGACGGCGGCGTCCGTCCTGATCTCCACGCCAGCCTCCCGGCAGGCGGCGGCCATCGCCTGCGTGATCGCGCCCATGCCGCCGATGGCGTGGCCCCAGACCCCTTTCCTGCCGTTCACCTCGCCGAACACATGATGCAGCAGGACATAGGCCGTGCCCGGCGTGTAGGGGCTGGCATAGTTGCCCACCACGCCGTCAAAACCATAGGCGGCCTTGATCGGATCGCTCTCGAACCAGCCGTCGAGCCAGTCGCCGGCGGACTGGGCGAACAGGGCGAGCAGGTCGCGCTTGGCGGTCAGGTCGAGCCGGGAGAGCCTGCGGCCGAGCCGCGCGCTTTTCAGCATTTCAGGGATGGCGCGTAGCAAGCCGCCTTCGACAAGATTGGGCGGCGTCTCCAGCACGATGCCCCTCAACACGTCGGCGATGGCCTCCAGCCGCGCATGATAAGCGCCCAGCCGTTCGGCGTCGCGCGCGGAGAATCTTGCGACCTCCCGATGCGTTATGCCCTCGCCAAGCGCGAGATAGCCGTCCGCCAGCGGCAGGAAATTCGCCATCCGGCGATGCACGACGCTCAAGCCGTGACGGCCAAGGTCCATCTCCGCGATGATCTTCGGATTGAGCAGCGAGACGGTATAGCTGGCGGTCGAATTGCGGAAACCGGGGTAAAATTCCTCCGTCACCGCTGCGCCGCCGACAACGCCCCGGCGCTCCAGAACGGTCACCTTCAGCCCTGCGCGGGCCAGATAGAAGGCGCAGACGAGGCCGTTATGCCCGGCGCCGATGATGACGATGTCGGTCATGGCTTCGCGCGCGGTTCCCGGGTTTGTCGAAGCGGACGCAGCTTTTGTCTCCCCTCATGCCGAAATCTCTGCGAAACGCCTCGACATTATATAAGCCGCATTCGCGAAGGTCTCAAATGGGAGGGGCCGCGTCACATCAACAAGCTCAGGGGCAGGCCTCGATCAGCGCGCGTCAACACATCTCGCTGGAGTCGCGAGATGCGCCGCAGATATGAAGGAGCCGCAACCGTCTCCATCTCTACGCCTGACTCCGCCAATCATGCATAGACCAGCCCTGTAGCTGATCGGAACGGGTAAGCATTCTCGCCGTACCTCGTAGGGATGGTGCACAAGTTGGCTTTGGATAACTGCCCGCTGCCGCTGAATGCTTATGACGTGCGACTTGTCATTGGCGACGGGAGGGCGTAGAGTGTGCCTGCGACTTTGGCCAGACAATTGGGGCCGTTTCACCTGAGCAATGCTGGGTGCACGTTCAACTTCTCTACCAAAATTCGACTCGACGAGCCGCGGCAGCCTCTGGCAGCCGATAGCTCATGTGCATTCATATTGCGAAAGGCAAAAGATATGACCAGTGGCACCGTGAAATTCTACAATGATCAAAAAGGTTTTGGCTTCATTGCGCCGGACGAAGGTGGCAATGACGTGTTCGTCCACGCGACGGCGCTAGAGCGCGCCGGCATCCGCCATCTCGGCGAAGGCCAGAAGGTGGAATTTGAGACCGAACGCGATGAGCGCTCCGGCAAGATGGCTGTCAGTACGCTGCAGGTCGCGTAAACGCGTCGCGCAAGACTGTATGATTTACGAGCCGGGCCCCTTTTGGGGCCCGTTTTTTTATGTAGCAAACCATCACCTATGGTGGAGGACCGGGCTGGTTCCCCAATTCAGGCACAGCCCCTTATGCCTAGCTGCGGCACCGCACCCACGAAGAGCTGTCAGGCGCGAACATCGGGTAATCCATTTTGTTCAGGTGGCTTCGCGAAATCATGTTGTCAAAACGTATGTTATAAGATAACAATTCATTGATTGTCGTCCCCTGGAAGCGAGCCCGTGAGAAAGCAAAGTAGTCAGCGGCAGACAGAAGTCCTTGGCGTCCTGAAGAAACATGGCCGCCCCATGACAGCGTACGAGATCCTCGATGAACTGAGGGGGGAGGAAGCCGGCCTCGCGCCACCTACCGTGTACAGAGCGCTCGCGGCGCTCACGGAAGAGGGGCGCGCGCATCGCCTGGAGTCGATCAACTCCTTCGTCTCCTGTCAGTGCGAGCACGTCGACCACGCACCTGTTCTCGCGATCTGCGACGATTGCGGCCTGGTCGAGGAACACGCGGACGAGATTGTCATGGAGCGGTTGAGCGCCATCACCCGCAGGACCGGATTCCGCGCCCGGCGACATGTCGTCGAGGTGCATGGGGCCTGCGGCGCCTGCGCCGCCTGACCAAACAAGCAAGACACTGAGATCAACAGCCCGGTGAGTGCATCTCCGGGAACGGAGATGATTTGCCATGTTCGATGTTGCCGTCATCGGCGGAAGCTTTGCCGGGCTGACAGCAGCCCTTCAGCTCGGGCGCGCCAGCCGGTCGGTCGTCGTGATCGATGCAGGCGCCCCGCGCAACAACGCCTCGCCCGCTGCGCATGGCGTGGCCGGATGGGACGGTGTGGCGCCGGGCGAGATCCTTCAGCGGTTTCGAACCGACCTCGGGGCATATCCAACCGCCAGTCTCCACAACGACACGGTGACGGAGGTGAAAGGCGCACTAAACGCTTTCGATATCGCTCTTGAGAGCGGCGACAGCATCACGGCACGGCGCATCGTGCTGGCTCATGGCGTGCGCGACATCCTGCCCGATATTCCCGGCCTCGCGGACGCCTGGGGACGGCGCGTTCTGCACTGTCCGTATTGCCACGGCTACGAGGTGAAAGGCGAGCAATTGGCTGTGCTCGCCGTCCATCCGATGAGCGCGCATCAGGCGCTGATGCTGCGGGCGGACTGGAGTGAGCGCGTCACGCTCATCACGGGCGGGATGGATGGCTTCGACCTCGGCGCGCTCGACGCTGCCGGCGTTCACGTGGACAATCGGGCGCTTGAGACTGCAAGGGCCGATGAAAACGGCATCGACCTCACGCTGATCGGCGGCGCCACCGAGCGGTTTGCCGCCCTGTTCCTTGGACCAAAGACGACTCTGGCGAGCAGCCCGGCCGAACGGTTTGGCTGCGCCATGGCCGACGGGCCGATGGGCCCGTATGTCAGGGTCGGGCCGATGGCGCAGACCAGCGTGCCCGGCGTCTTCGCGGCTGGGGACGTCGCCCGGCCGATGCCCAACATCAACTTCGCTCTCGCGGACGGTGCGCAGGCGGGCGTTAGCTGCCACGCCTCGCTCCTGTTCCCGGATTTCGTCACGCCACTGGAGATCGCCGCATGACCGACACCCGCCTTCCAGTCACTGTCCTCTCCGGCTTCCTCGGCGCGGGCAAGACTACGCTGCTGAACCGCGTGCTGAACAATCGAGACGGGCGGCGAGTCGCCGTGATCGTCAACGACATGTCGGAGGTGAATATCGACGCCGATCTGGTGCGCGCGGACACCGAGCTTAGCCGGACCGACGAGACGCTGGTCGAGATGTCGAACGGTTGCATCTGCTGCACCCTTCGCGACGATCTTCTGGCCGAGGTGCGGCGTCTCGCTTCCGAAGGGCGGTTTGATTACCTGTTGATCGAGTCCACCGGCATTTCCGAGCCGCTCCCTGTGGCCGCCACGTTCGATTTCCGCGATGACGATGGCGAGAGCCTGTCGGATGTGGCCCGCCTTGACACGATGGTGACGGTCGTGGACGCGGTGAACCTGCTGCGGGACTATTCCAGCCACGATTTCCTGCGCGATCGCGGCGAGACGCTGGGCGAGGAGGACGAGCGCACGCTCGTGCATCTCCTGACCGACCAGATCGAATTCGCAGACGTGGTGATCCTGAACAAGGTCGCCGATGCCGGGCCCGCGCGCACGGACGCCGCGCGCAAGATCATCCGCAGCCTCAATGCCGATGCGCGGATCATCGAGACGAACCATTCCGACGTCCCCGCGGACGCCATCCTCGACACGGGTCTCTTCGATTTCGGCAAGGCGCACGAGCATCCGATGTGGGCCAAGGAACTCTACGGCTTTGCCGACCATGTGCCCGAATCCGAGGAATATGGCGTAGCCAGCTTCGTCTACCGCGCGCGACGCCCCTTCGAGCCGGAAAAGATCATGGCCGTGCTGCACGGCGAGATGCCGGGCGTGATCCGCGCCAAGGGGCATTTCTGGATCGCGACGCGCCCGGACTGGGTGGCCGAGTTTTCCCTTGCCGGGGCGCTGTCGTCCGTGAAACCGCTTGGCGCCTGGTGGGCAGCCGTTCCGCAAGAACGCTGGCCGGACCAGGAGAGCGCTCGCGCCTACATGGCCGCTCATTGGCAGGAGCCTTGGGGCGACCGCAGGCAGGAGATCGTTTTCATCGGCTCGGGCATCGACTGGCCGACACTCAAGGCGCGGCTCGACGGCTGCCTGCTGCCCGACAATCTCGCGCCGGGCCCCGATGCGCTGCCACATCTGCCGGACCCGTTCCCGGCCTGGCGGCGCGCGGAGGCCGCCGCATGAGCGACGTTCTTCCCCGTTTCGCCACTGCGATGAACAGCAGCGCCGATCCGCGCGTGCTCCAGACCCTGGGCATGGAGGGCGTGTCACTCGCCCTGTGGGAGCGCGCACTGCCGGAGCGGCTGTCAATGGCGCTCGACGCCCTGCCTGTCGAACGTCTCCCTCGGCTGCGCCGCAGACTCGCTGTCCATCAGGTAGCCACTGCGGTAGCCGAAGCCTGCGACGAGGCGGGAACAGGCGACTGCGCCGGGCTGCTGGCGACCGACATCGAAGAGCTGGCCACCCATGCCATGCGGGTCTTTGCATCACCCCTTCTGGAGCTTCGGCTTGATGTGACCGAGGGGCAGGCCTGCCCGAAATGGCATGTCGACGCAGTGCCCGGACGGCTGTTGTGCACCTTGCGCGGCCCAGGCACCGAATATGGCCCCATAGGTCCGAATGCGGAGCCGCAATCCGTCCACCGGATGGCGCGTGGCGCGGTCGGTGTCTTCCGTGGCGTGCTCTGGCCGGGGCAGGAACTGGCGGCCATCGTCCATCGCTCGCCCCCGCGCGAGGTGGGCGGACCGCGGTATCTGGTGGTGATCGACCCCGTAGAAGATGCAGGGGCGTGCTGATGGAGGGCGCGTCGAACCCTGGTGCAGCCAGGCTCCGCACGCGGAAGCGCAATGATGATCCCATGCGCGCCTTCGACGCCCTGCCGCCGCCGCATATTGCTGCGCGTCCGGTCAGCAGGCCCGGTCAAACTTCCCACTAACAGGACAGACCACGATGATCCGATCAGTATTCGCGACAACTGCGGTGCTCGCACTGCTCGCCGGCCCAGCGCTGGCGCAATCGGACGGCACGCTTGATGTCGTTGCGCAATTCGAAATCCAATCGCCCGAGCCTTCGACCAGCGGCTACATTTTCACACGGATGGGCGTGGCCGAGACGCTGGTGAACGCCAATGCCGAAGGACAACTCACGCCGGGACTTGCCACCGAATGGCAGGTGTCCGAGGACGGGCTGACATGGAGCTTTACCCTTCGGGAAGGCGTCAGCTTCCACGATGGCGCGGCGATGACCGCCGACACCGTGGTGAACGCTCTGGAGATCGCCCGCGGAAAGCCCGGTCCGCTGGCCGATCTGCCGATCACTGGCATTGCCGCTGGCAACGGCGCGATCACCGTTACCCTGTCCGAGCCGCTGGCGGCGCTTCCGGCCTTTCTGGCGGAGTTCCGATCCCAGATCCTCGCTCCCGCCGCCTATGGCCCGGATGGTGCGGGCATCGAGGTCATCGGCACCGGCCCTTACCGGATCACTGCCATGCAGCCGCCGCTCCGCCTCGCTGCGACGGCCTTCGCCGACTATTGGGGCAAGGCGCCACATATCGCGGATGTCAGCTATTCCGGCGTCAGCCGGGTCGAGACCCGCGCGCTGATGGCTGAATCGGGCGAGGCCGAGTTCGTCTTCGGCCTCGATCCGGCCAGCGTGTCGCGTCTGGGTACGCTGGACAATGTCAAGGTGCTTTCGGTCGCCATCCCGCGCACGCTGCTTGTCAAGGTGAATGCGGGCCACGCATTCCTGTCGGAACCCGATGCCCGCCGGGCGCTCAGCCTTGCAATCGACCGCGAGGGCGTCGCTCGCGCCGTGCTGCGCTATCCCGAAGGCGCCGACCAGCTGTTCCCGCCTTCGGTCGCGGGCTGGCACAACGACACGCTCACGCCGCTTGGCTACGACGTCGAGAAGGCCAGGAACATCCTCGCGGGCCTCGGATGGCAGCCGGGCAGCGACGGCATCCTGATGCGGGACGGCGAACGATTTGCGCTGACGCTGACCACCTATCCGGACCGGCCCGAGCTTCCGCTGGTCGCCGCCGTGCTGGAACAGCAGTTCCGGGCAATCGGCGTCGAACTGACGATCAACACCACCAACTCCTCGGAAATCCCAGCCGGGCATCAGAACGGTTCGCTTGAACTTGGCCTCATCGCCCGCAACTTCTCGCTGGTTCCCGATCCGATCGGCACTGTCTTGTCCGATTACGTCGGCAACGGGGACTGGGGCGCGATGAACTGGCGGAACGAGGAGTTCGCGACGCTGGTGCGCGCTGTCGCTCGCGGCGAGGGCGGGGATGCGGAGCGCGCCGAGGCCGCCGCTATCCTTCAGGCTGAACTGCCGATCATTCCCATCGCCTGGTATCAACAGACGCTGGCGGTCTCCGACCGGGTCGAGGGCGCGGCCATCGACCCGTTCGAGCGCACATTCGGCCTGCAGGATTTGAGGTGGACCGAATGAACGCACTTGCCTCCCGGCTGGTGCAGGCGATCATGGTTGCGGTCCTGATCGGGACCGCGACATTCGTCATGATGCGCAGCCTGCCCGGCGACGCGGCCTGGCGTATCGCCGCCGGGCGCTATGGCTACGACAACGTCGATGCCGCCGCCGCCGATGCCGTGCGCGAGGAACTGGGCCTCGGCGGTCCGGCGCTGCCCGCGCTCCTGCAATGGCTGGGCGATCTGGCCCGGCTCGATTTCGGAAACTCCCTCGTCAGCGGGCGGCCGGTCATCGAGGAGATCGCGCACCAACTCGGCGCGTCGTTGGCGCTGGCGCTGACGGCGGTCGTCCTGTCGCTTCTGATCGGACCTCCGTTGGGTATCCTCGCGGGGCTGAGGCCCGGGGGCGTGCTGGACCGGCTGTTGCTTGTCGCCTCGACCGGGCTCAAGGCCGTGCCGCAATTCCTGATGGCGCTGGTCCTGATCGTGGTTCTTGCAGTGCAACTGCGCTGGCTTCCCGCCGCAGGTCACGTCGAGGCCCGCCATTTCATCCTGCCGAGCCTGACGCTTGCCCTCGGGCTGGCTGCGGTAAATGCGCGGATCGCCCGCGACGCAATGGCGCGGATCGCGGGAATGCCGTTCTGGCGCTTCGCGCAGTGGAAGGGGCTTTCGGAACGCCAAACCCTGATCCGCCATGGGCTGCGCAACGTCTCGGCGCCGCTGATCACCTATCTTGGCCTGCAGTTCGTGACGCTGGTCGAAGGGGTGATCGTCGTCGAGTCGATCTTCGGCTGGCCGGGGATCGGCCATGCGCTGGTCCACGCCATTTTCTCGCGCGACGTCCCGATGGTTCAGGGCACGGCGCTGGTGCTGGGACTTGGCTTCGTCCTCGTCAATGCCGCGATCGATCTCGCGGTGCGGCGTCTCGACCCGCGAGTATCATCATGACCGCCATCGGATTTCCCGGACCTCGCGGCACGATCCTGCCGCCGCCGCGTATCGTCGGCCGGTCTCTCGTTCTGCTCGTCGCGGCCTTCGCCTTGCTCGGGCCCCTGGCTGTTCCGGGCGATCCCTTCGCGCAATCCCTGATCAATGCGCTCTCCGGGCCGGACGCGGCAGCGCCGCTAGGCTACGACCACCTTGGCCGATCCATCTTTCACCGGCTGGCCCATGCCCTGCGCTTGTCGCCCCTGATCGCCGTCGCTGCTGTCGCGACCGCCGGAGCGGCGGGGCTCGTGCTCGGCACTCTGGCTGCGGCGCGAGGCGGCTGGATCGACCGCATCCTCGTCATGCTGGCCGATGCGCTGCTCGCACTGCCGGGGCTGCTGCTTGTGCTCATCGTGCTCGCAATGGTGCCGGGCACGGCGCTCGGATTCTGGGCAGGTCTGTCGCTGGTGCTGTGGGTCGAGTTCTTCCGGCTCACTCGCGCCGCCACGCGCGAGATTCTCGCCTCGCCCGCCGTGCAGGCGTCACGGCTACTGGGGTTCGGTCCGGCGTACATCTTCCGCATCCATCTGTGGCCCGAGATCGCGCCGATGATGCTGACAGCCGCCGCCTTTGGGACGGCCACGGCGATCATGGCCATCGCGGCGCTTGGCTTCGTGCATGTCGGCATGCGCGCGCCGACGCCGGAGCTGGGCCTGATGATGGTCGAACTGCTGCCCTATTGGAGGGAATCACCGCTCGCGCTCCTGTCGCCGGTCATCGCGACCTTCGCCCTGCTTCTGGGCCTCACCCTTTTGGCCGGGAGTCGCGAATCATGACCCTTCTGAAAGCCGAAGACATCTCCGTGCGTGACGGCGGCACGATCCTTCTGGCGCCCTTGTCGCTGCATCTCGATCCGGGCGAGCCTCTGGTCATCCTTGGCGAGACCGGATCGGGCAAGAGCCTCATGGCGCAGGCGCTCATGGGCACTCTGCCGCCGGAACTCGATGCGAGAGGCTGCGTCGCCATCGGCAAGCGCGTCCTGAACGCCGGAGCGCCTGAGCGCTTCCGGGGGCTTTGGGGCCGGGAGATCGGCGTGCTCCCGCAAGAGCCCTGGCTGTCGCTCGATCCGCTGATGCGGGCGCAGGGCCAGGTCGCCGAGGCGCACGCGCTGGTGCGCGGCTTGCCGCGCCGCGAGGCAGGCGCCCGCGCCGCCTCCGATCTGTCTGCGCTCGGACTCGCCGGGGCGGAGTTGCGCTTTCCGCATGAGCTCTCCGGAGGCATGGCGCAGCGCGTGGCGATTGCCGCCGCGCGCGCGGGCGGAGCGCGGATCGTGATCGCGGACGAGCCCACCAAGGGGCTCGATGCTGCGCGTCGCGATGAGATCGCGAACCTACTCCTTTCCGAAATGGGCCAGACCGGAGGATTGCTGGTCATCACCCATGACCTGGCTCTGGCGCGCCGGATCGGCGGACGGCTGATCGTCCTGCGTGAGGGCGAGGTTGTGGAGCTCGGCGCGACGGAGCAGATCTTCGCAGCCCCTCGGGAAACCTACACGAAGGACCTGTTCGCGGCTGATCCCGAAAGCTGGACCCAAAGACGCCCTGTGGCGCGGAACGATCCCGCGGTGGTGAGACTGCGCAATCTCGCCGTGGCGCGCGGCGGCCGCACCCTGTTTCGGGACGTCAGTCTGGAGATCGCGCCAGGCGGGCTCTTCGGTGTCACCGGGCCTTCGGGATGCGGAAAATCCTCGCTCGGCGATGCGATCCTCGGGCTGGTTTCGCCATCGGAAGGGGAGGTTCTGCGCCGTCATGGCGGTCGGCCTTTCGCATTCCAGAAGCTCTACCAGGATCCGATCGCAGCCTTTCCACGCAAGCGGCGCATTGGCCAGACCATCGCGGACATGGTGAAGGTGACGGGCGGCCTTGCCAATGAGGTCGACGCTCTTCTGGAACGTCTTGGCCTCGATCCGGGACTTCTGGCGCGCCGGCCGGGGGCGGTGTCCGGCGGCGAGCTACAGCGCCTGTCGCTCCTCCGCGTCCTTTTACGCAAACCGGCATTCATCTTTGCCGACGAGCCGACATCGCGGCTTGACCCCATCACACAGGCAAAGGTGATCGCGCTTCTGACGGAGACGGCGGAGCGGGATGGCGTCGCGATCATGCTGGTCAGCCATGACCGGGCCCTGATCCACAACACCGCCGATACAGCTCTGCACCTTGGCGAAACCATCACCCGAGGTGACATGGAGCCGAAACGTGACCTTGCGGGGGCACACCATTGAGGCAGACATCGTTGAACGTCCGGCAGATCATGGTTTGGCGGAAACGGCGTCGCTCGTCCGCGATTGTCCGGGCAGTCTGATGACCGCCTTGAGGGCCCGCTCCCGAAGCTGTCTGCTACCCAACTGACCGGATTTTACTCCGCCGCGATGGCCGGAAATCGCGCCGCCGTTGATGCCAACGAGATCATTGTGCGAGGTCTCGGGGCCGTATTGTCGCGGCAGGCTCGTCCTGATCGTGCGAGCATCGCGCCGGAACGGCAAAGGGCGAGAGAAGATCATGGACGCAGACGCGCAGTTGATCCGCGTGAATGCTCCCTGTATTGGAGGCTTGTCGTCCGTGGGGAGCCGCGCATGTATTCGGGAAGGATGGTGGCGGCTGACGATGCGCTGACGCAAGGTCAGTCTGCCAGGCCCTCAAATTCGACCCTGTCACCCGGCTTGATACCCAGCCTGTTGGCGCTGCCGGCGATCATCTCGACCACGGCGCGCACAGTGCCTTCGGATGAAATCGTGCGTTCGGAAAACGGCTCGGTATGTTGCTCGATCCGGTGGATCACGCCGTCCGCGCGCACGAAAAACATGTCGAGAGGAATGTAGGTGTTCTTCATCCACATCGAGATCGGCCCGTCCTGCGGATAAAGGAAGATCATGCCTTGATCTTCCGGCAGGCTGCGGCGGAACATGAGTCCGGTTGAACGTTCCTGCTCAGTCCGGGCGACTTCGACCATGATCTGGTGCTCAGCCGTAGCAGTCACGAAGCGGAGGGACTGTTTATCGAGAGATGCGGCGTGGAGGTCGCCGTGTGCGACCGCCAGACCAAGCAAAAGCAGGGCAGCCAGAACTGCCTCGCTGAATTGTTTCACTGACGTAACCGGAATCACGTCAGTGGGACGTAGGGAAAGTTGAAGCCGCTCCATCGGGCTTCAGCTCCGCAGCCATCAATCCTTTTGAACCTCGTCCGTGACGAACGAGCACGACCTGACCGGGCCGCAATTCGGCAAAACCGAAGCGGCGCAGCGTTTCCATATGCACGAAAATGTCTTCCGTGCCTTCGCCGCGCGTCAAGAATCCGAATCCCTTGATTCGATTGAACCACTTGACCATTGCGCGCTCCCAGTCGCTCTCCGCATTCACGGTGACATGGGTGCGTTGCGGCAGTTGCGACGGGTGTATGGCCGTGCTCTCGTCCATGCCCAGCACACGGAAAGCCTGAAGCCCCCGGTCCCGGTTTACGACTTCGCAAACCACACGCGCCCCTTCATAAGCGGTCTGATACCCGTCGCGGCGCAGGATCGTCACATGCAGCAGGATATCGGGCATGCCGTTATCCGGGACGATAAAACCAAAGCCTTTAGAAGCATCAAACCATTTTATCTGGCCAGCAACGACGACAACGTCAACACCGGCTTGTTCGGCAGTTTCGCCGAACGTCGAGACAACTGGAGGTAATTTGTCCCCCATTTTGTAATCCCCCGCTTTTACTTCACTGTTGTACCAATTTGCAGGGCCAGGTCTTCCGCCAAGTCCCGACCTTCGCAAATCGTTAACGAAACATACCACTCGGCGACGCCCTGACCAGCGAAATTTCCGCAGGTCTGGATAAGTTGCCGCGACGAGGGGCTGACCATAGAGTCTGCCGTTAACGAACGATATGAGTAAGCCATTGTTTTACATTTCTTTTTTCTTTTCACTCCTTGATCCCGGTTACGTATTCTCCGAATGCCATGCACGCGGAAGCACGTACCGTGTGACTCCTTATACAACTCTAGCGTGCATTGATGAAACGCTTTTTTCACGAATCACAAGGCTTCTCACAGGCCGTTGGCATCTGCGGACTGCAATGCACGATGCGGAACCGACGACGATTCCGTCTGGATAGGGCGGAATTGTGGTCGGGGAGACCTTTCCACTGCGGATGCATTCTTCTGGGGATCAAACAAATTTTTGAATTGCGCTTTGCATTGATGCATGGCGGCCCCTCCGGGTAGTGTGCTGGGCACAACAGAACCACGAGAGGCAACGATGAAATATCTGCATACGATGGTGCGCGTCACCGACGTCGATGAATCGCTCGATTTCTACTGCAACAAGCTCGGCTTGAGAGAGGTGCGGCGGATCGAGAATGAACAAGGGCGGTTCACGCTGATCTTCCTCGCCGCACCGGGCGACGAATCCGCGCAAGTCGAGCTGACCTACAACTGGGATCCGGAGACCTATAGCGGCGGGCGCAATTTCGGCCATCTCGCCTATGCGGTCGACAATATCTACGAGCTTTGCGAGCACCTCATGAAGAACGGCGTGACCATCAACCGGCCGCCGCGCGACGGCCGCATGGCATTTGTGCGGTCGCCGGACAATATCTCCATCGAGCTGTTGCAGAAGGACGGCTCGCTTGAGCCGAAAGAGCCCTGGCTCTCGATGCCGAACACCGGCGAATGGTAACGCCAGCTCCCAGCGCGCGCATGACACAGAATTGACAGACCGGCAGCCGGGCATCTGATGACCTGGCTGCTCGCATTCCCGGCCGCACTCCTTCTCTCCTGCACCGGTATCGGACGCACGCTTCCGGGCCGCGTTCCAGGCGGGGGAACAGCGCGCGAGCGTTGCCACATATCCTCGCCGGCCGAGAACTGCGAACCGGAGACAAAAAAACGGTTGAACCGGCGCTGAAAAATCTGCACTCAGCCATCAGTGAGGCATGTTCTGCCTCTACATCATCTGGCCACGCATTGCTCGCGGTCACTCACACACTAACGGGCGCGGGCCAATTGACCCGTCAGACGCCGGCGCTCTCGGTCATTAGTTTACGTGCCGGTGTCCCAGGGCTCCGCTTTGCCGCGCTGCCGGGGGCGATGCAACTACAGCAAGGTCCGATGGAATGGGCGCCATTTTTCGGGAAAGCCGAGCTGAAAACAAACAATTGGAGATCGAGATCGTTTCCGCCTGAAATGATCCCGATTCAGGATGGCGTAATGTTGCGTATGTTTTGGTGTTTCCCGAAGAAACTGCATCGGCTGTTCATTCCGCTCGCGGCGATTGTGGCCTTTGGCTCAGCAGCGCTTCCGGCCTCGGCGCTGGAATGGGCGCTCAATAAAGGCAAGAGCCGGATCAGCTTCGAGGCCGATGTGGGCGGGCAGGTTGTGACCGGCCAGTTCCAGCAGTTCGAGGCAGAGCTTCGCTTCGATCCCGAGTATCTCGAAATCAGCGAAATCTCCGCCCGGATCGACATTAACACAGTCACCACCGGACAGCCGCAGGGCGATGATGCGCTGCGGAGCCAGGAGTGGTTCGATGCCCAGACCTATCCCTTGGCCGGATTCCGGGCTACCTCGATCGAGGCCACCGGAACCGAGGGCATGTTCATGATGACCGGTGATCTCACGATCAAGGGGAAGACCAATCAGGTGACGATCCCGTTCACGATCCAGGTCGACCAGGGGGAGGGCGTGGTCGTTGGCGAGGCGGCGATCAACCGGCGCAATTTCGGTATCGGTCCAAACGGTCCGGTATCCGGCATGATCGTGGGTGATCTCGTAAAGATCCGGCTCGATCTGGTTGCAACGCAGCTGGACAATTAGTTTGTCAGCTACGGATTCACCTATCCCGAACAAGCTTTTTGCGTCACAATTCCAAGGCGTCTTAATCTAAATTTAATTAAATGCGCGACGTCGCGTGGCTGACGGAACATAATGTTATCATGGTCCGTTGCAATTTCAGGATCGTCCGGAAGGTGAGGCGCACTTCCGGGAAAAGCAACTGCGAACAGGTTTTCGGAGCCGCGGCCGACCGGATCGGAATGCAAAAAGACCTCCAGACCCGCCTGCGGACGACGGCAGGATATCAGAAGTGGCTGGGGGACTGCGTCTTGGGATTGGGAGAAAAGCCGCTGTGCTCGAAATGGTCGAAAGGCTGCTTGCAGCTCTTATCATTGTCGGGATGCTGGGGATCGTGATTTTTCTCGCGCTCGATCGTGGGGACGGCGCTGGCAGGACCGATATTGTCCAGACCCCGCCGGCCAGCCCGGTGCAGCGCGCTCCCCGCGAATCGCGCGAGACGGTCGCCGAGCCGCGGCCGAACCCGCCCAGGGACGATCTGGAGCCGCTCCGGAAGCGCCATGCCGACCGGCTACCCAGCAGCTCTTCGATGGAGATGAGGCGCGAACGGGGCTCGGCACATCGCGCATACACGCCATACAGAGAGAGACAGCGCAAGACCATCACTCACGCGGATTACCGCTCCAGCTACCGCCGCGACCGTGATCCCTGGCGGGCGGTCGAGCACTATGAATGCCCGAACGGCATATGCGAGTGCGATTGCGACCGGCCCTACTGGACAAGCGCCGGACCGGTCTGTCCGCCGTACTGATCCTGGTGTCCCGATCCCGAAATCGCATCCGTATC
Organism: Rhodomicrobiaceae bacterium; assembly: GCA_050330195.1. Lineage (GTDB taxonomy): Bacteria > Pseudomonadota > Alphaproteobacteria > Rhizobiales > Rhodomicrobiaceae > JAHQVI01. The sequence goes on along the minus strand of JBHJOB010000052.1, from coordinate 37,997 downwards.
TACCGCAAGTTCCGTAGCGAAGTTCGGAATCTCAAGGGACACTGGCTTATTGAATCACACTAGAGCATGTGCGACGGCACGCGCCCGGTCCGCCCCCGCATGAGGCGGCCGGAAACGTTTCCTGATCAGGCCGCGCGGCGAATGGCCTCGCCGAGCTTTTCCACGACCATCGCGATCTGATCCTCCTCGATGATCAGCGGCGGGGACATGGCAACGATGTCGCCTGTCACGCGAAGCTGCACGCCGTTTCTGAAGCAGTCGAGGAAGACGTCATAGCCGCGCTTTCCTGGCTCGCCATTGCGGGCCGACAATTCGATCCCGGCCATCAGTCCGATGTTCCGGATGTCGACGACGTTGGGCAGATCCTTCAGGGAATGCACCGCCTCCTCGAAGAGCGGGGCGAGTCGGGCCGCGCGCTCGAACAATCCCTCGTTTTCGTAGATGTCCAGGGTCGCCATCGCTGCGGCGGAGGCCAGCGGGTGTCCGGAATAGGTATAGCCGTGGAAAAACTCTATGACATGTTCCGGGCCCTTCATCAGCGCATCGTGAATGTCCTGCTTCACGACGACCGCGCCCATCGGCACCGAAGCGCTCGTGAGGCCCTTGGCCAGTGTCATGATGTCGGGCGTGACGCCGAATTTTTCCGCGGCGAACGACGTGCCGAGACGGCCAAATCCTGTGATGACTTCATCGAATATCAATAGAAGGCCGTGCTCGTCGCAGATGGCCCGAAGTCGTTCCAGGTAGCCTTTGGGCGGAACGAGAACACCGGTCGAGCCGGCCACCGGTTCCACGATGACGCCCGCGATCGTCTCCGCGCCATGCAACGCAACCATATCTTCCAGCGCATCGGCGAATTCCGCGCCATGTTCGGGCTGGCCCTTACTGAAGGCGTTGCGGCCAAGGTCATGCGTGTGAGGCAGATGGTCGACGCTCGGCATCAGCACGCCGAATGCGCGCCGGTTCGCGATCATCCCGCCGACGGATGTCCCGCCTAGACCGGCGCCGTGATAACCACGGTCACGGCCGATGAAGCGGACACGGCCAGCCTCGCCGCGCGCATGATGATAGGCAAGCGCGATCTTGAGGGCGGAATCGACCGATTCCGAGCCGGAATTGGTGAAGAAGACGCGGTCCATCCCGGCGGGCGTCATTCCGGCAATGCGCGTTGCCAGCTGAAATGCGAGCGGATGGCCCATCTGGAATGGAGCGGCATAGTCGAGCGTGGCGGCCTGGCGCTGAATGGCTTCGACGATTTCACGGCGGCAATGGCCGGCATTTACGCACCATAGCGAGGACGCGGCGTCGAGAATCTTGCGCCCGTCTGCGGCCGTCAGCCACATGCCTTCGGCGGAGACGATCAGTCTCGGGTCAGCCTTGTACTGGCGGTTGGCGGTGTAGGGCATCCAATAGGCGGTAAGATCGAGGTCGTTCGGCAAAAGTTGGGCTTGCGGCATGATGCCTCCAGGACTGTGAGCGCGATCGGGAAGGCCGTCCCGTTGCGGAATGCTGAGCGTACGCCAAAAATGCGCCCTCGGAAAAGTGCGATGCATTTTCGAGCGAATTTGAGCGTTCATAGCAAAGATATGGCGGGGCGGGGGAGAAAATAAATCGCGGAAAGAGGCCGGCTTTCAGGCTCGTGCACGTCGAGCCTGCCGGCGTTGGAAGCGCGCAGCGCTCCCGGCGTTTCGAGACGCTGAACGTTCAGGAAGAACCGTCAGGCAAGTGGCGCGTGAGAACAGCGTGCCTGCCCGTGCAAACACGCCTGATAGGGAGATGGCCTTCCTACCGCGAACGGCGGATCGGCGTCAGCAGGAACGCGGGCACATGATCGCCCATGCCGACCACTTCCGGCTCCTTGTTGCGCCGGCTGCGGGACTCGTTGCTGCGCGCAGGCTTCTTTGCCGGGGGCGCATCGGCCACAGCCACATCCGAAGCGGTGTCGCGCTCGACCTTCGCCGCGCGAGCGGGTTTTTCGGCTTTGGCGGGGCGAGCATCAGCGTCAGCCTTGACCGGACGCGCGTCGGTCTCTGGTTTGGCGGGGCGTGCGTCGGCCTCAGCCTTCGCGGAGCGCGTGCCGTTGGCTCGCGCTGATCTCGACGAGGAGGCGCGTTTTTCCGGCGCCTGAGATTTCTCGCTTGACCTGCTGCGGGTGCGCCCTCGGCGGCCTTTCGGCGAGCGGCCCTGTTCGAGCTCTTCGGAGGAAGGTTCGCCGCCCAGCCATTCGATTTTCTGCTCGCAAAGTTTCTCGATCGCGCGGACGGCTTCCATGTCGTTCGGCGTGACCAGCATCGCGGCGTAGCCTTCTCGGCCCGCGCGACCCGTCCGGCCGATCCGGTGAACGTAATCCTCGGGCGTTATCGGCACGTCGAAATTGAAGATGTGGCTGACCGCCGGAATATCGAGACCGCGTGCCGCAACGTCGCTCGCCGCCAGAATGCTGATCGTTCCCTTGCGGAAAGCGTCGAGGGTCGCCATGCGGTCGCGCTGCTCCATGTCACCATGCAGGGCACCCGCATTGTAGCCGTGTTTGACCAGCGAACGGTGCACGATGCCGACATCACGCTTGCGATTGCAGAAGATGATCGCGTTCTTGACACCCGCGCCATCGATCAGTTCCCGGAGGATTTCGCGCTTGGACTTGACGTCCGAAGGTGAAAAACGCAGCTTCTGCGTGATGGTGGTGGCCGCCATGGCGGGACGGGACACTTCGATCCGCTGGGGATCTTTGAGGAATTTGTCGGCGAGTTTCTTGACTTCCTTCGGCATGGTTGCCGAGAAGAACAGCGTCTGGCGCTGGGGCGGCAGCATGCTGAGAATCTTTTCGATATCGGGGATGAAGCCCATATCGAGCATTCGGTCCGCTTCGTCGATCACCAGAATTTCAACGCCGGTCAGCAGAAGCTTGCCGCGCTGGAAATGGTCGAGAAGGCGTCCCGGCGTCGCGATCAGAACGTCCGCGCCGCGATCGAGTTTGCGAAACTGCTCGTCGAAGGAAACGCCGCCAATCAGAAGGGCGAGGTTGAGCTTGTGGTTCACGCCGAGTTGATCGAAGGCTTGTTCGACCTGCGCGGCGAGTTCGCGCGTTGGCTCCAGAATCAGCGAACGGGGCATGCGCGCCCGCGCCCGGCCGGATTCGAGCCGTGTCAACATTGGAAGAACGAAGCCTGCGGTCTTGCCGGTGCCGGTTTGAGCGATACCCACGATGTCCCGTCCGCTGTTGGCCACCGGAATGGCCTGTTCCTGGATCGGTGTGGGCGAAGAAAACCCTGCAGCTTCAACAGCTTCCAGAGTCTTTTGACTGAGACCTAGATGATTAAATGTCATGTCCGCATGTTCACAGCGATTAAAGCTGCTGAACTATTCAGGGTTAAAAGTGAACTATCGAAAAGGTGCGGCCCGTAGCTCTTGGCGCGACCTTAGTGGCTGTGGCCGGAAAGTCAAAGGCCAAGCGCCATCGCGCATGAAATTAGGGCGAAGTTGAGGATTTTCAACCACGCAGCTCTCTTTGCTCATTGATATAAGAGACGGACGGCCGGATACAAGCCTGAAATGGTAACAGTGTTTACGGGCGTCGGTGAGGGGAGGGCGATCCTGCTACGAACCGTTCTGCCACTGATTGGTCAGAAGCTGGTTGCGCCGGAAGGCGGGCAGAAGCGCCTTGCGCACCGGTTGGGAGATCCTGATATCCCCGTAGCGCTGGCGCAGGTACTCGATCTGTCCCAGCGGGGTGATTGTCAGCAGCAGCACCTGCTTGCGCACGAGAGCGTAATTGATGAGCTTTTCCTGATGATCGGCGGGAATTTCGTCGAGCTGGCGCGGGCGTTCGGAGAGTTTCCGAAGAGAGACGCGCTCGGCGCGCGTGAGCTGGATCGGAGGCATCGACTGGAACCTTGACTGACTGGCGGGACAGCGCCTGAACGCTTATGGGTTACGCTAGTGGAGCTTTATGAATTTGACATTTGAACTCCGGTTGCGGACGGGTTCACTCTCAAATGTCAAATTCATAAAGCTCCACTAGAAACAAACTCTTACCTAGTGGTTCTTGTGACTGAAACATTTTGCAGATGTGGGTGCTGCACGGGGATGCAGATGTTTCAGCCGAACCACTTGGGGCGGGCGCGTTAAGATAGGCTTACGTCCGGAAACGAGGCAAGCCACGAAAGAGGCGGCGATGACGAATCAATCAGATGTGTGGCCGACACAAATCAGACTCAACCCGGCCAAGGATGCCCTGCATGTGAGCTTCGGCGATGGAGCCGAGTTCACCTTCAGCGCCGAATTTCTGCGGGTGCACAGTCCGAGCGCGGAGATCAAGGGCCATGGCGATACCGAGCGCAAGATCGTCGGCGGCAAACGCGGTGTGAAGATTTTCGCCGTGGAGCCCACCGGCAATTACGCCGTGCGCCTGACCTTCAGCGACGGCCACAATACCGGGATTTTCTCGTGGCCCTATCTTTATGAGATCGGCGGGGATCATGACAGCCTGTGGCGGCAATATCTGGCCGATCTGGAACGCAAGGGGCTGCAGCGGGACTGACTCGCCTCGCGGCGAAACCGTGCCTCCGCCCGTGTCACGGGTGCTGTGAAAAAACTGTCGCAATGCTATGCTACCTATTGGTGCCTGATCGTCGAAGGCCAACTTCGGGCCAAGCTGCGTAAAAAACGATAATTCATCCGTCGCGGGCGCCATGGTAGACCACACACATCATCAACCCACGCCGCCTGGCGGCGCCATTGGCCGTATCGTGCAATCCGAACTTCCGCCCAATGCCGAAGCCTTTGCGAGCCGCGCCATACAGCGTCTTTATCTGCGGCGCTGGCTGCTCGTGCTGTGCGTCTGCGTGACGCTGATCTTTGTCGGCGTCTACAAGCTACCGACGGTGCCGGCGTTCCTCGGCGCGCTGTCCATCATGGCGGGCGGAGCGTTCATTCCCCGCGAGGGAGTGAGCCGTCCGCTGGCTCTCGATCTGCGCACGAGCAGCCGCCAGCTTGCCAGCGAGGCTTTCACGGGGATGCTGGAAGGCCTGCCGTCGCCGGTCATCCTGCTGGACGCGGAAAGGCGCATTCTCCATTACAACTCTCTGGCGACCGAGCTTTGGCCCGCATTGCGTCAGGGCGACCATATCTCTAGCTATATCCGTGATCCGGGCGTGCTCGCCGCCGTCACGAACGCGCATTCGGGCATGCGTTCGAGGCAGATGGTCCCTTATGACCAGCGCGTCCCCATCGAACGCCATCTTGAAGCGCGGATAAGCTGGATCGGTCGGCCGCCGACCTCTGGCAACGCGCACGCTCCGGCGATCATGATCCATTTGCGCGACCTGACCGAGCGCGAACGGATCGACCGGCTGCGCACCGACTTCGTCACCAATGCCAGCCATGAGCTGCGCACGCCGCTTTCCGCGCTGATCGGCTTCATCGAAACGCTGCAGGGCGCGGCACGCCATGACGACGCCGCGCGCGAACATTTTCTCGACATCATGGCGCGGCAGGCGCGGCGCATGGCTCGGCTGATCGACAATCTGCTCTCGCTCAGCCGGATCGAAATGCGCCTGCATCTGCGGCCGGACACCCCCGTGAATCTCGTCGAGATCGCCGAGCAGGTGCTGACCGACCTGGAACCTCTCGCGGGGCAGACGGGCGTCCAGTTCCATTTCGCTCCGCCGACGGAGCGGGCCTGGGTGCTTGGCGACCGTGACGAGCTGATTCAGGTTGCTTCCAATCTCGTCGAGAACGCGATCAAATACGGCAAGGGTGGCGGCAATGTCTGGCTGACCATCGCACGGGAGCGTCATGCCGGCGGCGCCCGGTACCTGTTCAGCGTGCGCGATGACGGGCCGGGGATCGACGAGGAGCATCTGCCTCGCCTGACGGAGCGGTTCTACCGCGCCGGCCAGAATGGCGGCGAACGTTCGGGCACCGGCCTTGGCCTCGCCATCGTCAAGCATGTGGTGACGCGCCATCGCGGGGAGTTGCGGATCGTCTCCAAGCTTGGCGAGGGTTCGGAGTTCACGCTGATCCTGAACGAAGCGCCGGGCATTCCAAGCGGCGTCCGATAAAACCGTACCCCGAAAACGCCCGTCGGGCGTCCGGGACATGTGCACCGCAATCCGCAAAAGCTGATGCAAGAAGGGGCCGCCTCATGGGAAGCAGCGGCCCCTCCTAGTTGTCGCATCTTTTTTCAGAGAGAGATGATCAGAATTTGATGCGAGAACCGATCAGCACCTGGCTGAGATCGCCCTCGTCCCCGCCTGATTCCACATCGTAGAACAGGCCTTGAGCGTAGAGCTCCATCGCGGCGCTATCAATTTTCTGCACAAGACCCACGCCCCAGCGGTCGGCTTGGGAGTCAATTTCGAAGTCATCATAGACGCCGTATTCGCCGTAAACCGTCGTCGACCCATAGGAAAGGAAACGCTTCTCCACGCCGAGCTGGGCATACCAGAAGTTCGGATTGTTGATGGCGTTGTCTATATCCTGCTCGGCGGCGGCAAAGGCGCCGTAAATGCCGGTCGGGACGTGCATGACGGAGATGGATCCGCTGATCTGCTGGAAATCGTCGTCACCGGTGCTGTCATCGAGATAGGCTACCGCGGCGGCCATACGAATGGAGTTCCATTCCTTCTTGAAGCGAAGCGCGACATCCCAGAAATCGTCGTTGCCCCAGGATCCGGAAAGAATGAATCCGTAGACCGAGGGCGAATCATAACGAATGCGATTGTCCCGGCCTTTGCCGTCGAGATTGTTTGCAAACGCACCCAGGGTGTCGCCCACACCGGCTATGCCGATGGAGGTGCCCACCAGAACTCCAGAATCGGAAAGCGAGTTTCCGAGCACCACTTCGGTACTGCCATCCGACGCGGTCGAGCCTTGACCGAGCGTCAGCCGGCCCCAGCGCTCGCCCTCGATATAGACCTCGTTGACCCGGATCTTGATTTCATCGTCCGGATCCGCGCCGTCGGGTCCATCGCTCACCAGATTGGACGCAGCATTCTGAACATCGAGCTCGATCTTGTAACCGGCGGTCCATCCAGGGTTGATCCCCGCGGATCCGGTCAAGCCGAAACGGCTGCCGGAGACATCGTTGTCGACTATGAAGGCATCCTCGTCCTCGCCATTGTCCCAGATCAGCAATGCCTTGTTGACCTGACCGTAAACCTGAAGCGAGACCACGCGATTGCCCTTGCGCGCCGTCGTAGCCTCCAGTTCCGCAACACGCTCTTCCAGGTCGGCACAACATCCGCTCCCGAGATCGGCTGCATTCGCCTTCGTCGCAACAATACCAAGTGATATGGCGGCAGCTGCACACAGTGCAAAACGGCTAATCATAGATTTAGCCCCCGTTATTTCCAATTTTACATAAGAGATAGCTGAATGCGGTTGCCAGCATTCAATAAAAACATAAGAAAGCTTGAATGGGTCAAAAATATGAGCCGAAAATTTTCTTGCGTTTTATTATGTAACGGAAGCGTGTTATGGAAAAATATTTAGGAAAATTTTAAAATCAACCATAACGTGTGGCGAAAACATGGCGATAATTGATAGGCAATATGGCCGCAATGGGGAAGGCAACCTCAACGCCGGGCCTGCTCCGTTCCAGGCGAGGAGGCCGCCGGCAATGTCGGCCAGCCGGCAATCCGTTAACCGGAATCGCCCGACAACTGTCCCCGGAACACATATTCATTGTAATAATCTTTTTTTTCAATGATTTAAGCTGTCATAATAACTTTATTGAACTGTCATAATAGTAAAGGCGTGCGGTTGGTAAGGTCCACGTGAAAGGCAAGCGCGGGTCTCGCGCCGGTCTTTCCTCCAACGTGCAAATCAAGGAGAGCATCAGTGAGAACACGTGTTATTGCGCTTGCTGCCGCGACGGCCCTTGCCGGTTCGCTCGCAGTGAGCCCTGCTTTCGCCCGCGATCAGATCAAGATCGTCGGTTCGTCGACTGTTTTCCCATACACCCAGGCTGTCGCTGAAGAATTCGCCAAGAAATCCGGCAACAAGGCTCCTGTCCTCGAATCGACCGGCACGGGCGGCGGCATGAAGATCTTCTGCCAGGGCGTCGGCGAAGCCGAGGCCGATGTGACCGGCGCTTCCCGCCAGATGAAGCCTTCCGAGTGGGAAGACTGCCAGAAGAACGGCGTCACCGACGTGACCGAAGTTCTGCTCGGCTATGACGGTATCTCGATCGCCATCTCCAATGCCGGTCCGGATTTCGACCTCAGCCTGACGCAGATCTACCTAGCGCTCGCCAAGGAAGTTCCGGTTGACGGCAAGCTCGTCGACAACCCCTACAAGAAATGGAGCGAAATCGACGCTTCGCTTCCCGACATCGACATTCTCGCCTACGGCCCGCCCCCGACCTCCGGTACGCGCGACGCCTTCGTCGAACTCGCCATGCATGAAGGCTGCATGAAGCTGGATTACTTCCAGGCGAACAAGGACCAGGTCAAGGACAAGTGCACGCCCATGCGTCAGGACGGTCCGTTCGTCGAAGCCGGTGAGAATGACAATCTGATCGTGCAGCGTCTTGAAGCCGACGCCAATGCGGTCGGCATCTTCGGCTATTCGTTCCTCTATGAAAACAACGACAAGCTGAAAGCCGCCAAGATCAGCGGCATCGAGCCTTCCTTCGACACGATCGCGGATTTCTCTTTCCCGATCTCCCGTCCGATCTTCATCTATATCAAGAACGCGCATATGGACGTCATTCCGGGCCTGAAGGAATTCGTGGCTGAATACACCAGCGACGAGGCTCTTGCGCCGGGTGGCTATCTCACCGAGCGTGGCCTGACGCCGATGCTGGACGAGAAGCGCAAGGAAGTTCAGGAATCTGTATCTTCCGGCAAGAAGTTCGAAGGTCCGTCCAGCTAAGCTTGCGGCCTTGTGACCCACGCGCTTTACGGGCGCGTGGGCTCCTTACTCGACGTTCAGGCGTCAGACAGAGTTTTCGACATGCTGATTTACGTCTTCGCCTCGATCCTGGCTCTCACGTTCGCCAGCTTTGTCCTCGGCCGGCAAAGGTCTTATCAGGTCGTCTCCCGCGACGCTTCACAGCTTCATTCGCGCCCCGGATATTACGGGGCGTACGTTGCTGTCTGGACCGGAGTGCCCGCTCTTGTGCTGGTGCTGTTGTGGCTTCTTCTGCAGGGGACGGTGATTGACAATCTGTTGCTTTACAGCCTTCCCGCCGAACGCACCGAAGGGCTTTCCCCGGCGCAGCAGAGCCTGCTTCTGTCTCAGATAAAACAGGCGTCGCGGGGCGTCATATTCGGTGAGCCCGAGCAATTCATTCTCGATGCGGCGGCCGTCTATGTCAGGTGGCAGGGCATCGCTTTCTGGGCGATGGTCGTGGTCGCGCTTTCGCTGTGCGCCGTCGGGCTGGCCGTCACGCGGGCGCGCATCGCTCCGGCGTTCCGTGCCCGGCAGGGCGTCGAAAAGGCACTGACAGCCTTCATGATCTTCTGTTCCGTCACGGCGATCCTGACGACGCTTGGCATCGTGCTGTCGCTGCTGTTCGAAGCGTTCCGGTTTTTCGAGCGGGTTCCGGCGCTCTCCTTCTTCTTTGGGCTCAACTGGGAGCCTCAGATTGCGATGCGGGAAGATCAGGGCCTGGGCAGCGGCTCTTTCGGCGCGATCCCGGTCTTTCTCGGGACGCTTCAGATCGCGCTACTTGCCATGATCGTTGCAACGCCGATCGGCATATTTTCCGCCATCTACCTGTCGGAATTCGCCAACAGCAAATTCCGCGCCATGGTCAAGCCGCTGATCGAAATCCTCGCAGGCATTCCAACGGTGGTTTACGGGTTTTTCGCCATTCTTGTCGTTGCGCCCGCCTTCAAGCAATTCATGGACACCATCGGCGTCAATGCCGCGCCGAACAGCGCGCTGGTGGCGGGCGGCGTTATGGGCATCATGATCATTCCCTTCATTTCGTCGCTTTCGGACGATGCGATCAATGCGGTTCCACGCTCGCTGCGCGACGGCTCCTATGCGATGGGCGCGACGAGATCCGAAACGATCACCAAGGTGCTGCTGCCCGCCGCGCTTCCGGGCATCATGGGCGGTGTTCTGCTGGCCGTGAGCCGCGCGATCGGCGAAACGATGATCGTGGTCATGGCCGCGGGCATTATCGCCACGCTGACGCTCAATCCGCTGGAGCCGGTGACGACGGTGACAGTACAGATCGTCACACTGCTCATCGGCGATACCGAATTCGACAATCCAAAGACGCTGGCCGCCTTCGCGCTCGGGCTCGTGCTGTTCCTCGTGACGCTGATCCTCAACGTGATCGCCTTGCGCATCGTTCAGAAGTATCGGGAAAAATATGACTGACGCAGCCATATCCTCGCCGCGCGGAAGCATTCGCAAATATGACTGGACGTCAGAAGCGCACGCGCGCCGCCTCAGACGCAGATATGCTGCGGATCGCAGGCTGCAATTCTATGGCCTTGCGGCCATCGCCCTCGCCCTCGGCCTGCTCGCGACACTCGTCATTTCGCTGATTGCCAGCGGTTACACGTCTTTCTACCAGACCAAGGCGACCCTACAGGTCGAACTCGACGCGTCCATTATCGACGCCAGCAATCCCGCCGCTGCAAGTTATCGCCGTATCGCGAGCGCAACGCTGGAGCGCCAGTTCCCCGAAGTCGAAGGCCGGGCGGAAAGTCGGGCGCTTGCATCCATCTTCACCAGCCAGATGGATTACATCATCCGTTCCTACGCCATCGCCAATCCCGAAGATATCGGGCAGACGGTTCCGATCGCGATCCCGCTTTCGGACCCGTTCGATCAGTTGGAGAAAGATGTCATCCCTCGCCGCGTCGACGCGCTCAGCAACACCGAGACAGCCCGCTTCCTGGATCTTGTGGAGCGCGGCTTCATCGCGGGACAGGGCGCCGATGCCCGGTTGCAGCTCGATCTGACGATTGCGCCGGATCTGGTCGATCCAGCCAACATCGAGGCGGGGGAATATCAGCAGATCATCGTCAACGCCCTCGATCAGGTCGGATCCGAGACCGATCCAGGCCGCCGTTTTCTGTCCATCCTGCGCGATGACGCTGCGGACGCGCTCAAGGCGCACGTCGCCGCAAATCCGCAGACGATCGGCACGGTTATCGAGAATTTCGGACTTCCTCTTGCCGAACACTATGCAACGCTCGCGGCCGGCGAGACGCCGACGGTCGTCAATCCGCGCTTCGCCAGCGAAAAGCAGTTTGCATGGCTCGATCAGCTCAAGGAGCAGGGCGCGATCAGCTATCCCTTCTCGGTGGAGCTGTTCACCAATGCCGACAGCCGCTTTCCCGAACTCGCCGGGCTGGGCGGCGCATTGACCGGCGCATTCTACACGATGCTCATCTGTTTCCTACTCAGCTTCCCGGTCGGCATCGCCGCTGCGGTCTATCTTGAGGAATTCGCCCCGAAAAATCGCTTGACGGATCTGATCGAGGTGAACATCAACAATCTGGCGGCCGTGCCTTCGGTCGTGTTCGGCCTGCTTGGCCTTGCCGTGTTCCTCGGATTTTTCGGGCTGCCCCGGTCGGCGCCCCTTGTCGGCGGCATGGTCCTCTCGCTCATGACGCTGCCCACTATCATCATTGCCACGCGCGCATCGCTGAAGGGCGTGCCGCCCTCGATCCGCGAGGCTGCGCTCGGGGTCGGCGCATCGAGGCATCAGGTCGTCATGCATCATGTGCTGCCGCTGGCGATGCCGGGAATCCTGACGGGAACGATCATCGGTCTCGCCCAGGCGCTCGGTGAAACGGCGCCGTTGCTGCTGATCGGAATGAACGCCTTCATTCCCAGCGTGGACAATATGGGGCTGCTCCAACCGGCAACATCCCTGCCGACGCAGATTTTCAGTTGGGCCGACAGCCCCGAGCGAGGTTTCGTCGCGCGGACGTCCGCCGCGATCCTGGTTCTGCTCGGCTTTCTCGTGCTGATGAACGCCATAGCCATATTCTTCCGGCAATGGTTCCAGCGCAAATGGTAGTTTGAAATGAACAGTCTGAGTTTGGAGGCTCTCGTGAACGAGGTAGCGCAGATGGATCAGAAGACCCTCGCCGGGACATCGTACCGCACGAGCGAGGAGGTGGCTGTTCAACCGGAAGACGCCGTCAAGCTGTATGCGCGCGACGTGTGCGTGTTCTATGGCGAGGCGCAGGCGCTGTACAACGTCACCATCGACATTCGCGACAAGGCTGTAACGGCCTTCATCGGGCCTTCAGGTTGCGGAAAATCGACATTCCTGCGCTGCCTCAACCGGATGAACGATTTCATCGATTCTGCCCGCACGACCGGGCGAGTCGAAATGAATGGCCGCAACATCTACGATCCGACGGTCGATCCGGTGCAGCTTCGGGCGCAGGTCGGCATGGTCTTCCAGAAGCCGAACCCGTTTCCCAAATCGATTTACGAGAATATCGCCTATGGGCCGCGCATCCACGGTCTTGCGGAATCCAAGGCCGATCTCGACGAGATCGTGACGACCAGTCTCGAAAAGGCCGGACTCTGGCAGGAAGTCAAGGACCGCCTCAAAGAACCGGGCACGGGACTGTCCGGTGGCCAGCAGCAGCGCTTGTGCATCGCGCGCGCTATCGCGGTTGGACCGGAGGTCATCCTGATGGACGAGCCGTGTTCGGCGCTCGACCCCATCGCGACGGCGCGTATCGAGGAACTGATCGACGAACTGCGCGAGAATTTCTGCATCGTCATCGTAACCCACTCCATGCAGCAGGCCGCCCGTGTTTCACAACGCACTGCCTTCTTCCATCTTGGCGTCCTGGTCGAGGTGGGTGACACGTCTCAGATATTCACCAATCCGGGCGATAAGCGGACTCAGGATTACATTACCGGGCGCTTCGGTTAGCGGCGCCGCCAGGTCTCTGCGGAAAAGAGATATTGCAATGACAGAACATACGGTTACGGCCTTCGAGGAAGAACTCAAGACACTCGACAGCAAGATCGCGCAAATGGGCGGACTTGCCGAACAGCTCCTCGCTCGCGCCATCGACTCGCTTCAGCAGCGCGATCCCGAACTGGCCATGGCCACCATCCAGCAGGATGAGTTGATCGACCGCCTGGAAAACGAGGTCGAGGAACTGGCGATCAACATCATCGCGCGACGTCAGCCCATGGCCCTCGATCTGCGCCAGATCATGACGGCGATCCGCATCGCCGGCGACCTTGAGCGCATCGGCGATCTTGGCAAGAACATCGCCAAGCGAGCGACGGCGACCGCCTCGGAGAGTCGCCCCAAGCAGCTCATGATCGGCTTGCAGCACATCTCCAGCAAGGCGTTGGAACAGTTGCAGATGGCGCTCGACGCCTATTCCCAACGCGACGCGGACAAGGCGCTTCAGGTCTGGGCGCGCGACAAGGAGCTGGACGCGATCTACAATTCGATCTTCCGTGAACTGCTGACCTACATGATGGAGGACCCGCGCAATATTGGTCTTTGCACCCATCTTCTGTTCGGGGCGAAGAACCTTGAGCGGATCGGCGACCATGCGACGAACATGGCGGAGATGATCCACTTTCTCGTCAAGGGCGTGCCGATCACGGAGAAGCGCCCGAAAGGCGATACGACAAGCTTCACAATGCCCGAGAAGCCGACGCACTAGATCATGATCTGCATCTGCTTGTTTCGAGCTCCATTTTTCGGATCTCGCTATGGAGCGGACGCCAATCCGGGCTGGCCAGGAAGACAGTGAATAGATGACGGCAAAGATTCTGGTGGTTGAGGACGAGGAGCCGCTGGCGCTCCTCCTGCGCTATAATCTTGAAGCTGAAGGGTTCAAGGTCAAGGTGGCCAATCGGGGCGACGAGGCGGAGATCGCCGTCGCCGAAGACCAGCCCGACCTCATCGTACTGGACTGGATGCTGCCCGGCCTGTCGGGGCTTGAGCTTTGCCGCCGCTGGCGTACGGGACGCGCCACGCGTAATATTCCCATCCTGATCCTGACGGCGCGCGGCGAAGAGACCGACCGTATCCGCGGCCTGACCACCGGTGCGGATGATTATGTCGTCAAGCCGTTCTCGGTGCCCGAACTGATGGCGCGGATCAAGGCGATCCTGCGCCGCGCCAGCCCGGAGCGGATTGCCAGCGTGCTGAGCGTTCTGGATATCGTGCTCGACCGCGAGGTGCACCGCGTCACCCGCAATGGCCGCGCCGTGAGGCTCGGGCCGACCGAGTTCCGCCTTCTGGAGTTTCTGATGGAAAGTCCGGGCCGCGTCTTCTCGCGCGGGCAACTCCTCGACGGCGTCTGGGGGCACGATGTCTATGTCGACGAACGCACGGTCGATGTGCATATCGGACGGTTGCGCAAGGCCATCAATCGCGGACGCGACCGCGATCCCATCCGTACCGTGCGCGGCGCGGGCTATGCGTTCGGCGAGAAGATGTCAGAAACCGTTGCGCGGACAGGCTGACGCCGGATCGGGACCATTTCCTGAGGACGCAGTGATTGTCTGTACCGGCCTTTTTCAAGCTCCACTTTTCCGCAAAGCTTGACGCCGCGCGAAAGTGCGGCTGCGGCCTTGCGGCAGGTTCGGCCGGCAAAAACACGAAGAGCCGGAACCCTGACCCCCCGGTCCGGTTCCGGCTCTTACCCCCCGCTTTGACGGCGTACGCCCTCTTTAATTCTTCCCGCAGCGCCGCATTGTCATGATTGCTGCTGGGATCGGGATCGCCGGCTCAAGCACACCGCATTGCGCGAAAGCCGGCTCTCTCCCGGATATTGTTTTATTTCCGGCGGCGTGCCGCTGGCTGGAAGGCCACGCGAGCATGATGCTCGCAATAGGAAACGCCGGCTGCCTTGTCGCGGCCGCAGAAATGGAAATTGTCGTCCTGCGGGTCGCCGATCGGCCAGCGGCAGCTGCACTCCTTCAGCTCAAGCAACGGAATGCGCAGCGGCTCCGGCATGTCGAGATCTTCGACGACGGTCGGCACGAGCCGCAGAGCGACGGCCGGCTTTTCGACCGGCGCGTAAACAGGCTTCAGAGCAACGTTGCCATGTGTGCGATACTGCACGCGGGTCGGCCGCAGCGGCAGATGCGCAACGCGATTGCGCGGGCGAGCAGAGCGCATCCGCGATGTCGTTGCGCGGCCTGCCAGACCAAGACGATGAACCTTGCCGATGACGGCGTTGCGGGTCACGTCGCCGAGACGCCCTGCAATCTGGCTGGCGCTCAGGCCGTCGGCCCAAAGTTTTTTCAGGAGCTCCACCCGCTCTTCAGTCCACCCCATTTTTGCCTCCTCATCATGTGCGAAATGGTGTTTTCGCGCAAATATCCAGTATCCGCGGCGGCATACACGCATTCAGAAAGGCGAACGCGGTGCGGCTACGCGGAGCAAAAGCCCGTAACGTTGAACTTGGAACTAGACGCTTTACTTGAGAATGGATCCAGCGCGCGGAACAAACCGGGAGATAAACTTGCGACTGGATCGCGAAGACAGGAACGGAAAACTATCTGGCACATGAATATACCAGCAACGCCCTCGCTTGTCATGATAATGGCACGGCTGATCCGTTAAGACAAATAAACGAAGGGTTAATGTCCCCTGTTCGGACGTGTTTTTAATCACGCTGTGTCTTTTGTGCCAATTGACAGCTCTGCCCCAATCGCTGAATGATCGGCCTTGAACGCAATCCCGCAAGATCTGAACCTGTTTACCGAATGGGGGACGTTTTTTCGATGTCCGCATTGCTGCCGACATATGCCAGGGAGAACCTCGCTTTCGACAGGGGCGAGGGCGCCTCACTCTATACTATGGAGGGTGAACGCTATCTCGACTTTGGCGCGGGCGTCGCGGTTACGGCGCTGGGCCATGCTCACCCGCATCTGATCGCGGCCATCCGCGAGCAGGCGGACAAGCTCTGGCATACGTCGAACCTCTACCGTATTCCGGGCCAGGAACGGCTTGCGGAGCGGCTCTGCGCGGCCAGCTTCGCGGACAAGGCGTTTTTCTGCAATTCCGGGGCCGAGGCCATGGAGGGCGCGATCAAGATGGCGCGCCGGTTCCACAGCCATCGCGGCAATCCCGAGCGGTTCCGCATCATTACATTCGAGGGCGCCTTTCACGGACGCACGCTGGCGACCATCGCCGCCGGCAATCAGGCAAAGCATCTCGCCGGGTTCGGCCCCCGCACCGAAGGCTTCGACCAAGCGCCGCTCTGGGATCTGGATGCGGCCAGGGCTGTGATCGGACCGGAGACGGCGGCCATCCTGATCGAGCCCATTCAGGGCGAGGGCGGTGTGCGCCAGCCGGGCTGGGCTTTCCTGCGCGCGCTTCGCGAACTTGCGGACAGCCACGGCATTTTGCTAATTTTCGATGAGGTCCAGACCGGCATGGGACGGACCGGCAAGCTGTTTGCTCATGAATGGGCGGGTGTGACGCCCGATGTCATGGCGCTGGCGAAGGGGCTCGGGGGCGGTTTTCCCATCGGCGCGGTGCTCGCAACGGACGAGGCTGCCGAAGCGATGACGGCCGGAAGCCACGGCTCGACCTTTGGCGGCAACCCGATGGCGATGGCTGCCGCAAATGCGGTCCTTGATGTTATGCTGGAGGACGGCTTCCTCGAAAGCGTCCGGCAAAAGGCGCTGCTGCTGAAACAGAAACTGGCGCAGATCCATGACACTCATGGCGATGTGATCGAGGAGGTGCGCGGCGAAGGGCTTCTGATCGGGCTGAAATGCAAACCTGCGGGCGGCATGCTCGTCGAGGCGCTCCTTGGGGAGCATATGCTGAGCGTCGGCGCGGGAGACAATGTCGTCAGGTTGCTGCCGCCGCTGACTGTAAGTGAGGCCGAGATCATCGAGGCCTGTGACAAGATCAACTCCGCCTGCGCTGTCGTGCACGGGCGGCTTCATGGTAAAGACACCGCCTGATATGGCAATACGGCACTTTCTCGACATCGACAGTTTCGACAAGGATACGCTCAAGCAGATCTTGTCGAATGCGCACATCATGAAACGCGACCTCGCCGAGGGCGCCGGGCGTTATAGCCGCATTGCCGAGGGCAAGACGCTCGCCATGATGTTCGAGAAGCCGTCCACGCGAACGCGCGTTTCCTTCGACGTCGCAATGCGCAAGCTGGGCGGCGAGTCCATCGTGCTGAACTCGACCGACATGCAGCTCGGGCGCGGCGAGACGGTCGCCGACACCGCCCGCGTGCTTTCGCGCTATGTGGATGTGCTGATGCTGCGGACGACCTCGCACGACAATCTGCTCGAACTTGCAAGCCACGCCGATATTCCGGTCATCAACGGACTGACGGACCGGTCGCACCCGTGCCAGATCTTTGCCGATGTGCTGACCTTCGAGGAAAAGAAGGGCCATGTGGCCGACCGCGTCATCTGCTGGGTGGGCGATGGCTGCAACAATGTGGCCAATAGCTGGATCCACGCCGCGGCGCGTTTCGATTTCGTCTTGCATATCGGCGCGCCGCCGGCGGTGCAGCCGACCGCGGAAACGCTCGCCTGGGCGGAACGCGAAGGCGCCAAGATCGTCGTTTTCGATGATCCGCACAAGGCGGTCGCCGGGACCGACTGCATCGTCACCGATGTCTGGGTGTCGATGGGGCAGAAGGATGAGGAAACGCGCCTGGAGCAGTTGAAGGATTATCAGGTCAACGCCGAACTGATGGCTCTGGCCGCGCCCGATGCGATCTTCATGCACTGCCTTCCGGCGCTGCGCGGACGCGAGGTCACCGACGAGGTGATGGATGGGCCGCAATCCGTCGTTTTCGACGAGGCCGAGAACCGGGTTCACGCCCAGCGCGCAATCCTGGCCTGGTGTCTCGAAGCAAGCTGAGGCGGCCCCCCTCGGGCGCTGCGGCTGGAAAAAATGACCCGGC
Organism: Rhodomicrobiaceae bacterium; assembly: GCA_050330195.1. GTDB lineage: Bacteria > Pseudomonadota > Alphaproteobacteria > Rhizobiales > Rhodomicrobiaceae > JAHQVI01. Next base: position 20,136 of record JBHJOB010000052.1, on the reverse strand, counting down.
GAACCAATATCAAAGTAGCGTTCCCGCTCGAACCTGCGCAGAATTGTCAAAGAAGCGGCACCGGACGGTCGTTGGCGCCGTTCGGTCCTCGAACATTGAAGCCGACGGCTTCCGCTTAAATCAAAATCCGAGACGAACAGCTTATGGCAGACGAACCGAACCGCGCGCCCGACGATTTCGTTCTCCCTTTCCAGATCGAATCCTCCGGCGCCAGAGGCCGCATTGTGCGGATGGGACCGGCGATCACCTCCGTTCTCGGCAAGCACGACTATCCAGAGCCTGTGTCCAGGCTTCTGGGCGAGGCGATGACGCTGACGGCGATGCTCGGCGCAGCCCTGAAATTCGACGGCAAGTTCATCCTCCAGACCAATAGCGACGGGCCGGTCAGCTTTCTCGTCGCCCATTATCATGCGCCCGGCAACATTCGCGGTTATGCCAGCTTCGACAAGGACGCCTTCGAGGCCGTCGGGGATGAGGCCGCCGAGGAAAGCCAGACCAGACTTTTCGGCAACGGCCATCTTGCCATGACGATCGACCAGGGACCGGACATGGACCGCTATCAGGGCGTGGTGCCGCTTGAGGGCAACAACCTTTCCGAGGCCGCCGATCTTTATTTCCGGCAATCGGAGCAATTGCCGACCTTCATCCGCATCGCGGTTGCCCGCCATTATGAAGCCGGCAAGGATGACGAGCCCGGATCGTGGACGTGGCGCGCGGGCGGTCTCATGGTGCAGAAGCTCACCGAAGAAGGCGGCACGCTGAAGACCAACGGCCATGACGCCGACGATGCCTGGACGCGGGCCTATCTGCTTGCCTCGACGGTCGAGGATCACGAGTTGCTCGATCCGATGCTTGAGCCGGAGCGCCTGCTGTACCGGCTCTTTCACGAGGAGCGCGTGCGCGCTTTCGATGCCACGAATGTCACTGCATTCTGCCAGTGCTCACGCGAGCGCGTCGAGCAGATGCTGGCGAGTTTTACCCAGGCCGATATCGAAGACATGGCCGAGGAAGGGCGCGTGAAGGTCAAATGCGAGTTCTGCAATACGCTGTACGACCTTAGCATGGACGACGTGCTGCGTATCAACGCCACCGTGCAGTAGGCGCCGGCCGGCTGCGGCTGCCGCTCGCGCGGCCGAACTGAATTTTTCTCTTTTACCAGTATTTTTTGCGGTGCGTGCGAGCGTAGCGTGCACACTGCTTTTTGCCTATGCTGCATTGCGAGAAATATCTTGCAATGCAGTAAAATCTGACCAACGATCTATGTGGAAATGCGAGAAGGGGCGCATTAACGAGGCTGATTTCAGCTTTGACAACGACATAAGGAGCCGTATTCCGATGCGCCCGGAACACGAAGAGGCTCCAGCAGAACGCGACAGTCCCGCGCCCATGAAGCGCGACATGCAAATAGGAGGAACGCATATGCCGGAACCAGCGCTCAGCGCCATTTCGGGCGGACAGGCGCCCTTGAAGGATCTCTACGAAATCGGCGAGATCCCACCGCTCGGCCATGTTCCCAAGAACATGTATGCCTGGGCGATCCGCAAGGAGCGGCACGGCGCGCCGGATCAGGCGATGCAGGTCGAGGTCTTGCCGACCTGGGAGCTGGACAGTCACGACGTGCTGGTTCTCGTGATGGCGGCTGGCGTCAATTACAATGGCGTGTGGGCGGCGCTCGGCGAACCGATTTCAACCCTCGATGTTCACAAGAACCCCTATCATGTCGCCGGATCGGACGCCTCGGGCATCGTCTGGGCGGTCGGCTCCAAGGTGAAGCGCTGGAAGGTCGGCGACGAGGTCGTCATTCACTGCAATCAGGACGATGGCGACGATGAGCAGTGCAATGGCGGCGACCCGATGTTCTCGTCGAGCCAGCGCATCTGGGGCTACGAAACGCCCGACGGCTCCTTCGCCCAGTATTGCCGCGTGCAGGACCGGCAGCTCATGGAGCGCCCGAAGCACCTGACATGGGAAGAGAGCGCCTGTTACACGCTGACGCTGGCGACCGCCTACCGGATGCTGTTCGGTCATCGTCCCCATGTGCTCCGGCCCGGCCATAATGTTCTGGTCTGGGGCGCATCGGGCGGTCTCGGCTCATTCGCCGTCCAGCTCATCGCGACGGCTGGCGCGAACGCCATCGGCGTCATCTCCGACGACAGCAAGCGCGATTTCGTCATGCAGCTCGGCGCGAAGGGCGTCATCAACCGCAAGAATTTCAACTGCTGGGGCCAGATGCCGAAGGTGGGCACGGAGGACTATGCCGCCTGGTTCAAGGAAGTCCGCAAATTCGGCGCGGCCATCTGGGAACACACCGGCAAGGGCAACAACGTCGATTTCGTCTTCGAACATCCCGGCGAGTCCACGATCCCGGTCTCGGTTTTCGTGGTCAAGCGGGGTGGCATGGTGGTGATCTGCGCCGGCACGACAGGGTACAATCTGACGCTCGACGCCCGTTATCTCTGGATGCACCAGAAACGTCTGCAGGGCTCGCATTTCGCCAACCTGCTGCAGGCGAGCCAGGCGAACCGCCTCGTCATCGACCGCCGCATCGATCCGTGCATGTCCGAAGTTCTCCCGTGGCTCGACATCCCCAAGGCTCATATGCGCATGTGGAAGAACCAGCATTTGCCCGGCAACATGGCGGTGCTCGTCAATGCTCCGCAGACGGGTTTGCGCACCTTTGAAGATGTGGTCGAGCTTAGCCAGAAACGTTTCGGCTAGCTGAGAGGAAACGGACGGCGAGGCGCAGGGCGAATTTCTCTCATTGATGCAGAAAACTTTCGTCTGAGAATGTGCTTTATCGCCGTCTTTCGGCTGGCCTACGCATCAAGTTTGGTTAAACTGCCGCCTGAGATTCTTTGATTTAAATCGAAGTTGCGGGGGCAAAAAATGGATAATAGCCGCTCAGAAATATCGACGGAAGTTCGCGAGTTGCGCGCCAAGGCTGCGGAGCAGCTTGTCGGAAACGAATTTTACATGATTTCGCAGCAGCTTGACTCGCTGGAAAACAGTCCCGAGCTGACCGGCGAAACGGCGCAGTCCGTGCTGGAAATGCTCCGTGCCCGCCTTGGTTCCGCCGAACCCGCAGGCACTGCGGTGGAGAGCGATCCCGCAGCAGCGACTGCCCCGGAGCCGGAGGCAGCTTCCGGCGATACGGATTACACGGTGATTACGCCCCGGGCCAATTCTTTCGGCACGCCGCAGGCAACCGGTGCGATCAGTTTCGCGACCGAGCCGGAAGGGGGAAGCGAAAGCCGGCCGGAAACACCTCAAGGAACCTCTGAGGCTGCTTCTTCAGAAGCATCCGAACCCGTGGCTGCGGCTCCCGCATCGTCGCGTCTTCAGGCAACTGTCGACGCCGCGCACAAGCTGGCCACGGAACATCTCGACGGCAACAGCTACTACATGGCGGCGAAGCTGCTTGACGGTCTGCGCGATCTGCCTGCCGCCGACCGGAAAGGCGCATCGATAACGGCCCCCGAAAATCTCGGCGATGCGGTTGTCCTGCTGCGGCAGGAGATCGAGCAGCTTGGCAGCATTGCCAAGGATCAGGCCGCACCCATGGTGGCTTCTCTGGAAGCGCTCCTTGCGCCCGCTGCTGCCCCGGAAGCGTCCGCCGCTGACGCCGTGGAGGATGCCGCGGCTGCCGCAAGGCGCGAGACGATGGAGGCGCTTGCCAGCCTTCGCGCCGAAGAGGAAGCAGCGCCAGCCGCAGAAAGCGCCGCACCTGAGACATCACCCTCGGAACCAACCGTGGACGAACAGGTCGTCTCGATCGCGCAGCCCGCGCTTGACGCTGCAGCTGCCGCCAAACGCGAGACGATGGAGGCGCTGGCCAGTCTTCGCGCCGATCTCGAAGTCGAAGTGGATCAGGAAAGCGTGGCGCTAGAGGAAACTGCGCCGGAAGCCGCCAAACCGGAGGAGCCCGCATCGGACGCCGAGTCCGCTGCCAAGCGCGAGACTATGGAAGCCCTGAGTGGCCTGAGAGCCGACGTCGATGCTGCGCCATCGGAGGAAATCGCCGAGCCCAGGACGGAAATCGCGGCTGAGCCGCCAGCGGCAGCCGAAGACGCATCCGGCGACAGGCAGGAAACGATGGCGGCGCTGGCCGGGCTGAAGGATGAGCCGGAAGCCGAGGCGGATCAGGAAAGCGTGGCGGCTGCGGAAACCGCGCCGGAAGCCGCCAAACCGGAAGAGCCCGCGTCGGTTGTCGAGACGGTCACTGACGCCGCGTCCGCTGCCAAGCGCGAGACGATGGAAGCCTTGAGCGGACTGAGAGCCGATGTCGATGCTGCGCCATCGGAGGAAATCGTCGAGCCGGAGAAGGAAAACGCGGCTGAGCCGCCGGCGGCAGCCGAAGACGCATCCGGCGATAGGCAGGAAACGATGGCGGCGCTGGCCGGGCTGAAGGAAGAGCCGGAAACCGAAGCTGAAGCCGAAGCTGAAACGGTTGCCGATGCGTCGGATGATGCGAGGGCGGATGATCGGGTGGAACCCGTGGCCGCTGTTGCGGAAGCCGAGCCGGAGGTTGCTTCTGCCGAAGCGGAAAATATCGCGTCGGAAGAAGAGCTTGAAGCCGAGGTCGAGCCTGCGGCCCGCACCGGTTTCGACGATCTTGCCGACGCGGCATGGCAGCGTGTGCGCGAGATCAGCGGCGACGAGTTTGCCTCACCTGCGGCCCTGAATGGCAATGCGGTTCATGCAAATGTTGTCGCAGCTTCGCAATCGCCGGCCCCGAAACCAGAGCCGGCAGCGCCACCCTCGCCATCACCGGCCCCTGCGACGGAAGCCGTTGTTGCGTCGATGACTCCGGCGCGCGAAGCGCCGGCCGCTTCCGAACCTGCGCCGGTCGAGGCGGAAGCAGCGGAAGTCGAAGCGCGCGAGACTGACGAAGCCCTCAACGATGGAGGGTCGGAAAGGCGAAGCTCCCAGACTGACGGCGCCGCGGAGCACGACATACCAGCCCCTGCATCTGGTGATCCGGAACCGGCCGGTGAAACCGCAGCCGCCGAAGCGTCCGCGCAGGCTGGCGAAGCTGCCGCACCTGCCGAAACTGTGGCGGTAGAAACGCCGGAAGCAGCCGAGCCGCGCAATGCGGAAACGCCCGACTCCGCTGCCGCGACAGCGTCGGCTGTGCTTGAAAATGTCGCCCGGACGGAAGCGCCGCTCGTTGCCGATGAGGAGCGCATCGAGCCTGACGCGGGCGTCGCAGGAGTGGCGGCGGAAGCGGTGGAGACGGCCAGCGAAGCAGGCGCCGAAGCGGTAGCCGCCGTCGAGGCCGCGATGGAAACTGTCGCTACAGCGGAAACCGAAGCCAAAGCGCAAGACGCTGCTGAACCGGCTCCAGCGCCGGAACCAAGCACGGAACCGGCTTCAGCGACCGAAGCGGTTGCGGAACCGACCCCCGCGCCCGAAGCGCGTGTGGAACCGGCAAAGGTCGAGCCGGTTGCGGAAGAGCCTGCGGCGTCGCCTGTCGAGACTGTCGCGGCCGAAGCCGCGGCGCAGCAGGCGGCTGACATGGCCCCGCCATCGGAGCCCGAACCGGTTGCCGCCAGTGCGGAGCAGCCGAAGCCTGCCGCGCCCGAGGCGCAGAAGCAGCCTGAAAAGCCAGCCAGGAAGGGCTTCTTCGCCCGGCTTTTCGGAGGTTGAAACAAGAGGAGACTATGCATGACGTTGGCGGCATCCGATCCACAGCCAGACCCGGCCGGAATGACAGGCTCGGTTTCCGCATTGGCCGCGCAGGCCGCCGACGCATCGGAGAAACTTCTGGGCCGGGCCGTTGCGGCGACCCGGCACATCGTCGCGCCGGACGGCCGCACCGATCCGGCGCTGCTCGACCTCGAACAGCACCGCACTCACGGTCTTGCCTGGCTCGCCACCTATGTCGAGGCGCTCAAGCAGTTTGCCGCCTATGCCAAAAGGCAGGAGGCTGAAGGCCGTTTCGGCGAGATCGAGCGGCTGATCGCGCAGATCGGCTGCGGCGAGTATCTGGCGCAGATCGCGGGCGGCATTCCGATGAGCCAGCATGAATTCATCCGGCTTGGCGAGTTGGGCATCGCGCCGGAGGATCAGGCGGAATTCGCCGCGACGGACGCCGTGCGGCAGCTCATGAATGGCGGAAACAGCCGCGAGGCCCGCGCGCGGCTCATGACGCTGATCGGCGAGGCGCAAGGCTCATCGACTTATGGCGATGGCGGGCTCGACGAAACGCTGGAATCCATGCGCGAGGAAATGCGCCGCTTCTCCGAAGCCGAAGTCGCGCCCCATGCTCATGAGTGGCACCTGAAGAACAGCTACATTCCGCTCGAAATCATCGCCAAGATGAGTGAGATCGGCGTGTTCGGCCTGACGATCCCCGAGGAATTCGAGGGGCTCGGGCTTGGCAAGGAGTCCATGTGCCTCGTCTCGGAGGAGTTGTCGCGCGGCTATATCGGCGTCGGCTCGCTGGGCACGCGCTCCGAGATCGCGGCGGAGCTGATACTCGGCGGCGGCACGGCGGAGCAGAAGGCGAAATACCTGCCGAAAATCGCCAGCGGCGAAATCCTGCCGACAGCCGTCTTCACCGAGCCCAATACCGGCTCCGATCTGGCCTCGCTAAAAACGCGCGCCGTGCGTGACGGCGATGTCTACCGCATCACCGGCCAGAAGACCTGGATCACGCATCCCGTCCGTGCCGATCTGATGACCGTCCTTGCACGGACCGATCCGGACGAGCCCGGCTACAAGGGCCTGTCGATGTTTCTGGCGGAAAAGCCGCGCGGGACCGACGCCGACCCCTTTCCCGCCGAGGGCATGAGCGGCGGCGAGATCGAGGTGATCGGCTATCGCGGCATGAAGGAATATGAGATCTCGTTCGACGGTTTCGTGGTCCCGGCGGAGAATCTGCTCGGCGGCGAGGAGGGCCAGGGCTTCAAGCAGCTCATGCAGACCTTCGAAGCCGCCCGCATCCAGACGGCGGCGCGCGCCGTGGGCGTTGCCCAGTCCGCAATGGACGCAGCGATCCGTTACGCCAATGACCGAACCCAGTTCGGCAAGCCGATCATCGGCTTTCCCCGCGTTGCCGACAAGATCGCCATGATGGCGGTCGAGGTTATGATCGCGCGCCAGCTCACCTATTTTGCTGCGCGTGAAAAGGATCAGGGCCGCCGCTGCGATCTGGAAGCGGGCATGGCCAAGCTGCTGGCCGCGCGCGTCGCATGGGCGGCGGCGGACAATGCGCTGCAGATCCACGGCGGCAACGGTTTCGCGATGGAATATCCCGTCAGCCGGCTGCTCGCCGATGCGCGCATTCTCAGCATCTTCGAGGGAGCGGCCGAGATCCAGGCGCAGGTGATCGCGCGCCGGCTGCTCGACATGCGCAATTGAGCGGCGAGGCCGGGCGCTCTCCGGCGGATCGCCGCTCGGTGGCGGCGTGTCGTCGTATCATAATGAAACAACAGCGTTCCGTTGCTCCGTCGCAGAGCCGGTGAATGTACCGCATCGCGAACTGCGGCCCTTGCGCTCTATCGCCTGCGGGCTATAAGTGTTGGCTTGCAACCTGCCACACGGTCTTGCAGGATGCCATCCGGTACATGCGTTGGGGGACAATTCGATAATGGAGGCGGCCGATTCAGGTCTGGTGCTGATCGCGTGGCAGGGGTGGAGCGTTACCGGTTCGATCACGGCCCTGCTGATCCTGCTGATCACGATCCTCCTCTGGCTCCTGCCCTTTCCCCCCAGCTCCATCGCGGAACAGCTTGCCGACCCGGCAGCCCGGGACGACCTTCAGAACCGTTACGGCGCCGCCTCGCCCTTTACCCGTTACCTGATCGCCATGCGCCGCCTGAACAACTGGCTGCACCGCTGGTTCGGCAAACGCTGGAGCACCCAGGCATTCGAGCGCTGTCTCGCCATCGCCTTCGTCTTTCCGGTGGCGCTGTTTCTGCTGGCGACGGTCCTGTCCGGCTACAAGACGGGCGAGATCGGCTCGGGGGCGCTGCTCCTGTTCCTGTTCGGCGTCGTCATGGTGTCCATCGCTACACGTGCGCTCTTTCGTCTGGTGTACTGGTTTACCGGACGAAAATGGCGCTCCATCGGCGGTGACAGCGAGCTTGCCGAGATAGTGGCGCGGATTCTGCTTGGCGCGTTTGCTGTCGTGTTTGCGTTCGCCATCGCCTTTGCCGTGGCCTCAAGCGTGGCCGGGGAGATATCCGGCGTCGGCACCATCGCCTTGGCCATCGTCGGCGGATTCGCCTTTGCGCTGGCCTTCGCCATTGCCTTTGCTTTCGCCGGCCTCTGGGCTTTTCTCATCGCGCTCGTTCTCGTGGCGGGCATTGCGCTGACCATGGCCAAGGATTTCGCCTTTTTCCTGCTGCTGTTCTTCGTGATCCTGCCAGTTCTCAATGCGCTCATGGACTGGCTGTCATGGGCGGTGACGCGGTTCAACGTTTCCCTGATCGACATCGTGAGGCCAGGCTTCTCCAGCGCGTTGTTCGTGGCGGCGGTGCTCATGGTGGACATCGCCATTGCCATCGCTTTCGTAATCGCGCTCGCCATGCTGCTGCCCATCGGGCTTGAACTGGTCGATCTGCTTCTGTCGGTTTTCGGACGCGACAATTTCGACTGGCGGATGGCGGCGGCACAGGCTGTCCAGTCGCCCTGGGATGAGGGGCTGTTCGTCACGGGGATGCTGCTCACGCCGCTCGTCCCGACCATCGGGGCGCTCACGATCGGATTTGCCGCATTGGTGATGCCGTTGACGCCCGGCGCACGCGCCATCAGGGCAGCCATCTCCGATGATCCGGACACACCGCCTGATGCCGACGAGATCCGCAATGTTTCGCGGATCGTCTATGTCTCGCGGATCTGGTATGTCCCCGCGCTTGCACTGTCGCTCGGGATTTTCCTGGGGATCTGGTTCGCGCTGGATTCGATCGAGGTGCCCGTGGGGCAGTTTCTTTACGACCTCGCCCTGTGTTCCACGGCCTGGAGTAACGGCCGCTGCGTGTGGTTCTGATCCGGTTTTCCTATGTCTGGCCGGGATCTGCCGGAGCGGGGGCGAGATCCGCGCCGCACCTCCAGCATTGTGAAAAGGGACCGTCGATTTCGGCGCCGCAATTCGAGCAGGTCCGCGGTTCCGATTTGCCGCTGTCAGCGATCAGCGTTTCGTTGATGATCTTCTGCGCTTCATCAAACCGGGCGTCATCGAGAACCCATAGCTCGACCCACGCTTCGTGCGGCGGGATTTCGCCAAGCGCTCCGCTCAGATATTCGCCTTTCAGGATGCACTCGATACCGTGGCTTTCGAGAATGTTCTTGGCGTGATGCGCCGTTGCCGCGACAGGCGCACTGTAAACAAGCTTCATGGAGTTGCCGCCTTTCACCGCTTCGAGAGCAGCCTGGTCACTATCAAATCCGCTACCGGAGCAATGATCACCGCAAGAAGGACGGCTCCGAGAAATCCCCATTCGAGGAAATTGGCGATCACGAGCGTGCCGATCAGGCTGGCGAGCAACACAGCCAGACGCACCGCCTTCGGATTGCCTTGTACATCAGGCAGGGGCCATTGTTTCATGGTGTCTCTCCATGTCTGTCACCGCCGCCTTCGCCATCGGAAGGGGCAACCAGCCATTTTTCAGGATGAATGAAATACTAAAGCTGGTCCAGATCCGTAATGGCGACAAGCGGACGGACGAAATCCGCCTTATAGAAGATATGAACGCCGATACGGGCCACGCGGTTCATCATCTTGCGCCATTTTGGAGAAACATAGGTAGCATGATAGTGGGTGGCGTCGCCGACTTCCTTCACATAGGCCTGACCGGCTATGACCTTCCTGGCGACGTCGAGCGAGACTTCCCATTGCTTCTTGTCTCGCGGTGTATCCGGCTTGCCGTCGCAGGCAAAGGAGAACTGGCACGCATTGCGGTTCCATTGCCCCTGATAGACGACGCCGCAAATCGTGTTGGGATAATAGTCGCTGCGCACGCGGGTCATGATGACCTGGCCGACGGCTATCTGTCCCTGAGTGGATTCGCCGCGGGCCTCGAAATAGACGGCCGTGGCCATGCAGCGGAATTCACGCGCCCGGAATTCGTCTTCGCTGAGCGCGCCGAATATGCCGGACTTGATCTGCTCGCCATCGCCGCCGGTAACGCGCGCCATCTTGATCAGATCGCCCCAGCCTGATTTCTTTCTGGCCTCGGCATCCGCGCCCGTCACCGATGCGCCGGAAAAACCCGCCTGCTGCACATTCGAGGCTGCCTCGCCGATGCCGGCCGGGGAAGAAAGAAGGAACAGCGCCGCGCTGATGCCTTCCGTCATCGGGGCAGCTTCGTCATCGATGCCGGCCAGCCGGGTTGGGCTGGTCTTGCCGAAGCTTGCTGCTGCTTCGAGCCGGTCGCCCTTGCTGTCGCGATTGACGGCCTGACCGAACAACTCGGCGTTCCGCGTTGGGCCGGGGCGTCCCATGTCGATCGGGGTGAGCGATGCGGCAACGAATTGCATCTGCCCGCCATCGCTTGCCGGACGCGCATCCGTCGCTTTGTTCGCTCCGTCGCCGAGCGCCGACACGGCCTGACTGGTCGCGAAATCGGCCCTGTCCTGCTTGCCGGAGGTCGTAAACATCGTATCGACGCTTGCATGAAGGTGGAGCGGCGAAGCCTGACGCGGGGGCGCACGGGAAATGCTGGTGCCGGGGCCATCGAACAAGCCGCTTGTGCCCGCGCCAAGATAGGTGAAGTGATAGAGTGAGAATGCCGCGCCTGCCAGCGAAACGGCTGCGGCGCCATACACAATCTGCCGCGATCTACCTTCGAAGCGAGCGATCATCCCCAACCTTATCCGCTTTCCCTACCCATGTACCCATTTATGGGCGCGCCGATCCGGCGCACCGCATACTCTCAACTTGTTTCATATTTAAACAAGCATGAGACCCCATAAAGGTAAACAGATCCTTACGGTCGATTCTGTTCATAATCTTTCGGAACTATCAGCCAGAAAACTATGGACAAAATAAGATATGTGCACGCATCGCTACCATGAGCGCGAAGATATCCTCTCATTCCTCGTAGGAAACCGTCAGTTTTCGTGCAATCTCGTCGTATCGCCCGAACGGGGCCGCACCCTTGGGCAGATCCAGAGCGCCGGCGGCCGCGGCAAGGCCCGCCCGTCCGAAGCGCTGCCGCAAGGCGGTCCGAAGCCATGCTTCCGCCTGGGTCTGACGCCGGCGCGCGAGCGAAGCACCCCCGCTTTGCCCGATGTGCCGATGCAGTACCTCCATGAAAGCATCGACGCCGTCGCCGGTCGATGCCGACAAGGCTAGGCAGGGCGTCTCGTGTCCACCGCCAGCCAGTCCCAGCGCGCCCTTGAGGTCGGCGAGCGCGCGCCGCGCCTGCGCTCCCGTATCCGCCTTGGTCACGACGGCGATATCGGGAATTTCCATGATGCCGGCTTTCATGAATTGCAGGGCGTCGCCGGAGCCGGGCTGCACACAGAGCACGACCGTATCCGCGACGGTCGAGATGTCCGCCTCGGACTGGCCGACGCCGACCGTTTCGATGATCACGCGGTCATAGAGCGCGCGCATCAGGATGGCGGCCGGAAAGGTCAGCTCCGCCAACCCGCCGAGGCTGCCGCGTGCGGCCAGCGAGCGCACGAATACGCCTTGATCCTCCGGGTCCGTCCGCATTCTGATGCGATCGCCCAGAAGCGCGCCGCCGGTGCGTTGCGATGACGGATCGACGGCGATCACGCCTACCGTGATGGCCTGCGCGCGCCATTTGCGGATCAGCAGATCGACCAGCGTGGATTTGCCCACGCCCGGCGGTCCGGTGAAACCGATCACGTGAGCGCGGGGGGCAAGATAGGCTTCGTCGATCAGGGCGGCGGTTTCGACATCCCGGGCACGCTGTTCGACGAGCGCCAGTGTCCGCGCCAGCGCCGCCTTTCCGCCCGCGCGCAGCGTTTCGAGATTGCCGATGCGGGCCGGATTTTTGATGCCGTTGACCATGATGGCATGATGGCGATTCAGGAAGAGGCGGCAAGCGAAAATACCGGCAGGGAGGCGCAAGGCTGCCCCGGTGCGGCCTACTTGCTGGCGCAGACCCGCGCCTTGCCGATGCACTGCCATTCATCCGCGCCGAGCACATTCGGAAACGGCTTGCAGTCCATTTGCCGTCCGCGGATCTGGCCGACGCTTTCGCCGCGCGTGGTGATGAGCTGCTTCTTTTCCTCGACATGCTTGTCGAGGCTGCGCTCCGCATAGGCGCGGGCGGCGGCTTCGCCGAGGCTGACCACGTCGCTCGCCGCCGGAAAGCAGGTAACGGCGTTTGCCGGGGCGGCGGCGCAGATAGCGCACACGGCCGCGCCAGCAAGATATGCGGGAAATTTCACGCGATGAACTCCACTAAATCGAGCGCATTGAGAGATTTAGCCTCTATTTATGAAATGCCCCGCGGGGCGGCAACAACCTTTTGCCCGGTTGCGCCGATCCGCCGCCTGTTGTAGCAGGCTTGGCGATACCCGGCCCTTGGGAACAGGAGGGCGCAACAAGGACGTGGCAATGGCGGAAACGCTGCTTCAGCGCTATCGCGGGATGGTGCGCGCAGGCGACATCAATCCCGACCCGGCCCAGGCTCTGGCCGTGGAGAAATTGCAGATTCTGTCCAACCGCCTCGCCAGCTACAAGCCCCCCGCAAAGACCGATCTCTTTTCATTCTTTACCCGCAAGAGCGGCGAGGCGCCGCGCGGCCTCTATATCTTCGGCGGTGTCGGGCGCGGCAAGACCATGCTGATGGACCTGTTTTTCGCCGCCGTTCCCTTCGACAGGAAACGCCGCGTGCATTTCCATGAATTCATGAGCGAGACGCATGAACGGATTGCCGAGGCGCGCAAGGAGCATTCCGGCGATCCTGTGCCGGCCGTGGCCGGGATCATCGCGCGCGAAGCGTCTCTGCTATGCTTCGATGAGTTCCACGTCACCGATATTGCCGACGCCATGATCCTTGGCCGCCTGTTTGCGGTCCTCTTCGAGCGCGGCACGGTGATCGTGGCCACCTCCAACATTCCGCCCTGGGATCTTTACAGGGATGGTCTCAACCGCTCGTTGTTCGTCCCCTTCATCGAGTTGGTGGAGGACAGGATGGAAGTCATGGAGCTTGAGGCTGCCCGTGACTATCGGCTCGACAGGCTGACAGGGACGCCGCTTTACTTTTCACCTCTCGGCGCGGGCGCTGACGCGGAGATCCGGACGGCTTGGGAGGCATTGACCGGACGGCGCGAGGGCGAGCCCGCGGCGCTGACCGTCAAGGGGCGAAAGCTGACTGTCCCCGAGTCGGCGATGGGCGTTGCGCGCTTCACCTTCGACGACCTTTGCGCAAAGCCTCTGGGCGCGGCGGATTATCTCGCCATCGCCCGGAATTTCCATACGCTGATCATCGAGAATGTGCCCATTCTGACGCCCGACCGGCGCAACGAGGCGCGCCGCTTCAATACGCTCATCGACGCGCTTTACGATCAGGGGGTGGGCCTGATCATGTCCGCGGCCGCCGAGCCCGACGATCTCTACAACTCCGGCGACGGCGCCGATCTGTTTCAGCGCACCGCGTCGCGGCTTCTGGAAATGCGGTCGGAGGACTATCTCAGGACAAGGCACAGGCGGACGCAGGGCGAGACTGTTTGACAAAGCGCCACGATCCTCGTCGTGCCACTCCGCCTTTGTCGTAGCTCCGCCTATCCGATTGGCTTGAGAAACACGAAGGACGCACCTGCTGCGATGAGGGTGAAGCCGATCGCGTGGTTCCAGGTGAGCTTCTCGCCAAGATAGAGCACGGCAAAAATTGCGAACACCACCAGCGTGACGACTTCCTGAATCGTCTTCAGTTCAGCGGCGGACCATGTGGCAATGCCGATACGATTGGCGGGAACGGCGAGGCAATATTCGAAGAATGCAATCCCCCAACTGGCCAATATCACCGTCCAGAGTGCAGCGCTCTGGAACTTGAGGTGGCCGTACCACGCGAAGGTCATGAAGATGTTCGATACGCTCAGCAGCAGGATCGGGGCCACGGCGGGCCAGAGGGAATGGGCATTCACGTTGTGAGGCCGTCCAATATATGTCGCTGGCGAGGACCTATAAGGCTGCCGGGGATTCCGGGCCAGCGAATTCTTCGGCCTCCCGCGCCCCGCCTGGGGACGGGCGCCGTGCCGCGTCACGAATGCGGGGTCGATCGCTCCGCGCGGCCCCGCCAATCGACATAATTCTGCCGTGCATGATCGGGCAGCCAGCTTGGCTTGATGCCGCCATCCTGGGTCGGCGGATCGCTGACGCAATCCTGATCGGGATGGATTGGGTCGGGAGGGCGCGTGGCGACATGAGGATGATGATAGGGTGCAATCTTTGTGCGCAGCGCTTTATTCGTCCATTGGCGCGTATGAAAAATCCTCGATATGTGCCAGCTTATGTAGGCGAATATGGTCGCGCTAAGCAAAAAGAATGCACTCATTGGAGCCGTTGCTGTCGAAGCACTTTTGTGAAACTCGCCGGAATGAATTTCGTCCAGGCGAAAACTTTGCGGCTTGATCTCATTCAATATGGCGACTTCAGTATCGGGAAGATTAATGGCATCAAGTTTCTCGCTTATTGAAGTCAATAGCAAGCAAGCATACGCCAAAAGACCAACAAGCGCCCATGTCGCGAGTTTATCCACGGCCAATGTCCTCCCTTACGCTTGAGATGACAACGAAACACATGCTCCGTCATGCAGATTACCAAAGATTTTGTGTCCGACCAAATCTTTAACACTCTATTTAGACAAATTTTAACGATTTCAATTCAATCACGATTCGCCGCTCGTGAAAGGCCCTCTCATGAGCTTTTCCAGAGCGTTGCGCGCGTTTCCCCTGCATGATGATTGCAAATACCGCGGCGCGCTCGGTCGGCGTGCGGCTGCCCTCAAACCGGACCGGTTTCACGATTAGCGGCACAACTTCTCCCCCGGCGGCGTCCATACCCTTGACAGCCGCATGGAAAATCGCCCTATGAAGGTCGCAATTCAGCCAACCATGCAGACGGACATTCATGAAGATCAACGGCAACGAAATCCGGCCCGGTAATGTGATCGAGCATCAAAGCTCGCTGTGGGTGGCTGTGAAGGTCAACGCGGTCAAACCGGGCAAGGGGCCGGCCTATGCGCAGGTCGAGCTGAAAAATCTGATCAACGGGTCGAAGCTGAACGAACGCTTCCGCTCTTCGGAGTCGGTCGAGCGCGTACGGCTTGAGCAGAACGACTACCAGTTCCTCTACAAGCAGGAGGACATGCTCGTCTTCATGGACATGGCGAGTTACGAGCAGCTTGAACTGGCCGAGGAGTTCGTCGGCGAACGCGCCGCGTTCCTGCAGGACGGGATGACCGTGACGGTTGAGAGCTACGAGGAAAAGCCGATCGGGATTTCCCTGCCTGACCACGTCACGCTGGAAGTCGTGGAGGCGGAGCCCGTCGTCAAGGGACAGACGGCGTCGGCCTCCTACAAGCCCGCGATGCTCGACAATGGCGTGCGTGTCATGGTCCCGCCCTTCATCACGCCGGGCGAAAAGATCATCGTCGATACGAACGAGCTGACATATGTGCGGCGTGCGGATTAACGCAACCCCGCGCGCAATTACACGATAGTACTAATGCAAGGCGCTGGACTTTCCGCATTGAAGCGGGCAGTTTTGCCAAAGCTTGGGCTTCGATGCCCTTTCGAGCCCGTCGCGGGCGCGTTTTAAAAGCCAAAAGTCAAGGGACTTGAGCAATGGCAGCCTCTGCGCTGATAACCATGATGTTTGCCGCCGCGCGTAAAGCGGGCCGTAGCCTCGCGCGCGATTTCGGCGAGGTGGAACATTTGCAGGTTTCGCTGAAGGGCCCTGGCAATTTCGTCAGCGCCGCCGACCATCGCGCCGAGCAGATCCTCTTCGACGAGCTTTCCAAGGCGCGCCACGGCTATGGCTTCATGATGGAGGAACGCGGCATCGTCGAAGGGCCCGACAAGACGCATCTGTGGATCGTCGACCCGCTCGACGGTACGACAAACTTCCTGCATTCGATTCCGCATTTCGCCATCTCCATCGGCCTTCAGCGCGAAGGCGAGCTGATTGCCGGGCTGATCTACAATCCCGCCAATGGCGATGTCTTCACGGCGGAAAAGGGCAAGGGCGCATTTCTCAACGACAGGCGTCTCCGGGTTGCGGGGCGTTCGCGTCTGGAGGATTGCGTCGTCGTCACCGGCATTCCGCATCGCGGCCGGCCGGGTCAGGAAAATTACCTCAGCCAGCTCACCGCGGTCATGCCGGCCGTCTCGGGCATCCGTCGAAGCGGTTCCGCCGCCCTCGATCTCGCCTGGGTCGCGGCGGGACGCTTTGACGCATATTGGGAACTGGCCATCCAGCCTTGGGACATGGCGGCGGGCATCGTCATTCTGCGCGAGGCGGGTGGTTTCGTCTCGGACCTGAGCGGGGCCAAGACCATGATGGAGACCGGCAACATCGTCGCCGGCAACGAGAGCGTGCATCGCGCATTGCTGAAGCTGCTTTAGTAGCCGTCATCACAACACAAATCCGTCGGCGAACGCTGCGCGGCACGATGACATGCGCAGCGGCTCTGCCTGCCCAGGCTCTGCCTGCCCAAATTCCCGCCATTTCTTGCATTAATTATGCATGCTTTCGGTGAAAGCTCCGCCTCGGGTTAACCCTTATCCACTCCCCTCATTGGTCAGGCGACACATCCGGGTGATATAAACCTGTCCATGCGAACTAGCTATTTTTTGCTGTGGATAAATCGGCTATGAGTGATGTGGGGACTGGGGGTAGTGCGATGGATTATCCGCTGCAAAGGCATTCTATGAGTATGACGAAGACACACTATTCCAAGTTGTCGAAGCCGCAAGTGTTCGTATGGCGGATGTTTTTGTTCGTCGCTCTCGCTTCATTCATCGGCATTATTCTATACGGCCCGATCGTTACGGCCTTCAACGCAAATCCGGCTCTTAACGCCGTCATCCTCGGCGCGCTGGCGATCGGTATCGTCTACACGTTCCAGCAGGTGCTCCGGCTCTACCCGGAAATTCGCTGGGTCAACAATTTCCGCATTGCCGATCCCGGACTTGCCGTCGAGAAATCGCCGGTGATGCTCGCGCCGATGGCGACGCTGCTGATGCGGCGTCAGGGACAGGCCGCGCTTTCGGCGACGGCGATGCGCTCGATACTGGATTCCATCGGCTCAAGGCTCGACGAATCCCGCGAGACGACCCGCTATCTCGTCGGTCTCCTTGTCTTTCTCGGTCTGCTCGGAACGTTCTGGGGCCTCATGCAGACCGTTCAGGCGGTCGGGGGAACGATCGCTTCGCTCAATCCCGGCGCCGAAGCTGGCACCGGCGTGCTGTTCGAGGAGCTCAAGACAGGTCTGGCCGCGCCGCTTGAAGGCATGGGCATCGCGTTTTCGTCCTCGCTTTTCGGTCTTGCCGGATCGCTGATCGTCGGCTTTCTCGATCTCCAGGCCTCTCAGGCCCAGAGCCGTTTCTATAACGAGCTGGAAGACTGGCTCTCCAGCATCACCGAGCTTGGCCAGGAAAACAGCGTCGCCACGGCAGGCCAGCCCGCGCAGCTCCGTTTCGCCATTCTCGACATGCAGCGCTCGATGACCGATCTTGCCGAAAAGATCGAACAGGGCATGATGCGCAACAATACCGGAGACGCCATGCTTGAGCTGTCGCGCGGGATCGACCGGCTGGTCAAGCAGATGCGCGCCGAGCAGAAGGTGGTGCGCGAATGGGTCGATGAGCAGGCGCACCAGTCGAACGCGATCGCTCACGTGCTGCGCGAACAGAACAAGCTGGCGACCATTCTGCGCGACGTCGCGGCCCGCCCTCCAAGGGGTGGCAGCGGCGAGCGCTAAATCACACTGACGGGCCTCGCAGGCGCATTGCCATGACAGGACGATAGGGAGACGAGACCATGGCGTATGCCGCAAGAGGACGGCGCCGCGCATCGCAGGATTATTGGCCGGGCTTCGTCGACGTGCTCTCGACCCTGCTGCTCGTCGTCATCTTCCTGATGTCCCTGTTCATGATCGCCCAGTATTTCGTCACGCAGGAATCCACCGGCAAGGACACGGTGCTTGAGCGGCTGAACAGCCAGATCTCGTCGCTGACGGAATTGCTGGCGCTGGAGCGTTCGAAGGCAAAATCGACCGAGGACCGGCTTGCCTCTCTGCAATCTTCGCTTTCTGCCGCCCTCGGTGAGCAGGAACGTCTCCAGGGATTGCTCGACACGGCCGGAGCGGAAGGCCAGTCTGCCGAAAGCCGCCTGTCCACGCTTGCGGGGGAGCTTGACGATCAGAGGAAAATCTCCTCGGACGCCATGGCGCAGGTCGAATTGCTGAACCAGCAGATCGCCGCGCTGCGCCGACAGATCGGGGCGCTCGAAGATGCGCTTGAGGCTTCCGAGAAGCAGGACAGGGAATCCCAGAGCCGCATCGCCGATCTGGGGCAGAGGCTGAACGTTGCGCTTGCCCGGCGTGTGCAGGAGCTTTCGCGCTTCCGCTCGGACTTCTTCGGCCAGCTCCGCAAGCTGATCGGCGACCGTGACGACATTCGCATCGTCGGCGACCGTTTCGTGTTTCAGGCGGAGGTGTTCTTCGAAAGCGGTTCCGCCGAAATCGGGCCGGACGGACAGACGCAGCTCGACAAGCTTGCCGGCGCCCTCGTTCAGCTCGAAAAGCAGATCCCCGGCGATATCAACTGGGTCCTACGTATTGATGGGCATACGGATAATCGTCCTATCGCCACTCCGCAATTCGCCTCCAACTGGGAGCTGTCTTCCGGGCGCGCCATTTCGGTGGTCAAATATCTGATTGAACATGGCGTTCCGGCCAATCGCCTTGTGGCGGCCGGGTTTGGCGAATACCAGCCGCTGGCAGGCGCTTCGGGATCCGAGCAGGATCTGCGCCGCAATCGCCGTATCGAGTTGAAGCTCACCGAGCGTTGAGATCGGCGTCGCCGGCCTATCGCATTCATAAAAAAGCCGCGACGGGGTGAACCGTCACGGCATCATTGTATCCTCGACGTCCGATGAGATCAGTGCCGCGTGATCGGCGCGTTTGCGATCCGCCGCAGAGCCTTGCCGGATGCGGCGAGGCCGGCCGCCGCGACAGCCGGGTTCATGCTGGCGCGCTCGCGCATGATGCGGCTGCCATCGGTCAGGATACGCGCCGGAACCGGCTTCGCGATCGACCAGATGGCGTTGAAAGCGAATTGCGCCAGTCGGACCGAGCCGCCGGCGTCTTCTTCCCACAGATCGAGCCCGTTGCGGTTTTCTTCGTTGCGGCGAAGCATGTCGCCGGTCCAGCAACAGGAGGAGCCGAGCACGAGTTGCTCGTGGGCGTGAAGCAGGGCAGGGGTCTTGATCAGACGCACGGTGTCGGTCTTGCCATCGTGGGGGCGCACCAGGTTCAGCGCGCCGACCATTTCCGCGAGCGTATTGAAAGGCGCAAGGCGCGCGAAGACGATCCGCATGGAAACCTGCTGGCGCTCGATTTCGCTGGCCTGCATGACCAGCGCCTGGGCGATGGCCGCGGACGGCGAGCGTGCGATGAGCGTCATGGAACGTTCTTCCAGCGTTCCGCCTCTGGTTTCAAGCCGCTGCAAATAGGACGCGATCAGGGCCGAGAGTTTTTCGGCGGGGTGCTGGCTTTCGCCAGCCGCGGGTCTTTTATTGAATGCGGAGAGAAACCCCATGGTTCAACCGTTCCTCTGTGGCGGGATGGAGAGGCGCGCCTGCACGGCAGCGCCGCCGTTTGATCTCTCCAATAAATCGCCTTACGGTTAAGGAACGATTGATGAAAGCGGACTGATTGCAGATATGGTTGCGGGACAGGAAAGAAATTCCGGGCACTGTCCGCGCGGCCGCTTCCTGCATAGGGCGGATACGGAACCCCCGATCCGTTTTTCCGGACCGGGGGATGAGAAGTCTGTCGGATTGCAGGCTGGGGAATCACGCTGCCCGATCTAGCCTGAATTATGCACGTCATTCTATCGTTATGCGGACGAACTAATCTGATTTCCGCTTTTCCGTTGTGCAAGGCATGCGCTAGCGCCGCTGGAAGCAAGCGGTCATCAGGCGGG
>JBHJOB010000051.1:0-5378 GCA_050330195.1 Rhodomicrobiaceae bacterium | reverse complement strand
GACTGAGACCGCATGACGGCGCGGTAGCAGCTTTGAAGCCGCTCGACCTCCTCACGCAGATACGTAAATGTGGCGGTCCTACGCCCCCTGCAGGTGTTCGATTTTTGTTCTTTTGTCGCAAATGTCAAGTCCGCATGCAATTTCCAAGCGCTCCGCTGACGGGCAGACACGCCTCATTCTTGCCTTCTCGAGATATTGGTTGTCGTATGCAAAAGAAAGGATCCAAGATCCGAGCGAAGCTGCTCGTGTCTCATGCGAAAATCGCAAGACGGTGCATTGCGATCATTGCCGATCACCGCCGTGTTGGCGACGTTTCAATTTCGGCCGAACCATTTGTGACCAGACGAAGCCCCGCCCGCGACTTTGCGACGCCTACTCGGCGGAGAACAAGGAGTTCGCCCTTGGTAAGGGAGAGGTCGTGAGTTCAATCCTCACCAACAGCACCATTCCAAAGCCATTGTCCCCCAAGACCTCCGGTTGTTTTCCGCAGAGAAATTCCGCAGTGGCTGGGCCTTTTTATCCGCGGGGCGTGAGCGAAATGACCCGGCGACGCGTGCTTGATTTACCGCGAGGGACGGCGTGCCGCGATGACTTTGAGCCTTCAGCGCCGCCCACGGACATATGCGCTATAAAACGCAGCTAAGCGGCGTCGGCTTCACGTGGCTGCAGGTATTCCTGAACATCGATGCCGTTCTTCTTTATCCTGGCAGGTACGCCCACTGCGAGCGAGTTTGCGGCAATATCGTTGAGAACGACGGCGTTGGCTCCGATGACGCTTCCTTCGCCAATCCGAACCGGGCCGATGATCTTCGCGCCTGAGTGAACCAGGACATTCCTTTCCAGAATCGGGCCCCCTTTTTCCGGCCATCGGCTGCCGAGAAGCACTTGTATGCCTATCATGCAGCCTGGGCCGATCTCTGCTTCTTTTGTAATGACGACCGTCAGACCGTTATGACTGAAATGCGCGGTGGGGTCGATCTTCGCGCTCGCCGGTATGCGCGCGGCGTACAGAACACGGATTATCCCGTCGATAATGCGGGAGACCGTGCCAAAGCGCTTTTGATGAAACCAGCGGGAAACCTTGTGAATGCGGATCAACAGTTGCATCAATCCATTCTCCGGATGAACGCGAATTTGAGAAAAGAGGCACGATGTGAGTGTATCGTGCGCATGACATGCCCCTGAGCGGGCGATCGATGAAAGTATCTATTCCGGGGTTTGCATGAACCCTTTCGATAAATCTGAGTCGGAGCTTCGTTCAGGCGGAAGCGTTACGGCAAGTGCATAAGCCAGCGTGCAGATGTTCGCGACAGAACTGAATGCGCTGGATTCTGTAATACCATTGAGGATTACAAAGCCGAGAAGCAGAAGGATTGTGCGGTCGGCAAAATACGCCGCACGCAGACCTGTCAGCAGGAATGAGATGGTAAACAGGCCGACGCCGATCCAGCCCGTCGTGAGGAGGAGTTGAAGCATGAGATTGTGCGCATGCGATGTCAGGAAGCCCACCTCGGCTTCGTGTTCGGGAATAACGAAGATCGAGCTTGCATAGCCGAAGCCGGTCCAGACTCGTCCCTCGATGAGTTTCGGAACGGCGGCCCAGATGTCGGATCGGCCGGTCATCGACGTGACTTCGCTGATATCGCCGCTGCGGGAGATCACCTTCAGAATTTCATCGCCAGCCGGAATGACCAGCACCGCAAAAAGGCATCCAATGGCTGCAAGGAGCACAATGATATATAATCGGTGCCAGCGTAGAAGCATGGCTGCCCCGCACAGAACGAGCACCATCGCCATGGAACTGCGGGAATTTGTCATGAGAAGCGAAACCAGCAGGATCACGGTACAAATTGGGACGATCAGCCGATGCACCCGCTGCATATCGCGTGCATACAGAGCGATCAGCATCAGGCCCAAGGCCGCCAGCCTGCCCATGTTGTTGGCGCTTCCGGCTATCCCGGCCATCCGTCCGCTGACATAGCGTTCGTCATTGTTCCAATAGACAAAGCGACCGAATTCGGGGACCACGAAATAGACGACAATCGAGATGATGCATACCGCTGTGATCGCGAGCACGATCACCAAAAAGATGTCGGAGCGCTCGAACTGCGCGCCCAGATAGGCTGAAAACAGGAGATAAGCCGCGATCGAGAAGGCGGCGACCGCGCTATAGGCGGGGACAGGAGAAATCGCCGCCGTAATGAAAAGCCACAGAATGAAGACGATCCAGGTGAGGCCGGTCGGCGTCATCACGTTCGCAAACCAGCGCGGGAATTGGACCAGAGCCACCGAAGCGAGCGCGCCCCAGAGAACGATTTTTATCAGCACCTGAAAATCGACGCCCTTGTCGGCATATTCTCGGATGCGGAAAGTTGCGTCGATCAGAAAGACGGACAGGAAAACGAGCAGCAGGGTTGCGGCCGGATTGCCGCGGAGAATTCCCCAATATAACCGGACTCCGACGACTACCGCCGGCAGGAGTAGAATTATGAGTGCTGTCTTGGCGGCAAAGATGGATACGACGGCTGCCCCTCCCGCAAGAAGGCAAAGCGCCAGCAGGTGCCGGTCCCTGCGCTGTACTAGCTCCAAACGCGCCTCTCCGATCAAAAGTGAAGGCAGGCCCATGCGATCCGAGGCATACGAAATCCGGCGCCCGCAGACGAAATGTCGTCAGTCAATCAAAAGTCGCTCAATAGGATTTGCGCAACCTATAGGGGTGTCTTGCGGCTGTCATCAGGGCTTCCCGCTATTCAACAGAATTTTCTCTTTCACCGCAGGGCTGACGGCCCCGAAGGGACGCCGGGAATTTCACCCGGAGAGCCGCATAAATGCGCAAGCCCGGGTGTTGATGGCGGCGTAATCAATGACAAACACAGTGGAGCTTCGGTCATGACAGCCATCAACCAACATGTTTTCAATCAATTCTCGCCGGTCGCGACGCCGGTTTCGACGGATGCGGCATCTTCCGGGCATTTTCGCCAGAGCGAGGAATTCCGTCTCATAGAGGCGTTGCGCGAGGGCGGTCCGCAGACGGCATTGACCTTGGGCCGGCGGACACAGCTTCCCGTGGTCGATGTCTGGGAATGGGCTGCGCGCAAGGCGGCCGTGCAGAAACTTGATTTCGATCCGGAGACGCAGTTCTTTTCGCTGCCGCAAGGAGCCGTTGGCTGAGACGCGGGGATCGTGCCAGAGCGGACCGGCAGGCGCGTCACCAGTGCGATTGGTTATGCGCCGCGCCGTCATTATGTTATGAAGCGCGACAATTTTCGTCGAATCGCGGCGGTCACCCGGTTCATCGTGAAGAGGTGGCCGGTCCCGCCATTTGCCGGAAGCCCGATTTCCAGCGCATCATAGCCCTCGTGTGCCGCAATCATGTCCCGTAAAGACGCCGCCGGTCCTGAAATCGCCAATCTCATCGCTCTGCTCGGACGCCTGCCGGGCCTCGGCCCGCGCTCGGCCAGACGCGCTGCCCTGCATCTGATCAAGAAGCGCGAGAAACTCATGCAGCCGCTTGCCCGTGCACTGGCCGAAGCTGCGGAGAAGATCGTGGCATGCGCCGAATGCGGCAATCTCGACACGGTTTCGCCCTGCACGATCTGTCAGGACGACCGGCGCGACGCGACGATGATCTGCGTGATCGAGGAGGTCGGCGATCTCTGGGCGCTGGAGCGCGCGGGCGTCATCAACACGCGCTACCATGTTCTGGGCGGCACGCTCTCGCCGCTCGACGGCATCGGCCCCGACGATCTGTCCATTGGCAAGCTGATCGAGCGGGCGCGCCGTCCCGGCGTCACGGAAGTGCTGCTCGCCCTGAATGCGACAGTGGAAGGTCAGACGACCGCACATTACATCTCCGCCGAGCTGGAAAGCGCGGGGCTGACGGTGTCGCGGCTCGCGCATGGCGTGCCCGTTGGCGGCGAACTCGACTATCTGGATGAAGGCACGCTGGCGGCGGCAATCAAATCGCGGCGGCCAGTCTGAGGCGCCGGCCAGCGCCGTGCCGCGCGAAACCGAAAGGCGCGCTTCAATCTTTCTTCATTCGCTGGTAATAGACACAGGTGAAATTGCGGAGACGGATCGGGATGGTTGCGCGAATTTATAAACCGTCGAAAACGGCGATGCAGTCCGGAAATGCGAAAACCGGGCACTGGGTGCTTGAATTCGAGCCGGACCAACCGCGCGAGATGGAGCCTCTGATGGGCTGGACGTCTTCGGGGGACATGAAGCAGCAGGTCACGCTGCGCTTCGCCACCCGGGAGGATGCCGTCCAGTATGCCCAGCGCAACGGCATAGCCTACCGTGTCTTCGAGCCGCGCCCACGCGCCATGACGAAGAAAGCCTATGCCGACAACTTCAAATTCGGGCGTATCGGCAGCTGGACGCATTGAGCCTCGCTGCAAGGCAGCGGCGATGGGAGATCAGGACGGCAAACAAGCCGCAAGCCTGGCCGGGCTTGCGGCTTGTTTGCAAGGCAATCCGGACGCTGGCCCGGACGCGCCTTCATTCGCGGGCGGCCTGGCCGGCTTGCATCAGGCGCTTTACATGCCCGCCCTGGTCGCTGCGCGGTTCAACCCGGCTATGAAAACCAAATATCGCCAACTGCTGGAAACTGGAAAACCGGCCAAGATCGCCATAACAGCCATCATGCGAAAGCTCATCGTACTCGCAAACGCTCTCCTGCGCGAGAAGCGAAACTGGACCGAAATCCCAGCTTGATTAAAATGGATACTCAACGGGTTTAATTTCGTATATTTCCGGACTATTGTGCCTTGCGCCGACATGGGGGCGCAGCTCCGATCGAGTGCACTTGAGTGCATGGGTCCCGTAGCTCAACAGGATAGAGCGCCGGCCTTCTAAGCCGGGGGTTGCAGGTTCGAGCCCTGCCGGGATCGCCAGTAAAATCAATAGTCCCTTATGAACAACGTTTAACCAATTGAACACGTACAGCTTTTTGTCTTTAGCCAGAACCTTGCAATTTGTGATTCCATTCTCGTATCGGACCGACACCGACTGAGGGGGACATCCGCACTTCTGCGGCGAGGTGTTTTCCAGCATCAGGCCCCCTTCGACCGCTCGTCGATGCCCGCTGGCGACAACCCCTGGGTGAAGACAAGCTCACGGAGTTGATCAAGGAAAGCCTCAGCAGTGCTGAGCGGACGGGGGCGCTCAATCTCAAGGATGTCAAACGCATCATTGTGACGCTCGAAACCGCTCGTCATTGACGCCATAATTACAAATTCATTTGATTGAGAATTTCTTTGGCTCTGTTCGGCTTGAGTGTGGATTTCAACCTGTCGCCGCGAGCAGGCAGCGCTCTGGCGTCATGGCAGCGCCGGCTTTTTCCATCGCTCGCCGCCAGCCGAGATAGTTCGGCAGAT
>JBHJOB010000050.1:0-26962 GCA_050330195.1 Rhodomicrobiaceae bacterium | reverse complement strand
TACGAGGATCTGCTCATGCATTGCTGTGACGCCTGGAACAAGCTCGTCGATCAGCCGTGGAGAATTATGTCGATCGGGCTCCGTGACTGGGCTCATCGGTGCTGATCAATGGGACTTGGTATAAGCTTGATTTTTCCGGAAAGCGGTGCCGATTTTATAGGCCCACGCTCTGGCGTTTGCTGGCATTCGCGATGCGTCCGCGTCCCCGAAAAAAGGTGCGAGCCGGCGTCGGGGGGAGGCGCCGGCTCGCAGACGAGCCCGGAAGGGGCAGGATATGAGGGGCGAGGGTATCCGGGCCCGAATTCTTGACCTTGTGCTATCTCCTGGTATCAGCGCCTGAGGCTGCAACTGCCGGGGTGTCGCCCAGTGGGATCAGGGAGTCCCAGTTGCGCTTGTTAAAGGCGGATTGTCTCTTGATGTAGGTATAAGGCGTATTGTGCCAAGCCAGAATCCTGGAATGCTTGTTATCGAGAACGAGATCGCCGCGATGCGTCCGCACCGTCAGAACGGCGTGACCTTCGTCATTTTCGTCGCGAACGACCGTAATCAGCAGCGCGGCCGGCGGCCATCCCATGTCAATCAGTTTGCGCTTCTTGAGCAGGACGTAATCTTCACAGTCGCCCTTGCCGCTCGTAGGGTAGGTCCAGTGCTCGATGGTCCCATACTGGATATAGTCGCTCACCGGCTTGATCATCTCGTTGACCCGGCTGTTCACCGAACTCAACTCGGCCCATCTCACGGTTGTCAGGAACACTTCGCTTTTACCGCCGTCGACTTCACCGCATTCCTCGGGATAGCGGTAGCAGAAGCGGACGTGCCCGATCGGCGCTTCCGTCACCCCCTGCACCGGCATGCGCCTCTGCTCGAATGTCGCGCCAGGCTGATCCGTGATGTTGCGTGCGTTAGCGCCCGGAGATATTCCGTAGGCAGACATGGCTGCGACTATTGCCAAAGACCAGAACTTCATTGACCTCTCCTCGTGCTCGGAGAGAAGTCTCTCAAAAGAGTTTTGACAGTCGAATAAACTGAGAGATGTATTTCGAGTTTTGTTTTAGAGATTTTTTTTACTGGAAAATACACGGTCGATATACCTTGTCAGACGCTGAAAGCTTGACGATTGCATTGATTAAAATTTTACAATTTTTGATTGTAAAATCTATAGTTGCAACTACGTATGTGAATCAAATTTTCATAAATTTGGGCGTTCGGCGGCAGGCATGAGCCTGCGGGGCGCGCAGAGGCGACCTGGTGACAGACCGCATTTCCGGTATAAAGCTTGACTGTTCGCGCGGCGGAGACCGGCCGCCGGCAGATATGCCTCGCCATGTGTGGAGAGGCGAGCGGGGCATCAAAAGCGGCGTCGGGACACCGGCCCGCTTTTCCTTTCGGTTTGCAAAGTCTTAAAACCGGCCGCGAATATGAAACAGCCGGGCAACGCTTCCACCACATCACGAACCTTGACTGACGATACAGATACAATCTCCGGTTGACGATGTTACAAACTGCGTTAAAAATCAATCTATGATTGCATCGACTGGAAGTTACACTCAGTTTTTCCACCGTGGACCGCTACGGTTGCCGTTAAAAAGCCGCGTCGAGGCAAGACGATAACGGAACATCTTGTCGGGGGCGGCAAGCTGGCGCATGATTTCGGTTTAGCGGACGCCGTCCGTTCGCCCCAATCAGGCGCAGAGCGACGCGCCCATATGGGAGGTCACCATGAACGTTGCCAGAATTCTCAAGGACAAGGGCCGGGAGGTCGCGACTGTCACTTCGGACAGGACACTGATGGATGTCGTCAACCTGCTGGCGGAGAAAAAAATCGGCGCCGTGGTCGCTTGTGACAGCGAGCGGCGGCTTCAGGGTATTGTTTCGGAACGGGATATTGTCCGCGTGCTGGCGACCAACGGACCAGCGGCGTTCAGCGATCCGATCGAAAGCTACATGACGACAGATGTCCAGACCTGCACCGCGAACGATACGGTCGAGTGGCTCATGGAAGTAATGACCACGCAGCGTTTCCGCCACATGCCGGTTGTCGAGGGCGGAAAGATCATCGGTATCGTGTCTATCGGCGACGTGGTCAAGCAGCGGATCGCGATTGCGCAAATGGAAGCCGATTCCATGCGGCAATATATTGCCACGGGCTAAGTCTCCAGACCGAGCGATCATTGGCGTGGCTGGCCGGACCTGCTCCGGGCGCAAAAAAAGCCGCCGGAACGATGATGCCCCGGCGGCTTGCGTTAGAGAACGGATCAGCCTTTCGAGCTATCTCTGGGCAAGGAAGGGCGTGATCCGCATGAATTCCACGCGCCGATTGCGCGGCTCGTCAGCTTCGGTATCGATAAGCAGATCGGACTCGCCGTAGCCCTGCGTCACCAGGTTTTCCGGCGGTACGTCGAACTCGTCCGTCAGAATGCGGGCAACCGTTTCCGCACGGCGGTCGGAGAGAGACAGGTTGTTCTCATCGGAACCGACGGCATCAGTGTGACCGCCGACCAGAATGACCTGATCAGGATTATCGTCGATTATGCGATTGATCACCTTGGCGACCACCGCCAGCCGGTCAAACTGCTCCTCCGGAACATCCCAGGAGCCCGATGCGAAGGTCACATTGTTCAGGTTGATCCTGCGCAACCGCGCGCGGATATCCGGGCTATAACGGATTTCGTCGAGCGTGTAATCATCTTCCAGTTCTTCCAGCGGAGCCGCCGACAACGCTTCATAAAGCTCGTCTTCATCGGAATCGTCCGTATTGGCGTAGTAGCGACGCCGCTGGGAACTTTCCAATATCAGATCCGGCAGGTCGACCAACACATCGATGCTGCTGTATCTGTCGTCATCGTTGAAACGCCGGCCGCGACGACTGCCTTCGAATTCATTGTTGATGAGCACGATTTCCCGTCCGTTTGGCATGCGCTTGACCCGGCGAATCATGCGGCCATTGCGCCCTTCGACGGTGATGATCTGCACGCCATTTGGCCGGGTTATGACCGTCCGTGTCCGGCCGTTGGGACGGCGCTCGACTTCGACATTGCGCGCCGAACCCCGCATGCGCTCCTTTTCGTCATGTTCGATGATAGTCCGGCCCCGCTCGCGAATGATGCGGCGCTTGCCCGGCTCCTCGATCACGATGCGGCCGCCTTGTTCCGTGCGGCGGCGGTCACGCGTGATGTCCTTCAGATTGTCGCGCGTGAATTCCTGACGTTGCTTGCGGCGATCGCGGCGCTCTTCGCGTGTCACCTCAGGGCTTCGGACACGATCTTCCGCACGTTCGGGCTGGCGGCGGTCACGGTCGGCCTCACGCTTGCCACGCGGCTCATCCGCGCGCTCGCGGCGTTCCTGACGGGGCTTCTTGCGATCTTCCTCGGCTTCCTGCACAGCGTTGTCGCGCTGCACTGCACGATTTCCGCGCGGGGTCTCTTCCGAACCGGCGTCACGGCGTCTGCGGCGGGGTTCTTCGCTTGTTG
This sequence comes from Rhodomicrobiaceae bacterium, assembly GCA_050330195.1. GTDB lineage: Bacteria > Pseudomonadota > Alphaproteobacteria > Rhizobiales > Rhodomicrobiaceae > JAHQVI01. The sequence continues at coordinate 23,492 of JBHJOB010000050.1, read as the reverse complement.
CGCCCGTTGCTTCCTGCTCGACCCGCTCCCTGCGCGCTTCGCCTCTGGGCGGTTTCGTCTGCTCGCGTTCCGCGTCACGTCTTTCGCGGCGGCGCTCCTGTCCTTCGCCCTGGGCATCGCGCCGTTCACGGCTCTGCTCGGTCCGCTCGCGTGGACGCTGTTCTTCGCTGCCCTGCTGAGCCTGCCCTCTCTGTCTTGGAGCATCGCCTTCCTGGCGTGCGCCTTCTTCACGTTCGCCGCGCCGTTGACGCTCCTCACGCGGCCTGCGCTTGCGCTCCTCCTCGTTCGCTTCATCGTTCTGCGCCAGCAGCAGGGCCGGCGCACCACTTGCCCGCGGCTGCTCCTGTGCATAGGCGGCTCCGACTGCCGCAGAGCCAAGCGCTGCTGCGATCGCCAGAATGGATGGTCTCAATCCTCTCCAGGACATTTCTTCAACCTTTATGTTGTTTGTGCCCGATGGCTCGACGTTCAGGCAATGGACTGCCCCATTGCGCCGAAATTGGGTCAAGCATCGCTGGGCGATGCTGACTGAGGGGTGAATAAAGTCTGAATCCACCCTTAATTAACTGGAAATGATTGAGATGGCGGTTTAGTTCCGGCGCATGGTGCGGGAGCGCCGGGGGCGGGGAGCCTATTCCGCGCCTTCGACGAGGACGATTTCTCCATCCGCGCATTCCTGCCGGATGGCGGCGGCCACCTGATATTCCGGGGAATGGTAACATTCACGAGCCTGTTCATAGCTGGCGAACTCGATCACCACATTACGCGGCCGCCCGTCGCCCTCGACCGGATCGTACTGGCCGCCGCGCACAAGGAATTTCGCGCCATATTTCTCGAAGGCCGGTTTCGCCGCCGAGACATAATCGGGATACCGGTCAGGATTGTTGATCGTGACCCGTGCGATCCAGTAACCTTTAGGCATGTTCATCCCCTTGAAAAATGATATGGCCAGCATAAACCCTAACGGGGAATTGAGGAAAGAACGCAGCCGGGCCGGCGGCTGTTTCCGATGCGGAGTGTGGCCATGATCCGTGTTCAGCGGGAAGACTTCGATATTGGCGCGGAAATTGCCGCGCTGACGGCCGGGCGCGACGATATCGGCGCGGTGGTCAGCTTTACGGGCCTCGTCCGCGCCGGCAAGGGAGCAGACGCCATCACGGCCATGACGCTGGAGCACTATCCGGGCATGACCGAAGGCGAGCTTGAGCGGATCGAAGCCGAGGCGCGCGAGCGCTGGCCGCTCAGCGCCAGCCTCATCGTGCACCGCCACGGGCGGCTTGTACCGGGCGAGAATATCGTGCTGGTGGTCACCGCCTCGCCGCACCGTCAGGCGGCTTTCGAGGCAGCCGAGTTTCTGATGGATTTTCTGAAAACGAACGCGCCATTTTGGAAGAAGGAAGAGCGCGTTGGCGGCGACAGCGGCTGGGTCGAGGCGAAGGGTGCTGACGATGCTGCGGCCGAGCGTTGGAAGGCGGGGGCGTCATAGTCCGCCTTGATGGCTCATCACCTGTTCCAGCCGAAATTTTATTGGATCTACCTTCGGTAGTGACACACCCCACTCCCTAGCAGAGCCTTCGAGCCGTGGTCCTTCCGGCCGCAACGTGCATGAGCGCATGTTGCCAATTTGCGTCTTGACCGAAATGCAATCTTAGGTTGAATTTCGCTGATCATACGCATGCCTGCTGCACGTTTCCTTTCGGCCGAAGCAGATTGCTCCCATATCCAGAAGTCTTGATCTTTCTGATTAACCCACACGCTTTTCTTCTAACAATACTTTTAGCATTCGAATTTCATTCTCCTATTTTCAATTATTTTAAGCATTGCGACATTTCTGATGATATTCGAGAGTAATATTTATTGGCTTTTTCTCGCCTTGATTGGCGGCTTGTCGGGTTTCGGCTCAGGCTTGCTTGGCATCGGTGGCGGTCTCGTCATCGTGCCGGCTCTAATCTACGCCCTGCCTCACCTCGATGTCTCCAGTTCTGAAATCCCGAAGATTGCCATGGCAACTTCGCTCGCACTCATCATTCCGACATCGATCGCCAGTGCGCAGGCTCATGCAGCCAGAGGCGCGATCGATTGGCCCAAGCTGGGTTTGCTCGCCCCGAGCATCATCATTGGCGCATTTGCTGCGGCAACGATTGTTCCTGCACTGGATACCCGTCTGATGGTCTTGTGTTTCGTGACCTTTGCCCTGTTCGCATCATGGTCCAATCTCGCCGGATCGGAAAGGAGCGCCAGCAGCGCGTCTTCCGGAGGGCAGCCAATGCCGCCGGCGGCGACCGCATTGAAAGTTGCCGCCGGAGGAGGATTGGCCGCGAGCCTCGGCATAGGCGGAGCGTTCTTTATCGTCCCGATCCTGTCGCGCGTCATTTCGATGCAACGGGCCATCGGCACCGCATCGGCGCTTGCCCTGCCTTTATCGCTTGCCGGAACAACGGGTTATATCCTGGCCGATGCCCCGCAGGGATGTGCAAATGGCTGCATGGGTTACGTATTTGTTCCCGCCGTCGCCGTGGTGGGTATCGGCGCCGTGCTGGCTGCGCCGCTGGGCGCCTGGCTGTCTCACCGTTCGCAGGTGGCGGTCCTGAGACGCATGTTTGCAGCATTTCTTATCGTTTCGGCGGCGAGCCTGTCATACAAGACGTTCTATGCAGAGGTCGAGGCGCGAGGCACAAGCACAACCATCGAGGCTGTCGTTGAAAACTTTCTGCCGGCTCCACCTCTGCCGGACAAAAAAGCAAAGCCTGCCTTGCCGCAGCAAGCCTCCCCTGTTCCCGCCGTCCCGACCGGCGAACCGCCGGAACCGGCCGAGCCGGAATTCTTTTCGGATCGTCCGCCAGGCGAACCCGGCTATATACCTTTATGGGAAGCGCCTTCCGCGCCCGGAATGCCGCCATCTGACCCCTGGGCCAAATCGGTATTGCGAAGCTCTAACGCCCCTCATCAAGCCTTGGCATGATCTCGACGAAATTGCAGGGGCGGTGGCGGAAATCGAGCTGGGCCTTGAGGATGCCCTCCCATGCGTCGCGGCAGGCGCCCGGCGAGCCCGGCAGACAGAAGACATAGGTCGCATTGATGACGCCGGCGAGCGAGCGTGACTGGACAGTCGAAGTGCCGATTTTCTGAAAGCTGATCATGTGCATCACCGTCGAAAAGCCGTCGATCTCCTTTTCAAAGAGCGGACGGACGGCCTCGGGCGTCACATCGCGTCCGGTCAGCCCCGTTCCTCCGGTGGTGATCACGGCGTCGATCGTGGCGTCGAACGCCCAGCGCTGCACGGTTTCGCGTATGCTGTCGACGTCGTCCCTGACGATGGCGCGATCGGCAAGCTCATGGCCCGCCTCGGTCAGCAGCCGGACGAGCGTTGCTCCCGACTTGTCGTCGTCCATCGTGCGCGTGTCGGACATGGTGAGCACCGCTATGCGCACCGGCTTGAAAGGCTTGGACTCGTCGATGCCAGCCATGGAAAACCATCCGTTGGGCATATCCGGCGCAAGAGGCCTGCGCCGGATATGATTTTGCCGTTCCGATTACCGGCTCAGAGCAATCGTCGCCACCGGCACATGACGGCCCGCGCCTGGATCAAACTGGGTAATCGTAAGCGAATGTTTGGACCGATTGGCGACCTTGACCGCGAACCGCCCCTGAAAGTTCGGTCCGTCGATCTCGATATTCAAGGAACCCTTCTTGATGGTGCCCGTGATCCGTCCCGTATTGTTCGCGGTCTTCTCGCTCCAGGTTCCCGATACGCTGCTGTTGTTGCAGGACACATTGGCGCCGGCGTCGATCTTGTAGTCCGTGCCCGCGCAGGCAATGCTCTGGGTGATGCGGGGGCCGGTCGCCTTGTAGCTGACGCGGCAGGAAATACGCTCTTTCGCGCCGCCGATCGGCTGAACGGTGCCGGAGCCGCGCCATGACCCGTCGAGATCGTTGATGACCGACTGTGCGTCGCTGCTGCACGCCGCCGCAGCCGGAAGCGCGACGAACGCGCCGGTGGCCGCGAAGATCAGCCCGGCGCATGACGTTTTTAAGAGATGATAGCTCTTCATGAAGTGTCCTTGCCCAAAGGTCGTTGACATGTTCCGCTCATAACATTTGTAGCGCAATGTTTGACAACAATAGCTTTCCGGAAATGAATTTCCACCAACGCAGGGTAGGATCATCTTGAATTTACGGCGCTGTTACCATTGCGGCTCATCATTTGGTGGCATGGCTGCGTAAAAGCGGCCACAGCGCGTGAAAATGATGGACCGGCCCGGCGCCGTGGCCGATGCCGAGTTCGTCGGCTTGCATGAGCGCGTCGGTCAGGTAGATCTTCGCCTCGCGCACCGCATCGAGCATGGTCATGCCCTTGGCGATATTGGCGGCGATGGCCGAGGAGAGCGTACACCCCGTGCCATGCGTGTTTTCCGTCCTGATCCGGTCGGAGGCGAGGCGCACGATATTCGTCCCGTCGAGCAGCAGGTCGACCGCTTCCGGTCCGGTGGCGTGGCCGCCCTTGATCAACACCGCTTTCGCGCCGAGCGAGAGCAGCAACTCGCCCTGCCGGACCATCATCTTCTCGTCAACGGGAATGCTCGCGCCGAGCAGACGCGCCGCTTCCGGCAGGTTGGGCGTGATCAGATCGGCAATCGGCAGGAGGTGCGAGCGCAGGGCGAATTCCGCGCCGTCATCCAGAAGCGGATCGCCGCTGGCCGCGACCATGACCGGGTCGAGCACGATCGGCGCGCCCTGCCAGGCGAGCAGCGCTTCGGCCACCGCTAGAACGGCGGCCTCATTGCCGAGCATCCCGATCTTGACGGCGCGCACGTCGAGATCGGAGAAAACGGCGTCGATCTGGGCGCGCACGAATTCCGGCGGCACGGCATGGATGGCGCTCACCCCTGTCGTATTCTGCGCGGTCAGCGCGGTGATCGCCGTGGCGCCATAGACGCCAAGCGCGGAGAATGTCTTCAGATCAGCCTGAATCCCGGCCCCGCCCGAGGAGTCCGATCCGGCAATGGTCAGCGCGATGGATGCTTTCATGACCATAAGATAGGGGAGTGCGCGTAGAAGAACGAGGCTCACATGCAAAAATCACACAGCTAAATGCAGTTGCGCGGCGGGCGCGTCACAATCATGACGTGAATTGCCATCGCACGGATGTGGCTTCCGGCGGCAGGCCCTGTTCCCCGATGACTTTTCCGCCCGGAACGCGGCCAGACAGGGAAAGAAAATACTCACGGCTCCAGACCATGATTGACAAGCCGCGCGGAGCATTTCTATAGTCCGGCCAACGCGGAACAGATATGTTGCCGCGACCAATGCGCTGCCCGAGGCTCTTGCATTCACGAATGGCAGTCAAAGCCCGCGCTCAAGGCGCGGCGCCGAAGGGCGCGTCGAGATTAAGGAACAGAAAACCATGTACGCTGTCATTCGCACGGGCGGCAAACAATACCGTGTCGCCCCTGAAGATATCTTGGAAGTTGAAAAGCTTGCCGGTGAAGCCGGTGATACGCTCGAATTCGCCGATGTGCTGATGATCGGCGGCGACGGCGATACGCAGGTCGGCGCGCCGCTCGTGGATGGCGCAACGGTCGCTGCGGAACTGGTCGAGCATTTTCGTGCCGACAAGATCCTGATCTTCAAGAAGAAGCGCCGCTCGACCTATCGCCGCAAGAACGGTCACCGGCAGGATCTGACCCGCATCCGCATCACCGACATTCTGACCGCCGGCGCGAAGCCGAAAAAGGCTGCGGCAAAAGCGGATAGCACCCCGAAGACGGCCGAATTCAATGATGACATCAAGCTGATCGGAGGCGTCGGCGCCACTCTGGAGAAGAAGCTGGCGGCCGCAGGCGTCACCTCGCTGAAGCAGATCGCCGAGTGGAAGGCCGCCGATATCGAGCGTATCGACGGCATACTCGATTTCAAGGGCCGCATCGAGCGCGAAGAGTGGGTCGAGCAAGCCAAGGATCTCATCGCCGGCAAGCCACCGCGCTCCAAGGTTGATCAGGAAGCCGCAAAACAGGCTGCGGACAAGTCCAGGAAGTAAGGAACTTTAAAAGATGGCACACAAGAAAGCAGGCGGCTCCTCGCGCAACGGCCGTGACAGTGCGGGCCGCCGCCTCGGCATCAAGAAATTCGGCGGCGAGCAGGTCATTCCGGGCAACATCATCGTTCGCCAGCGCGGCACCAAGTGGCATCCGGGAACCGGCGTCGGCCTGGGCAAGGATCACACGATCTTCGCCGTTCAGGAAGGTCATGTTGCATTCCGCAAGCGCGGGGACGGCAAGGTTTTCGTCTCCGTCGTCGAGGGTGGCGCTGCGTCCTGACCGGACGTGGCAATGCCCATTGGTGAAATGCGCCACGGCTGGCGTCTTGCCCGGCCGTGGCTTTGTTCGTTCCTGTTCAATGATCGAGCCTCAGTCCCATGACAGGCATCGCCCAATCGCTGACGCCCGAGATCCTGCGCGCACCGATCGAGACCCGCCGCCTCATCCTGCGCCTGCCTGCCGTTGACGACATCCCCGCGATTTCCCGCCTTATCAATGATCCGGTCATTGCGCACGCAACTGGCACGATCCGCTATCCCTATCCGCCGTCCAGCGCATGGAGCTGGATTGCCGGGATAGGCAAGATCGGCAGGAAAGGCGCGTTTCACATGCCATACCTGCTGACACTGCGCTCCAACCCGCGTCTCTTCGCGGGCGCTGCCGGTGTCAGCATCCATCCGGCCCGCCCGCCTGAAATCGGCTATTGGCTTGGGCGCGATTTCCGCCGCAAGGGCTATGCCTCGGAAGCGGCCAGGGCACTGATCTCGCTTGTCTTCGAAAAGAGTGACGCGGACGCTGTTGGCGCTGGTGCGCGCACGGTCAATCCAGCCTCACAGCATGTGCTGCGCAGCGCCGGGATGCGCCGCGTCGGCGTCGGGCGGATCAGGAGCCTCCAACTTGGCCGGTATGTGCCGGTGATCCTTTTCCGCATCGAACGAAAAGACTGGGAGCAACGACGCACGCGGCGACACTAGCGGTGGACGCTGCTATAAAGCAGCTCGATTTGCCTGCTACCGGCATTGAACCGAAGATGGTCGCCGCGCGTTCGAGCAGCGTGCTGCGGCCGAACAACGCTCGAAAAGGATTGGCGGTCCCCATGAAACGATTGATAGGCGCCTTTCTTGCCGTGATCGCCCTCATGGTGCTCGCGGTTTTCCTGGCTCCCTATTTCATTCCGCAAAGCGTGCTGGAGCGCCAGCTCGGCCCGGCTCTCGCACGCTCGACCGGCCTCCAGCTTCAGGAGGCCAAGCGGCTGCGGCTGGTTCTGTTCCCCGGCCCCGGCTTCGCCGTCGAGGAGATAACCGCAACGCTTCCCCTCGACATGGCCGCCCCGCCGGTCTTGCGCTCGGAACGGGTCATGGCAACCCTCCGGCCCGCCTCACTCCTTAGCGGCAACGTCGAACTTGAGAAGCTTACTTTCAAAGAGCCGCTTCTGGAAATTGGAAGCGCGGCGCTGAGGACCGGCAGCAACAGTCCCGCTCGCAGAAGCGTCAGCAAGGCGTCTGCGGCAGTTTTCGGCGCGAAGGACTCGCCGGCATTGATAAGGATCGCCAATGGCGGCGGACACCCGCCCTCGCTCCCGCCCGTGGAAATCGGCATCATCAACGGATCGGTTCTTCTGATCGGCCGGGAGGACAGGAGAACCGTCCTGATCTCCCATGCGGATCTGACGGTCGCCACCCCCGGCGGCGTACAGCCGGTTACCCTTGAAGGCGGTTTCCGTCTACTGGACGACCCCGTCGAGCTGAACGCAACGGCAACCCCTTTGCAGGACGCAGTCGAGATACAGATCGCCTCCACATCGCCGGCAGGCAACACGGCGATCGACGGAACGCTCGCGCTTCAAGGCGAGCCGAATTTCAGCGGAGCGCTGCGCATTGCGATCAGATCGGGCGAAGCGCTTCTCAGACTGAGCGGCGGTTCCGGCAGGTTCCTCTCGCGCCTCGATGGCTCGGAGCTTTCCGGACCATTCCGGGTCTCCGGGCGGCAAGTGGAACTTGACGGCGCCACCCTCACCGCACCGGGCGCCACGGGCAAGCTTGACCTGATCGCCGACTATCGCGGTCAGACTCGGGCCAATTTGCGCGATCTGGTCATGTATGGCGGACAGGGACAGGGCGTGATGACGGTAAGTCGTGGCGAGTCCGGCGCCGTGGTCGGCGCCACCTTCTCGATGTCGAATGTCGATGCGCGCGCGCTGGGACAGGACGCCTCGGGGTTCGACTGGCTTTCGGGACGGGCCGATGCCCGAATCGAGCTGGCGGCCGGCGGCGATACGGCGGATAATCTGCTCGCGACGATGAAAGGCACGGCGAAACTGGCGGTTTCGGACGGCGCGCTTGAGGGCTTCGACCTTCCGCAACTTATGGCCGAGGCGCAGGAAGGCGAGTTCGGCAAGTGGCGGCGCGAGGAAAACAAGCGGACGCCGTTCGACCGGATGGAAGCGAATTACGCCGTCGTCGACGGCGTCGCAAGGACCGACGATCTTACGGTCACCGGTCCGAATATCGAGATAACTGGCAAGGGTCAGACGAATTTCGTCAAGGAGCGCGTCGATTACCGGCTGAACACGAAACTGCGCGCACCGGAACGGCCAGCCGCCGAAGGTGAGGACCAGAGTGAGGACGAGGAGGACGGCGTTCTGACGCTGCCGCTTGTCGTCAAGGGCGATTGGGAACGGCCGGATGTCTATCCGGACATTGAAAACGCGCTGAAGGACACCGATTCTCTTCATGGCACCGCCAAGCTTTTCGGCAAATCGGTGGAAAAGCTGACCGGCGGCGAGGTGAAGGCCGATGATTTCGGCCGTATGATCGACGGTCTCTTCGGCAAGAAGAAAAAAAAGAAAGAGCGGGATCAGGAGCCGGAAGACGAGCAGTAAGGCGGGCGCGGGCGATCCGGCAAGTCTGGCCGTGGATGTGAGGTTTCTCGTGATCGCTCTTTTCGCCGTGATTGTCATCGTTGGCCTGACGATCCTCCCCTCGCTCTGGGTGCAGTCCGTTCTCGCGCGTTACAAGGCGGACCGGCCGGATTTTCCGGGCACCGGCGCCGAACTGGCCCGCCATCTGCTCGATGAAATGAATCTCGCCAACGTCAAGGTCGAGCAAACGGCGCAGGGCGACCATTACGACCCGCGCGACAAGACCGTGCGTCTTTCGCAGGACAATTATCACGGGCGATCCCTGACGGCCGTGGTGATCGCGGCGCATGAGGTCGGCCATGCGATGCAGGACGCCACGAATTACAAGCCACTGAAAGCGCGCACGCGTCTTGCCAAGACGGCTATCATCATCGAGCGCGTCGGCAGCATCGCGATGATCGCGGGGCCGGTTTTCGCCGCCATGGTCCGGCATCCGGCAGGCGCGCTGATCCCGATGGCGGCGGGTTTTGCGATTCTCGGCATGGGTGTGGCGCTGCACCTGACGACGCTTCCGGTCGAATTCGACGCAAGTTTCCGCCGCGCCTTGCCCGTTCTGAAGGCAGGAAACTATATTCCGGAGAAGGATTTCCCCGCCGCGCGCTCCATTTTACGCGCCGCGGCCTTTACCTATGTCGCCGCAAGCCTTATGAGCTTGATCAATATCGCCCGATGGCTGAGAGTTCTCCGCATATGACAGACTTGAAAACGGCCCCCGCCGCCGAGACGAAACCTGCGCCGAATGGCAAGGCCATCGCGCCGAAGGTCGGCTTCGTCAGCCTTGGTTGCGCAAAGGCGCTCGTGGATTCAGAGCGCATCATCACCCGGCTGCGCTCCGAGGGTTACGAGATCGCCCCTTCCTATGCCGGGGCCGATGTGGTCGTGGTCAACACCTGCGGCTTTCTCGACAGCGCCAAGGCGGAAAGCCTCGATGCGATCGGCGAGGCGATGGCCGAGAATGGCCGCGTCGTCGTCACCGGCTGTTTCGGCGTCGAGGACAAGCGCATCCGCGCCGCTTTCCCCGATGTGCTTGCCGTCACCGGTCCCCATCAATATGAGCGCGTCATGGAAGCGGTCCGCGAGGCCGCCCCTGCCCCTCACGCCCCCTATCTTGACCTCGTGCCGCCATCCGGCCTGCGCCTGACGCCGGACCATTTCGCCTATTTGAAGATCTCGGAGGGGTGCAACAACAAGTGCTCCTTCTGCATCATTCCGCAATTGCGCGGCCCCCTCGCCAGCCGGCCCGCCGCCGACGTCATGCAGGAAGCCGAACAACTCGTCGCGCGCGGCGTCCGCGAATTGCTGGTCATCAGCCAGGACACCAGCGCTTACGGTCTGGACGTGAAATTTACCGAGAGCGAGTGGCGCGGTTCGCCGCTGAAGGCGCGCTTCTACGATCTTTGCGCGGCGCTCGGCGATCTGGGCGCGTGGGTTCGGCTGCATTATGTCTACCCCTACCCGCATGTCGACGAGGTCCTACCGCTGATGGCCGAGGGCAAGATCCTCTCCTATCTCGACATCCCCTTCCAGCACGCCGCGCCCAATGTGCTCAAGGCCATGCGCCGTCCGGCCAATCAGGAAAAGACGCTGGAGCGTATCGCGCGCTGGCGGCAGGTGGCGCCGGACCTTGCGATCCGCTCCACCTTCATCGTCGGCTTTCCCGGCGAGACGGAGGAGGATTTCACCTTTCTGCTCGACTGGATGAAAGACGCCAAGCTGGCCCGCGTCGGCTGCTTCAAATATGAGAATGTCGAGGGCGCGGGCTCGCGCGCGCTTGAAGGCCAGATCCCGGAGGAGGTGAAGGCGGAGCGTTATGAGCGTTTCATGGAGACGCAGAAGGCGGTGAGCGCCGAGGTCATGGGCTCACGGGTGGGCCAGGAAATCGAGGTGATCATCGACGAATTCGACGATGAAGGCGCGATCGGCCGCTCGACATGGGATGCGCCCGACATCGACGGCTCGGTGTTTCTGGAAGAGGCCGACGGGCTTGCGCCGGGCGATATTGTCCGCGTGGTTGTCGAGGAAACCGATGAGTATGATTGCTGGGGCAGGCTGGCATAGACTGGCTCGACGAGGCTGCCCCGCCCCCTCATTTACCGCGGGATGCCCATATTTCGCCAAGCGCTCGCATTAGCTCTGCCTGCGAGAAACACATCTCGCAGATGCGGAGTTTTCCATGACCTATCTGAAAATTCTGGCGCTCGCGCTTACCGCCATCATTCTGATCCCCAGCGGCGCTCACCTGTTCGAGTTGCCGGCCAAGATCGAACTTGAACGCGATGCCTATTTCACCGTGCAGGGCATCTATGCCGGGTGGTCCCTATTCGCGGCGCCGATCTTCGCAGCCATTCTTGCAAATGGCGCGCTGTTCCTTGCCGCACGGAGACGCCACCCGTTAAGCGCCTGGCTGGCGCTCGGCTCCTGCGTCCTGATCGCCGTCAGCCTCGTCATATTCTTCATCTGGGTCTTCCCGGCCAATCAGGCGACGCAGAACTGGACGATGCAGCCGGAAAACTGGGAAATCCTGCGCCAGCAATGGGAATATGGCCACGCGGTCAATGCCATTATCGTCTTCGCCGCCTTCCTGCTGACGGCGCTCGCGGCCTCGCTTCCCGAGCGGCGCGCATGAACATGGCCTAACCCCGCATGGCGGGACGTGAACGGTGCAGCCTTTCCGGCAATCATGTTGATCTACGAGGAAAACCTCCCAGATTTCCGGCAGAGGAACTGCTTGTCACGGAGGTCAGCTTTTGCGGATTGGTTCGTTTTTCCGGACGATCGCGCGCACGCTCGGCATTGTCCCGCTGGTTCTGTTGCTTCTCGCAGCCAGCGGGCTTCCCGCCAGGGCGCTGAGCGAAGCCGAACTGTGGGCCGCGCTGCGCGAGCCGGATCATTTCGTGATCATGCGTCATGCGCTCGCTCCGGGGACCGGCGATCCCAGCCGATTCCGCGTCGACGATTGCAGCACTCAGCGCAATCTGTCCGAGGCCGGCCGCCAGCAGGCACGGCGGACAGGAGAGGCGTTCCGGCGGAATGGCATCGAACGGGCAGCGGTTTATTCGAGTCAGTGGTGCCGTTGCCTGGAAACGGCGCGTCTGCTCGGGCTGGGCGAGGTGAAGGAACTTGCCGCGCTCAATTCGTTCTTCGGAGAACGGAACAAGGGTCCGGCTCAGATCCGCCAGCTTCAGGAGGAATTGCGCGGCATTGATCTTTCGCGGCCGGTGGTGCTGGTCACGCATCAGGTCAACGTGACGGGCTTTACGGGCGTCTATCCCGGTTCCGGCGAAATGGCCGTCGTGCGACGGGAACCGGACGGCAGTTTCGAGACGGTCGGCACGATCGATCCCCGAAGCACGAGATAGGGCGAGATCCGATAAAATGGGCACCATTTTTCGGAAAAAATCGAGCTTGTAACAAGCAGAGAGGCAACGGAATCCGACCGTTCCACCTGCCGGATCATTTCTTGACGCCGGGGCGAGCACGCGATTGCGCAGTCAGTGCGACGAGCGGATCTTCACTGGCAGGAGCTTGAGCGGATAAGGCCGCACGGGCTGCCGCTTGCCGCCTCGTCCATTGTCCCCGCCGTGCAGGTCTCCGGACATGACCGCAAAGCCCATCTGGGCGCTGCCGAAAGTGAGACCGAGGAAAAAGGTCAGCATCAGGAGGGCGAGCCAACCCGCCTCCGCATTGGCGATCAGCGTGCCGATGCCGCCCATATCCGACAGCATCAGCCCGGCGACGAAGATGGCGGCGATGCCGAAGCCGATCAGGGCATGGCGCAGAAGGAACCGGATCAATGGCGGCATGGCGATTGCCTCATGTCTTGTTCTCAACTTCCAGAATAGCCGGAACGACGCCTGTTATTCCGCCGGCTTCAGCCGTTCGCGCCCGTCAGCGACTTCGGCTTCGGCTTCACGGCTGACCTTGTGCGCTTCCACATTCACCGGCCCGGCAATGTAAGTATACACCACCGGAATGACGAACAGCGTGAAGAATGTTCCGACAAGCAGGCCGCCGACGATCACCCAGCCAATGTCCTGACGGCTCTCCGCGCCCGCGCCCGTTGCAATCGCCAGCGGCAGCGCGCCAAGAACCATCGCGCCGGTGGTCATCAGGATCGGACGCAGACGGAGCGCGGATGCCTCGATCACCGCCTCGCGCATGTCCTTGCCCGCAGCGCGGATCTGGTTTGTGAACTCCACGATGAGGATGCCGTGCTTGGTGAGCAGGCCGATCAGCGTGACGAGCCCCACCTGGCTGTAGATGTTCAGCGTGCCGCCGCTCCACCATAGCGCCAGAAGCGCGCCGGTCATCGACAGCGGCACGGTGAGCATGATGATAACGGGATCGCGGAAGCTCTCGAACTGCGCCGACAGCACGAGATAGATGAAGGCGAGCGCAAGCAGGAATGTCAGGTAGATGTCGGCGGAGGCTTCCTTGAATTCGCGCGACTGGCCGGAATAGTCGATCTGCGCCTGTCCCTGGAGAACCTCCTCCGCCGTTTGCTCAAGGAACGCCAGCCCGTCCGCCACCGTATATCCGGGCGCCAGATGCGAGGTCAGAGTTGCCGCCCGAAGCTGGTTGAAATGGTTCAACTCCTTCGGTGCGACAGATTCCTTGACCTCGATCAGGTTCGACAACGGGATCATCGTGTCGCCACCGCCGGGCCCGCCGCTGCTGCGCACATAGATCCGGCGCAGATCGTCCGGGTTGGAGCGGTCCACGCCTGCCACCTGCACGATCACGTCATATTGCTCGCCGTCCCGCTTGAAGCGCGTCACCTGGCGTCCGCCCAGCATGGTCTCCAGCGTGCGGCCCAGCGTTTCGATCTCGACACCGACATCGGCGGCCTTTTCACGGTCCACCTCGACAGTGATCTGGGGCGTGTTCAGCTTCAGATCGGACTCCAGATTGTTGAAACCGGGATATTCGCTCGCCTTCTCCATCACCGCGTCGACCATTTCCTGCAACTTTTCGTAGGATTGCGAGGTCTGGATGACGAAGGAGATCGGCTTGTCGCGCGCGCTCTGACCGAGCGGCGGCGGGCTGCCCGGAAAGGCAAGAATTCCCGGAATGCTGAACAACTGTGGGCGCAATTCCTCCGCCAGGTCGAACTGGCTGCGCTCACGCTCGGACCAGGGCGGCATTTTGACGAAGCTCACCCCTTGCGTCACACTCGGGAAACCGGTGACAACGAAATAGCGATCCACATCGCTCGTATTGGCGAAGATCTCCTCAAGCTGCCGGGCATAGCGGTCGGTATATTCTACGGTTGCGCCTTCCGGAGCCACGAAGAAGGTCACGATCGTCCCCTGATCCTCGTAAGGGGCGAGTTCAGCCTTCAGCGAATTGAACAGGAAATAGCTCGATCCGGCAACGGCAAGCCCGATCAGGATGATCAGCGGGCGGGCGCGCAACGCGAAACGCAGCGAACCGCGATAGCCGGCGGTCATCTTGCGCAGGAACCATTCTATCGCACGATAGATGCGCCCGTGCTTTTCGCCCGATCGGAGCAGTTTGGACGCCATCATCGGCGTCAGCGTGAGCGCCACAAAGCCGGACACCAGCACGGCGCCCGCCAGCGTCCAGGCAAATTCGGTGAACAGCCGGCCCGTCGTGCCCGCCATGAAACCGATGGGCACATAGACGGCGACGAGCGTCAAGGTCATGGCGATGATGGCGAAGCCGATCTCGCGGCTGCCGATGAAGGCCGCCTCGCGGGGAGATTTGCCCTCCTCCACATGCCGGTAGATATTTTCCAGCATGACGATGGCGTCGTCCACGACAAGGCCGATGGCAAGGACGAGCGACAGAAGCGTCAGCGTATTGACGGTGAAATTCATCGCATACATCAGCGCGAACGCGCCGATGAGCGAGACCGGGATCGTCACCAGCGGGATCAGCGTCGCCCTGAAGGAACGCAGGAAGAAAAAGATGATCAGAACGACGAGAACGACCGCTTCCGCAATCGTCACGTAGACATTCTTGACCGACTCCTCGATGAAAACCGACTTGTCATGGGCGATTTCCAGATTCATCCCTTCCGGGAGCGAACTCAGGATCGAGGGCAATTCATCCTGAACCGCACGCGAAACATCCAGAGGATTTGCCGTTGCCTGCTTGACCACGCCCAGCGCAACGGCTGTCTGGCCACGGAAGCGCACCACCCGGCGTTCATCTTCGGCGCCGATCTCGACCCGTCCGACATCCGACAGACGCACCAGATAGCCGCCGGCGTCCTTCAGCACCAGATCGTTGAACTGCGCAACGGTGCGCATATCCGTTTCCGACAGGACGGTAAATTCGCGCTGCTGACTCTCGATGCGTCCTGCGGGAACCTCGATATTCTGCCGGCGAAGCGCGTTCTCCACATCCTGCGGCGTGAGGCTGTAGGCAGCGAGCCTTTCCGGATCGAGCCAGATCCGCATTGAATAGCGCCGCTCGCCCAGAATGCGCACCTCGGCGACGCCCGGCAGCGTCTGGACGCGGTCCTTGACGAAGCGGTCGGCATAGTCCGTCATCTCCAGCGCGGTGTTGCGATCGCTGAAGAAAGCCATGTAGATGACCGGCTGGGCGTCGGCTTCCACCTTCTGGATGATGGGTTCGTCGATCTCGGCGGGCAGGCGTCCGCGCACCCGGCCCACGCGGTCGCGCACATCGGCGGCGGCGGAATCCGGGTCGCGATCGAGCTTGAAGCGGATCGAAATCTGGCTGCTCTCGGCACGGTTGATCGAGGTCATGTAGTCGATCCCCTCGATGCCGGACAGCGAATCCTCCAGAACCTGCGTGACCTGCGTCTCGATGATCGCCGCGCTCGCGCCGCGATAATTGGTCTGCACGGTCACGACCGGCGGGTCGATATTGGGATATTCGCGCACTGTCAGGCGCTGATAGGAAATCAGTCCCAGCAGCACGACGATGAGACTGAGCACCGTCGCGAAAACGGGCCGGCGGATCGAGACGTCGGATACAACCAAGGACTTACGCTCCCTTGCCGCCGGTGCTTGCTGACGGACCAGGCGCGCCGTTCGTAGCGGCCTCGCCCAGGATTTTCACGCCCGCGCCATCGCGCAGCTTCTGATGGCCGGCGGTTACGACCGTGTCGCCACTCGAAAGGCCTTCGACGATCTCCACCCGGCCGTTCCGCCTCGAACCGATCGTCACCTTGGTCTGCGTGACCTTCCCATCGGCGATCTGGAAAACGAACTGGCTGTCACCGCGCGGAACGATGGCCTGTTCCGGTATGGTGAGCGCATCGGGCTTGAGTTCGAGGATTAGCGTCACACGGGCAAACAGGCCGGGCCGCAGGATGCGTTCTTCATTATCCACGCGCGCGCGCAGAACGATGCTGCGTCCCGCCGCGTCAATACGCGGGTCGATGGCATAGACCTTGCCCTCAAAGGTCCGGCCTGGGTACGCGTCCACGCTGATCTCGATCGTCTGGCCGTTGCGGATCGCGGGAAGGAACTTCTCGGCGACGCGGAAATCCACCTTGATCGGGTCGATGTCTTCCAGATTGAACATATCCTGCCCGATTGTCACATAATCGCCGACGCTCACCTGACGCAGTCCGGCGATGCCGTCAAACGGCGCGACAAGGCGCGTTTTCTGGAGTTTCACCCTGGCGAGTTCGAGCGCGGCGGTGCTGACATCGAGACTGGAGCGGGCTTCATCGCGCGAGCGTTCTGTCGCGATGCGGCTGGAGGCAAGGCCCTCCACACGCTCGAAATTGCGCTCGGCAAGCTTGAGCCGCGCCTCGGTCTCGTTGATTTCGGCCTGATTGAGGGAGTCATCCAGTCTGATGAGCAGATCGCCCTGGCTGACCGCCTGACCTTCCTCGAAACCGATCTCCACGATCCGTCCGGCCACTTCCGGACGCACCACGATGGACTCGTTGGAGGCGAGGCTGCCGATTGCGATCACACGTTCGGACAGAGGGCCGCTTTCGACCTTGGCTGCCTCTACGGGAATTGCCGGCGGACCTGCTTGTTGCGCAACAGCCGCAGACGTAAAGGCAAGGAAAATCACGGCGGAAGCGGCAGCAAGACGCACGAGACAAAACTCCAGGGGCTTGCGCAAGGGCGGTCCGGTCGTTCAGGTCACGCAACCACTTGCGATCATCATTGCACGTAGATGGAGGCGGCCGGAAGCGGCCCACCCCCGTGTTTACTGAAGAATGGTGAAACGATTATCAAAGAGCAAGGGGAATTGTCGGATGCGCGCTATGGCCACATCACTTGGACGTGAAGCGGCAATAAGCACTTGTAATTTTGCCTAAATTTGCGGCAAGAAGCAACGCTCCGGCACCCTGCCGACGGTTCGGCTCATCATTTTGGAGCACGTTCGAAGCGGGCTTATTCCTGGCCGATATCCTGAACGCGCACGGCAAGCTCGCGGCGGCTGCCATCCCGCATGACGTTGAGCGTTGCCTCATTGCCGATGCCGATCTTCTCCAGTTCGATGGCAAGGTCGGCGAGCGTCGCCACCGGCTGTCCATCGACGCCGACGATCACGTCTCCGATTTGTCCGCTGCGCGCCAGACCGCGCAACCCGGCCTGCGCCGCCCCCGTTCCCTCGATGATCGACTGGACGATCACCCCGCGAATGCCTGCGCGGGCGCTGTATTCCTCGGGCAGCGGAATGATGCCGATGCCTGGCATGGGCGCGCGGCCATTGTTGATGATCTGAGGGACGATCCTGTTGACACTATCAACCGGAATGGCGAAACCGACGCCGGCGAATGTGCCGGTAGGGGCAAGAATCGCGGTGTTGACGCCGATCAGCCGTCCGGCGCTGTCGATCAGCGGCCCGCCGGAATTGCCGGGATTGATGGCCGCGTCGGTCTGGATCACTCCGGCAACCTCGCGTCCGCCCGCAGTCGGCAGGCGGCGGTCGAGCGCGCTGATCACGCCGGTCGTCAGGCTGCGGGAGAGGCCGAAGGGATTGCCGATGGCCAGAACATCCTGGCCGACGCGCAGATCGGCGGAGCGCCCGATCGGTATCGGCTGGAGATTGTCGGGCACAGCTTCCAGCTTGACGACCGCAACATCCGCCCAGGCGGCCTTGCCGATGACCCTTGCCGGCAGCGCGCGCTCGTCGTCCATCAGAACGCCGACACGCTCCGCGTTGGCGACGACATGGGCGTTGGTGACGATATGTCCGGCGCGGTCCCAGATGAAACCGGAGCCCGTACCCGCATCCAGTTGCCCGCGCCCGCCGCGCAGGACGGTAATCGCGACCACGGATGGCTGTGTCGCCGTGAACAGCTCCGTGACAGAGCGTTCCTTTGCAGTAAGATCGGTTCGCGGCGCGATTTCTCGCGGCACGGTGGCGGAAAGCAAGTAGTCGCGGACATAGCTCTCGGCGACAAGAACGCCGCAGAGGGCCAGGGCGGCGATGGCTATCCCACGCCAGAATGTTTCCGATGGCTGCATCTACCCGATGTTGTCCATCGGAGGGGCCAGGTCAAGACCGGCGCGAAATGCGGGCGAAAAGATGATGATTCCCGAGGACGGGGGTTCTTTCTGTTCCGTTGGTCTGACAAGCCGTTGCGGTCAGTCCGCGTCGCACGCACGGCATATCCCGCGCAACTCGATCGTCGACTTTTTCAAGGCAAAGCTCGCCTCACTGGCGATCGTATTCAGCCGCCGCGCGAGGCTGTCATCGGTGATCTCGGCGACCTGTCCGCAGGCTTCGCAAATCGTGAAGGCGATGCTTTCGCGCCCTTCGCATCCGGGCTGACGACAGGCGACAAAGGCGTTCAGGGTCTCCAGCCGATGGACCAGACCGAATTCGACCAGCTTCTCCAGCGCCCGGTAAACCTGCAAAGGCGCTCTGAAGCCGCACTCACGTAGCTGGTCGAGGATCGTGTAGGCGCTGAGCGGACCATCCGCTTCAGCAAGCGCGCCCATCACCAGCACCTGGTTCTTCGTCAGGTCTGCGCCGTGATAGCCGTGATGACCTTTGGCCGTCATCCTTTATCTCCCGGGACGGATTGACGGCGCAGGCTCGCCAGCGGCATCAGCGACAGAACAAACAGCGCCAGCGCCGCGACAACGATGCTCGGGCCGGACGGCGTGTCCCACTCAAGCGAGCCGAACAGGCCGGCAACGACGGCGATCGCCCCCATGATTGCGGCAAGAACGGCCATCTGCTCGGGACCTGTCGCAAGTCGGCGGGATGTCGCCGCCGGAATGATCAGCATGGCCGTAATCAGCAGAACGCCCACGATCTTCATGGAAATCGCGATCACCAGAGCCATCAGCAGCATGAAAACAAGATCCGCGCGCTGGGGATTCATGCCTTCGGCTTCGGCGAGTTCGCGATTGACGGTTCCAGCGAACAGGGGACGCCAGATCAGTGTCAGGATCGTGAGGACCACCGCGCCTCCAATCCAGATGATGGCGATATCGGTTTTCGACACGGCGAGAATATCGCCAAACAGGAAGCCCATCAGATCCATGCGGACCCATGTCATGAACGCCAGCACCACGAGGCCGAGTGCGAGCGCGGAGTGGGCAAGCAATCCAAGGAGCGCATCGGCCGAGAGCGTGGCGCGCCGCTGGAGCAGCAGCAACGCAATCGATACGCCGGCCGAGACAAGAAAGACGGACAGGATGATGTTGATCTCGAAAAGAAAGGCGAGCGCCACGCCGAGAAGCGCTGCATGCGAAAGCGTATCGCCGAAATATGCCAGCCTCCGCCATACGATGAAACAGCCGAGCGGACCGGCCACCACCGCAACGCCAATGCCTGCAACCAGAGCGCGGGTGAAGAAGTCGTCAAGCACTGCCGTCATCCTGCGTTGCGTGAGGCGCGCCACCGACCGGCTGGCAACCCTCCGTGACGGTCCCGTCGGAATGGCGAACGCCCCCGTCCAGCAGATGCGTGTGATCGTGATGATGCTCGTAGACCGCCAGCGTCGATGCCGCGCGTGCGCCGAACAATGTCTTGTATTCCGGGCTCGATACGACAGCCGTGGGCGTTCCGGAACAGCAGACATGGCCATTCAGGCAGATCACGCGATCCGTTGCCGCCATCACCACATGCAGGTCGTGCGAAATCAGCAGCACACCGCAATGAAGGTCGTCACGTATACGCTTGATGAGATCGTAAAGCGCGATCTCGCCGGTAAAGTCCACGCCCTGCACCGGTTCATCGAGAACGAGGAGTTCCGGTTTGCGGGCTATCGCACGCGCCAGCAACACCCGTTGAAATTCGCCTCCCGACAGCGTGCGCACCTCCGAATGCGCCAGGTGAGCGACACCGGTGGATTCCATGGCCTGAAGGGCATCGCCACTTGTGACCTGACCGGTCAGGCGCATGAAACGGCCGACATTCAGGGGCAGCGTCCAGTCGATCGCAACCTTTTGCGGAACATATGAAACCCGCAAGCCCGCGCGGCGCGTGGCTGCGCCTTCATCCGGCCCCAGAATACCCAGCACCATCTTGGCCGTCGTCGACTTGCCGGAACCGTTGGGCCCGATCAGCGTCACGATCTCTCCGGCCTCTATGGTCAGGTCGACACCGCGCACGAGCCATCGTCCGGCCCGGTATATGCCGGCATGGCCAAGTGAAATGAGCGGCGCGGTCTTCTGCAGCATGATGTCCGGTTTACGGCCAGAAAAACCCGTGAATAAGCCTGTTGCCAAGGCTTATGACACACGTTATATCATTACGCAATCATGTAACAACATAACATCCCCGAACGCCAGTAACGTCAGCCAAGCGGAGTTTGCCATGCGCGCCCTGAAGTCACTACTGCTCGCCACCACCCTTCTCGCCAGTACAAGCCTGGCCGCGCGAGCGGACGTCAATGTTGTCGCTTCCATCAAGCCGGTCCATTCGCTGGTGGCTGCGGTCATGGACGGTGTGGGCACGCCTGGTCTCATCGTGGACGGCGCGGGCTCGCCGCATACATATGCGCTCAAGCCGTCACAGGCAAAGATGCTGGAACAGGCCGATGTGGTTTTCTGGATCGGACATCAGCTTGAAGCCTTCCTTGAAAAGCCGCTGGAGAATATCGCAGCCAAGGCCAGCTCCGTCGAGCTGATCGAGGCGCACGACCTCATCAAGCTTGGTTTCCGCGAAGGCGGGGCCTTCGAGAAGCATTCTCACGACGATCATGGCGACGAAGCCAAAGCCGATCATGATCATGATCACGACCATGGTCATGGTCATGAGAAAAAGACTGAAACCGGCCATGACCATGATCACAAGCACGATCATGGGCACAAGGAAGCATCCGAAGCGCATCATGCGCATGGGGAATTCGACGCCCATGTCTGGCTCGATCCGCAAAATGCCAAGGCCATGGTGCACGAGATCGAGGAAGCGCTTGTGAAAGCCGATCCCGAACATGCGGAAAAATACAAGGCCAATGCAAAAGCGGTGACGGAAAAACTCGATCAGCTGATCGATGAAGTCACCGCCAAACTGGAACCGGTCAAGGACAAGGGCTTCATCGTCTTTCATGACGCTTACCAGTATTTTGAAAACCGGTTCGGCGTCACGGCGGCTGGCTCGATCACCGTATCCCCGGAAGTGATGCCGGGCGCGGAGAGGGTTGCGGAAATTCGCGCGAAAGTGCAGGAACTGGGCGCGGTGTGTGTGTTTGCCGAACCTCAGTTCGAGCCGAAACTGATCACCACTGTGACCGAAGGCACCCCCGCCAAATCCGGCGTTATCGATCCGCTCGGAAGTTCACTTGAGGACGGATCCGAACTCTATTTCTCCATGATCCGCAACATGGCGCAGTCCATCCAGACGTGCCTGTCGGAAGCAAGCTAACGGCAACGATCCACTGGCGTGGCGGTCGATCGGGCCGCCACGCGACGTTACACCACCGCCGTAGCCTCCCCTTCCCTGTTGTTCCGCGCGGCCCAAAGCGCAAAGCCGAGACCGGTAAACAGCATCAGCAATCCGTAGACCGCACCGGGAATGGATATTTCCACGCTGTTCAGCATCGTGACGGCGACCACGATTGCCAGCGTCGCATTCTGCAAGCCGCATTCCAGCGTCATCGCGGTACGCTGCCGGGGACCGCTGGCGAACAAGCTTGCGGCGATGAATGCGATTGTCATGGTGGCGAGGTTCAAGGCCAGAACGATCGGCCCGGCCTCGCTGATATAGGGCACGATGTTCTGCCGCTCCGAGACCAGCGCGCCGATGACGATGGCGATGAACAGCACCATGGCCAGCGGCCGCGTTTTCGGCTCCGCCCAGGCGGTGAAGCGCTTCGCATAGCGCGCGGTGATCATGCCGATGGCAGTCGGCACCACGAGAATGATGAAAATCGAGATGACGGTGCGCAGCAGCGGCAACTCCGGCGCGTCGGCTCCCATGAATTGATCAAGCGACCAGCCTGCGATCAGCGGCAGCGTGATGACGCTCATCAGGCTGGTGAAGGTCGTCAGCGTGATCGCGAGGGCGACGTCGCCGCGCCCGATATGGGTCAGCATTGTCGAGGTGGTCCCGCCCGGACAGGCGGCGATCAGCATGAAGCCGACGGCGATTTCCGGCCGCACCGGGATCAGGTAAACCAGAGCCAGCGCGACTAGCGGCAGCGAGATCATCTGCAGGATGCCGCCGACCACGAAGTCGCGTGGCTGATGGATCAGGCGCGTGAAATCGGCGACCGTCAGCGTCAGGCCCATGGAAAACATGATGACGCCAAGCGAAAGCGGCAGGAAAACCTGCGTGATGACGTTGCCTTCCATGACCATTCCCCCCGGATAAAGTTTGGCTCTTCTGGCTGGCCACAGCTTTGACGAAGCTTCACCGGCGGCGCAAGGCTTATCGGCGAGAGGAGGAGCTAACCCGTCAGCTGGAGTGTCATAAAGGTGCTGTAGGGATCGGGCCGGTAATCGGCGAAGGGTTCGCAAACGACAAAGCCGAAACGGGCATACAGCGCCCGGGCGGGCGCATAGGCGTCCATCGAACCGGTTTCCAGACTCAGGCGGCGATAGCCGCGCCGTTGCGCCTCGGCAATGATATGCGTGAGAATCGCCGCGCCGACGCCGCGTCCACGCGATTCCTCCACCGTGTGCATGGCCTTTATCTCGCCGTGAACGGCATCGATTTCCTTCAGCGCGCCGCAGCCCAGCAGCCGCGGGCCAGCCCACGCCGACCAGAGGGTGAGGTCGTCCGATCGCAATGCCTCCGGCGGAAGCGAATGTACGCTTTCCGGCGGGGAATGCCGCACGGCGTCGTCCAGATGGGCCTGCAGGAGATCGCGAACCTCCGGCGCCGTCAGATCGTCCGGACGAATGGTGATGGCCGGGAAGTCCATGCTGCCCCTCAATGGAAACGTGAAAGCAAACTGCCGGGTTGGATCAGGATCATTTCTTTGGGAAACGATCCCGATCTGCATCTGTTTGTTTCAAGCTCGATTTTTCCGAAAAACTTGTCCCCGCGATGGCGCAGGGCTGTCCGGGGAATGAGTCAGTGTGTGGCGGCGCATGCCCGGCAATTCCGGCGCGAACCGGTTATTTTCTGATTGTGAGACTCAGAAAATGGAGCCGGACATGCGTTATCGG
>JBHJOB010000049.1:0-66245 GCA_050330195.1 Rhodomicrobiaceae bacterium | reverse complement strand
CGCACGTCGAAAACGCCGACCAGCCTTTACCTTGCCAATCGCGGTTTCAAGACCGCGAATGTCTCGCTCGTCCCGGAAATCCCTGTGCCGGTCACGCTCAATACGCTGAAACGGCCGCTCGTCGTCGGCCTTGTCGCAAGTCCGCAGCGTATTGCCGAAATCCGTCGGCATCGCCTGCTCGGCCTGAAGGACACCACAAATCAGGCCTATGTCGATACGGAGAAGATT
Organism: Rhodomicrobiaceae bacterium; assembly: GCA_050330195.1. GTDB lineage: Bacteria > Pseudomonadota > Alphaproteobacteria > Rhizobiales > Rhodomicrobiaceae > JAHQVI01. Next base: position 66,017 of record JBHJOB010000049.1, on the reverse strand, counting down.
ACCGAGGAGATCGCCTTTACGCGGCGGCTGTGTGGAAAGCATCAATGGACCATTCTCGATGTGACACGCCGCTCGATCGAGGAAACCGCGGCGGCAATCATCAAGCTTCAGGAGGAGCGAAGCGGCAGTGGCTGAACAGTCCGCAAAGTCAACGCCCCTGATCCTTGCGTCGGCAAGCGAAGGCCGCGCGTCGATCCTGCGTCAGGCCGGATTGCCCTTCACCCAGCAGCCCGCGCATATTGACGAGCGCTCCCTGGAAGATGAGGCCGCACGGGTCGAGGGCCGGATGGATGCGGGATCTCTGGCCATGATGCTCGCCGCTTCAAAGGCCGTCAATGTCAGCAGGACCATGCCGCAAGCCCTGGTCATCGGGGCGGATCAGATGATGGAATGCGGCGGCGCGATCTACCACAAGCCGCCAACCATCGAGGCGGCGCGCGAGCAACTGCTGAAACTTCGCGGCAGGACGCACAGCCTGCATGCCGGTCTGGCGGTTGCGCGCGGCGGGGAGATCGTGTGGCGCCATGTAAGCCGCGCCGACCTCACCATGCGCGCATTTTCCGAGGCGTTTCTCGATGACTACCTTAGCGCCACCGGGGATGAGCTTCTGCAAACGGTTGGCGTCTATCGTGTCGAAGGCCCCGGCATTCAGCTCTTTTCCGCAATCGAGGGCGACTATTTCACAATTATCGGATTGCCGCTCCTGCCCCTTCTCGGCTATCTCCGCGAGTGCGGCTGGCTGGCCGCTTGATCTCGCGCTTTTTGCATGGATAGGACCGAGATATGAAACGTGCCGGTGTCGTCGGTTGGCCGATTGCACACTCCCGCTCGCCGCTCATTCACGGCTACTGGCTGCGCAAATACGGCATTGACGGAGATTACGGGAAAATACCGGTCGAACCGGAACACGCGCCGGCATTCTTCAAGGATCTTGCCGGGCATGGCCTTGTCGGCTGCAATGTGACGGTTCCGCACAAGGAGGCGGCCTTTCTGAGCGCCGACAAGCCGGATGCGGCAGCGCGCAGCGCGAGGGCTGCAAATACGCTCTGGCTCGAAGACGGCGTTCTTTTTGCGTCGAATACCGATATTTACGGCTTTCTGCAAAACCTCGACGATCAGGCGCCCGGCTGGGACATGCTCGGGCTGGCGGCTTCGATTGTGGGGGCGGGCGGCGCGGCGCGCGGCATCATCCGCGGGCTCCTCGATCGCGGCATCCCGCATATCCGGCTTTGTAACCGCACGCGCGAACGGGCCGAGGCTCTGGCTGAGGAATTCAACCCCTCCGTGACGGTCTTCGCCTGGGAGCATCGTGCCGACATGTTGACGGATTGTGGATTGCTTGTGAACACGACGACCCTGGGCATGGAAGGCAATCCGCCGCTGGACATTGATCTGTCGACCTTTTCCGTTCCCGGCGTGGTCTGCGATATTGTCTACACGCCGCTGGAGACGGATTTGCTTCGCCGGGCGCGCGAAGCCGGATTTCATACAGTCGACGGGCTCGGAATGCTCCTGCATCAGGCTGTTCCCGGATTTGAGAAATGGTTCGGCGTGCGGCCAGAGGTCACGGAAGAATTGCGCGCGCTCGTCATCGCCGATCTGGAAAACCGATAGGGGGCGCAATGTTAATCATCGGTCTGACCGGTTCGATCGGAATGGGCAAGACGACTGTCGCCAATCATCTGGCGTCGCGCGGCGTGCCGGTTCTGGACTCCGACTCCATTGTTCATCGTCTCTATGAGGGCGAGGCGGTCGCACCGATCGAGAGCGCGTTTCCGGGAACCACATCGTCCGGCAAGGTCGATCGCGCAAAGCTGGCCGCCGCGCTGATGCAGACGCCCGAAGGGTTCAGGACGCTGGAAGCGCTGGTTCATCCGCTCGTCCGTCAGGCGCAGTTCGAGTTTCTCGCGGAGCAGGAAGCGGCGGGCGCGGAAATGGTCTTGCTCGACATTCCGCTGCTGTTCGAAACCGGCGGCGATGAACTCATGGACGTCACCCTTGTGGTCAGCGCGCCGGAAGAGGTCCAGACCGCGCGCATTCTGGCAAGGCCGGGGATGACTATCGAAAAGCTGGAAGCGCTCCGTTCGCGCCAGATGCCGGATGCCGAGAAGCGCCGCCGCGCGGATTATGTGATCGACACCGGATTACCTCTGGATGAAACGCTGTCGGAGGTCGATAAACTGCTCGAATCGCTCAAGGATCGCACCGGGGAAAAATTCGCTCTCTGGCGCAGGCATCACGAAGCCGCCGCCGGGGGACACTGAGCGGGGGGGCGACACGATGCGCGAATTCGTCATGGATACGGAAACCACCGGCTTCGATCCGGAGAGCGGCGACAGGCTCTGCGAAATCGCCTGTGTTGAACTGGCCAACTACATTCCGACCGGGCGCGTCTATCATCAATATATCAACCCGGAGCGGGACATGCCCGAGGGCGCGTTCCGCGTTCACGGTCTTTCCACGGAGTTTTTGCGGGACAAGCCTGTCTTCGCCGACGTGGTGCAGGACTTTCTCGAATTCGTCGGGGACGGCCTGATGATCTTTCACAATGCAAGCTTCGACATGAAGTTCATCAATGCCGAGCTGAAACTGGTCGGGATTGATGCCGTTCCGGGCGAGCGGGTTTTCGATACGCTGGCGCTGGCGCGGCGCAAGCATCCGGCCGGGCCGAACAGTCTGGATGCGCTGTGCAAACGCTACAGCATCGACAATTCGGCGCGCACCAAACATGGCGCCTTGCTCGACGCCGAGCTTCTTGCGGAGGTCTATCTGGAGCTTGTCGGCGGCAAGCAGGCGGCGCTCGATCTGTCCGCCCGGCGCCTCCGCATGGAGAATGGCAAGGGCGGCGGCAGCATGATCCTGTCGCGCCCGCGTCCTCTGCCCGTCAATCTGATCGACGCCGAGCGCAACGCTCACCAGGCTTTTATCGACGAGCTTGGCGAGGATGCGGTTTGGCGTCAATATCAGTAATCGGACGATCCGCTACTGCACTGCAGCTTGCTGACCGGCCTGATTTTCCGCTGCCTGCTGACGGAACAGTGCGGCAAAATCGATCGGATCGAGCAGGAGCGGCGGGAACCCGCCTTCGCGGCTCATATCCGCGACGATACGGCGCGCAAACGGAAACAGCAGAGCCGGGCACTCGATGAACAGCACCGGCTTGATCGCCTTTTCCGGCAGATCGTGCAGACGGAAACCGCCCGCATAAACGAGTTCCAGATTGTAGAGAATGCCTTCGTCGGTCTTGGCGGTCGCTTCGAGCTTCAGAGCGACTTCGTACATTTCCTCACCGAGAGGATGTGCCTGAACATTGAAGTTTATCTGAAGATTGGGGTTCTTGCCCTGGCTGCGCAGACTGCCCGGCGCATTGGGATTTTCGAAGGACAGATCCTTGATATATTGCCCGAGAACGTTGATCTGAGGTTTCTTGTCCGTCGAGCCTGCTGCGTTGCCATTGCCGTTCGTTTCTTCAGTCATCGTCCTGCTAACCTTCGATTGGATTGGCTGACCGGCACGGAATGTGCCCGAGCCATAAGGGATCAAGCCGTTGGGAATGCTGCCTGTGGCTAGCATGACGGAGGTTGACAGGCAATCACGCGATGATTTTCATCTTTCTTTTTGTCAGGGTCAGGGAGAATTTGGCCGACGAATCTTTTAGCCGGCGCGCGTGTCACGAACTGTTGATCACGATCCGGATCGCCAGGGCGAGTCCTTTTTGCGCGTCCGGGAGCGGTCGTTTTCGTCACGATCGAGCGGCTCCGCCCCGTCGCCATTGTCCTGCGGGTCGATCGTCTCGAACTCCGCGTCGATCACGTCGCCGGACTTCCCGAAGCCCTTGCCGCCGCGTGGAGGGCCCTGCGGCTTCGTGCCGCCATTGCTGCTGGCGCCATAGGTGCGGACATGTACGCGCCCGCGTTCCAGCGCCCGTCCGAATGCCCATTTCGCCAATGCGCGGCGGAATGGCGGCACGAAAAGCAGCAGGCCGATCGTGTCGGTTAACAGGCCCGGCGTCAGCAGAAGCAGGCCAGCCGCGAAGATTCCGATGCCATCGATGACCGGGGTAATTGGAACTTCGCCCCGTTGCGCGGCTTGCGAAAAGCGATTAAGCGTTGCAAAACCTTGCACACGCATCAAAAAACTGCCAGCAATAGCGGTTCCTATCGTGATCGCGATGGTCGGCCACAATCCGATCAGTTGCCCTGCCTGAATGAAGAGCGCGATTTCGGCGATCGGAACGACTATGAAGATCAGGAACAAAACAATTTGCATTCGGTTAAGCCCTTAATGACTCGTGAAAATCGGATGCTGATCAAATTCTGCGCACTCTTGCCGGTTGGCTTAACCGTTTCGATCGCGTAATTTGCTATGAGTTGTGCGGCTTATTTTCCACCGGCCTTCGATCCTCTGGCGGTCACACTGGCTGCACACTATATGAGATCAGAGGGTTTCAGCGCACATATGTATTCTTAGAAGCTGCGGCAAGATGAACGGCACATTCGACAACATTCTCACACTGATTTTTCTGGTCCTTGCGGTCGTGATTTTCTTGAAGCTCCGCAGCGTCCTGGGACGCCGGACCGGTCATGAGCGACCGAGATACGATCCATACTCGGCGGAAGATGCCAATGGCAACCCCGTGCGAGACAATGTTGTGACCCTGCCAAGAGGGGAAACGCCGCGTATGTCCGACGAGCTTGATGAGGCCACTTTTGCCAAGCGCTTGAAGCAGGTTGCCGCGGAAGGCAGCGATGTTGCGGAGAAGCTTCAGGAGATTGCCAAGATCGACCGCAGTTTCGATCCCATGCATTTCATGCAGGGCGCGAAGTCGGCTTATGAAATGATCGTCACGGCTTACGCCGAGGGCGACCGCAAGACGCTGAACCACCTGCTCAGCCGCGAGGTCTATGACAGCTTCGCCGAGGCCATCACGGCGCGTGAGCGCAATGGCGAGACTGTCGATTTCAAATTTGTCGGCATTTCCTCCGCTGAAATCATCGACGCTGAGCTTCAGGGCAAGACGGCCAGTGTGACGATCAAATTTGTCAGCGACGTCATTACTGCGACGCGCGACAGCGCCGGCGAAGTCATCAACGGTAGCCCGACGCATATTACCGACGTTACGGATGGCTGGACATTTGCCCGCGATCTGTCCTCGCGCGATCCGAACTGGCGCGTCGTCGCAACCGGCATGGCCTGAGAGCCTGCGCTTCTCCCGAACTCGATCCCTGATGGTGGCGGCGCGGCAATGGCCGGTCAATTGTGGCAATGGCAATTTGGCGCGGCTGGCGGATCGGCATATACGCCGTCCGACACGATCGCTTTACGCTTTTCCGATATTTCCGGCTGGCCATCCGATGATCACGCTGCTGCGTTCGCGGCGTTTTCGCGTTCGCTGGACAAGCTTCAGGGCGGTGAGAACGGCGATGACGCGTGGTTGAATGTGGTGCGGGAAGCCGCTCGCACCATCGGCGTCACCCCCACTTCGGACATGGCGCGCAGGTTTTTCGAGGCGCATTTCCGCCCGCATCGCGTTCGGCAGGTTGCCGGAGATGGAATGGTGACCGGCTATTACGAGCCGGAGCTTGCTGGCTCGTTGACGCCGGACGAGGCTTTTCACCTGCCTGTCTACGCGCTGCCGGATGACCTCGTCCTGGTAACGGAACAGAACAAGCCTGCCTCATTTCCGGTAGACTTGACGGCTGCGCGGACGAGCGAGACCGGCCTGATACCCTATTTCACCCGTCAGGAGATCGAAAAGGGGGCGCTGGAAAGGCGCGGGCTTGAGCTGGTCTATCTGTCCGATGCGCCGGACGCCTTCGTCATGCATGTTCAGGGCTCCGGTCTGATCCGGCTTCCCGACGGCAAGGCGCTGCGGATCGGCTTTTCGGGAAAGAACGGCCATCCCTATACATCCATCGGCAAGCGTCTCGTCGAAATGGGCGAGCTGGATCTTGCCAGGGCATCGCTCGACACCGTGCTAGGCTGGATTCGGTCCGATGCGGAGCGTGGCCGGCGCCTGATGTGGGAGAACAAATCCTATATTTTCTTCCGCATTCTCGACGAAGCGGAAGCCGGCGAAGGTCCGCATGGCGCGCTCGGCGTGCCGTTGACGCCTGGCCGCAGCCTTGCCGTCGATCCGCGTTTTCATCGCCTTGGCTTGCCCGTGTGGGTTTCTGCTCCCGCTTTAAACGACATGCAAGGCCACCCATTTAACCGGCTGATGATCGCGCAGGATACCGGGTCGGCAATTCGCGGCCCTTCGCGTGGCGATATTTTCTGGGGTAGCGGAGAATCCGCGGGCCGTATTGCCGGCAAGACCCGACACGCCTGCGAATTTTGTATACTTATCCCAAATTAACCACTCGATGCGCAAAGTGCTGCGCGGGATCGGATCATTTTAACGAAATGATCTTGATCCGATCTGTTTGAAGCTCGGTTTTTCCGAAAAGCATGTCCCTGCGGAGGCGGGGATGACATCCATGTTATCGGACTTCGCTCCGTGCGGGCAGGGAATAGGAATGGGATCGAAGCCGCCAACGCGGAAAAGACAACTCACGGCTGAAGAGGCGGAACTCTGGACGCGCGCCATGCGCGATGCAAAGGCGCTTCGGCGGCGCGAGCGAGCAGATAAACGCAGCGGCAAAGCCGTGAGTGACGGTGAATGGACCGGCGAGATCTCCGCCGAACAAACCGGCCCGCCCCCGGCAGACACGTCGTCCCAGCGCGCCGGTCTCCCCTCACCGCCCTCCCGGCAAAGCCGCGCCACACCGCCCGTCCAGCAACAGCCGCCACCCCTTGCCAATTTCGAAGACCGCCATCGCCGCAAGCTGGCGCGCAATGCCGAGCAGATCGACGCGCGCATGGACCTCCACGGGATGCGCCAGCGTGAGGCTCACGCCGCACTCAGGGCATTCCTCCTTGCCAGCGCCGCGCGCGGGCATCGCAATGTGCTGATCATTACCGGCAAGGGCACGCGCGCCGAAATCGAGCGGACGCGCGATTATTTCATCGAGGAGCGCGGTGTGCTGCGACGGCTCGTGCCGCAATGGCTTGGCGAACCGGAATTTCGCGGCATCGTGCTGAGCATGACGACGGCAAGCGCGCGTCATGGGGGAGAGGGCGCGCTCTATGTCAGACTGCGCAGGTCGTCCGGCAAGACCTAGTGGTTCGATTCAAACATTCTGTATCCCATTTGCCGCCCCCTCATTTTCAGATGTCAAATTCGCTCCACCAGCTTGCGGTGTTGCGTCCATTGCATATGAGCCATGCGGGCATCGCTGAGTGGTTGCCGGAATACCTGTTTTGGTGTTTTTCAAGATATGATCGATACGATTCTCGCCATCGCTCTGTTCGGTTTCGTCGCGGCGGCTACGCCTGGACCGAACAATGTCATGCTGACCGCGTCCGGTTCGGCTTTCGGTTTCCTGCGCACCCTCCCCACGTCACCGGCATCGTGGTCGGATTTCCCCTGATGGTCATTGCGGTCGGCCTCGGGCTTGGCGAAATTTTTACGCGCTATCCGCAGGTCCACCTCGTCCTGAAATATTTGGGCGCCGCCTATCTGCTCTATCTTGCCTGGCGTATCGCGCAGGCTGGCCGTCCCGATGGGGCATCGGCGGATGCACGTCCGCTGACTTTCTTCGAGGCAGCGGCCTTTCAATGGGTCAACTCGAAAGCCTGGATGATCGCGCTGGGCGCAATTCCGGCATTCACGACCGTTGGCGGTAATTACCACGCCGAGCTGGCGTTGATCGGGTATCGTCTTCTTTGCGGTGTCCATCCCCGCCAGCACCATCTGGTGCCTGTTCGGGGTGGGCATCCGGCGGCTCATTCGCTCCCCCGAGACGGCGCGCATCGTGAACCTCGCCCTTGCGGCGATTGTCGCGCTGTCCGTCATCCTGCTGTTCATCTGATGCGCTCAGGGAAGTGAAAGCCGCAAAAGCTGTCCGGATGGAAACTGGCGCGGAGATCAGAAGCCTGACGCCGCCATCAACAACAGCGCCGCGCCAAGTGCCATCGTGACGAGACCCGGCCAGGTCGATCGCAAATCGAAGCCCCGGCCCGGTCTCTCCGGTTCGAGCGTCTTGCCCTGTCGAGAGGGGCCTGTCGGCCTTGGACGACTCAAGGGGCCTTTCAGCGGCTGCACAAAGACGAAAATAAGGCCCGCAAAAAACAGCAGCGCACCGAGCAATATGAGTACCATGAAGTCTCTCCGCCCATATCTGCTTAAAAAATCATAACGCACGGAAGTTGAGGCGGTTCCATCGGCGACGATCTCGATCGTTGCGGCGTTTCCCCTTATCCGCGATAGTGAAATCGAGGCTTTGCAGGAGGAAAACGCATGAGCGAGGACGTGCTGATCAAGCGAGCGGACGGGGTTCTGGAAATCCGCATGAACCGCCCGGCGAAAAAAAATGCGCTGAGCCAGGCGATGTACGGCGCGATGGCCGATGCGCTGGAAGATGCGGCCAAGGATGAGGCTATCCGTGCGGTGATGCTTGCCGCTGAAGGCGACATGTTCACTTCCGGCAATGACATCGCCGACTTTGCTGCCGTTGCCCAGGGCGGCGGGGATGATGCAGTGCACACCAGCAACGTGATGCGCTTTCTGCAGACCCTTGCGTCATATGAGAAGCCGGTTATCGCGGCCGTTCGCGGCAGCGGTGTCGGCATCGGCATGACCATGCTGCTGCATTGCGACATCGTCGTCATCGCCGACGACGCCCAGCTCATTCTTCCATTCACGGCCCTTGGGCTGACGCCGGAAGCGGGCTCCTCGCATCTGCTGCCCGCTCAGGTCGGCTACAAGCAGGCCTACATGATGCTCGCGCTCGGCCAGCCGGTCAGTGGCGGCGAAGCCGTTGCTTACGGAATTGCGACGGACAGTGCGCCGCGCGACGAGGTGGAAGCGCGAGCGAGGGCCTTGGCGCAGGAGTGCTGCAAGCGTCCGCCCGAGGCCATGCGGATCACCAAGATGCTTTTGCGGAATTCGAAGCAGATCCTGACGCGGCTCGGCGAGGAACAGAAGCTTTTCGCAGAGCGTCTCAAATCGCCGGAAGCGATGGCGGCGTTCGAGGCGTTCTTCAAGCGGTAGAGCAGAATAAAAAAGGAGGCCAAAGCGCCTCCTTTATCCCGCTTGATCTCGCGACTGTAGATCAGTTGCCCGCGTCGAACCTGTAGGACAGGCCGAACAGACCGATGAACTGATCGTCGGTTTCGACGATCGAACTGTCCGACGCATCGCCAAGCAGGTGGCTGTAGCCGACACTGGCGCGCATGGACCAGCGCTCATCGAGATCGGCCTTGACGCCCACCTTGACGTGAACGTCCTTGAAGCCTGCATCGGCGTCAAAGAATGCATTGTTCGACGCCGCTTCCTGCGCAGTGCTGACGCCGAAATAATTCTGCATATATTCGCCGTCCGCGTAGGTCGTGCCGATCCGCCCGGTCAGGGTCACGCGCTCGCTGATCGGCCTCTCCGCCTCGACGCCGAGCCGGACCTGAAAGCCGCCATCATCGCCCAGCGTATGGTGATAGGAGGCGTCGAACATGAGCCACTGCCAGCCATAGCCGACGAAACCGCCGAGCACCACGCCGCCATCGACATCGCCCATGCCTTGGAGCAGGTCGCCATCATCTTCGTCGCGGCCGAGATTGTAACCGGCAAGCGGACCGGCGATGAAACCGCCCGTGTCGATCAGCTTGTAGCGCACATCGTCCAGGCCGCGCGCGTCGATACGGCTGAAAAAGCCGGGGCCGCCGGAAAACTGCGGCAGCAGATAGGGAAAACCGATGGCTTCGTACTCATCGGAGCCCTCATAGGTCGGCTTCACAACGAGGATGCCGCCGACCTTGACGCCTTCCAGCGCCCAGTCCGAACCGCCTTCATAGGCATCGTCCTTGTAACCGCCGCCCTCGCCAATGTCGGCAGCCGATGCGGCGCCAGCCAGCGCCAGAAGCGGCGCGGAAACAGCCAGTGCGAAAAGCGAGGTGGAAAATCGGCTCATGAAACCCTCGAAATGGAGATCACACGTCTTTGAAATCTATTAACCCAGCTATCAGCTTAGGGTAAACGAAATCACAAGCTTCGCTCCAGTTTGACGGTTCTTATGTGGACTGTGGTGCATTCGAAACACATTTGCCCAATCTTCGCGGGCGTTCGCCGGACCATCCCCTGAGGAGAATACGCGCTATTCAATTTGCGCCTGCCGGTCCCTATTTGCGTGAGGCGCCGGACTTGGCTGTCCAAAACCGGGCTTCGAGCGTTCCCAGAATCGGATCATGTGGCTAATCTCCGCCGGATTCGGACAGTGAGGGGAGACGGCGATCATGACACCAGCAAAATCGGGACCGGGCTTCATTCACCTGCGCGTGCATTCGGCCTATTCGCTGCTCGAAGGCGCGCTGCCGGTCAAGCTGCTGGCCAAGCTGGCGGCGAAGGACGCCCAGCCTGCCCTCGCGATCACGGACCGCAACAACCTGTTCGGCGCGCTCGAAGCGTCGGAAACGCTCTCCGCCAGCGGCATCCAGCCGATCACCGGCGCGACCATCGCGCTTGCCCCCCATCCCGCCGCCGCCGAGCAGAATTCCGGCCGCAACGGCTCCGCGCCGCGCACCTCGCTCGCCGGGTCCATCGCGCTGCTCGTCAAGGACGCGGAGGGCTACAGAAACCTCCTGAAGCTGACCAGCGCCGCCTTTCTTGATCATTCCGAGGACGGCACGCCGCATGTCACCTGGGAAGAGATCGCGGCCCATAATGCCGGGCTCATCTGCCTCACCGGCGGCCCCGAAGGCCCGATCGACCGGGCGCTACGCGATGACAACGAGCAGGCCGCGCGCGTCCAGTTCGATACGCTGCGCGAGGCGTTCGGCAACCGGCTCTATGTCGAGATCCAGCGGCACAATACCGCCGATGAACGCCGCGTCGAGCCGGAGCTGGTGAAGCTCGCCTATGCCGCCGATCTGCCGCTCGTGGCGACGAACCAGTGCTTCTTTCCGTCGGCGGACGATTTCGACGCGCATGACGCGCTGATCTGCGTGGCCGAGGGGCGCTATGTCTCCGAGGACGACCGCCGCAAGCTGACCCGCGAGCATTATTTCAAATCGCGCGGCGAGATGATGGCGCTGTTCGCCGATCTGCCCGAAGCGCTCGCCAATACCGTCGAAATCGCAAAACGCTGCGCCTTCCGTCCCCGGACGCATCCACCGATCCTGCCGCAGTTCACCACCACGCAATCGGACGATCTCGAAGCCATCCTTGCCGCCGAAACCGGGGAATTGAACCGGCAGGCGCGCGAAGGGCTGGACGAGCGGCTGCGGGTGGTCGGCGTCGCTGAGGGGCGTACGGAAAGTGAGTACAGGGAACGTCTTGAGTTCGAGCTTGGCATCATCGCCAGCATGAAGTTCCCCGGCTACTTCCTGATCGTGTCCGACTTCATCAAATGGGCCAAGTCGAAAGGCATCCCGGTCGGGCCGGGCCGTGGTTCGGGCGCGGGCTCGGTCGTGGCCTGGTCGCTCTCGATCACCGATCTCGACCCCTTGCGCTTCGGCCTGCTCTTCGAGCGCTTCCTCAATCCCGAGCGCGTCTCCATGCCGGACTTCGACGTCGATTTCTGTCAGGACCGGCGCGACGAAGTCATCCGCTACGTGCAGGAAAAATATGGCGCCGACCGCGTGGCGCAGATCATCACCTTCGGCAAGCTACAGGCGCGCGCCGTTCTGCGCGATGTGGGCCGCGTGCTGCAGATGCCTTACGGTCAGGTGGACCGGCTGTGCAAGCTGGTGCCGAACAATCCCGCCAATCCGGTGACGCTCGCCGAAGCGCTGGAAGAAGAGCCCAAGCTTCAGGAGGAGGCCGACAAGGACCCCGTCGTCGCGCAGCTCCTGGAAATGGCGCAGAAGCTGGAGGGGCTTTATCGTCACGCCTCGACCCACGCGGCGGGCGTCGTCATCGGCGACCGTGAGCTGACGGAACTCGTCCCGCTCTATCGCGATCCGCGCTCAACGCTGCCCGTCACGCAGTTCAACATGAAATGGGTCGAGCCGGCCGGCCTCGTGAAGTTCGACTTTCTCGGCCTCAAGACGCTCACGGTCATTCAGCGTGCGGTTTCTCTTTTGAAGCAGCGCGGCGTCGAGCTGGACCTGCAAACGCTCACGCTGGAGGACAAGAAGACCTACGAGCTGCTCGCCAAGGGCGATACGGTCGGCGTGTTCCAGCTTGAAAGTACGGGCATGCGCGAATCGCTCCGCAAGCTGAAGCCCGACCGCTTCGAGGACATCATCGCCATGGTGTCGCTCTACCGTCCGGGCCCGATGGACAACATCCCGAGCTACATCAACCGCAAATACGGGCTGGAAAAACCCGACTATCTGCACCCGCTGATCGAGGACGTGCTGAAGGAGACTTACGGCGTCATCATCTACCAGGAGCAGGTGATGCAGATCGCCCAGCGCCTCGCCAGCTACTCGCTCGGGGAAGCCGACCTGCTGCGGCGCGCCATGGGCAAGAAGATCAAGGCGGAGATGGACAAGCAGAAGGTGCGCTTCATGGAGGGCGCGCTGGGCAACGGCGTCGACAAGGGGCGTGCGGATTATATTTTCGAGCTGGTGGCGAAGTTCGCCGGGTACGGCTTCAACAAGTCGCACGCCGCCGCCTATGCGCTGCTCGCCTATCAGACCGCCTATCTCAAGGCGAATTATCCGGTCGAATTCCTCGCCGCGACCATGACCTACGATATGGCGAACACGGACAAGTTGTACATCTTCGTTCAGGAGGCGCGTCGGCAGAAGGTTGCTGTGCTGCCGCCTGCCGTGAACGCTTCGGGCGTGGATTTCCTCCCCGAAGACGGCGCGATACGCTATTGCCTCTCAGCGCTGAAGAATTTCGGGCGTGGCGCGGCGGAGCAGATCGTGGCGATGCGCGAGGAGCGGGGGCCTTACCGTGATCTGACGGATTTCGCCGAGCGGCTGAACCCGAAAGTGCTCGGCAAACGGGCGCTGGAGACGCTTGCGGCGGCGGGCGTGTTCGATTGCCTTGAGAAAAACCGCGCCAAGGTCTACGCCAATTGCGACCGCATCCTCTCCCATGCCGGACGGCTGGCCGACGAGCGCGCCTCGGGACAGGTCAGCCTGTTCGGCGGCGGCGATGTGGCGGTCGAGGCCGCCACGGCGCTCAGCTTGCGCGACGTGCCGCAATGGGAGCTGATCGAGACGCTCAGCCACGAACTCGACGCCATCGGCTTCTACCTCTCCGGCCACCCGCTCGATGATTATGCCGACCGGCTGGCCAGGCTGAACGTGATGCGCTGGTCCGAGCTTGAGGCGCGGCTCGCCGACCAGTCCCGCAGTGACGCGCGGATCGCCGCGACCGTCACCTACAAGCAGGAGCGCCGCTCCAAATCCGGCAACAAATTCGCGTTCGGCGGCTTTTCCGACCCGACCGGCCAGTTCGAGGCCGTGATCTTCTCGGACACATTGGCCTATGCGGGCGATTGCCTTGAGCCCGGCAAGGCGGTGCTGCTGGAGGTCGAGGCCGAGGCGGATGGCGAGAACATCAAGACGCGCGTCAAGACCGTGCAGGATCTCGACGCCGCGCTGGGGCGGGCAAAGTCCGGGCTGTGCATCGTGGCGGATACGCGGCTTTCGGTCGATGCGCTGATCAAGAATGTGAAGGACGGCGGTTCGACGGCGCTGCGGTTGCGGTTAAGGATGCCGGACGAGGCGCGGGAGGTTGAGCTGATGCTGGGCGGGAATTTTGATGTGACCCCACGGCAGGCTGGCGCGCTGAAGGCGCTGCCGGGGGTTTTGGAGGTTGAGGCTTTTTGACCTTAAGGAATGCTGATGCAATTGATAGCACAGACCTGAATTTAAGAAGTGAGGCAAGGTTGGCAAGTTTAAGTAGGATAAAATTAAAGGTTGGCGGAGCAGGCGTTTGTCCAGGTTGGACAAGGAGTATTTTGGTCCTTTCAATATAAGAAGAATTAAGTGATGGCACTAATGGACAGATTCTGGCTATTTTCATATATCCTAGTGCACTGACTCATTCGGAAGATACAGGGATGCGATCGGTTTTTGGCGAGGATTTCTTCAATGAAACCGAAAAAGCAGGGGAGAAAAGCAATGAAGTCGGTGCTTGCAGTTGCAGCGCTCACCGTCGTGTTGACGGCTGGTGCGTTAGCGCAAACGGTGTCGGCGCGGACACCAGAGTGCATGGCTCGGTACAATTCGACGATCTGTGCCTGCATTTTCAGCAAATACCCGCCGCATACGATCAGTCGCAGAAAACGTGACGGGATCGTCGCAAGCTGTGTGAACCGGCTCAAAGCAACACTTACGCCGACAAAGCTACGCGCGCACAATAGACGATATAATTGATCGTCTATCGCCGCCCCTATTTTCTGCCTCGGCGCCAACGCGGAGGATTCCGTTTTCTGGGCGATTGCGACTCACATCGTACGCATCGACTCTGGCAACATGCCCCACGCTCCTTTTTGTTAACAGAGGGACATTCCGCTAGCACGCCGGTTCCAGCAGACGCTGCCCCCGTCCACATCAGGCCGTCAGCAGCCTCGGCAGGTCTTGTTTGTCCACCCAGCGTGCCAGCATCTTCGCGCCGCTTCCCGGACCCAGCTTCTCCACCGCCGTCTTCTTGTCCGCAAACAGATAAAGCTCGTCCCACGCTGCTTGCATCTCACGGAAGATGATGTAGGCCTCGACTTGGCCGATGCCCGCAGTACACTCGCAATCTGGAAGAATGCGACGAGGCGGTTCGTTGAACCGTCTCCTCACACCTCCATGTACTGCTGCGGCGTATGGTGCAGCCTATCGCGTGCCGATGTCCGGTCCGTCACGAAGTTGCCGTACAGGCGCAGTCAGATGACGACCGATTTCTCGCCTGGGAGATGTCGCAGTTTTGACCGCCTGGCGTAATCCCGCCATGGTGAACGAGTGATCATCCGCCGTTGCCGCCTCAAGACCTGCAAGGCTCAGCAAGATTGCGGTAACGGCGAAAGTGGGTGCAGGGTTTCGCATGGCGGCGTTCCTTTCGCTGAGGCTTACGGAATGCCTCGTTGGTTGGTCGCCATGCGGGTCGGCAAGGTTCAAACTCAAAGTCTGCTGCCGGATTGCCCCCGATCACGCGCCCATGCGCGACGTCGTCTTGATCACGATCACGCCTGCCACGATCAAACCGATCCCGACGAGCGCGCCGAGGTCGGGCACCTGCTTGAAGCTAACCGCGCCAATGAGAACGATCAGCGCCGTGCCAAAGCCTGACCAGATAGCGTAGGCGACTCCAATGGGGATGGTCCTCAGCGTCAGAGACAGGAAGAAAAAGGCGACGCCGAACCCCGCGACGACGACGAGCGAGGGCGCCAGCCGCGTAAATCCCTCAGACGCCTTGAGGGAGGAGGTGCCGATCACTTCGGCAATGATCGCGACGATCAGATAGACATAAGCCATTTCGACATCCACCGGCTGTATTGACATTCGCGGCAGACTGATCGTGCGAAACGGTGCAAGTCAACATGTCAGATTGCCTTGCGCTCCCGGCGGCAGTGCCCGGCATACACAGGCCTTTTCACTGCGCGACCGGCACGCCTACTGCTATAATCCCGACGCACCGGTTGAGCGGCTCGGATATACCGTCGGGGATCTTGTGCGGGCCGCCCTCCTCGCCGCGTCCTTCGACGATCAGCGGGATGTCGAGACCGGCCTCTTTCAGCATCCGGGCGACATTGGCGGCCCTTGCGCCGGACACGACCTTGTTCGCGGCGGCTGACCCCTTGGTGTCGGAAAAACCCAGAATGCGGATTTCGCGGGGATTCTGCTTCCTGATGGCCTCGATGGCCTGCTGGACCTTCTTCCTGCCGACATAGGTCACGACGGCGCTGCCGGAGTCGAAATGCACCTCCGTCAGGAGCTTGTCGGTCAGCTTCGGTTTCTGCGGCGGCAAGGCGACTTCGATGGCGGCGGTCGTCTCGACGGTGGTGAAGGTGTTGACCGGGGTCACGGGCAGGTCGTACCGGCCGCTCTCTCCGAGCAGACGCCTCGTTCCGTCCCGCAGCTTGGCATAGGCGACGACATTGTTGCGAAGCGGGATATAGGTGGTTTCGAGAATGAGGACATGCCTGCCTTGCTCCTCAAGGCGCGCAAGCAGCGCATCCGCAGCGTCGCGGGCAAGCTCATGCAATTGCAGGCCGCAGGCGGCAACGCCATCTTCGCCGACGAGGCCCCGCGCCATCGTATGGTGCATCGTGTCGAAGGTCGGACCGGCGAAAAGCTCGCGACCGCCGGCGATGATGACGATATGCAGGCGACACGGATCGGGAATCTCGACGTTTCGCGCTGTGCGCGCGGCAAGCGTCAGCATGGCGTTGGCAAGCTGGTCCTTGTCCTTGAAGGTGTATATGTCCTGCGCATGGCTCTGCGCGGTCAACATCATCAGGAACAGCAACGCAAGTGTTCGGTTGGAGACAAAGGATCCCCACAAGCCTTCGCGAAGCTTTCGCGGGAAGGGGATCCAGTTCATGTCGTGTCTCCCTGGGACGCAGTCCTTCATAAAAGCACTGATTCCGCCCTGTAATTCAAAATGTTTTAACTTATTTTTAACTAAATTTTACGTGATATGTTTGCCGCAGATTAATAGTCGGTGTGTGTTCGGCCTCCGCGCCGGGTCACAAATGCGCGGCCATTGTTCTTGCCAAACATAACAGGACCGCCTATAAGGCTGCCCATCACACACGCGGAATTCACGCTTGAATGGCCTCTTTGCCGAGGTTTTAATTCAAACGCTCCGGTGGCCCGGCTGCAAGGACGGGTCGCAATTTTCCGCGGAGGACAAACCGGAAAAGAGGAGAGCAGGCCAATGGCGCTGCCACAGTTCACCATGCGTCAGCTATTGGAAGCTGGCGTTCACTTCGGCCATCAGAGCCACCGCTGGAATCCGAAAATGGACCGTTTCATTTTCGGCACGCGCAACAAGATCCACATCATCGACCTCGCACAGACGGTCCCGCTGCTGCATCAGGCGCTGGTGACGGTCAGCGACGTGGTCGCGCGCGGCGGTCGCGTGCTGTATGTCGGCACGAAGCGCCAGGCGGCCGAAGCGGTTGCCGAGAGCGCGAAGCGTTCGGCCCAGTATTTCGTCAATCATCGCTGGCTCGGCGGCATGTTGACGAACTGGAAGACGATCACCAATTCCATCCGGCGGCTCCGTCAGCTCGATGAATTGCTTGGCGCCGGCGCGCAGGGCCTCACCAAGAAGGAACTGCTGAACCTGACGCGCGAGCGCGACAAGCTTGAGCTGGCGCTTGGCGGCATTCGCGACATGGGCGGCCTGCCGGACCTGATGTTCATTATCGATACGAACAAGGAGTCCATCGCTGTCGCCGAAGCAAAGAAGCTTGGCATCCCTGTTGTCGCCGTGGTCGACAGCAATTGCGACCCGGACAATATCGACCATCTGATCCCGGGCAACGACGACGCCGGCCGTGCGATCACGCTCTATTGCGACCTGATCGCCCGTGCGGCGCTCGACGGCATCGAGCGCTCGGCAACGAAAAGCGGGATCGACATCGGCGCCATGGCTGAGCCGGTCGTGGAGGATCTCGGCAGTGACGACGTACCCGGCAGTGGCAGCGGAGAGGCCGGCCAGCTTTCCGGATTCACGCCGCTTTCCGCCCCGGATGGCGAACCCGATGATCTGACGAAGCTCAAGGGCGTCGGCAAGAGCTGGGCAGGCAAGCTGAACGAATACGGCATCTACCATTTCAACCAGATCGCGGCGCTGACGCCGGAAAATCTGGAAGAACTCGATGAGTCGCTGAACGCGAAGGGCAAGATTGCAAAGAGCGGCTGGATCGAGGAAGCGAAAAAGCTTATGGAAGAGACGGCTTCGGCCCCGGCTCCGGAAGCTGCCGCTGCGGAAACGGCCTGAGGTTTCGCGCGCTGCTGGCGCGCTCGTCAGAATATATCGTGCAAGGCGCATCCCGCCCGAACAGGCTGGCATCGCCCTGCTTCATGAACACGTTACATTTTCTGCCAGGAGCGACCGGTTCCAGACCGGTTTCCTGAAGATCGTTGAAAGAGGCTGATATGGCGGCGATTACAGCACAAATGGTGAAAGACCTGCGCGAGCAGACCGGCGCGGGCATGATGGACTGCAAGGCTGCGCTTCAGGAAACCGACGGCGACATGCAGGCCGCCGTGGACTGGCTGCGCGCGAAGGGCTTGTCGAAAGCTGCGAAAAAGGCCGACCGCGTTGCCGCAGAAGGCCTGATCGGCGTTGCGCTGGACAAGAATGCCGGGACGGTCGTCGAGGTCAATTCCGAGACGGACTTCGTTGCGCGCAACGAGCAGTTCCAGGCAATGGTGAAGGAAATCACGGCGCTTGGTCTCGCCGCCAAGGGCGACATGGACAAGCTCGGCGAGCAGAAAATGCCCGGCGGAAAACCCGTGACCGAACACGTCAGGGAAATGGTCGGCACCATCGGCGAGAACATGAGCGTGCGCCGCACGGCATATCTTGAAGTGACCCAGGGCGTGGTCGTCAGCTACATGCATAATGCGGTTGCGCCCGATCTCGGCAAGATCGGCGTGCTTGTTGCGCTGGAATCCGGTGCGGACGAAGGCAAGCTGAAAGAGCTTGGCCGCCAGATCGCCATGCACGTTGCGGCAACGAATCCTATCGCCCTGACGGCGGAGGAAGTCGATGCCGAAACCGTCGAGCGCGAGAAGGCGATCTTTACGGAGCAGGCGAAGGAAAGCGGCAAGCCCGACAATGTCATCGAGAAGATGGTGACGGGCCGTATCCAGAAATTCTTCAAGGAATCGGTCCTGCTCAAGCAGGAATTCGTCGTCGATCCGGACAAGACGGTCGAGCAGGCCGTTGCCGCAGTCGAGAAAGAGGCAGGCGCGCCCATCAAGGTCACCGGCTTCGTGCGCTTCGCGCTCGGCGAAGGCATCGAAAAGGAACAGGGCGACTTTGCTGCTGAAGTCGCCGCCGCTGCCGCAGGGTAGTGATTGCGAATGCGGGGATCGGCCGGGAGTTCCGGCTGGTCCCGGTTCCGGTTTCTCCTAAGGGCTGCGTTCCCGGCCACGAGGCATGGAGCCGGTTTTGCGTCTCGAACGTGCGACCAATCAATCCGCAGCTCAGGCGGCCCGTGACGCCGAAGCGGACCATGCTCTGGAGCCGAATTCATGGCGTCCGACTCTTCGTCTCCGCTTTATAAAAGAGCGCTACTGAAACTTTCCGGAGAAGCGCTTCTCGGGGCTGGCGCCTATGGCGTCGATGTCGATGCGGCAACGGGGTTCGCCCGTGAGATTCATGCCGCCTCGCTCGGCGGCACGCAGATGTGCGTCGTCGTTGGCGGCGGCAACATCTTTCGCGGTCTTGCGGGCGCCGCCTCCGGCATGGACCGGGTCAAGGCCGACTATATCGGCATGCTCGCAACCGTCATGAATGCCGTCGCGCTCGGCAACGCGCTCACTTCAATCGGCGCGGGCGTCGCGATCCATTCCGCGATCCCGGCCGATGCCGTCGCCAAACGCTTCAATCGGGACGAGGCGCTGGAGGATCTGGCGCGCGGCCGCATCGTGATTTTCGCCGGCGGCACGGGCAACCCCTTTTTCACCACGGACACGACGGCTGCTCTGCGTGCGGCGGAGATGGGATGCGACATCATCCTCAAGGCCACGCAGGTCGACGGCGTTTATTCGGCCGATCCCAGACACGACCCGAACGCGGTCCGATATGACCGGCTCACCTATGACGAAGCCCTCGCGCGCGATCTCAAGATCATGGACGGTGCGGCTTTTGCTCTCGCACGCGATGCGAACATTCCCATCGCGGTTTTTTCCGTTGCTAACGAAGGCAGCATTGCTCGTATGCTGCGCGGCGATCTCGCGGCTACGCTGGTTGCGTCCAGCTGACCGGGCATCGCCCGTGCGGGCGCTTGCCCTCGATGATATTGCGCGGCGCGCGGGAAGGCTTTACGACAGAGACACATGATTTTGGCGTTGCATCGCAAGGCATGAAGATAAAGGGATAAGCAAGATGGCCGAAGGGAGTTTTGATCTCAAGGATCTCGAAAAGCGGATGCGTGGCGCTCTGACTGTCCTGAAACAGGAGTTTGGCGGCTTGCGCACCGGTCGGGCGAGCGCAAGTCTGCTCGATCCGATTATGGTCAATGCCTATGGCTCGAAAATGCCACTCAACCAGGTTGCAACCATATCGGTTCCGGAAGCGCGCATGATTTCCGTGTCGGTGTGGGACAAGAGCCAGGTTGCCGCCGCAGAGAAGGCGATCCGTGAATCCGACCTTGGCCTGAACCCGGTCGTCGACGGCACGACATTGCGCCTGCCAATTCCGGAGCTGAACCAGGAACGCCGCCAGGAGCTTTCCAAGATCGCCGCTAAATATGCCGAGCAGGCGCGCGTTTCGGTTCGCAATGTTCGCCGCGACGGAATGGATACGCTGAAGCGTCTCGAAAAGGATCATGAAATCAGCGAGGACGAGCAGCGCAGCCTTTCAACGAAGGTACAGGAATCCACTGACAAGGTGATCAAGGAGATCGACACGGCGCTGGCGGCGAAAGAAGCGGAGATTATGCAGGTCTAGATCAGGATCAATGCCGACGGGGCGGTCGTGATCTTAACCTGCTTGTTGAGGCTCCTTTTTCTCGAATGCGGGACCGGTTTCTGGATCCCGGTCCGCCGGCGGGGCAGAGGCCTCTTGAATATACGAGTGTTTGCTTATGGATCGAAGAGAGCCGACACTTTACTCCGTAACTGCGCCCCGGAGCCGGCTTGACCGCGCAGCCTTGCCGCCGAGGTCATTTCATTCAATTTCGATAGGCTGAGACTGTGACGACCCCGCTAGACAATGAAACGCTCCTGAACGTCGCTGCGCAGGCTCCAAGCCATGTCGCGATCATCATGGATGGCAATGGCCGCTGGGCGACGAAACGCGGCCTGCCGCGCGCGGAGGGACACCGGCGCGGAGTCGAGGCTGTCCGCGGCTGCGTTCGCGGCGCCGTCGAACTGGGCATCGAACATCTGACGCTTTACACTTTTTCGTCGGAAAACTGGCGGCGTCCGCATGAGGAAATCAGCGATTTGATGAAATTGCTCAAGCTTTTCATCAAGCGCGATCTCGCCGAACTTCATCAGCAGAATGTCCGGATTCGCGCGATCGGCGCCGAGGACAGGGTTGATGACGAGATCGTCAACCTCATCCGCGAGGCGATCGAGCTGACCAGAAACAATACCGGCCTCGTTCTTACAACCGCCTTCAATTACGGGGCGCGGGATGAAATTGTCCGTGCCGCCAAGACGATCGCGGATAAGGTAAAGCGCGGTGAGCTTTTGCAGGACGAGATAACGCCCGATTGCTTCGAGGCCCATCTGGATACGGCGGGACTGCCGGAGCCGGATCTGCTGATCCGGACGGGCGGCGACAAGCGGATCAGCAACTTTCTGCTCTGGCAATGCGCCTACTCCGAATTCGTTTTCCTGGACACTTACTGGCCGGATTTTTCCAAGGACATGCTCGCCAAGGCCGTTGCCGAGTTTCAGAGCCGCGAGCGCCGTTTCGGAGGCCTGAAGGCCAAGTGCAGCGCCTGATGGATCATCCACGGGTATTGCAGCGGGAGGACACGACTGTTTCGACGCGCGCCTTTTCTCCCCTGATGGTCCGGATTTACTCCGCGCTTTTTCTCGCGGGCACCGCGCTTTTCCTGACATTGACGAGCGTTGAAGGCTTTGCCGTCCTCATCGTGATCGCCATGGCCGCAATGGCCTGGGAATGGGGACGCCTCGTGCGCGGCAAGGGGCTCGATCCGGCGTTCGCCGCGCAATTCACCGCCACCGCTGCGGCTTGCTGGGCGGCAACCAGCGGTTTCCCGGCCGCCGCCATCGGGATCGTCATTGCAGGTACGGTTGCGGTTTTCCTGATCCGGCGTATGTCGGAGAAGCGTTCTCTTGCCTTGTGGTCGGCGTCCGGCGTCTACTATGCCGGGTTGCCCGCGATTTCGCTGATCTGGCTGCGGGGCGATGAAACCCATGGAACACTTGCCGTCATCTACCTGTTCGTCATTGTATGGACTACCGATATCGCCGCCTATTTCTTCGGCCGGCTGATTGGCGGCGCCAGACTCGCGCCCCGCATTTCGCCGAAGAAGACATGGGCAGGACTGATAGGCGGGGTGCTGACGGCCGGTCTGGCGGGGCTCCTGTTTGCCTATTCGACAGGGCTTGAAATACCCTGGCTCGGCGCGATGGCCGTTGGATTTGCACTGGTGGCGCAACTTGGCGACCTGGGCGAATCCGCGATCAAGCGCATTTTCGGCAAGAAGGACTCAAGCAGCCTGATCCCCGGTCATGGCGGCATTCTGGACCGCATTGACGGGCTGGTTTCGGTCGCCGTCGTGGCGGCGCTCGTCGCCTTGGGCATTGACTCAGCAAATCCGGGACAGGCCTTGTTGATCTGGTGAACCGAACGGTTCGCTCAGGATGGGGCAGCCAGGCCTGCGCGTCTTTGCCCCAAGCGTGAAGCGTCTCAGGATTGGTAATCTGCCTTTCGGCTCTCGCCCTCTCCTTGTATAGCTGTCAATAGTTACAACCGGGGCAGGGCGTTTCAGTGCAGCGGAAAATCGGAATCCCCATGGAAGAGAGGATGGATGACGCCGCGTAAAGTGACGGTTCTTGGGGCGACCGGGTCGGTCGGCGAAAGCACGCTCGATCTGATCGGCCGGATGCCGGAACGATTCGACATCGTGGCTCTGACCGCGGGTTCCAATGCGGAGAAACTGGCGCAACTCGCCATTCGGCACCGGGCGAAACATGCGGCTATTGCGGATCCGGATCAATATTCTACGCTCAAGGCAATGCTTGCCGGCACGGGAATAACCGTTTCCGCCGGTGATGACGCCGTCTGTGAAGCCGCGCGCATTCCCGCCGACTGGATCATGGCTGCGATCGTCGGAGCAGCAGGGTTGAAGCCGACTTTCGCGGCGGTCTCGCAAGGCTCCTGCCTCGCGCTGGCCAACAAGGAATGCCTCGTTTCGGCGGGGGAAGTCTTCCTGTCGTCCATCAAGAGGGCCGGAGCAACGCTCCTTCCGGTCGATTCGGAGCATTCCGGCGTGTTTCAGTCGATCGATCAATCTCCATCGAGTTGCATCGAAGCGATCACGCTGACCGCGTCAGGCGGACCGTTCCGGGAATGGAGCGCGGAGCAACTCGCGGCGGCAAAGCGCGAACAGGCATTGAAACATCCGAACTGGTCGATGGGGCAGAAGATCACCATTGATTCCGCCACACTCATGAACAAGGGGCTGGAGCTGATCGAGGCGTTTCACCTGTTTCCCGTCGAGGCGCATCAACTCCGCGTTCTGGTCCATCCGCAATCGATCGTCCATTGTCTCGTTCAATATTGCGACGGCTCGGTGCTTGCCCAGATGGCCGCGCCCGACATGCGCACACCGATTGCCTACAGCCTTGCCTGGCCGGAGCGGATGGAAGCGCCGACCGAGCGGCTCGATCTGGTCCGTCTTGGACAACTGACATTCGAGGCGCCCGACGAGGCGCGCTTTCCAGCGCTTCGCATTGCGCGGGAAGCGATGCAGGCCGGAGGGACAGCGCCCACGGTTCTGAATGCCGCGAACGAAGTTGCCGTTGAACGCTTCCTAAAGGGGCAAATCGGCTTTATGTCTATACCCAAGGTCGTGGAAGCGGCAATTGAAAGATCTGTTTCGGAGATTGGAGTAACGCGCGCGGAAACGCTCGAAGACGTGCTTGAGACCGACCGGGTCTCCCGCATTCTCGCAGAAGATTATTGCACAGCTTATGCGGTTGCGTGAGCGGTTATCGCGTTTGGTTGCGTTGAGGCGGTAAAGTCGATCTCCGAACGGACAGCATGGCAAGGAAAAACTGGGCGTCCGGCTCACGCTGGGATAAGACCCTCTGTTTAACGATATTCGAGCCTGTTGCAGCGGGTATTGACGGTGCGCACGGCTTTACACGAACTGGAGTTCATCCCGCATGACAACACTTGCCGATACCGGTCTTTGGACAACGGCCTGGTTCTATCTTTCCTGGGTAGTGCCGTTCCTGTTTGTCCTCACTGTCGTCGTCTTCGTACATGAGATGGGCCATTTTCTCGTGGCGCGTTATTTCGGCGTTACGGTGGAGACGTTCTCCATCGGTTTCGGGCCGGAAATCGGCGGGTTTTATGACCGCCGGGGCACGCGCTGGCGCCTCGCTTGGATTCCGCTTGGCGGCTATGTGAAGTTCAAGGGGGACGAAAACGCAGCAAGCGTGCCCGCCTCCAAAGGCGATGTCGCTCATATGTCCTCAGCCGAACGCGAGGGCAATTTTCACGCCAAGCCGGTTGGGCAACGCGCCGCCGTGGTTGCCGCCGGACCGATGGCGAATTTCATCCTGGCGATTTTCATACTGACGCTGTGGTTCCTGTTCCTGGGCAAGCCGATCCTGGAGCCGCGGGTTTCGGAGATTCAGGAGGGCGGCGCCGCAGCGGAGGCCGGTTTCAGGCCGGGCGACGTGATTCGCAATATCGAGGGCACCGATATCGAGAGTTTCGACGAAGTCCAGCGCATCGTCATGCTGAACGCGCAGACGGAATTGCGCATCGATGTCGAACGCGACGGACAGTTGATCGCGCTGACCGCGACGCCGCAACTCAAGGAAATGACCGATCGCTTCGGCAACCAGGTCAAGATCGGGCTGCTTGGGATTTCCAGCCGGAATGAGGACAGGGCGATAAAGACCTTCGGTCCGGTGGGCGCCTTTTCGCAAAGTCTCTCGGAGACCTATTTCTGGATGCAGCAGCCGCTGATCTTCATCCAGAAGCTCGTTGTCGGGCAGGCGTCCGGTGAGGAAGTGCGCGGCGTGGTCGGCATCGCGCAACTTTCGCGAGAGGTTGCTTCGATCGGATTTGTCGAGCTTTTCCGGTGGATTGCGATCATTTCGATCAATATCGGGCTGCTGAATCTGTTTCCGATTCCGCTTCTCGATGGCGGTCATCTTTTGTTCTATGGCATAGAAGCCATACGTGGGCGTCCATTGAGCGAAAGGACCATGGAGATCGGTTTTAGAATTGGCTTCGCCTTGGTGATCATGTTAATGCTTTTTGCGACACGCAATGATGTGATTCATCTTTTGCGTTAGACGAGACCGGATATCTGCCTGGCTCTATGGTGACGGGTAATGGGCAGTTATTCGACGGTATTCATGAGTTCATGGACGTGGCCGGGGGGCCACATCCGATGAAGTTCTCTGGACCAGGCTGCAAAAGTCACTTTGCGAACACAAAAGCGTGGCGTTTAAGTGGAAGGCGGCGTCCTTGAGGACGGGCGTAACGGGGGCAAGAAAAACCTATGCTGCGGACGGCAATGAACAGGGTGACAATTCTCGCGTGCATGCTTATGGCTGCATGCGTCATGTCCGGCGGGCTGGAAGGTTCGATTGGGATAAGCAAGGCTTATGCTCAGTCGGGACCGGTCATCCGCGATATCAGGGTGGTTGGCAATACGCGCATCGCTCCCGAAACGGTCAAGAGCTACCTCACCTTCAGTGAAGGTGATCGCTATGACGAATATCAGTCGAATGAGAGCTTCAGGGCGCTCATCGCAACCGGGCTGTTCGAGAATATCAGCATTTCTCAGAGCAACGGCATCGTGACGGTCACGATCATCAATGAAAATCCGGTCATCAATCAGGTTGTTTTCGAGGGTAACAGCGATATCAAGGATGAGACGCTGGCCCCTGAAGTGCAGCTTAAGCCCCGTTCGATCTTTACGCGCGCCAAGGTCCAGGCCGACACGCAGCGCATTCTCGAGGTCTATCGGCGCTCCGGTTACTACGCAGTGCAAGTCGATGCACAGATCATTCAGCTCGATAATGACCGCGTGAATCTTGTCTTCGTGATCAAGGAAGGTCCCGAGACCAAGGTTCTCAGCATCAACTTTATCGGCAATTACGAATTTTCCGACTCCCAGCTCCGCAGCGTCATAACGACGACCGAATCGAATCTCCTCAGCTTCCTCAAGTCAACGGATGTCTATGATCCGGATAGGCTGAATCTCGACCGTGAATTGCTGCGCCGGTATTATCTCAAGAATGGCCATGCCGATGCGCGCGTCGTCTCTGCCGTCGCCGATCTCGATCCGGAGGGCAAGGGCTTCTTTATCACCTTTACGGTCGAGGAAGGCGAACTCTATCACTTCGGCAGAGTTGATGTGGAATCGACGCTTCCGGCGGTCGATCCCGAAACAATCCGCAGCGAAGTGTTGACCAGAGACGGCGAAATCTACAACGCTCAGCAGGTTGACGATACGACGGAAAAACTGACGGTCGCGGTTGCAGAACAGGGCTATGCTTTTGGTACGATCCGCCCCCGCGTCGAGCGCGACCCGATCAGTCGGCTGATCAACATTACTTATGTCGTTGAGCAGGGGCCGCGCGTTTACATCGAGCGTATCAATGTGGTCGGCAATGCGAGAACGCGCGATTACGTGATCCGCCGCGAGATCCGCCTGGCGGAAGGCGATGCATATAATCGTCTCATGGTTGATCAGGCGCGCCTGCGGCTTCAGAGGCTGAGCTTCTTCAAGAGCGTACAGGTGACCCGTGAGCCTGGCTCGGCGCCGGATCGTGTAATCCTGAACTTTGTTGTCGACGAGCAGGCAACCGGCGAACTCTCACTTGCAGGTGGTTTCTCCTCAAGCGTCGGCGTCATTGGTGAAGTCGCTTACACTGAGCGCAACCTGCTCGGCAAAGGCCAGTTCCTTCGGCTGAAGCTGGGTGGTAGCGCCGAGAATATGCAGATTGATCTCAGCTTTACCGAGCCGCGTTTTCTTGATCGCAACATCTCTGCCGGTTTCGATGCCTTCCATAAGGAAAACGACTTCACGCGTAACTCCGGCTTCAAGCAGCGCAAGACAGGCGGTTCGGTGCGGATTGGCTTTGCTCTGACCGAGAATGTATGGTTCCAGCCGAATTATACGCTCCTGCAGGATGAAGTTTTCGACGTCGATGATAATGCCTCGTTAGCCATTCGGGATGTTGAGGGCGAACGTTTGATTTCGTCAGTGGGTTACTCGCTGGTCTACGATGCACGCAACAACAAGCTGAAACCCTCACGTGGTCTCTTTCTCCAGCTGTCCCAGGAAGTTGCTGGTGTCGGTGGTGACGTGAACTACATCCAGACCATAGGTGAAGCACGCAACTACTATCCGGTCTATGAGGGTATCACACTTGTTGGTCGCTTGATTGGTGGACACATCGCTGGCTTCGGCGGACAGGACGTCGCTGCAGTCGATGCCTTCTTCAAGGGCGGTGATCTGGTTCGTGGTTTCGATACGGCGGGGCTCGGCCCGCGTGATGCGAACGGTGACGCGATCGGCGGCAAGATCTTCTTTGGTGGTACGATTGAACTTCGCTTCCCGATCCCGTTCCTCCCGGATGAACTTGGCTTCAGTGGCGCAGTGTTTGCCGACGCCGGCTCTGTATATGATACGGATTTTGCGGGTGCCGTCGACGACAGCAGCAATATTCGGTCCTCGGTCGGTACAAGCCTGCTCTGGGACTCACCGCTCGGTCCACTTCGTGCAGATTTTGCATGGGTCTTGCAGGCTGAAGATTTTGACGAGGAAGAATTCTTCCGCTTCGGCGCCTCGACGAAGTTCTAGATTGGCCCAATCGGGTTATCGACGGAAGGCCCCCGCAGTTGGGGCCTTCCGCATTTGCAAAGCATAAGCGAACAATGGAACATCCCGGCTTTTACGATCGCGCAGGCCCGTTTCCCCTCGCGCGGATCGCTGAGGAAAGCGGGGCGGATCTTCGGGATCAGAGCAAGGCGGACATCCGCCTCGCCGACATACGCCCCCTGGATGCCGCCGGGCCTGATGACGTCGCCTTCCTTGACAATCCGAAATATCTTCCCCAGCTTGCCGTCACTTGCGCGGGGGCCTGTTTCGTGCAGGAGAAATTCGCCGACCGTGTTCCGGCTGGAACGGCGGTCCTGATATCGCCCGATCCCTATCGCGCCTATGCGAGGGCGCTGGCCCTTTTCTATCCCGAGGCCGGTGCTCCCAAGGTAGCGACCGAAGCCGGACCTGGTGACGCTCATGTCGATCCCACGGCGAAGCTGGAGCGCAATGTCATCATCGAGCCCGACGCCATCATTGGCCCAGAGGCGCAGATTGGCGAGGGAACGCGGATCGCAGCCGGCGCCGTCATCGGTTATCGCTGCGCCATTGGACGCAATTGCTTCATCGGGCCGCGCGCGGTCGTCACCCACGCACTGATCGGCAACAACGTCATCATTCACGCCGGCGTTGCCATCGGACAGGACGGGTTCGGCTTTGCCATGGGGCGCGAAGGGCACCTCAAGGTCCGCCAGATCGGCCGTGTCATCATTCAGGATTGGGTGGAGATCGGCGCGAACAGCGCGATCGACCGGGGCGCCCTGCGCGATACGATCATCGGCGAAGGCACAAAGATTGATAATCTCGTGCAGATTGGCCATAACGTCACCATCGGGCGCAATTGTGTGATTGTGGGCCTGGTCGGAGTTGCCGGGAGCGCCGTGCTTGAGGATTTTGTCGTGCTGGGCGGTCAATGCGGGATCGTCGGTCACATCACCATCGGGGCCGGGGCGCAGATCGCGGGAAACAGCGGCGTTTCAACCGACGTTCCGCGCGGTGAACGCTGGGGCGGAACGCCGGCCAAGCCGCTAAAAAGCTGGGCGCGCGAAATTGCACTGTTGAAGCGCTTGACCGCTACGCTGGGCCCAAGGCAATTAAAGGCTCTGGCGAAACTGAGTGATTGAGCAGGCAACGCTGCGGCGGGCCAGGGGACTTGCAGGGAGCAATCGGATGACAGAGGCAACCCAGGGGGAGACGCTTGATACCGCGGACATTACGCGCATCCTCAAGCTTTTGCCGCACCGATATCCCTTTCTGCTGATCGACAGGATCATCGATATCGATGGCGACAATTCAGCGGTCGGCATCAAGAACGTAACGATCAACGAGCCTTTCTTTCAGGGCCACTTCCCAGATTTTCCGGTCATGCCGGGCGTGCTGCTCATCGAGGGCATGGCGCAGACGGCGGGCGCGATCTGTGTGGCCGCCATGGCCGAGGACTACCAGCCGCACGTCGTCTATTTCATGACGATCGACAAGGCCAAATTCCGCCGTCCGGTCCTGCCCGGCGATCAGTTGCACTTCCATATCCGCAAGATCCGCAGCCGCGGGCCCGTCTGGCGTTTCCATGGGGAAGCCAAAGTCGATGGCGCGGTCGTTGCCGAAGCGGAGATCAGCGCGATGATTGTCGATCAAAGCAAGGCTTCAGCAAACTCCACAGGGTGATGGTTTCACAATATGTCCACTTCGACGGCTGCCGTATTCAACGAAAATGCAAAAATTCATCCTACGGCGATTGTCGAGGCGGGCGCGCAACTCGGCGCCGACGTCGAGATCGGCCCCTACTCCGTCATCGGCCCGGAAGTCATTCTCGCCGATAAGGTCCGAATCGACGCGCATGTCGTTATTACTGGCAAGACCGAAATCGGCGCGGGCACGCATATATTCCCCTTTGCCTCGCTCGGGCAAGCCCCGCAGGACCGCAAATATCGCGGCGAGGAGACCCGTCTGATCATCGGCTCGGGCAACATCATCCGTGAACATGTGACGATGAATCCGGGCACCGAGCAGGGAGGCCTGATCACGCGCATCGGCAATAACGGCTTGTTCCTAACAGGCGCGCATGTCGCGCATGACTGTCAGATTGGCAACAACGTCCTGTTGGTCAACAACGCAACGCTCGGCGGCCATTGCGTGATGGAGGACTTTGCCAGCGTCGGCGGCCTCTCCGCCGTCCATCAATATGTGCGGATCGGAGCCTACTCCTTCATCGGGGGCATGTCCGGCGTGGAGAATGACGTGATCCCGTTCGGTATCGTGCTAGGCAACCGTGCCCATCTCGCGGGTCTGAACATCGTCGGGCTCAAGCGCCATAATTTCGAGCGTGAGCAGATCCACAATTTGCGCAAGGCTTACCGGATGCTTTTCGCAACCGAGGGCACACTCGCAGAGCGCGTCGAGGACGTCCGGGAAATGTTCGCCGACGATCCCCAGGTGCAGCGGATCGTCGAATTCGTCAAGGCGGAGTCGGGCCGTTCGCTTTGCGTCCCGCGCAACGGCAGCTAGAGCCGGTCCTACGGACCCTTTCTTCGCGGAAACCGGGCGCGGGATGTACGATCCAGCCGCTTTCCGACGCCAACCAACGTAACGTGAAACGAGAAGCAGGCTTTGCGACATGCAGCCGGAACCCGCGCCAGTTATAGAGCCGCAGAAATCGTCGCTGCCATCCCGTCTCGGTGTGATCGCGGCGGCGGGCGCTATTCCGATCGCGGTTTGTGAGGCTGCGCAAGCCAAGGGCATCGAGGTGTTCGTGGCGGCCCTGCGCGGGCAGGCCGGTCCGGATATTGAACAGTTTCCGCATCGCTGGATACGGATCGGCGAACTCGGCGGCATGATTGGCGCTCTCAGGAAGGCCGAATGCGAAGAGATCGTCATCGTCGGGGCGCTACGGCGTCCGAATATCTGGCGCGCGGGCATGGATTTCGGCTTCATCCGGCATCTGCCGACGATTCTGTCCCTGACGCGCGGTGGCGATGACACGATCCTCAAGCGGGTCGTGCGTTTCTTCGAAGCGCAAGGGTTTACGGTTCGCGGCGCGCATGAATTTGCCCCTTCGCTGCTGGCGCCGCACGGTCCATGCGGCAAGCATACTGCGTCGGAGGCGCAGCTTGCCGACATTCGCCACGGACTTGCCCTGCTCGATGTGCTGGGGCCGTTCGATGTCGGTCAGGGCGTGGTCGTCTCGCACCATCAGATTCTCGCTGTCGAGGCGGCGGAGGGCACTGACGGGATGCTCAAGCGCTGCGGCGCGCTGCATCAGTGGGGTCGCAAGGGCCGCTCGGGCGTGCTCGTGAAGGCCCCCAAGGCCGGACAGGAACTTCGCGTGGACATGCCGGTCATCGGCCCGCGCACGGTCGAAAATGCGGCCGCGGCAGGACTTGCCGGGATTGCGGTTATGAGCGGACAAGTTATGATTGCGGATCAGTCGGAGACGATCAGCCTGGCTGACCGGCACGGAATTTTCCTGATGGGCATAGACCGGACGGCATGAAAGCCATCTTCTGCGCCGGTGGTCTGACACTGATATTTCGAACCCGTCAATGTCACCCAGACCACTGGCTTAACTTTTGTTATGGTTTTTTCCCAACAGAAACCCACTTGTCACTGGATTGGTCTGTTGGGATCGAACTACTGGAACATGATCTCCAGCTCCGCAATTTTTTGAGGAGAGCGTCTTGAAACCGCGCGCGCGCCGCATCTTCATTGTCGCCGGCGAACATTCCGGCGATCATCTCGGGGGCAAGCTGATGGCGGCGCTCAAGGCCAGGTCCGAGGTGCCGATCCTGTTCTCCGGCGTCGGCGGGGAAATGATGGAAGCCGAAGGGATGCGCTCGATCTTCCCGCTTTCGGACGTCGCCGTCATGGGGCCGCTGGCAATCCTCGCCCACCTGCCGAAGCTGGTCCGCCGCGTCTATCAGACTGTCGATGCCGCGCTCGCCGCCGACGCCGATGGCGTCATCATCATCGACAGCCCC
This sequence comes from Rhodomicrobiaceae bacterium, assembly GCA_050330195.1. Lineage (GTDB taxonomy): Bacteria > Pseudomonadota > Alphaproteobacteria > Rhizobiales > Rhodomicrobiaceae > JAHQVI01. Next base: position 34,321 of record JBHJOB010000049.1, on the reverse strand, counting down.
GAATTCACTCATCCTATCGCGAAACGCATTCGCAGGAAAAAGCCGCTCATCCCGATCATCGACTATGTCTCGCCCAGCGTCTGGGCCTGGCGTCCGGGCCGCGCGAAGAAAATGGCGCCCTATGTCGATCATCTTCTGGCGATCCTGCCTTTCGAGCCGGAAGCCCACGAGCGTCTCGGCGGTCCGCCATGCAGCTATGTCGGCCACCCGATGATCGAGAAGCTGGACTGGATCAGGGAACTGGATGCGCAGGAACTGGCCACGCGGCTTGCGCTCGATCCGGCGAAGCCTGTTCTGCTCGTTCTCCCCGGCAGCCGCCCGACCGAGGTCCGCCGCCTGATGGAACCATTCGGGCAAGCAGTGGCCGGACTCATGGAAAATGTTGGGCCGATGGAGGTCATCCTTCCGGCAGTCGATTCCGTCCGTCCACTGATTGAAGAGGCGCTGAAAGGCTGGCCGATCCAGCCGCATCTCGTCTCCGGACAGGATGACAAGTTCAAGGCCTTCAAGCTGGCAAAGGCAGCGCTGGCCGCATCCGGCACGGTGACGCTGGAACTCGGGCTTGCTGGCGTGCCCATGGTCGTCGCCTACAAGGTCGACTGGCTCGCCGAACGCCTTCGCTTCTTGCTGAAAGTGCCGTCTGTCGTGCTGGCCAATCTTGTGATCGGGCAGAATGTGTTTCCCGAACTGCTGCAGGAAGATTGCACGCCCGAGAAGCTGACGGAAGCGCTCTTGCCACTTTTCGGCGATACGCCCGAGAGAGCGCGCCAACTTGCCGGATTGGGCACGATTGCGGACAAGATGGTGCTTGATCACGGCACGCCCAGCGAACGTGCTGCGGAAACGGCGCTCGCCATCATCGAAGAGGGCGTGAAAAAGCGTCTGACCGTGCCGCGTTAAAGCGAGATCCAATAAAATGGACATCATCCCGCCTCCGCGGGGACAGGTTTTTTGGGAAAATCGAGCTTGAAACATGCAGACGCAAACCAGGATCGTTTCTTCAAGAAATGATCTTGGTTTTCGCCGCCAACTTTACGCCGAGTTTGGAGGAGCCGCGTTTAATGGCCCCTCCACCATATCGGGCAACAAAGTTTTTCGAGATTTCGCTTCAGAATCAGCGCTGTGTGATGTCCACGTAGTCGCGCGTTGCAGGGCCAGTATAGAGCTGGCGCGGACGGCCGATGCGGTAATCCGGGTCCTCGATCATTTCCTTCCACTGCGCGATCCAGCCGACCGTGCGGGCCAGCGCGAACAGGACGGTGAACATCGAAGTCGGGAAGCCGAGCGCCTTCAGGGTGATGCCGGAGTAGAAGTCGATATTCGGATAGAGCTTCTTCTCGACGAAATATTCATCTTCAAGCGCGATCTTCTCCAACTCGCGCGCGACCTGAAGCTGCGGGTCGTTCTTCACGCCGACGAGGTCGAGCACTTCGGCGCAGGTCTTCTGCATGACCTTGGCGCGCGGGTCGTAATTCTTGTAGACGCGGTGGCCGAAGCCCATGAGGCGGAACGGATCGTTCTTGTCCTTCGCCTTCTCGATATATTCCGGAATGCGGTCGACCGTGCCGATTTCCTCAAGCATCTTCAGCGCCGCTTCGTTCGCGCCGCCATGCGCCGGACCCCACAGGCAGGCAATGCCGGCGGCGATGCACGCAAACGGATTGGCGCCCGAGGACGAAGCGAGCCGCACCGTGGAGGTGGAGGCGTTCTGTTCGTGATCAGCATGGAGCAGGAAAATCCGGTCCATTGCGCGCGAGAGCACCGGGTTGACCCGGTATTCATCACAAGGAACAGCGAAGCTCATATAAAGAAAGTTCGACGCGTAATCGAGGTCGTTGCGCGGATAGATGAAGGGCTGGCCGACGGAATACTTATAGGCCATGGCCGCGATGGTCGGCATTTTCGCGATCATGCGGATCGCGGCGATGTCGCGCTGGACCGGGTCGGTGATGTCCGTGGAGTCGTGATAGAAGGCCGAGAGCGCGCCGACCACGCCGACCATGACCGCCATCGGATGCGCATCGCGGCGGAAGCCGGTGAAAAAGCGGTTCATCTGCTCATGGAGCATCGTGTGGTAGGTGACGCGATTGACGAAGTCGTCATATTGCTCCTTGTTCGGCAATTCGCCGTAGAGCAACAGGTGCGCCGTTTCAAGGAAGTTGCCGTTCTCCGCGAGTTGCTCGATCGGGTAGCCGCGATGCAGCAACATGCCCTCTTCGCCGTCGATGAAGGTGATGGCAGAGCGGCAAGAGCCTGTCGACGTGTAGCCAGGGTCGTAAGTGAACGCGCCGGTCTGCCCGTAGAATTTGGAGATGTCCATGACATCGGGGCCAAGCGTGCCCGAATAGACCGGCAGCTCGACCTCCTGGCCGTTGATCGACACGGTGGCCTTGCTTGACGGCTCCAGCTTTTTTTTGTCCGGCATTGACGGTGTCCCCATAAGGGTCATCCTTTCTCTCTCAATCGCGGGCTCTTTATGTGCGGCGCGGCCTCGATTGATGTTGCGGCGCGCTGCTCCCCATTTTGCGCCGCAATAATAAACCGGGGGTTTGCAGGCGTCCAGCGCGGCGAAGTCTCTGCCTAAATTTTAATCAAGACTAACAAGTCAATAAGCTCGCCGGTCTAGTCGGGCTGTGCCTGATCCTTGATCCGTCCCAAAGCTTCGTCGCGACCAAGAACTAAAATTACATCGAAAATCCCGGGAGATACGGTACGTCCTGTCAACGCCGCGCGCAATGGCTGAGCAAGATCGCCGAGCTTCACATTCAAGTGCTTGGCATGCTCGCGGACTGCCTCTTCAATGCTTGCCGCTGACCATTCATTGAGCGCGGCGAATTTTTCATCGAGCGAGGCAAGCCGCTCCCGTGCCTCTGGCGTAAGCAGTTTTTCCGCCTTTGGTTCCATATCCAGAGGACGTTTGGTAAACAGGAAAGCCGCGCTATCGAGCAGTTCCACAAGCGTTTTCGCGCGCTCCTTCAGGCCCGGCATGGCCAGTTCCAGCTTGCGCAGATCCTCCTCGTCCAGCCCTGCGGCGAGCGCCTTTTCCTGCGGCAGATGCGGGAGAAGCTGTTTCAACGCGGAGACAAGGTCGGCATCGCTCGCCTGGCGGATGTAGTGTCCGTTCAGGTTCTCCAACTTGGCGAAGTCGAAACGCGCCGGCGACTTGCCGAGCGCATCGAAGCCGAACCAGTAAATCATCTGATCCGTCGAGATGATCTCGTCGTCGCCGTGGCTCCAGCCGAGGCGGACGAGATAGTTGCGCATCGCGGCCGGCAGATAGCCCATCGCCCGGTAGGCGTCGACGCCCAGCGCGCCGTGGCGCTTCGACATTTTCGCGCCGTCCGGTCCGTGGATCAGGGGCACATGGGCGAAAACCGGCGCGTCCCAACCCATCGCCTTGTAGATCTGCGACTGCCGGGCCGCATTGGTCAGGTGATCGTCGCCGCGAATGATGTGCGTGACGCCCATATCGTGATCGTCCACGACTACGGAAAGATTGTAGGTCGGCGAGCCGTCGCTGCGCAGGATGATCAGGTCGTCGAGATCCTTGTTCTGGAAAGTGACCGGCCCCTGCACCTGGTCGTCGACAACGGTTTCGCCCTCCATCGGGCTCTTGAAACGCACGGCGAAAGGCGCGCCCTCGGGCGCTTCGTCGGGCGAGCGGTCGCGCCACCGTCCGTCATAGCCGGGAGAGCGCCCCTCCTCGCGGGCCTTTTCGCGCATCTCCTCAAGCTCTTCCGAAGTTGCATAGCAGCGATAGGCCTTGCCCTCGGCGAGCAGTTGTTTCGCCACCTCGGCATGGCGCTCGGCGCGCGCGTGCTGCAGGACCGGCTCGCCGTCCCACTGCAGTTCGAGCCAGCGCAGACCGTCGAGAATGGCGTGGATCGCCTCCTCGGTGGAGCGCGCGCGGTCGGTGTCCTCGATACGGAGCAGGAACTGCCCGCCATTGGCTTTGGCATACAGCCAGTTGAACAGCGCCGTGCGTGCGCCCCCTATATGTAGAAACCCTGTCGGGGATGGTGCGAAGCGTGTGACGACTTTACCGGACATGCGATTGCGTTCCATAGATTCAATTGAAGGATGAATGAATTGCCGAGGGTTTAGCACAGGGAGGCCGCATGTGTAAGCGGACCGTGGGGGATGAATGTCGCTGACTGAAGCTGCGCTGGAGCGTGGCGGCGGGCCCATGGGTCGCCGTCAGTTCGGCCAGAGCGTGGGCTCGCAGGCAATGGGCGCTTCGGGTGCGGCGACGGCAGGATGGCGTCTGCGCATCGAGGAGTCGCTGGATGCGGAGCGCGGGCGCTGGTTCCTGTGGCTGCCGGTGTTCTTCGGCTGCGGCATTGCGCTTTATCTCGCCTTGTTGAGCGAACCGCCAGCGATCCTTGCAGTTTCCGGTGTGGTGCTCGCCGCGGCATTGCGCGTGTTTCTCCGCGGCGCCTCGCTGCGCCTCATTGCAAGCAGCATCATCCTCATGACGGCCCTTGGTTTTGCGGCGGCGAAGTTTCAGGTCGTTCTCGGGGACGCGCCGGTTCTGCAGCGGGAGATGCGCTATGTCACGGTTTCCGGCTGGATCGAGCGGATCGAACGGCAGGAAAAGCGCACGCGGCTGACATTGCGCGTCATTGCGGTGGAGCGGTTGCAGCCGGACCAGACGCCGCACCGCGTGCGTGTGAGCTACAATGGCGATCGCGGGAACTGGCTTGCGGGAGACGCCATTCAATTGCGCGCGACGCTCATGCCGCCGCCCGAACCGGTTCTGCCGGGCGGGTACGACTTTGCCCGCCATTTCTGGTTCAAGGGTCTCGGCGCAAGCGGCTACGCGATGGGCAAGGTGACGCCATTGGCCAAGCCTCCGCCAGCGCCGTCCGATCTGCGGGCGCGGGCCGCTATCGGCAACATCCGGCAGGCCATCGCCGCGCGGGTCAACCAGGTGCTGGAGGGCGATCGCGCGGCGGTCGCGAACGCGCTGATCGTGGGCGATCGAGGGGCGCTGAGCAAACCGGCCACCCAGGCGCTGCGCGATGCCGGTCTGGCGCATGTGATCGCCATCTCCGGATTTCACATGGCGCTGACGGCGGGCGCGCTGTTCTGGCTGATACGGGCCTTGCTCGGAGTGTTTCCCGCGATTGCGCTGCGCTATCCGATCAAGATCTGGGCCGCGCTTGGCGCGCTCGGCATCGCCAGCGTCTATCTCGCGCTCTCGGGGGCGGCAGTGTCGGCCATCCGCGCCTACATCATGGTGGCCATAGTGTTCGGAGCGATCATCCTCAACCGTCCGGCGATCAGCCTGCGCAATCTCGCCATAGCCGCCTTCGTCATTCTCGCGCTCATGCCGCATAGTCTGGTGGACGCCGGGTTCCAGATGTCCTTCGCGGCGACGGCGGCGCTTATCGCGTTCTACGAATCCCGGCCGTCGCTGACGAAGCTCGACGGATGGCCGAGGCTGGTCGCCATCCCCCTGATCTTCATCATCGACATTGCCTCGACGACACTGCTTGCCAGCCTCGCCGTCGATCCGTTCGCCGCCTATCATTTTCACCGTGTCGCAATCTATTCGATGATCGGTAATATCCTTGCCGTGCCCGTGGTCGGCTTCGTCGTCATGCCGATGGTTCTGCTGACGCTGCTGGCCATGCCCTTCGGCCTCGAAGCCTGGCCACTGCTCGTCATGGAGCAGGGGATTGCATGGATGCTCGGCGTTGCTGCCTTTACCTCCAGCCTGCCCGGCGCTGCGCCGGCGGTTCCGGCTTTTCCCGAGGGCGCATTGCCGCTGATGATTCTCGGCGGGCTGTGGCTCATGATCTGGCGCGGACGCTGGCGCTGGCTGGGACTGCTCGCGATCGGCGGGGGCCTGACGTTGACGCCTTTCGGCGAACGCGCCGATATCTGGATCGACCGTGACGGCAAGCTTGTTGCCGTTCGCGATCAGGCCGGAAATATTGCGACGACGAAATCCCGCAAGGCTTCGTTCAGCCTTGAGCGATGGATGGAGGCGGATGGCGATGGCCGCCCTGTCAAGGAAGCGCGAGGGTCGAAAGCGTTTCAGTGCGATGATACAGGCTGCATCGTACTCGTAAAGGGACGGCTGGTGACACACGTCCATCACCCCGCTGCGTTGAAGGATGATTGCCAGCGGGCGGCTGTCCTCATTGCCGATTTTACATTGCCGGAGCGGTGCGAACAGCCTGAAATCATTGTGGACAGGCTCGATCTCAAGGAACGCGGGGCGCATATGCTGACGATAGGACCAGCAGGCGTCACTGTGCGCACGGTTGGCGAAGAGCGCGGCATACGCCCGTGGGTAACTGTTCATCGGCGGCGGGAAAAAATCCCGGAGACGGCTCAATAGTGCCGGAGCAACCCGACCAGCTTGCCTTGAATCCGTATACGGTCCGGACCGAAGATGCGCGTTTCGTAAGCCGGGTTGGCCGCTTCGAGCGCCACGGACTGGCCTTTGCGCCGGAAACGCTTGAGGGTTGCTTCCTCGTCATCGACGAGCGCGACAATGATGTCGCCATTCACGGCGGTGTCGGTCTTGCGGATGATTACGGTGTCGCCGTCGAGGATACCGGCGTCGATCATGGAGTCGCCCTTGACCTCCAGAGCGAAGTGCTCGCCCCCGGTGAGCATTTCCTCGGGGACATTGATCGTGTGGCTGTGATTCTCGATTGCCGCACGCGGCACGCCGGCCGCAATCCGGCCCATGACGGGAATGCCGGATGAATAGCCGAATTCGGCGTCCTCGCTGTCGCTGAAGCCGCGCCGGCGCGATCCTTCGATGACAGAGGGCGAAAACCCGGCGGCGGGACGGCGGGCGAGGCCGGGCTGGGATGTTTCCGGCATCTTGATGATTTCCAGCGCACGCGCCCGATGGGGCAAGCGCTTGATAAAGCCGCGTTCTTCCAGAGCGGTGATCAGCCGGTGAATGCCGGATTTCGAGCGCAGGTCCAGCGCTTCCTTCATCTCGTCGTAGGATGGCGGGATACCCGACTCTTTCAGCCGTTCATTGATGAAGAGAAGAAGCTCTTTCTGCTTGGGCGTGAGCATTATTGTTCCCTAGAAGCCGGAAGCGGCATATCCAACAGCCGTTCTTGTACAAAGCAGGAACATCTATACGTGTTCTAGTTGTGTTCCGCAAGGGGCTGCCACAGCAATTTAAGCGGTTTTAGGGGAAAAAGTGCTTCGCTTCACGGAAAAAGCGGGATGACCGGCACATTTGCCCCTGCCTGCAAGGCCGGTGCGTTCGGGGCCCGCACGATCAGGCAGTCGGCTGCGGCAAGCGTCGCCGTCAGCGAGCTGTCCTGCGACGGCAGCGGCTCAACGGCCTCCCGGCCCTCATGGATGGCAAATTTCGCGCGCATGTAATGCTGCCGCACGCCGTTCTCCGTGAGCGAGGCGGCCAGCGGCATGAGGATCTCCCGCGACCGGGGGCGGTCCTCGCCGAGCAGCGCGGCAACCAGCGGCGTCAGAAAGACCAGCCCGCAGATCATCGCGGAGACGGGATTGCCCGGCAGTCCGATCACGCGCCGAGCGCCGCGCATGCCCGACATCAGAGGCTTGCCGGGACGCATCGCGATCTTGTGGAAGCCAATCTCGTAACCCGCCATCTCCAGCGCCTTGCGCACCAGATCGTGATCGCCGACCGATGCGCCGCCAATGGTCACGAGGACATCGGCATCGTGACCATTGGCGATGTGCCTGCCAAGATCTTCGAGCGTGTCTCCCGCTATTCCCAGCAGCACCGGCGCCGCACCGGCCGACTGCAGCATCGCGCCGAGCCCTGCGGGAATTGAGGAAATGATCTGTCCGGGCGCGAGCTCTCCGCCGGGCGGTACCAATTCGTCGCCGGAAGCGAGAATTGCGATCTTCGGTTTGCGGCGGACGGGCAGCTCTGCATGGTTCATCTGCGCGGCCAGCAGAACATCGCGCGGCGTCAGCCTTCGTCCCGCGCGAAGCGGCGTATCGCCCTCGCGGAAATCGCCGCCGCGTTCGCGGATATGGCTTTCAGCACCAATCTCGCGGATTTCGATCTGCTTATCCGTGGCCGTGACGTTTTCCTGAATGACGATATAATCCGCGTCATCGGGGACGACAGCGCCGGTGAAGATGCGCACCGCTTCGCCAGTTCGCACCATGCCGGAAAACGGATGTCCGGCGGCGGATTCACCGATCACGGACAATGTCGCAGGCAAACTCTGCAGATCCGTCCGGCGAACCGCATAGCCATCCATCGCGGAGGACGGAAAGGGCGGCTGGGTCAGTCTGGCGGCAAGGTCATCGGCAAGGATACGGCCATGCGCTGCGTCCAGCTTCACCGTCTCGGCGGAAAGCGGTTCAATGCCACCGATAACTTGCTGAAGTGCCTGCGCGACCGAAAGCAAAGCTAGCTCTCCTCAGCGCGATAATGGCCGGAACGCCCGCCCGTCTTCTCGATGAGGCGTATACCCTCGAAATGCATCGCCTTGTCCGCTGCCTTGAGCATGTCGTAGATCGTCAGGCAGGCGACGGAAACAGCGGTCAGCGCCTCCATCTCGACGCCGGTCTGTCCGGTGACCTTGACCAGCGCTTCGACACGCAGACCTGCTTCGGCCGGACTGCGGATTTCCTCGAAATCCACCGTCACCTTGCTTATCGCCAGCGGATGGCACAGCGGGATCAACTCATGAGTGCGCTTGGCGGCCATGATCCCGGCAATGCGCGCTGTCGCCAGCACGTCGCCCTTGGCCGCGCTGCCCTCGCGGATCAGCGCCAGCGTCTCCGGTTTCATGAAGACGCTGCCTTCGGCGATGGCGGTGCGGGAGGTGACGGCCTTGTCGGCAACGTCCACCATGTTCGCCTCGCCCCGCTCATTGATATGAGAGAGGCTGGAGCTCATGCCTGCGCCGCGCTGTAAGATGTTCCGGCATAGGGCGGCTGGGCGGCATCGCCGAAAAGCAGCGCCCGTGTGGCGGCGTTGACGTCGGATTGGCGCATCAGGCTCTCGCCAACGAGGAAGCCGTGTGCGCCGGCGGCGGCGAGCCGCACAATGTCGGCATGGGTGTGGATGCCGCTTTCGCTGACCATCAGCCGGCCATGCGGGACCATGGGCAGAAGCCGTTCGGTGACGTCGAGCGAGGTCTCGAAGGTCTGCAGGTCGCGATTGTTGATGCCGATCAGCGAGGTCGGCAGGCTGAGCGCGCGTTCCAGCTCCTCCTCATTGTGGACCTCGGCGAGCACGTCCATGCCCCAGCTGTTCGCGGTGCCCGCCAGCTCCATCGCAAGGAAATCATCGACGGCCGCCATGATGATCAGAATGCAGTCCGCCCCGAGCGCGCGCGACTGCGGGATCTGGTAGGGATCCACCATGAAATCCTTGCGCAGAACCGGCAGGGCGCAGACTTCGCGCGCCACGATCAGGTGGTCGGGGTGGCCCTGGAAGGACGGTGTGTCGGTCAGGACGGACAGGCAGGCAGCGCCTCCGGCCGCGTAGCTGAGCGCCAGCGACGCCGGATCGAAATCCTCGCGGATCAGACCCCTGGACGGACTGGCCTTCTTGATCTCCGCGATCAGCGCGTGACGGCCCTCATCGGCGCACGCAGCGATGGTGGCGGCAAAGGGCCGGGCGGGCGATGCGGCACGGGCGGCGTCCTCGACTTCGGCCAGCGGCTTTTCGGCTTTCGCGGCGGCGACCTCTTCACGCTTGTAGGCGGAAATCCTGTCGAGTATGTCGGTCATGGTCTTCTTACGCCTTCCCTTGCGCGATCAGCCTGTCGAGCGCTGCGGCGGCATTGCCCTGATCGATTGACTGCCGTGCAATTTCCGCGCCTTCCGGCAGCGTATCCGCACGGCCTGCGACAATCAATGCAGCGGCGGCGTTCAGCAGGACGATATCCCGGAACGGTCCCGGCTCTCTGGCAAGCAGAGCATGGATAGCGGCGGCGCTTTCCTCGGGCGAGGGGCACAGCAGTTTCTCCAGCGGGACCGGCTGCACGCCGATCTGATCGGGCGTCACCTCGATGCGGCGGATGATGCCGTCCCGCATTTCAACGACTTGCGAGGGACCGGTCGTGGTCAACTCGTCCAGGCCGTCCGAGCCGTGAATGACCCAGACATGCTCTGCTCCCAGCCGTTTCATGGCTTCGGCGAGCGGCTCCAGCCAGACATCGGAGAATACCCCGATGAGCTGGCGTTTCGTGCCAGCAGGATTGGAGAGCGGACCCAGCAGGTTGAAGATGGTCCGTAGCTTCAGCGCCTGACGGACGGGCGCGGCGTGGCGCATCGCGGAATGATAGGTGGGCGCGAACAGGAAGGCGATCCCGGCCTCGTCGAGGCAGCGCTGGGCGGTTATCGGGGTCATGGCAAGGTCGATGCCGAGTTGCGAGAGAACATCGGCCGCGCCGGATCTCGACGATACCGCGCGGTTGCCGTGTTTCGCGACGGGCACGCCGGCTCCGGCAATGACGAGGGCCGTTGCCGTGGAGACATTGTAGGTGCCCTTGGCGTCGCCGCCCGTGCCGACCACATCGACCGCGCCGCGCGGAGAGGCGATCTTCAGCATGCGGTCGCGCATGGCTCGAACCGCGCCCGCGATCTCGTCGACCGTCTCGCCCCGCGCCCGCATCGCCACCAGAAAGCCGCCGAGCTGGGCATCGGGGATGCCGCCTTCCATGATCGCCCCGAACGCAGCGGCCGCCTCGCCCTCGCTCAAGGCGACGCCGCCAGCGACTTTCTCGAAATAGGGGCGGAAGCGGGTCGTGGCGTCCGTCGTCTCGATCATCGCGTGACCTCCGATTTTCCAGATGAGCCCACGCGGGCGAGTTCGAGATTGGGCCGGATCGGCGACCAGTTGATGCGCGCGATGCGCAGGAAATTGGCGATCAGCGCGTGACCATAGGCCGAGGCGATGCTTTCGGGGTGGAATTGCACGCCGAAAACCGGGTGCTCCTGATGTTGCAGCGCCATGATCAGCCCGTCCGAGGTCGATGCCGTGATGCGGAAGCACGATGGCAGCGTCTTTTCCTCCACGAGCAGGGAGTGATAGCGCGTCGCGGCGAATTCCGACGGGATGCCGGTGAAGATGCCTTCGCCGGAATTGTAGACCGTCGACACCTTGCCATGCATCAGTTTCGGCGCGCGGATGACCTTGCCGCCATAGGACTGACCGATGGCCTGATGGCCGAGGCAGACGCCGAGCAGCGGGATGCGGCCCTTGTTCTTCTTGATGAGGTCGAGGCAGATGCCGGCTTCGTTCGGCGTGCACGGGCCGGGCGAGAGCACGATGGCTGCCGGCTTTTCAGCCAGAACCTGCGCGGCAGTGATCTTGTCATTGCGGTAAACCCGGCAGCTCACGCCAAGATCGCCGATATAGTGCACCAGATTATAGGTAAAACTGTCGTAATTATCGATAAGGGTGATCATGTCGCGCCTCCGCCGCCGGCAAGATCAGCAAAAATAAGGGCAGGCGTCCAGCGGAAAGCGCGGTGTTTTCGGGAATCCGATGAGCTTCGTGCCTGTCAGTCCCGCTTGAGCTGCTTTGGCGTGATGAAATGCGCCAAATGTCCGCTTGCCAGTGCAATTTTTGCCCATGAATCGGTTTCGAATGTGATTACGGCGACAGCGGCGGTCGGAAATTTGCTCGCGAGCGCGAGCCGGGTCTTTTTATCGCCGCTGCCGATCATTCGGGTTGCGAATGCCTCCAACCCCGGATTGTGACCGACGATCATGACATCGCGTGCAGCGTGTGGCGCGTCGTGGGCGATAGTGAGCAGCGTTTCCGGGCTTGCGTGATATAGGGCCTCCGCATAGTCGATGGTTGGCGTGGGTTTCCAGAAGGGCAACGCCAGATCCAGTGTTTGACGGGTACGGCGCGAGGCGGAACAGATGATATGGTCGGGGATGAGGCCGGTTTCGGCAAGCCAGGCCGCCATTCGCGGCGCCGCTTTCTGGCCGCGATTGCTGAGCGGGCGGTCGAAATCTTCCAGTTCAGGGAAGTCCCAGCTCGATTTTGCGTGGCGGAAAAGAATGAGCATGGGCGTCACTTTTACAAAACTCGCTGTGAACGCGACTGCATTTTGACGACACCGCCAGGGAAGGGACAGCCGTAGCAAGGTTGGTTAATTATATTGAAAAGTTCATAAATATTTTCTCTAATCTCGTGTGGTTTTTGACTTATTATTGTGTTTTCGTATTCGCTTTGTAGCCATTCTTTAGAAACACTCTCAGCTTGTGGTATCGAATATATTCCTGAAGCACTCAGAAATTCATCTTTGCCATGCGCTACCGGATGTCGAAAATTGGCTAATACTGTTGTGGTTTTCCAAGGTTCATACTGAAAATCAGCATTAATATCAAAATGCTTCGTGATAATTTTTATTTTATCTTTCCATGATCCAAACTGTTTTTTGTTCCAGCTTTTAATTCGAGAATGTCCAATGTGATTCAAATACGCTTCCAGTGTGAAAGATAAAAATGTTAATGCAGCCATATAAAAAACGTTACTATTTTGAGGTTCCTCTGTAGCTTTTTTGTAGAAAAATTCGGTTGCACGCCAGTGATCAATGAATGGTATTACCGTCCGTTCTCTTGTTAGTTTAACTTGAACCATATCACTGCCCCCGCCCCGCAGCGCTCGCAAACCTCACCGCTTCCTCCGCCGCGCGGAACAGCGCCCCGGCCTTCGCCTCGCACTCACGCTGCTCGCTCGCGGGCACCGAATCCGCGACGATCCCCGCGCCGGCCTGAACATACATCATACCGTCCTTGATCAGCGAGGTCCGCAGCACGATGGCGCTGTCCATCTCGCCTGACGCGGAGAAATAGCCGACGCAGCCCGCATAAAGCCCGCGCTTTTCCGTCTCCAGCTCGTCGATGATCTCCATCGCGCGGACCTTGGGCGCGCCGGACACCGTGCCCGCCGGGAAACCGGCCATCAGCGCGTCAACCGCGTCGTGCTCATCGGCAAGTTCGCCGGTGACATTGGAGACGATGTGCATCACCTGGCTGTAATATTCGAGAAAGAAGCTGTCGGTGACGCGGACGGTGCCGATCTTGGAGACCCGGCCGACATCGTTGCGGCCCAGATCGAGCAGCATTAGATGCTCGGAGCGTTCTTTCTCGTCGGCCAGCAATTCCTCAGCCATCTTCTTGTCTTCGTCCGGCGTTGCGCCGCGAGGCCGCGTTCCGGCAATCGGGCGGATTGTGACTTCGCCGCCGCGTGCGCGCACGAGAATTTCTGGGCTCGATCCGGCGATGGCGTAGTCGCCATAGTTGAGGAAGAACAGGAAAGGCGACGGGTTCACGCGGCGGAGAGCGCGGTAGAGCGAGAAGGGCGGCAGGTCGAAGGGCGCGGAAAAGCGCTGGCTCAGCACGACCTGGAAGATGTCGCCCGCCGCGATGTAGTCCTTCGCCTTGCGGACCATCTTCTCATATTGCTTCGGCGTCGTGTTCGAGACGGCGGCGGGAAAGTCGATCTCCAGCCCGTTGGGCGCGGCGGCATGGCCGAGCGGCTTGTCCAGCGCGTCGACGACGGAGGACAGCCGGTCGAGCGCGCGCGTCCACGCGGTTTTCGCCGTGATCCGTTTTTGCGGACGCACCGGCGTGACGATGATGATCTCGTCCTTCACATTGTCGAAGATCGCCATGACCGTGGGGCGGATCAGGACGGCGTCCGGGATGCCGATCGGGTCCGGATTGGGTTCAGGCAGTTTCTCGATCAGGCGGACGGTGTCGTAGCCCATATAGCCGAATACGCCGAGCGCCATGGGCGGCAGGCTTTCCGGCAGGTCCATGCGGGATTCGGCGAGAAATTCGCGCAGCGAGGCGAGCGTGCCGCCCTTGCATCTGGTGAATTTGTCCGGCGATTTATCAGGCGTGCGATTGATCTCGGCTTCGTCGCCGAAAGCACGCCAGACGATGTCCGGCGCAAATCCGATCACGGAGTAACGCCCACGGACCGCGCCGCCCTCGACCGACTCCAGCAGGAAGCTCATCGGACGGTCCGCGCCGAGCTTGAGCATGGCCGAAACGGGGGTTTCCAGATCGGCGATCAGCCGCGTCCAGACCGCCTGCGGCTCGCCCCTGTCATAGGTTTCGGCAAAGGAGTCGAATCCGGGATAGAGCCGCATGGCGTCACGCCTTCAGGTCAGAGGCGGGGAGGCCCGCCCGAGCGAGTAATGATTGTGAGATCCGGTGAAATCGAGGGCATTCCCCGGAGAACTGAACTGCAAAATGAAAAGGTCCGGGACCGCCCCGCGTGGAACGGTCCCGAGCCGGAATGAATTACTGGATTGAGAGCGCCGACAATGCCTGGTTGTTGATCTGAACGCCATAGTCCGCCTGCAGGCCACCAACATATTGCGTCAGAATATCCACACCCATCGTCTGGCGAAGCTCCGTGCGCAGGGTTTCGGCCTGTGCCTCTTCCATCGGCGGCGCTTTCCGGACCTCTGCCACCTGGATCACGGCCTGCGCCTTCCGGTCGGCCATCTCGACATTGCCGATGCCCTTGTCAGGCAGGCTGAAACCGAGCGAGACAGCGGTGCGTGGCAGTCCTTCCGGTGCGCCGTCGCGCTTCACGGCCGGCGTTGTCGAAACGGATGCGCCGATCTCCCCGGCGACCTCTTCGAGGGTTGCTCCACCCTTGGCCTTCTCGGCGAGTTCCGTTGCCTTGGCGCGGACGGCCTTGCGCGTCTCCTCTTCGATCCACTGGGTCTTGACCTGCTCGCGGACCTCCTCGAAGGCCTTCTGGCGATCCGGGATCACCTCAAGAACGTCGACAAACACGAAGCCGTCACCCGAGGGCACAGGATTGTTCTCAACGCCGACATCGCTTTCGAAAGCAAGATTGACGGCGGCGGGCGCCTGCGCGACGGCGCCGACCGGCGTCTCCGACTGATCGCGGCCCTGCCTGTCGAACGTGTGCTCGGCGTAAGGCAGGTTGAGCTTTTGAGCCGCTTCCTGAAGGTTGGCCCCGCCCGCACGGGCGTCCTCGATCGCGTCATAGAGGTTCTGGATCTCCTCGCGGGCCTTATCTCTCGCAAGAGCCGCGCGGACCTCCTCCTTCACGTCCTCGAAGGTCTTCTGCTCGCCCGGCTCGATCTCCGTGACCTTGATGATCATCGTCGTGAAGCTGTCGATGGGTTCGCTGACCTGTCCTTTTTCAAGCTTGAAGGCGGCTTCGGCGACGTCCCTGTTGGCAAAGCCGCTTTGAGTGAAGGGGCCGAGATCGATGTCGCTTTCCTTCATGCCGAGCTCTTTGCCCAGCGCCACGAAGTCCTCGCCGTTGGCCAGCCTTTCGGCGGCGGCGCGGGCGGCTTCCATGTCGTTGAAGACAAGCTGTTGAATCGTACGGCGTTCGGGCCTGGAATACTGGTCCTTCGTGGCCTCGAACTGCACTTTGAGTTGTTCGTCGGTCAGGGCAACGGTGTCCCTTATGGCCTCCGGCGTCAGCGTCAGGAGACCGACCTTGCGGTATTCCGGCGCGCGGTAACGGTTCTTGTTCGCTTCATAATAGGTCGTCAGCGCAGCTTCGTCAGGTTGCGCGATCTCTCCGGCGGTCTCGGGAGCGACAACGAAATAATTCAGCACCCGTTCATCATTGCGATGGTGGTAGAGCGCGTCCAGCATTGTCTGCGGCACATAGGCGGCCTCGCTCAGAGCGCCGGCAACCTGCTCGCGGATCAGATCTTCGCGCTGGCGAGCGACGAAACCCTGCTCCGACAGGCCCATATTGCGCAGAACCTCGTCGAAACGGCTGCGGTCGAACGTATCGCCCGAGCCACGGAATGCGGGTTCGTTCTGAATGGATGCGACAATGGCGTCGTTGGAAATGCCCAGCCCCAGCGATTGCGCGTGAAGGTCGATGGCGGTCGAGCTGATGAGGCTCTGCAGCACGTTCTGCCCGATGCCGAACTGGCGCGCTTCCCGATCGGTGAGCTGACGGCCGAGGCGGGCGCTGATCAGTCCGACCTGATTGCGGTAGGTCTGCTCGTATTCCGCCGTGGAGATTTCACGTTCACCGACTTGGGCGACGTGCCGCTGTGCGCCGCCCATGAAAATGCCGTCGATACCCCAGAGGGCAAAACTGGCGATAAGGAGACCCAGCAGGATCTTGACGACCCAGCTTCCTGCGCTATTTCTGAGGGAGTTCAGCATCTTGTCTTCACTTCATCGACTGGCGCGAAATCCGATAAAATGGCCACCATTTTTCGGAAAAAACGAGATTAATACGAAAAGACGCGAGATCGGAATTGAATTCGTCGGAAATGGTCCCGATCCATGAAGCGCGGAGAGTGGCGAGGCCGTCACGCAAACCGTGCTTGCGTCGAACCGCCTGAACCGGCATCACTTGCGTCTATGAGATCATGCCGTTAGATCAAGTCTGCGACGGGCACATTGTCAAGGCCCAATAGCGGGGAAATGCGATGTCACGGGTCAGGCCACTGGTAGCCGGAAACTGGAAAATGAACGGGCTCGGCGCGTCGCTGGGCGAAATCGAGGCTTTGCGCGCCGGTGTCGCCGATGGCGGACTTGCGGCCGGTACGGATGTGATGATCTGTCCGCCGGCAACGCTGGTCAGCCGGATTGCGCGTGTTCTCGAAGGCAGTCCCATCGCTGTCGGCGGGCAGGATTGCCATGCGGAGGCGAGCGGCGCGTTCACGGGCGAGATTTCCGCGCCGATGCTCGCCGATGCCGGCGCGACTGCCGTTATTCTGGGCCATTCGGAACGCCGTTCCCTTTATGGCGAGCGTGATCGCGACGTCAAGGCGAAGGCGGAAGCGGCGATGGAGGCCGGTCTGCTGGCCATTGTCTGCGTGGGCGAGACACAGGGCGAACGCCGTCTCGGCCTGACGATCGACGTTGTCGGACGGCAGCTTGCCGGATCGCTCCCCGATGGCGCAACGCCCGCAAGCGTGGTCATCGCCTATGAGCCGGTCTGGGCGATCGGAACGGGGCTGACGCCGACCAATGCGGATATCGAAGAGGTGCACGCCGCCATCCGCTCAAGGGCTGGCGCGCTTCTGGGCAACGATGTTGCAGCGGAAACACGCATTCTCTATGGCGGCTCCGTCAAGCCGGCCAATGCGTCAGAACTCTTGACAATTCCCGGCGTGAATGGCGCTCTCGTCGGCGGGGCGAGCCTGCTTGCGCGGGATTTTCTTGCAATTGCCGCCGCACAGAACGAAGCCGCCGGTCGCGAATAAGCTCGCGATTGGAGGGATCGGCTCGTGCGTACATGCGTCTTGAGGGGTCATATGGTCATGCGTCCGCTTTCGCGGCTGAGAACAGCGGTTCTACTGGCGGGGATGGTTGCCGGTTTCCTGTCAGCCGTGCCGGGGCTGGTTGCGGCGGCTCCGATCGACAAGGAGGGCTGTGATCGGCTGGAAATGGAGCGCAAGGCGCTTCTCGTGCTCGGCATCGACAGATATTTCGAAAACGGGATCGAATGGGCCAGAGCCAATCTGACGGTTGCCGACCTCAATCTCGTGAAGCGCTATCTCGACGTCTATGAGCGGCTCAAATTCCAGTGCAAGGAAGAAGTCGAGATTGTCGGGTCCGATCTTCAGGGTGAAGTGTCCGACGATGAAACCATCGCCGATGAACTCTCCCCGCCGCTGCCCGTGCGAAAGCCGGTGGAAGCTCGAAAGGCGTCGATGCTGACGGAGGCGGACCAAACGGTTCGTGTGAAGGTGCAGTCCGGCTCGGGCAAGAGCAATCGGCTGAACTGAAGCACGGCCGAGACGCAGCAGGGCTTAAATAATGCCCGGCGCGCGCTTACATCTGGTCATGGTCCACAGAATGGGGTACACAGGGGCCCGAATTCAGCGAAAACGCAGATGCCGTTGGCTCTCAAGGGGCTGGCTTCTGCATCAATCGAGCATCCGCCAGGGCTCAAGAACAAGACAATGATCACCGTAATACTCGTTATCCATCTTATGATCGCATCGGCGCTTGTGGGCGTCATTCTCGTTCAACGGTCCGAGGGCGGCGCTCTCGGCATTGGCGGTGGCGGCGGCGGTCTGATGAGCGGACGGGGCGCGGCAAACCTGCTGACGCGCATAACGGGCACGCTTGCGGCGGCATTCTTCGCCACCAGCATTCTGCTTGCGGTTCTCGCCGGCTACGGGACTGCGCCGACCTCCATTCTGGATGGTGCGGGTCAAAGCGGCGCCCCGGCGGGCGGCTCGAACAGCTCTCTGCCGACGCTTCGGCCCATCGTGCCGCCTTCTTCCGAGCCGCAGGGACCTACGGTTCCGCAGTCGCAATAATCCGTTTCGCGCTGGAGTGGCTTAACTGGCGGTGTCCTTACTGGGGCAGCGCCAGCAGGTCGATATGGCCGATTTCGCAGGATTTCAGATTCTTGCGCGAAGCCAGCCACGACTGGATATCCGCATCGGCAACCTCGCCGGTCTCGCGTGCCGCTTGGGCGACACCTTCCGCCGTTGCGAGGATGAGTGGCAACTCGTTCGCGCCGAGCTTCCACGGGCTTGGCATGGTTTCAACGTGATAGCCCGCGCGCAGCTCCAGCTGTTTCATCAGGTAGTCGCCCGCATCCGGCCCGGCCGCCGGGCCGAACCCCTTGTCTGAAAGCTGGTGCGAATTGAAGGCGCTCTCGATTGCCTTGTCGGCCGGGTGTTCAGGCTGCCAGCGCATTGCGCCATCATAGATCAGCGTCGTGTAGATTGCGGGACGGCGCTCGGCCAGCACTTCCACAAATCTGTCGAGCCAGCTTTCCGAAACGAGATCGAAGAAGGCCGCAGCCGTGACCACATCGCAATCGTCGGTGATGACCTTCTCAAGGTCGGCTTGCAGATCCACGCTCTCGAAACGGCATTCGACGACGGTGACGGCTGTCTGCTCGCGCCAGGCCTCGATCTGCTTGCGCGCGGTTTTCAGCAGCTCCGGATCGTGGTCGATCAATGTCCAGTGCTGACTGATCGGCGACAGGTCCGGAGCCAGCGCCCGCAGATTCGATCCGGTCCCGCAGCCCAGATCGACGAGTTTGATATTCGTGCGCGGGTTCAGATAGTACGCGAGGATTTCGCCAAGCTGCGGATCTCGCGCCCGGTGATCGGCGGGCTCGCGCAAGGCAAGCCAGTCAGCCGAGAAAGTGCTCATGGGGCCAGCTCTTTGATGACCCCGGCGACGATTCGGGCGGTGTTCTCCCAGCGGGGCAAAGTCTGTGCGTGGGCCCACGCGGCGTCGGACATTTTCCGGCGCAACGCCGTATCGCCGATGAGCGCGTGAAGCGCTTCGCTGAAGGCTTGTGCGTCGTCCGGCGGGACCAGCAGACCGGTTTCGTCCGGCACTGTGCCCGGTACGGCGCCCGCGCGAGCCGCAACAATCGGAACGCCGCGCGCCAGAGCACCGGCGAAGGCCATGCCATAGCCCTCATATCGGGAGGGCAGCGCGAAAATGTCGGCCTTTGCGTATTGCGCGTTGATCTCCTCGCTATCCAGCGGACCGGTCAGGATCACATGCTGACCCAGGTCCAGCTCGCCAATCTGCTGCCGCAGGCGCTGGACGAAATCCTGATCCCGGTCGAGACTGCCGGCAATCGTGCAGCGCCAGCCGCGATGCGGGAGCTTCGCGAGCGCTTCGACGAGAATATCATGTCCCTTGCGCGGCACGACCGAGCCGACGCTGAGAATTTCGCAGATGCCGCTGCCGCCGGTCGAACGCTCGGCGGGTTCGGTTCCCGGTTCGGCGACGGTCGTCGGAGGCGGTGGCGCGAAAGACAGCTCCTGCAAGGTGGCGGCAGTCGTCGCGCTGGTCACGATGATATGCCGCGCAAATTTCAGCGCCCCGCGTTCCGATGCGAGCAACTCACGGCTTTCCTGCTCGTCGAGCCCGGTTTCCAGTCCGAGCGGATGGTGGAGCATGGCGGCAATCGGAGCGGCAATGCCGGTCAGGGATTCGTCGGGGAGCGCGCCGAAAGCGAGACCGTCGATCAGCAAAACGGCGTCGGCTGGCACGCTGGCCAGCAATTGCGTCGCTTCCCCGATTTCTTCCGCCGAGGGAAATGGAAAACCGGGCGGCAGGGGCAGGTGAGTGACGTCGATGCCGTGTTCGGGCAGGTGCGCGATCAATTGGCGGTCGTAGACATAGCCGCCCGTCGGCGTTTCGATATCGCCGGGTATGGCAAAATACAGCCGTGTCATGTCGAAACCTCCCCCTCGAACCAGGCGCGCGCGACATGGCTTTCATGTAGCGTGACCTTTATCCGGGCGAGACCTTCCGATCCCGATCCCAGATTCCCTCCTTTAATAGCGCCCATCATCTTATCGAAAATGTGGCGGCACAGAAATTCCGTGGTCGTCAGCTTGCCTTTAAACTCGGGAACTTCATCGAGATTGGCGTAATTTATTGGCTTCAGGATCTCCGCCAATACTTCGGAGGCGCGTCCGATATCGACGACGACATTGTGTTCGTCCAGCGTTTCCCGGAAAAAGGCGACATCGACAATGAAGGTCGCGCCATGCGTGTTCTGGGCGGGGCCAAAGAATTCACCGGGGAGGCTGTGGGCGATCATAATGTGGTCGCGGACTTCGAGCGCGTACATGGCTATCTCCTGAAACGAGAGCGAGGCCCGAAAAATGGACTCTATTCTTCGGGAAGATCGAATGTGGAACGAAGCGTCGGAGCCGCTTCAATAACAGATCGCCGTGGCGATGCCCAGCGCGTCCGGGGCGAGAAGCCGAGGCAGCGCATCCGGCAGGTCGTCGAGCGCAACCTCCTCCGTGATGAGCGCGTCAAGCCGGCTATCGTCCAGCAGATGCAGAGCCTTTTCAAGCCTTTGGCGATGCGTCATGCGCCCGCGCATCGGTGTGGCGACATGGCCGACCTGTGTGGATATGAGCTGCAGGCGCTGGCTGTGGAAGGCCCCGCCGAGCGGCAGGCTGACAGGTTTGTCGCCGAACCAGCTCACTTCGATGATTCGCCCTTCAAAGGCTGCGATGCCGAGCGCCAGTCGCAGTCCGGGTTCGCTCGCGCTCGTGTGAAAGACGATCTCCGCACCACGCGGCGCTTCGTCCGGCAGCGAGAAATTGACTCCGAGCGACCGCGCCACCTCCGCCCGCTCGGGGAGAATGTCGACCAAAGTGACGTCCGCGCCCGGCAGCCGGGCCGCCAGATGAGCGATCAGACATCCAACCAGTCCCGCCCCTATGATCACGATTTTGTGTCCGGCGTGCGCCTGCGAATCCCATAGAGCGTTGAGCGCAGTCTCCATATTGGCGGCCAGCACGGCGCGCCGCGGCGGCACGTTCTCAGGTACCGGGATGACGGCTTCCGCCGGAATTGTGAAGAAATCTTGATGCGGGTAAAGAGCAAAGACCGCACGTCCCACAAGCGCTTCCGGTCCCGCCTCGACGACGCCCGCCGCAGCATAGCCATATTTGACGGGGTAAGGAAAATCGCCCTCCTGAAACGGGGCGCGCATCCGCGTCCATTCACTCTCCGGCAGCCGTCCCTCGAAGACCAGACGTTCAGTGCCACGGCTCAATCCCGAATAAAGAGTTCGTATGAGCACGTTTGCCTTAGCCCTGTCATCTTCTATTAATATTGGATTCCTCACAGTCCGAATTGAAGCGAATCCAGGAGTATCGTAGAACAGCGCGCGGGCGGAATTCGCGTTCCCGGCGAGGGAATTGCTCGTGGCCATACGTTCTCTCCATTTCGTGATCGAATTTTATCGGGCGTCCGTGTGTTTCAGTACATGGTCCGCGGAGCAACCGTCTGAGCTTCGCGCGCTAACCAACCGTCTTTCGCTGCTAATCCGTCCTGGGGAAGTCCAAGTATGAACGACCAAACGCCGCTGCGTCTGCATCCCGCCTCGCATGACTCCCGTTACACGCCAGCCGGCTTTCAGGAAACGCGTTTACTCCGCAATCGCCGCCTCATCATGGCGGGACTCACGCTCTCGACCATTGGCGGCCTGTTATACGTGCTCGCCGTGGTTCTGGGAAGCGACGGCTGGACCGCGCTTGACATGGGCATCTTCGCCGCTTTCATGCTTTCGGCGCCGTGGACGGTGATGGGATTCTGGAACGCGCTGATCGGTTTCTGGTTGCTGCATCTCGTCAAGAATCCGCTAGGCCGTGTCGCGCCTTTCGCAAGGCTGCCCGCCGAAGACGCCCCGCTTGCGCTGCGTACCGCGATCCTGATGACTCTGCGTAATGAAGATCCGTCCCGCGCCTTTGCCCGGCTGCGCATCATGCGTGACAGCCTTGAGCGCACCGGCGAAGCAAGCCGTTTCGACTTTCTCGTGCTGAGCGATACGGACAAGCCCGAAGTCGCCGCCGAAGAAGAGCGCCTGTTCGCCGAATGGGAAACGGAGTTCGGCGATAGCGGCCGCACGCTCTACCGCCGCCGCCCTTCCAATGAAGGCTTCAAGGCCGGCAATGTCCGCGATTTTCTTGAGCGCTGGGGCGATGCCTACGACCTGATGCTGCCGCTCGATGCCGACAGCCTGATGTCCGGCGCGGAGATCGTGAAGCTGACGCGCATCATGCAGGCCCACCCGCGTCTCGGCATTCTGCAAAGCCTCGTCACGGGCGCTCCGTCCGTCAGCGCCTTTGCCCGCGTGTTCCAGTATGGCATGCGTCACGGAATGCGCTCCTACACGATGGGCAATGCCTGGTGGAACGGCGATTGCGGACCCTATTGGGGGCATAATGCCGTCGTGCGCGTCGCGCCGTTCAAGTCCTTCTGTGAACTGCCCATCTTGCCGGGCAAGGCCCCGCTGGGCGGCTGCATTCTCAGCCATGACCAGATCGAGGCGACGATGATGCGGGCCGCCGGATATGAAGTGCGCGTGCTTCCGGTCGAAGGCGAAAGCTGGGAAGACAACCCGCCGTCATTGCAGGAATTCCAGCGCCGCGACACGCGCTGGTGCCAGGGCAACATGCAATATTGGCGGCTGATCGGGCTGCCGAACCTGAAGCCGCTCTCGCGCTTCCAGATCGTCATGGGCATCTTCATGTATCTCTCGGCGCTGGCCTGGACCATGATGATCGCGCTGTCGGCGCTGAAGGTGTTCGATCCCGAAATCGGGCCACGCCAGATCGAGCTTGGCATCGGCCTGTTCTTCTTCTCCTTTTTCCTGAGCATTTCACCGAAGCTGATGGGCATGCTGGACGTGCTCTGCACGCGGGGCGGCGTTGCCAGATATGGCGGACTGCTCCGCTTCCTCGCCAGCAGCTTCACGGAAATCGTCTTCTCCATGATGCTCGCGCCGGTCGCGGCGGTGCGGCTCAGCATCTTCATGATCAGCCTGCTCTTCGGCCGTTCCGTCGTGTGGAACGGACAGCAGCGCGATGTTCACGGCCTGACCTGGGCGACGGCGTTCAACGGTCTCTGGCCGCAGACGCTGTTCGGCTTTGCAATCCTTGCGCTGTTCAGCTGGAAAGCGCCGGCTGTCCTGTTCTGGGCCGCGCCACTGCTTGCCGGTCTGATCCTCGCCGTTCCGTTTGCAGTGTTCACGGCATCTCCGGCGGTTGGCCGCGTCTGCGCCCGCATCGGCCTGTGTTCGATCCCGGAGGAGTTGAATACGCCGCGCGATCTGCAGCGCATTTCCGATCCTGATCTCACCGTTCGCGGACCGGATGCGTCTTCGAAATCGTCCGATCGCCTCGCCGCTATTCCGAGTAGCTGAAAGATGGCCGCCGCATCATTTCAAGGATTGCGGCGGTCTCTCCGTGGAGCAGCGGGCATTGCCCGCTCTCTGCGGATCTATTATGGCAGCCGCGCCCATCGACGCGGACTGATGGCGCTGTACCGGCGCTATGTCTCGCCCGGCGATCTCGTTTTCGACGTCGGCTCTCACGTTGGCGATCGCATCGGGGCGTTCCGTGCGCTTGGCGCGCGCGTCGTCGCCATTGAGCCGCAGCCCGCCGCCTTCCGTTGGCTGAAATTCCGTTATGGCCGCGATGCGAAGGTGACGCTACTATGCGCTGCCGTCAGCGATGCGCCCGGTGAGTTGACGCTGCATCTCAATCTGGCCAACCCCACCATTTCGACGGCCTCGCCCGACTTCATGACCGCCGCCAGCGATGCGCCCGGCTGGAAGGGGCAGAATTGGGACGAGACGGTTTCGGTGCCCGCGATGACGCTGGACGCGCTGATCGCGGAGCATGGCTTGCCGGCCTTCGTGAAAATCGACGTCGAGGGCTTCGAGCTGAATGCGTTGCAGGGCCTCGGTCGGCCTTTGCCCGCCCTGTCCTTCGAGTTCACCACCATTCAGCGCGGCGTGGCGCTGGCGTGTCTCGACCGGCTGCAGGCGCTGGGCGTTTACCGATTCAACGTCGCGCTTGGCGAGAGCCAGACGCTTGAATTTGCCGAGCCTGTCGCGGGCGACGCGATGGCTGCCTATGTCGCGGAACTGCCTCAAGCCGCCAATTCCGGCGACATTTACGCAGTCCTCGACCTATCTATCGGATAATGAGAACCGGCACCTGACTATGGGTGACGACCTCATTCGCCTCGCTGCCAAGGACAAGACGGCTCAAACCGCGCCGCCCGTGCGACGCCATCACGATCAGATCCGCGCCACGTTCCGTTGCGGCTTCGATGATACCGTCCGCGGCGTGCCGGTCCTTCATGTGCATCGTATAGACGGTGACGCCGGCCCTGTCGGCGATGTCTTTCGCCTTGCTCAGAATCGACCGCGCATTGGCTTCGGCGGTTTCATCGTATTTTTCGGGCGGTACGACCATCGCAACTTCACCCACGATCACCGCGTCCCACGGCTCCGTGACCGTGACGATGGTGACTTCGCCATTCACGGCTCCGGCAAGCCCGACACCGTGTTTGATGGCCTTCTCCGAAAGCTCGGTGCCATCGGTGGCGATGAGAATATTCTTGTACATGGGAGGCCTCGCTGGACTCGCATCAGGACGATTTCCTGAAGGAAACCGATCCTGATCTGCGTCTGTTCGTCTGAAGCTCGATTTCTCCGAAAAGCCTGTCGCCGCGAAAGCAGGGATGGCCCCGGTTTGATCGGATCTCGCTTTGACTTCAGGATGAAGGCTCAGCTTTAGAAGATACCCTTATCTTGTTAAGTGCGTAAAGATCGCGCGGGTCTCTGATGCAATATTTCTGTAAGAGCAAACACGCCTAACCGCGAATTAAGAATGGCTCGACAAATAGCTCAGCCCCACCAGCCCGACATCGGCACAGCTGATCAGTCCCGAATAGACATTGCGCATCCGTGGGCTCATCGGTCCCTTGTCCTCGAATGGATCGCGAAAGAAACTTCCGCCGCCGGCATTCAGCCAGCCATTCACCACGCTTCCGCAAAGATAGACGCCGCCCCATGCGCCAGATGCCACTGCAAGATCGCCTGCGACGCGGCCGAAGAGAATGGAGAACTGCCGCAGGGTCTCCGCCGCGACCCTGTCTTCTCCGGCGCGGGCGAAAATCTCGCTGCCGGGCAGGCCGTCGCCGCTTTGCCCCATGCGCTGGGCGACGGAGCGGTAAAGATGCTGCACGCCGCGTCCCGACAGGACCTCTTCCACGCTCCGGGCCCCGTCGAGTATCTCAAGCTGTGCCGCGTCGATCGCCCCAAGCGACATGTGTCCGGGCTCGCCGGGAACGGGCGCCCAGTCCTCCTGTCCGGCCGGCACGATAGCGGCCGCGCCGAAGCCCGTCCCCACATTGAGGGCCAGCATGGTCCGCCTGGCCCCGTGCTGACGCTCCGCCGGACCGAGCGCGCGCAACTCGCTGTCACGCAAATGCGGCAGGGCGAGCGCAACGGCTTCGAGATCGTTGAGAACGTGGGATGGCGCGCCGTCCAGCCGCCGTTGCACTTCGCTCGCCTGGATCGTCCAATCGGCATTTGTCAGCCGCACATAGCCGCCATCGACGGGCCCCGCAACGCCCACCGCTGCGCCGGAACAGCCGCGTATGCCGCCCGTATCGCCTAGATAGGTCTCCATGCTCGCGTAAAAGCTCGGGAAGTCCCTCAGCGCAAAGGAGCGCCGCTCGGCCAGCTCACCGCCTCCGGTACTCTTGGCAAACCGGACATTCGAGCCGCCGACATCGGCGACGAGCCGCCAGGACGTCACGTCAAAACCTCCGGATTGTCGGGCGCGAGAGCCGCCAGAAATGTCTTGCGCCAATGCGTTGCGTCATTCTTCCTGACCCGCGCATCCAGTGCCCGGTGACGCTCGATGCGTTCATCGATCGGCATGTTCAAAGCCTGCTCCATCGCGTGGGCAATATCGTCAATGTCGTAAGGGTTAACGATCAAGGCCTCCTGAAGATCCTCGGCGGCTCCGGCAAAACGCGACAGCACGAGCACGCCGGGATTGTCGGCTTCCTGCGCGGCGACATATTCCTTCGCGACCAGATTCATGCCGTCGCGCAACGGGGTCACCAATCCGACGCGGGAGCCCCGGAACAGGGCAGCAAGCTGGTCGCGGGGAATGTTGCGGTGAATGTAGCGCACGGGCGTCCAGTCGAAATCGCCGAACTCGCCATTGATCGCGCCGGACATCTGCTCCAGTTCCTCGCGGATATCCGCATAGGCGGCCACATCTTCCCGAGTTGGCGGCGCAATCTGCATCAGGGTCACGGTTTTCTGCTTGTCCGGATAAAGCTCAAGCAGCCGGTGGAACGCCTTCAGCCGTTCGGGCAGGCCCTTGGAATAATCGAGACGATCGACGCCGACAACATGGGACCGCGCTATATTGCGCCGGTTGAGACGTTCGATGATGTCGTCGGCGGCCGGAGTGTGGGCAAGCTGGGCAAAGCTCGGCACGTCGATGCCGATGGGAAAGGCGCGCGCGAGGACAGTGCGGCCGAATGCGGTGACTTGCCCGTTCTCGCCGATCGTGCCGTTGATGTGCTCGCTGACGAAACGCTGGAAATTGATGACGTCGGCATTGGTCTGGAAGCCGATGATGTCATAGGCGAACAGCGATTTGACCAGCCATTGATGCACCGGCACGGCGAGCAGCACGCCGGGCGGCGGAAACGGGATGTGCAGGAAAAAGCCGATCTTCTGTTTTGCGCCGCGTGAGCGGAGTTCCGAGGCGAGCGAGAAGAGATGGTAATCGTGGACCCAGACGATATCGTCGGGTTCCAGGAGCTTGGTCAGCGCGTCGGCGAAGCGCGCGTTGACGCGGCGATAGCCGTCGAAATAGGGCGTTTCAAAGCTGACGAGATCGAGCCGGTAATGGCAGGCGGGCCATAGAACCTGATTGGCGAAGCCGACATAATAGTCGTGATAATCGCGCTCGGTGAGCGGAATGGTGGCGACGGTGACGCTTTCGTCCCGCACCGTATTGACGGAAATCTTCGCGTCGTCGTCGACGACATTGCCGTCCCATCCGAACCAGAGCCCGCCCGTCTGACGAAGCGTGTCGCCGAGAGCAACCGCAAGGCCCCCGGATTTGCTTTCCTTCTCCAGATAGGCAACGCGGTTGGATACGACGACCAGCCTGCTCATACCACTCCTTCCCAGGGGCGTGAAAGACGCACCGCCCCGTTGATAATCCCGACCATCGAATAGGTCTGCGGGAAATTGCCCCAAGGCTCTCCCGTCACAGGATCGGTATCTTCCGACATTAGCCCAAGATGATTGCGCGTTTCCAGAAGTGCTTCGAAAATTTCGCGCGCCTTCTCTCTCTGGCCGACGCGGGACAATGCATCGACACGCCAGAATGCGCACACATTGAAGGCCGTCTTGGGCATGCCGAAATCGTCCGGCGCCTCGTAGCGCATCATGTAGGGGCCGCGTCCGAGCACTTCCTCCACGCGCTCCAGAGTCTTCAGGAAGCGCTCATCCTTCGGGTCGATGAAGCCGACTTCGCTCATGAGCAGAATGCTCGCATCCATATGTTCGCCCTCGAAGCTTTCCACGAAGGCCTGCCGCTTTTCCGACCAGGCGCGCGCCAGGATCGTCGCCTTTATCTGGTCCGCGCGTTCACGCCACAGCGTTGCGCGGTCGGCAAGCCCCAGATGCGTGGCGATCTTGGCGAGCCGGTCGCAGGCGGCCCAGCACATCACCGAAGAGGAGGTGTGGACGCGGGCGCGGTGGCGCAGCTCCCACATGCCGGCATCGGGCTTGTCGTAGAGCGCAAAGGACTGCTCGCCGGCGAATTCGAGCTTCTTGAAATCATCGATGCCGGCGGGCGCGAACAGCCGCTGATCGAAGAAGGCTTGCGATGCGCCAAGCACCAGATTGCCGTATGTGTCGTGCTGGAAATGTTCATAAGCTTGGTTGCCGACGCGCACGGGGCCGAAATTGCGGTAGCCGGGCAGGTCGACGAAGGTTTCGGTGAGCTGGCTTTCAAGGCCCACGCCATAGACCGGCTGGAGGTGATGATCCCGGGCGGTGGCGACGATATTCATGATCCAGCGGAAATAATTCTCCAGCGTCTTGACCGCCGACAGGCTGTTGAGCGCACGGACGACGAAAAGCGCGTCCCTGATCCAGCAATAGCGGTAATCCCAGTTCCGTTCCGTTTCCGCCGCTTCCGGTATGCTGGTCGTCAGGGCCGCCACAATTGCACCGGTCGGTTCGTAATTGCACAGCTTCAAGGTGATGGCCGCGCGGATCACCGCATCCTGCCACTCGGCGGGCAGGGCCAGCCTGTGCACCCAGTTGCGCCAATAGAGCTGAGTCCGCTCCTCGTAGTTTATCGCAGTTTCGACCGGGCCCTCCGTCAGCGTCTCATCGGGCCCGAT
This sequence comes from Rhodomicrobiaceae bacterium, assembly GCA_050330195.1. Classification (GTDB taxonomy): domain Bacteria; phylum Pseudomonadota; class Alphaproteobacteria; order Rhizobiales; family Rhodomicrobiaceae; genus JAHQVI01. Next base: position 5,653 of record JBHJOB010000049.1, on the reverse strand, counting down.
AACTAGATTTACCTGTTCGGCGAGATTAAACGAAGTTTCGTCAAGAATATAATCGATCGGGGTGTCCGTTGTCAGGCGAATGGCAAATTTCGGTCCAGCATAGCGAATATGGTTGGAGCCAACGGTAACATTCGGTGCGATATTACCATATTCGAACCTCGGTTTCACCCGGATTCGCACGCGCGGACTGCCGCTCACCGGCATTAATCGGCGAATAAGCATTTGCGGGCGGAAAGCACGGTCCCGCCAATAGAAACGCGGAATGAAATCGATGACTTGCACCGAACCGCTGCGGCCGTGCAGCGTGGTCTTCAGAATTGCGGTATTCGGCAGATAGACCTGCTCGCTGGAGACGAAATCCTCCAGCTCGATGGCGAACACGCCTTCGCCCGGTGCCTCCTTCGGGCTGCCCAATATGGCGTGGAACACCGGATCGCGGTCGAAGCGGGGCAGGCAGCACCAGGTGATGTTGGCCTGCTTGTCCACAAGCGCGGCGATGCCGCAATTTCCGATGATGCCGACGTCAAGATTGCTCACGGGCGATGTCCTATTTTTTGAATGATAGCGTTGAGCCAGGATAAGAGTTCCTCGCGATCCCGGACGCGATAGAGCGCCTGGGTGTCGCCAAGGCCCACCTTGATGGAAATGCCGCTAAGGCGGTTTACGGCGGCGAAGCCGTCCTCATCCGTCAGATCGTCGCCGGCAAAGACCGGCCGGCGTCCGGCAAAGGGCGGCTCGGCGAGAAAGCTTTCGATGGCCGAGCCCTTGTCGCTGGGATGGCCGATGGCCTCGATTACCATCTTGCCGCGTCTGACATGGACGGATGGCGTGCCGTTCACGGCCTTCTCCATCGCCTCCAGGCAAACGCTTTCCAGCTCGGGCCGCAGCCGGTAATGCAGCGCCACCGCACCCTGTTTCGGCTCCAGCAGCAGCCCGTCTTCCTGCTCCACCAGGGGCGACAGCTTGGCCTCGACGACGGCGAGCGAGGCTGCGTCAAATTCGGGGTGGTGGATATGGCCGTTCACATCGCGCCGCGTCAGCCCATGGACCCCGGCAATCGGCAGCTCCACGGGTGCGAGAAAACGGTCGATGGTGGAAATGTCGCGACCGGTGACGATGGCCACAGCGCCTTCCAGCACGCGGTGCAGTTCGGTGAGCGCCGCCCTCGTCCCGTCGGTAACCTCGACATCTTCGGGCCGCTCGACGATATCGGCGAGCGTGCCGTCGAAATCGAAGAACAGGGCGTAATTCTTAGCGTCGCTTGGATCGGGAAGGGACATGGGCAGCTCGACAGCGCAAAAGGATGATCAAAAGCAACGCCTGATATGGGCGTCATACGCAATGCGGAAAACTTGATCGGCGCAACCGATCCAAATAAGCCGGCTCCCGAGACCGCGACACCAAGCCGCCGGGCGAGCGCGCCTTGAGAAATATCGTAACGGGCGGCCACTACTAGCGCGCCAGTCCCAGGGCTTCAACGTGTTTGCGCCGAACTCAACATGAACTATGACTATGTGGAGAAAAGCGGGCCGAACGATCATGCACCCGATTGCCGAGATCGAATATTGCCGCCAGTGCCGCTGGATGATGCGCGCGGCCTGGACGGCGCAGGAGTTGCTGACGACCTTCGAAGATGAGTTGGGCGGGGTGATGCTCATTCCCGGCATGGGCGGTGTTTTCGAGGTGAGGCTCGGCGGCGAGGTGGTCTGGTCGCGTAAAGCTGAGGGGCGATTCCCCGAGCTGAAGGAGCTTAAACAGCGCCTTCGCGACCGCATCGCCCCGGATCGCGATCTCGGGCATTCCGACCGCAAATCCGATTGAATCCGTAAGCGAAAATTCCCTCTGGCGCCATTCATCGGCGGCGCGATAAGATCGCCCTGCTACAGGCACGCCATGTGTCCGGGCTCTCCGAGACCCGGCTGGCGCGCGCCGCTTTGCGGTGGCGTGTTCCGCGTCTTGCAGCGCCAAAAACGAGGCTGTCAGCTATCGGGCAGTCCTGCCGGGCAACCGGAGGTCGGGGGTTCGAGGCCCTCCAGCTTCTCCACGACTAGCTCATTGGGTAGAGCATTGGACTCATAATCCAACGGTACTTGGTTCGACTCCAAGGTCAAAACAGCATGCAGGGAGCCGGCGGCTTCCCGGCCCTGCTGGAGGCTTCGGCCGAAGGCGGGGCAGCGCTTGAGACGCCTTGCGCGAGGGTGGATACCGCCCGCCCGCAAAGCCTGAGCCCAGGCTCCGGCATGGCGCACCGCCTCGGCGGGCCCATGGCCGCAACCTGGCGCGGATGGCGGCGCGGCCGGGCTGAAGCCCCCGCCCGCGACTCACAGCGTGGGACGCCGCCGGCAACCTTTTCCGTAATGCCGCGTCGGCCTCGGCAACCTTTCATCTTCAGTACAGATTAATTTTGCTTTAGATATGCGCGGTTAGCTCATTCTCTGGGGGGGACTGCATCATGGCCCGTCGCGGCTTTTTCGGCTATGAGGCCGTCATCAAGGACGACGAACGCGCGCTGCTGACGCGGAACGGCACATTCGTTCGCCTGCTCGGGCCGGGCAAATATACCGCCTTCGATCCCCGCAAGGAATTGTCCGCCGAGATCTTCAAGGTGATGCGCGCCGAGCTGCCGCCGGAGCGCGCCCGCGCGCTGGAGAAAACCCATCCAGACCTTGCCACCGAGCATTTCGCCATCGTCCAGACCGGGCCGACCCAGGTGGCCATCGTCTCCTTCGACGGCGACCCCAAGCATGTCGTGCTGCCGAACTCCACCCGCGCCTTCTGGAAGACGCTGACCCATGTCGATGTCGAGATGATCGAGACGGCGGAGGGTATGCGCGTGGCGCGGCGTCATCTCAACAAGATCGATGCGGCGCGCAACCCCATCATCGTCCAGGCCGTGGTGGAGGCCCATGAGGCGGCGCTGCTGATCGTCGATGGCGAACTGCGCGAAAGGTTGGGCGCTGGCCATCACGCCTTCTGGGCGGTGGGCCGCACCGTGCGCCTGCCCAAGATCGACCTGCGGCCGACGCCGCTGGAGGTGACGGCGCAGGAAATCCTCACCAAGGACCGTGTTGCGATCCGCGTCACGCTGACGGCCTTCTACCGCGTCATCGTCCCGGTGCTGGCGGCCACCAGCGCGGCGGATCTGTCCAACACGATTTACCGGCTGGTGCAGTTCGCCATCCGCGAGGCCGTGGCCACCCGCACGCTCGACGACATTCTGGCCGCCCGCGACACCATCGACCGGGAGGTTCGCGGCTATGTGGCGGACCGGGTGAAGGCGCTGGGCGCCGAAATCGGCGAGATCGGCGTCAAGGACGTGATCCTGCCGGGCGACATTCGCGAGCTGCTGAACAAGGTGGTGGAGGCGGAGCGCGTGGCCAAGGCCAATCTCATCCGCCGCCATGAGGAGACCGCCGCCACGCGCTCGCTGCTCAACACCGCCAAGCTGATGGAAAACAACCCGCTGCTCTTGCGTCTGAAAGAGCTGGAGGCGCTGGAAAAGCTGGTGGAAAAGGTCGGCCGCATCGACCTGCATACAGGTGGGACGGGCGGCGGCTTCGAGGCGCTGCTCAGCAAGCTGTATACGATTGACGGCGAGCTGGCCGCAGCGAAGCCGGATGGCAAAACGGGCTGATTTTTGCGCGATGGGATGATTCCCGCAATTCCCTGAGAATGGACTCCCGCGCGTGAAGCCACCTCGCCGAGATAGGCTCGACCGCCTGCGGATTCTCCGGCTGCCCGGTATTTTGCGATTGCGGGTTCCTGTTCCAGACACGGTTGTCCGAGACAGTGAACCCGGCCACCTCCTCGAACGGGCGCGGCGCCGCCTGTCCGTGCTCCGCCGCCAGGTGAACGGTGGATGGCGAAGCCATCGCTGCCGAATTCCACCCGGCCCGAATCGCTGTGCAGCACCGTCAGAATCTGCGCATCGCGCAGTTCATCGAGCACATTGAACGAGGCTTCGTTCGCGGTGGTGCCGGTTTCGCCGAGTTGGTCGGATCGCATCGGCCTGTGGGTGTGGATGCGCCCGTCCTTCCGGCTCTTGATCTCCTTGTCGCCGTTGATCTCGCCGGCCATCGGGTCAGTGTCGGGATATCTTCCTTAGCAGGCGCCGCAATATGGCGAGGATCCTGCGACGGCCAGAACCGAACGTTCCGAGGGCGCAAGTGGTGGCCGGCCCGTAGTGTTCGGGAGTGTCAGCCAATCGCCGCCGACATGCTGGGCGGCATCGGCCCTGGCCAGATCCTGCTGGCCAGGGCCGATGACAGCGATAGCCTGCGCCAAGCCATGTTGGCCCAGACGCCTGGGTCAACATCGAGCCGATGCCAGGACGCGTGAGGAAGCTCGCTTTCAGTGCTTTCCTCGATCGCTACCGCAATCTGATCGAGCGCTTCTTGAACAAGCTGAAGCACAGCAGAGCCATCGCGACCCGCTTCGAAAAACACGACGCCAACTATCTCGCGGCAATCAAGCTCGCCGCCGCACAAATCTGGATGTGGTTTATGAGTCGGTGACCTGGAGCAACGGCAAACCCCGGCAGGCGGGCGCGGCGGCGATCTCAATTGATGCGGCCATGCGAAGGCGCAGGCCATGGGGTGGAAGGCGAGTCAGCGCGGCGCGTAATTGGCTACGGCGCCGGGATTCTCGACGACGGTGACCGCGCGGCGGTTTTGCGACCAGCAGGAAATATTCGGGCACACCGCCACCGGGCGCTCCTTACCGTAGGAGAGCGTGCGAATGCGCTGGGCCTCAACCCCCCGGCCGATCAGGAAATGCCTGGTGCTCACGGCACGCTGCGCGCCGAGGGCGATATTATATTCCCGGGTGCCGCGCTCATCCGCATGGCCTTCGACGATGATGCGATATTGCGGATATTGATTCAGCCATTGAGCCTGTGTGGTGAGGATCTGCTGAGCCTCGGGCGTCAGCGTGGTGCTGTCGGTCAGGAAGAGCACCGTATCGCCGACCCTAGTGGCGAATTCGCGCGGCGTGCCCGGAACGATCGGGCCGTCCTCGTCGCCGCCGCCGCCGGTTTGGGCGGAATTGATGCTGCTGATGGGGTTGCTGCGCGAGCAGGCCGCCACGGCAAGTACAAGGCTCAATGCAACGAAAAGGCGCAGAGCCGGGGAACGGGGCATTGGCACACTCCTCAATCAAATAATCGAATGGGAAAGTGCGGCTCCCGTGGTTAACGGTAGGTTAGAAATGAGGCTGCCGATACAATTTTTTCGCGAAAAAATTTAACTATGCACGTCTTTGTTGCGATCAGAAATATGGATTTAGAATAGCAGAAGCGAAGAGGGGCCGAAAAGAAAAACGCCGTGGACACCAGCAAAGCCGGCGCACGGCGTTTTAACAAACTTAGCCCCGTATCGCGGTAAGCGAATTAGCGGACGACTACGACGTTGACGTCGGCAGCGCCAAGCTTCAGGGGCTCGCCGCCAACTTCTTTACGGCAAGCGCCGAGCGTAGCGGCGGCAGCAATGATCGTCGCAACGACGACAACGCCCTTCAAACCCTGCATGGTCTTCTCTCCTCTGGTTAAGCGGCCCGCGAGCCACTAACGCTAGCTAGCCGAGCACACGCCGGATTATCAAGTTGGCAGCCTCTATCGCACATCTTTTCCGAACCCGATGATGCGAAAATGCCACGA
>JBHJOB010000048.1:0-23757 GCA_050330195.1 Rhodomicrobiaceae bacterium | reverse complement strand
CGCAGGAAGTGCGCCAAGCTGAGCCAGGATCGAGGTGATGAGAATAAAGCCGATGAGCCGGATGAAAAATGCGCGCACCATAAAGCTCCTGAGCAATAGCATGAATGAATGCCGATAGTCTGTGCTTAAGGCATGGCAGTGGCAAAATGGGGGCATGGGCATTCATTATGCTGGGTCCAAGGCGATGCGCATATGCCGGGTTTCACCGCAGTTTGATCGTGCCCACCGACGGCGGGCAACGGCCGGATAATCAGGAATTCTCCGTATCAAGCAGATCTCCGGATAGGCGAGTGCCGCCTCATTCTTGCCGTCGCGCGCCGCTGACCGTCCCGGCCCCGGACAATCGACGAAGGTCGCCATGATGGGGCGCACTGGACTGATTGGACCCGTAGGCTGATCGGAGATTAACAGCACCCACGAGATTAGAGAAGCCCGGTAGAGCGCGGACTCTTAGCCAAGCCGGATATGATACATCAAAATGGTGTAGCCATCCGGCGAGGCCCTCGCGACGCAGGTCGCACCGATCGTGCCGCCCGCGCCGGATACGTTCTCGATCAGAATATTCTAACCCAGTTCGCGAGACATCGCCTCCGCGACGATGCGCGCGACGATATCGAGAGGGCCGCCCGCCGCGAATGGAACCACCATCATGAGTGGACGGGAGGGATTGTTGCTTTGAGCGATGGCGGGGGTGGTCAATGCCGGCACGGCAAGGGAGAGTTGATGCAAGACATCCCATGACGGTCAAGCCCCATCACACGCGGCGCAACCATCGCGACGAACACAACCGCCGCCACGGGGTTTGCGATCGCAAATCAAACCGCTGATTTTAAGTGAAGGTCAGCCTGCTGCTGACAGCAGAGGGTTTCGCCCCGAAGTTGACTTCAGCCTTAAGTCGCTTGCGGACCTATGTGGCACGAAACCGCCGATAGTCCGCCAATACTTCATTTAGCACCCGCCACGATTTCTTGGCTTCACGCTGATTGCCGTCGTGACCGGCGGCTGTGATGAGAGCTTTCCACAAGGCCCAGCCGCGGGCGCGGCTCCATGTGTCGTCATCAAGAGAAAGCGCCGTGCGGAACGTCTCGCGGCTTTCTCCGGAAAATTCCGTCCATGCGATCACCAGATCACAGGCGGGATCGCCGACCGCTGAGCTACCGAAATCAATGACTGCGCAGAGTTTCCCGTTCGCAACCAGCAGGTTGCCGCAAGCGACGTCACCATGCACCCAGACCGGCGGCCGTTGCCATCGCGACCCAAGCGCCGCCGCCCATACCTGCTCGGCACTGACGGTATCGATATGGCCTCGAAGCGCAGCAAGTGCGGCGCGGGTTTCACCATCATAAACCTCAAGCTGACCGCCGCGATGGAATTTGTGCTGTCCTGCGGGCGGGGCGTTGGTGGCGTCAATCCGATGGAGCGCAGCAAGGAAACCAGCACGGCTGCACGCCCTGATTTCCAAAGGCAAGGCGCCGGCGAAGGCGATTCTCAAGGCGCGGATCCTGCTGAAGGCAGACCAGGCCGAGGGCGGTCCGGGTTGGCTGGACGCTGCGATCGTCGAGGCGCTGGACACGAACCTGACCATGGTGTCGCGCGTGCGCGAGAAGCTGGTCACGGAAGGTCTGGATGCGGTGCTCACGCGCAAGAAGCGCGAAACGCCGCCGGTTCCGCCGATTTTCGATGGCGAAGCGCAAGCGAAGTTGACGGCGCTGGCCTGCTCCGAGCCACCGCCCGGTCACGCTCGCTGGATGATTCGTCTGTTGGCTGAGCACGTCGTCGAGCGCAAGATCGTCCCGGCCGCACACTTCAATACGGTCGGCCGCGCGCCCAAAAAAACGATCTCAAACCGCATCTGACCGATTACTGGGTGATCCCGCCGAAGGCCAACGCGGCTTTCGTGGCAGCGATGGAAAACGTGCTCGACATCTACACGCAGCCGCGCGACCCGGCGCGACCGCTGGTGTGTCTCGACGAAACCTCCAAGCAACTCGTCGCCGAGACGCGCATGCCTGAGCCGATGCAGCCGGGCCAGCCGGCGCGCCACGACTACGAGTACAAGCGCAACGGTGTCGCCAACCTGTTCATGCTGTTCGCGCCACTCGAAGGCTGGCGTCATGTCGAAGTCACCGAGCGGCGCACGGCCATCGACTACGCGAACATCCGGCGTGACCTGAGCGACATCCACTTCCCGAGTGCCGAAAAGATCGTATTGGTCCAGGACAACCTGAATACGCATACACCGGCGTCGCTGTATGAAGCGTTCGAACCCGCCGAGGCCCGCCGGATCATCGAGCGGTTCGAATGGCACTACACGCCCAAGCACGGCAGTTGGCTCAATCTGGCCGAGTCAGAATTGGCCGTACTCTCCCGCCAGTGCCTCGATCGTCGCATTGCTGACGCCGCCACACTCGGAACCGAGGTGGACGCATGGCGCACGCGCCGCAACACCCACAACGCCAAGGCAAATTGGCACTTCACCAGCGCCGATGCCCGTGTGAAGCTGAAAAGCCTGTATCCTGCACTTTAGACGATTCAGGACACTAGCAGACCGCACGGAAATTTGCGGTCTGCTGGCCGTGCTTGAGGCTGCAAGTGCTCTTCAACTGGCGCAAGGCGCGGTCGCTGCGGTTCAAGATAAATTTGGTGTCGAGGCAACTCAGTTGCGCGAAAGGATCGCCAAGATCGCTGACACGCTTTCCTGCGGTACTATTCCGACAGATGTCTTGCGCCATCGGCTTTGGCTGGGCATCGGTCGAGCTCTCGGCGCAGAAGCGCTTTTGCCGCTTTCGACGCGCCATATGCGCGAGGCAACCTGTGCATGCGGCGTTCGCGCCGCTGAGCGTTTGGGGCCCGGTCTCCTTGCCCACGAGGAGGAAGAGGCCTTTGCCAAGTCCTCGATCGGGAGCCGAATTTTCGGGAAGGCGCTTGATTTGGCGGAAAAGATTGCCGGCCAGAAGACTGCCCGCTCCATGAGCTTCCCCGACATTGTTGCCGGCGAACTTGATGTATTCCTGAAGAGCCTTCATGCCGCCGACGCAGAGGGGAGCCTAGACCCCGCAATTGCCGAATCGGTGAAAAAAGGTCAAGCAGCCATGGCTCGCGCTGCCGCATCCGGCGGCGGCTGGGTAGCAATCGCCGCCGCCGTGGGATCCGCGGGATTTGCACCCTATATTTTCGCAGCCCAGCTTTCGGCCTTCATTCCCCTTGTCAGCGGACCAGGGCTGGTGTCCTTCCTTGCCGTGATCATCAATCCTGTCACTGTCGTGGCCGGGCTCGCCGCTTTGGGCACCTGGGCTGTCAAAGGGCAGGCACATACTGTCCGTTGCACCGTCGCAAGCCGCCTCGCTGTTCTCCTTGCCCTGCGCGGCATGGAGCAGCCAGAAAATGGACTAGCAGCGCTCGTGACAGCCTTTCGGTCATTGTCGGGACTACGGCCAACAGAATTGACGCATCTTTCGCCGCGGGAGGTGGAGACGATTCAGGCCAGGGCCCAGAGAGTGGAAATCAGGTTGGGGCGTACCCTCCCGCCCGCACAGGGCATGGCGCCAGGGAAATGGGGAGAGCCGATGGATATCAAGCGGCTTGCCTCGGTCGTTGATACAGCAGCCGTCGCCTCATTGACTGCAGCGGACATGCTCTTTCATGCCGCAGCTATCAATCCGTCAGTGCTGGCTGCCGCGGATTTTTCCCGTCACGCTGATTTCGCCACCCCTTTCGATCTGGCCACCTATGTGGCCGATTTTGCCTCGGACGGTGCCCGGATCAACCTGAGAGGCTATACGGCAGAACAGATCGTGCTTGCCCGCTTAGTCGATCAAGGACACAGCGCAGAGCTGGCTGCCAACACGCGCAACTGACGGCCCGGCGGAATGACGTACACACAGTTGGGTTTCAGCGTCGCCGGGTCGTGCACCGTGACGACGCTCATCCGCGTACAGGCGCCGATGATTTCCGCCAGATGGCTTTCGTACTCAGGGGCAAGATGGACGATGACAATGTAGCTGGCGCCAGTATCGGTGGGAATGCGTCCGAACAACGTCTGAAGCGCCGCGATGCCGCCGGCTAAAGCGCCGACCGCGACGAGGGGAAATGGCTGGGAATTCGTCATGGAAACCGGATGCCTTGTCTCCGGGCCGCGCCGTCCTCTGCGACTTCATGTCAAGGACGAAAGGCCAGGCTCGGTTTCGTCGTTGAAATCCGCTGGTTTGCTGACGGCAAAGCGCCCTTTGGTGATTGATTACTTTGAATATACACTGACCCAAATCGGCAGGCGTTGCAATCTGTTCCGGTCTATCCGCCATGGTTCTGTCTATGCATGCCGCGATCTCGCTCTAACAATCCGGACAGGCGAAGAGTTCCAGCCGCAGGCAGTGGGAACAAGTCGGCGGCTGGCGTCGTTTTCCTTGCATCACCGCCATTTCCCCTCCCACGGCGTTGACTACCCGAAACTCCGGCCTCGCTCTGACGGGGCTGTTTTTCGCTGAAGACCGCGCATTCGCGATGCTGGCCGTCTGATCCGACCATTTCGAAATTTATCGGCACTCCGGGTTATCCGGGCGGAACTTGCGCCGTCTCACGGTCTTGAATCCATAGATCCAACGAATGAAACGGCGGGATCCGCGCTCGAAGGCAGCAAATTCCGCCCAGGAGGAACCCATGAAAGCAGGACTCTATGCAAGCGCCATCGCGCTCTTCTGCGCCTCATCCGCTCTCGCGCAGAACAATCAGGCCGGCGCCCCCGAACAGATCAGCACGACCTTTATCAACGCAGACGGCGAGCAAGTCGGCACGGCCACCCTAACGGAGACGCCGAACGGCGTGTTGATCAGAGCCGGCCTGACCGGACTCCCTCCCGGCATGCATGCTTTCCACATCCATGAAACCGGCAAGTGCGACGCGCAGGACGGATTCAAATCCGCCGGAGGGCACTATGCGCCACGCGGCGCCAAACACGGCTACAATCACCCGGACGGCCCCCACGCCGGAGACCTGCCGAACCAGCATGTGAGCGCGGACGGCACACTAAAAGCGGACATCATTTCACACCAGACAACGCTGCGCGATGGGGAGACGACATTGTTCGATGATGACGGCTCCGCGCTCGTCATCCACTCTGGCGCGGATGACTATGAAAGTCAGCCGTCCGGAGACGCCGGCGACCGGATCGCTTGTGCTCCGATCACGAACGAGCAGCGGCGGGCAAGCCAACAATAGGCTCCCGATAATGCGGACAATGCAGGCGCCCCGCAGGAGCGTCCGTGTGCAAAGGCCGCAGCTTGAGTGAGAACCATGATGGGAAAGAAGCCCACCGCCTCGAAATTGCGCCATGATATTGATCATGGGCGTGCTGGAAGCAAGGTCGACGCACCCGATCCCGCTGCCGCTCCGCTGGGCACGGATGCGGAAGCGGGAGGCGCTCCGGTTACAGATGAAATCGCGCGCTCGGCCTATGGGCAGGAGGTCGCAGACAGTCCTGCCGCGATCAAGCTCAACAAGCCCGACGGGGGACGTACGATTTATCTCGCTGCGATCAGCATATTCGCGATTCTGGTTGTCCTTGCGGCGGTCGCGGCACTTTGAAGTGAGGATGCCCGTAGCTGCTTCAAAAAGCTGGCAAGCCCCCGGCTCTCGCAGTGCTGCGGAAACTCCGGGTGCAAACCGGCAAGTGTCGGGGCCGGTGTCGCGATGACCGGGCTCACCGATCGAGCGGCACGGCAATTCTCGCCAGCACCGGCAAATGGTCCGACGCCTGTCGTGCCAGTCTCCCTCGCACGACTTCGGCGCCCAGGACCGCCAGACCATTGTCAATGAAGATGTGATCGAGCCGCATGAATGGCAGCCGGGAGGGAAACGTGACCTTTTCCCTGCGGCCCGATCCCGCTTGCACCTCGACCAAATGCTGTGCCAGCCTGCGGTAGGCGGCGCTGTCGGGACAGCGTTGAAATCACCCGTCAGAACGGTCGGCCGATCCCTGATTTCCGGATGGCCAAGCCATGCCGGTCCGAGAAGCTCCTCAACCTGCCTGATCCGCTCTCCCCTACCCAGACCCAAATGGGTGTTTACGACAACGATCTGGGTCCCATGCACGGCGATGCTTGCAGCCAGAGCCCCTCGTATTTGCGCGGCGTGCCGGTTCGATGAGACTGGCGCGACGGGCGTTGGTGTGGGACAACTCGATTGAAACATGAAGGAGACGATCATGGATGTAGCGGGCAAGAAGGCGCTCATTTTTGGCGGTACGTCAGGCATCGGACTGGCGGCGGCGAAGCGATTGCTCGATCTGGGGGCGGATGTAACGGCGATCAGCCGCAATCCCGACCGTGTGACTGACATTCCCGCCGGGCTGAAGCTGAAGAAATGCGACGTGCGCGATGAAGCGGCGCTCCAGAGCCTGTTTGCCGAAGCCGCGCCTTTCGACATTCTCATCAGCGCGGCGACGGGCGGCGACCGCGCCGTGGGGCCGTTTCTTGAAATGGACATGGCCGGCTTCCGCGCCTCGTTCGACAAGATGTGGGGCTATGCCAATGTCGTCCGCTACGGCGCGCCGCATTTGAGCGACACCGGCGCAATCGTTCTGGTGAGCGGCGCACCGGCGCGCAAGATCCGTCCGGGCCAGATCGCGATCGGTTCGGTTGGCGGCGCTGTCGAGACCTTTGCTCGCAGTGTCGCGAAGGAGTTGGCCCCACGCCGAATCAACGTCGTCTCACCGGGCCAGATCGACACGCCGATGGTTTCGCTCGCAGGCGCCGACCGTGAGGCGTTCTACGCCAAGGCGACGGCCGGGAACGTCATTCCGCGCGCCGGGACGCCCGGCGAAGTGGCTCAGGCGATCGTCTTTCTCGTCACGAACGACTTCGTCACCGGAACCACGGTCGACGTCGACGGCGGCTGGCTGATCTCGTAGCAGTCCTCTCGATACGCAGTCAGAACTGATAACGCCGCAAACCGCCATCGACCGGGATCACGGTCCCGGTCATATAGGCGGCGAGCGGCGAACTTAGGAAGACGGCGAGATTGGCCAGTTCTTCCGGCTCGCCGTAGCGCCCGACCGGAATTTCGTTTTCAGACTGCCACTGGCGGTGTTCGGGCGAGTAGTTCCGCTCGATCTGCTCGCTCATGATCCGTCCCGGCGCGATGCAGTTGATCGTGATGCCGTGCTTGCCAACCTCGCGCGAGAGGCCCTTGGACCAGGAATGAATGGCCGCCTTGGCGCAAAACGCACCGTTGATGCCCTCCGGCTCCGATTTGCCGGTGATATTCACGATCCGGCCCCAGCCTCCCGCCATCATCTGGTTCAGAAGCTGATGGGTAAGCTGGCGCGGGCGCGTGAAGTTCAGCGTCATCGCCTCTGCCCACTGCTCGTCCGTGGTCTCCAGCGAGAAGGCCCGGCTGCCACCGGCATTGTTGATGAGAATCTGGACGGCCCCCAATCCGTCGACGGCGGATCTTGCGATCCTCTCAGGTCCATCATCGGCCAGCACGTCCTGCTCGATAATGACGGGAGCCTCTCCGGCGGCGTCGGTGATTTCCCTGGCAAGCTCCTCCAGAAGCTCGCGCCTGCGCGCGGCTATGGCGAGCCTGACACCTTCAGTCGCCAGTTGTATGGCGATCCTCCTGCCAATTCCTGTACTCGCGCCGGTGACCAAAGCCGTTTTTCCGCTGAGCTTCAGATCCATCGTCTTTCACCTTCGTTTCAAGTTGGCTGGAATTCGAGACCTGTTTCCAACTTATATCATCCATCTTTCCGCGCGCCGTCCCTTCTGCCGACGTGACTTGGCGCTGCCGGGTGAGATAGGATCAAGCCTCGACATCATCCCCATGGAGCCCGCCTCGTGAAACCCACCTGCGACCTTTACGACGAATTTCTGGACACGATCGGGGTGCTGCCCGTGGGGCTTGCACATTTCGGAGGGCGCGAAAGCTTCCACGGACCTGCCGTCACGGTGAAATGCTTCGAGGACAATTCCCGGATCAAGGAACTGGCGGGACAGCCGGGCGGGAGCCGTGTCATGATCGTGGATGCGGGAGGCTCGTTGCGCTGCGCGGTTCTCGGCGATGTCATCGCGGGCGAAGCCGCCGCCAATGGCTGGGCCGGGATCATCATCTGGGGAGCGGTGCGCGACAGGCGGGCGCTGGCGGAACTCGACCTCGGCGTCATGGCGCTGGGCGGAATTCCGCGCAAATCGACCCGTCGCGGCGAAGGGCAGACGGACATAGCCATCACTCTCGGCAACACCGCAATTGCGCCGGGTGACCTGATCGTGGCCGACGCCGACGGCGTGCTGGTTTTCCCCGCGAACGGCCCCAAACCGGATCTGGCCTGAGCCGTCAACACGATTGGCAAGGCTGAGGGCGCATGATAGGTCTGGCTGCAACGATAACGGGTGCGGAAGAGGCGCATGCGGACGGATTACCTGGGCCTGGAAGCGTTCGTCGCCATCGCGGAACTCGGCAGCTTCAATCGCGCCGCCGCATATCTCAACCTGTCGCAGACGGCGCTCAGTCACCGCATTCGAAAGATCGAGACCGACCTTGGCATCCAGTTGCTGATCCGGAGCACGCGCGACGTGCTGTTGACGAAGGAAGGCCAGGCGCTGCTTCCGCAGGTGCAACGCAACCTTGCAAATATTTCGGAGGCCTATGATGGCCTGCGCAAGCGCGGCCGTTCCAGACAGGACCGGCTGGCCTTTGCCTGCCTCCCCACTATCGCCAATTACTATCTGCCGACGATCCTGCGGCAGTTCTCCCAAGAGTGTCCCGACATCGCCGTGCAGCTTCACGATCAGCCCGTGGGGCGCATCTACGAACTGGTCCAGGTCGGTGAGGTGGAGTTCGGCATCTCGATCATCGGCGCGAAGCACTGGGACCTCGACATCCGGGAAATCGTGACCGAACCCTACGTGGTGCTCGTCCATCGCGCCCATCCGCTCGCTCGGCAAAAATCGGTCACGCGCGGGGATCTGGCCGGGCTGCCCTTCGTGCGCATCAATACGCAGTCCACAAACCGGCAACTTGTTCATGATGCGCTCGGCGAGCATGGCAACGCGATAGACTGGCGCTATGAAGTGCAGACTGCCGCCATGGCGATGAGCCTCGTCGCCGAGGGCGTGGCCCTCACTGTCCTGCCGGCGTTGACGGCAAATCTCTCGGGCGGCGACCTTGTCGGGCTGGAGTTCAGCGATGTCGAAATCAGCAGGACGCTCGGCGTGGCGACGCGGCGCGGCTGGCCGCTTTCGAAACAGTCTCAGCGGCTGCTGACGATGATCACCGAAAGGCTGTCGCGGACGTGACCCGCTGGACGGAAAGTCATTTGCTGCCCTCATCATCCGGCGGCCTTCAGTGACGCGGTGGATGGGCGCGGCGCAGCACCGGCGATATGACGCGATCCGAAACCGGCACATCCCAGACGGCGGCGCCTCCCTCGGCGGAAAAGCGCGCGACCATGTCCGGCAGGGAGCCGATATCTGCCAGTGTTTCGCCGGCAAGGCCGAAACCCCGCGCGATCGCGGCCAGATCCGTCCGGCCGAAAACCGCGCCGGCATCGGACAGGCCTTCTGCGCGAAGCTTGTGGATCTCGGACCCGTATGCGCCGTCATTCATGACGACGATAAGGATGTTGAGCTTGTGCCGGCGGATGGTTTCCAGCTCCTGGACATGCATCAAGAGGCTGCCATCCCCATCGAACATGACGACCGGCCGATCAGGACGCGCGGCCGCCACGCCCATCGCAAAGGAAATGCCGTTACCGATGGCTCCGAATTCGCGGATGGTAAGGAATCGCTCCTGAGGCCGCGACGGCATATGCGCAAAGAAAAACGAGCAGTGACCAGATGAATTCACCAGTTCCCAGTCTCGTGGGATAGCCGCCTCCAATGCCGCGATGACCGCGCGCGGGTCGTGCAGGTCGGGCTCGATCTCGAAACTGGCGCTGTCGAACGGCGTCTTCCGGATGCGCTCTGCCAGCAGAGCCGAACGCCAGTCGGCCGTGCGTGCGGACAAGGCGGCCGCGAGGGCTTCGGCTCCGAGCCTTGCGTCAGCCCGCAAATGTGCCTGAGCGGCGACCCGGCCCTGACTAACGGCGAGCGGATCAAGGTCGATCTGCAGCACGTCCGCTTTCGGCCAGAGCTTGCCGCCATCGGAATTGTGATGCGCCAGCGAACAGCCCGCCGCGATCACGAGATCCGCCTCTGCGAAACATTCGCGCGCCACCTCCGAGGAAAAGCCGCCCGCAATGCCGATCGAAAACGGATCGTCATGGAACAGCCCGCGTGCGGGGAGGGTGGTGGCGAGCAGGGCGTCGCAGCGTTCGGCCAGCGCGCGGCAGGCCGCCCCCGCTCCGGCTTCGACCGCGCCGAGCCCGGCCATGACAATGATGCGTCTGGCCTGCGAAACAACTCCCGCAGCGCGCACGACATCGTCCGGATGGGGCGGCGCCGGCGAAAGCTGCGGCAGGAGTTGCCGTGACGGTGCGGGAAGTGCGTCATCACCCGTCCATGGACGCTCCTGCAAGTCGAACGGCACGCCGATCACGACCGGGCGGCGTTCACGTCTGGCCTGATGGAACGCATCGCGCACGGCGACGGGCATCCGTTCGGGCAGATGCAGGCTGTGATAGGCCGCGCCCGTCGCGGTAATGAACGGCGCCTGGTCGATTGCCTGATTGTACCATGCGGCCTTGAGCGGCGCTTCCCCGGCGAAAATGACGAGCGGCAGGCGCGCCCGCACGGCGGCGGGCAGGGCGGTCATGAGTTGCGTCAGCCCCGGACCGCAGGTAACGGTCGCAACGCCGAGGTCGCCGGTCTTGCGCGCAAAGGCCATCGAAGCCGCGACGGCGCAATGCTCATGCCGGACATATATCATCCGGCAGCCATATTCGCCGAGCCGCGTCGCCCAGTTCATGTTGGCGTCGCCGAGAAGCGCAAAGCAGGTCTCGACGCCTTCCTGCCGGAAACACCGTGCCAGGCGCTCGTAAATTCTCTCGCCGCTCACGATGCAGCCGCCGGGTTGGCCGCCGCTGTCTCAGTTCGGCGAGCGCGGGGTCGGGATAACGATTTCTTCCTCAAGCGCGGCAAGCGCCCGGCCAAGCCGCCAGCGTATGTCGAGCAGGTGATTGAACTGCGCGTCGCATCCGGAGATCGGCCGGGGATAGCTGCCGATTTCGGCCACGACATTCTGTCGGGCAAGACGGAGTGTGTCGCGCGCAAGGGCAAGTGGATCATTCGTTTCAATCTGCATGTGAGCCCCTTTCCGGCATGGAGTTGCAATCATCAGACTGCACACAATACCGGATCGCGGGAGGTTTCAAAAGCCTTTCCAGATCCGCGAGGGAACCAGAACTTCCCCCCTCGCAATCAGCCGCGCCGTCCGGATCAGTCCGGCCGAATGCAGCTCGAACCCGGCAGGGCCTTTCGTGTAATCGACCGTTACTTCGATCTCGCCGACCGGATGCTCGATCCGCATGATCGCAGGGGCCTCGTCCGGAATGGTCCCCAGCCCCTCCGCCACCGTGCCGGGCAGCAGCGTGCAGGCCGAAATGCACTGGGAGCCGGTCACCGCCATGGTAGGGTGGCATTTCCACGGCATGAAATAGCGCGCCGAAATCGCGCCGCCGCATCGGGGGCGGGACAGAAGCCCGATCTTGGGCGTAACGGATTTCGATACATCGCCAAGCCCCATGCGCCGCCCGGCTTCAAGCCGCATCGGCTCGGCCCGCGCGTAGAAATCGTGATTGGCGTCCAACTCCGCCGGGCTCTCATAGCCGGTCAGGCCGAAATCGGCGGCGCGCGCGATCATCAAAGGCATGGCCACGTCGATAAGCGTCACGTCGATCCCGTCGATCACCTCGCAAACCTGTCCCGTGGGCAGCATGACGCCGCATTGCGAGCCGACGACGTCGAGAAAGTTCAACCCCACCGGCGCGGCTGTGCCCGGCACGCCGTCAATCGCCACGTCGCCGTCATAGAGGACGCGCCCGTTCGGCGTCCGCACGATTTCCTCGACAGGCGCGCCGGTGTTGATGGCGAGGACACGGACCCGCGTCACGTCGCCCGTCACGGGGACCAGCCCCATCTCGATCGCTGCCGGACCGACGCCGACAAGGATGTTTCCGCAGGTCGGTCCGTAGTCGATGAGGCGCTCCTCGACCGCGACCTGAGCGAAGAAGAAATTCACATCTATGTCCGGATCGTCCGAGGGGCTGAGGATCGCCACCTTGGTCGTCGTGGCGATGCCGCCCCCCAGACCGTCGATGTTTTGCGGGTTTCCCGCGCCGATCACCGACAACAGGACTTCCGTCAGCGTCTCGCGGTCAGCGGGAAGGTCCGTGTCGCGGAAGTAGGGGCCGCGGGAGCTGCCACCCCGGAGGAACAGAAATGGAATCGGTGTCTGGGTCATCTGAGAGGCCATGGCAGTTTGACGAGATCCTGCAGAAGGCCCGGCGGGAAGTCGCGGCCGAGCATTGAGGCCAGCAGGCACATGAATGTGATTCCGGCCGCCATCAGGACCAGGCTCCTGACCCAGCCCAGCCGGGCGCGGATTCGGAAGAATGCCACCAGAAAAATGGTCAAAGCAATGATGAAGCCGAATATCGAGGACAGCACCAGAAGGCCGACGAACCACCCCAGCGTCGCCCAGAGGCCCTCCGGCGCCCTTGAATCCTCGCCACCGGCTTCCAGATCGACGAACACCTCATCGCTCTCCGGCGCGCGCATCATGCGGACGATGAGAAAGACGCAGGCTATCAGCGTGACCGTTCCGACCGTGAGCGGAAAGATCTTGTCGCCGATCCGGCTTATCGTCGAAGCGTCGATCCACGCGACGAGGAGATATGCGGTGACCACGAGAAGAAAGGCCAGCGGCGCCCGTTTGGTTCCTGTCGGCGTGTCATGGTTCTCCCGGATGTGCCTGGCCTGCCGGATGCCGATGATGATCGAGATGATCGTCAGAATGAGGAGCGCTATGGTAATAGGCGAAGCGATGTAGTCGAAGCCCGCTTCCCACCCGCGCCTGAAACGGGCCCCGGCAATCTGGTTGGCCATATTGGCAAAGGCCTCCGCCTGGCTCGATAGTACGAAACCGATCAGAAAGGCGGGCCGCGAATAGTCGAACCGGCGCAGGAAAATCCCAAGAATGCCAATGGCGACCAGTGCGATCAGGTCACTGAGCGACTGACGGGACTGAAAGGCCGCGAAGGCGATGACCATGAAAAGGAACGGCGCCAGCAGAGTGAAGCGGATGGTCGTCACCCGTGCGATCTGGTTCGACAACAGGATGCAGAGTCCCGCACCAACGACATTGGCGAGTGCGAGCGACCAGATGATCGTGTAGGTAACGTCGAGTTCCTGGCGCACCATATGCGGCCCCGGCGACAGGCCGAGCAGCGCAAGGCCGCCGAGAAACACCGCCATCGAACCTGATCCCGGAATACCGAAAATCAGGGTGGGCACAAGTCCGCCGCCTTCCTTGGCGTTGTTCGAAGACTCCGGCGCGATGACGCCGCGAATGTCGCCCTGGCCAAACTGCGAGCGGTCCTTTGAGCTTTGGACGGCGTAGCCATAGGCGATCCAGTCCACCACGGAGCCGCCAAGGCCGGGGATCACGCCCACGACCACACCCATTCCGGCGCAGCGGACGGACAGCCAGAAATTGCGCCACCAGTCCGCGAGCCCCTGAAGCCAGCCGAGTCCGAGCCCTCCGGATTTCGAGATCGGCCGGTCCTGACGCAGCAGCGAGACGATCTCCGGGATGGCGTAAATGCCAAGACCGACGATGACGAGTTGGAGACCATCGACGAGATAGGGAATGTCGTATGTCGCCATCCTCAGACTGCCGCCCGCCCCGGCCGCGCCGATCGTGCCGGCCATCAGCCCCAGACCCGCCGCGACAACCCCCTTGAGCGGCACGCGCCCGGCGAGGATCGCGACCATTGACAGTCCGAGGATTGTGATCATCAGCATCTCGGGCAGGCCGAAGGCGAGGATCAGAGGGCGTGCGATGAAGATGAAGAATGTCAGCACGAGCGCGCCGAGAAGGCCGCCAAACAGCGACGATACGAACGCCGCCGAAAGCGCTCTTGCGGCCTCGCCCTTCCGGGAGAGCGGAAAGCCGTCGAGGACGGTCGCCTGAGACGAGGATGAGCCGGGAATGCCGAGAAGAACCGATGAAAACGTGTCCGACGTCGGAATGACAGCAACAAGACCGACCATCAGCGCGAGGCCGGAAATCTGATCCATTCCGAACATGAACGGCAGAACCAGAGACAGCCCGGCTATTCCCCCAAGTCCCGGCAGAACCCCGATCGACAGACCGAGCAGCACTCCCGCGACAAGGTACAGCATATGCTGTGGCTGCAGCACCAGAAGCAGCGCGTTGCCTAGCGAGGGCAGAGCCGACGCGATCAGGTCCATGCCGGAAGCTCTCTCGGATGTCGAGGTTGGATCAGCCTCCACCCGCAAGCGGCGGATGGAGGCAGGTCTGCGCCACGTTTATTGCAAGGTGACGTTATAGTCGGCTTTCAGCCAGTCGATCACATGGGCTTTTGCCTCCGTCGAAACGGTGATCGCCTGATCATGGGCGCCCTTTGCGCCCGCTCCGGTCAACTGCGGGTAGACGCCAAGCTCGGCCTCTGCAAGCTTTGCAAAATCGGGACGTGCGATGATGTCGTTGAACGCCTTGGTGTACATGTCCACGACACTTTGAGGGGCGGATTTGGGCAGATAGACCATCTTCTGCGCCGCAAAGCCGGAGATGAAGAACGCCTTCCAGGCGTCCCAAGCCACGCCGGACGTTTCGCAGCCTTCGGTGGCCTCGCAAACTTCCTTGAAGCTGGGCAGGTCAGGGAAGGTCGGATCACGGACGATGTTGCCGTTCTCATCAAGCGAGCCGTAGCTGAAAGCCGGCACTGCGAGGTTCTGTTCGACCAGCGGAACGACGCTCTTCAGGTAGGCCGATGAGGTCTGATAGTCGATATTTGCCTCGCCGCGCTCGAACATCAGGCGGCCGTCGCCACGCCCCTTGAGGCCGAAAACCGGATCGACCGTGAGACCGAGCATCTTGAATGCCAGCAGAGGCACCAGATCCAGAGTCGTTGCGCCCTGCGAGCCGTAAAGGAAGGCTTCGCCCTTCAGATCGTCGAAATCGCCGTCGAAGCGCTTGCCCAGATCCGGCGGAAGATAGACCACGCCGCCGGTGCCGGACGCCAGTACGACCTGCCAGTCCTTGTACTCGTAGCGCACGCGCGGGTCGCCCAGCAGATATGGGAACTGTGTGGAGCCGGACGTGCCGAAGATCAACGTGCCGTCATCCGTCGTCTGTTCCTGGAACCAGTTTGCGCCCTCGGTCGAGCCTGCGCCGGGCCGGTAACGCACGACCACGGTCGGCTTGCCGGCAAGATGTTCGCTGAGAAGCGGCGCAAAGAAATTGGCCCAGCGCGCCGATCCTCCGGATTCGGAGAACGGGATGACATATTCGACGGTCTTGCCGCTCAGGTCGGCTTCCTGCGCTGTTGCCGCCGGGGCAAGCGCGAACGCCGAAGCCGCCGATATGGTGAGTGCGAAAAATACGGAGCGCGCAATTTTCACGGGGTCAGACATATTGTTTCCTCCACTTTATTTGCCCTTGTTATTCGCCCAAGAGCAGGGGCCATGTGCTCATGCCGCATCCCTCGCAGGATTTTTGCGGTCCAGGCACATATTTGACGCCGCCAAGTTTGCATCAGACTATTCAAGCGGCAAACTGGAAAATCTTCTCAATTGATGAATTCATTGCATCTTTTTTCGCAGGCGCACAAATTCCGGCGGGATCTTTGCCGGATGGTACGGGGAAATCTTCTGGATAAGGTCGGCCTTCAGCCTATCCGGGCGGCGGTCCGGCATCGGAGCCGGCGGACACCGTTCCGGGCTTCCTGACGCGGAACAGGCGTGCCGCGATCGGCGCGCAGGTGATGACGAGGAAAACCCGCAAAAGGTGGTGAACAACCACGAAACCGAGATCGGCCCCGGCGATAATCGCCAGCACCGTCATTTCCGCCTGCCCGCCGGGGGCGAAGGCGAGGAACCCCTCGACCGGCTGTGCAAGACCGAACTGCACCACGATTTCGGTGAACACAAAGGCGACGGCGGCGAGGATCAGCACGAAGACGACGCCGGCGAGCACGTCGCGGCGCAACTCCATCAGCGTCACGCCGACATAGCCGACGCCGATGCCCATCCCGATGAAGAATTGCGCGGTGAGCACGGCTTCGGCAGGGGGCCGGAAATGCAGAACGCCCGCCAGCGACAACGCGCCGGTCACGATCATCGGTCCTATGATCGACGCGCCGAAAAGCCCGATCCGCTCGCCGCCTTTCCAGCCGATCAGCGCCGCCGCAACCATGATCGCCATTTCGTGCAACGGCAACTCGTCCGCAGGCGCTCCAATTGGGTTCATCAAGGGCGCCCCGAACCCTTGTGTCAGGATGATCGGCGCGACGGTGACGATGATGAGCACGCGCGTGGCATGGATCAGTGACAGCGCCCGCACATCGCCCCCGGCTTCCTGTCCGAACAAGACCATGTCCTGAAGTCCGCCGGGCATGGCGGCATACCACGCCGTCACCCGGTCGAAGCCGCAAAGGCGGTGAAAAAACGGAACGCCGATCAGGCCGATGATACCGATATAGAGCGGCATCAGCGCGGCGGACGCCACAATCTGCGGAAGCTGGCCGACGACTTCCGGCGTGATCGATGCGCCGACCGCGACGCCGAGGATCGTTCGTGCCGCGGTTGCGATCACGCCCAATCCTTTCAGCGGCACGCCGATCAGCGCAGCCAGCAGGCATGCGAGCATGGGACCGAACAGAAAAGGCAGCGGCAGGCCGGTTGCGGAGAACGCCACGGTTCCTATTGCCGCCAGCAGGACTGTCAGCACCCGGCGCGCCGTCGGACCCTGGGGCATTTGGGAAAAGGGTGGCATTTGAGCGCGTCGGCTTCCGGCTGTTGACAAGATTGCATCCAAGTGTATTCAATTGGATGCAATATGCAAGAGCGACATATTGGAAATGGGCTGACACTTGCGATGGGACAGGCGGCGGCAAAGAAATCGGATGTCGGACAGGGGCGGGAGGCCTATGAGCGGCTCGTGACGGAGATCCGGACGGGAAAGCTGAAGCCCAGGGACCGGCTGACGGAGACCGAGTTGGCGGCACGGCTGGGGATCAGCCGGACCCCTGTGCGGGAGGCGATCCGTCAGCTTGAGGCCGACGGGCTCGTGGTGCACATCCCGCGGGTGGGCGCGGCGGTGCGTTCGCTGGACTATGCCGAGATTACCGAGCTTTACGAGATGCGCACCGTGCTCGAAGGCACCGCTGCCCGGTTTGCGGCCCGCGCGGCGGCTGAGGCCGAGCTGGCGGAGCTCGATGCGATCAATGTGGAGATGTCACGCAAGAAGACGGACGTTTCGCGGCTCTACGCGCTCAACAGGCAGTTTCACACGGGGCTTCTGAGTGCGGCAAAGAACCGTTTTCTCGTGAAATCGGCTGAGGCGGTCGAGAAGACGCTCCTGATTCTCGGCCCCTCGACCATGGAGGAAGGCGGGCGGGCCGCTGAAGCCATTGCCGAACACGGCGAAGTGCTGGAGGCTCTGCATGCCCGCAACGGCGAACTCGCCGAGGCGGCCATGCGGCGGCACATCGAAGCCGCCCACCGCGCGCGTCTGCGCCAATTGCGCAGCTTGGCCGATGTGTAAGCGGAGGCTTTGCAGATGACCGATCCGGCCGTGCTCTGCGCAGAAAACTGGGACGTCATCGTTGCGGGCGGCGGTAATGCCGCGCTCTGCGCCGCCATCGAAGCCGCCGAGGCCGGTGCGCGCGTCCTCGTGCTGGAAGGCGCGCCGAAACCCTATCGCGGCGGCAATTCCCGGCATACGCGCAACTTCCGCTGCATGCATCGGGGGCCGCTATCGGTGCTGACCGGCGTCTATGAGGAAGACGAGTATTTCGACGATCTGATGCGCGTGACCAAGGGGGAGACCGACGAAAAGCTGGCGCGCATGACGATCCGCACCTCGGAAGAGTGCCTGCCCTGGATGGAGAAACACGGCGTGCGCTTCCAGCCGTCCCTTTCCGGCACGCTCTCGCTCAGCCGCACCAATGCGTTCTTTCTCGGCGGCGGCAAGGCGCTGGTGAATGCCTATTACAACACGGCCGAGGATCTCGGCGTTCACATCGTCTATGAGGCGCAGGTCAGGCATGTGGTCATCCAGGACGGCCGGTTTGAAGCGGTCGATGTTGATATCGCCGGGCAGCCGGTCCGAATTGCCGGACGCGCCGTGGTGCTGGCGTCAGGGGGATTTCAGGCCGATATCGACTGGCTGGCCAGCGCGTGGGGCCCGGCTGCGAGGAATTTCCTGATCCGTGGGACGCCCTATAATCGCGGTGTGGTGCTGAAGGACATGCTGGATCAGGGCGCGGAAAGTGTCGGCGATCCGACCCAGTGCCACGCGGTCGCCATCGACGGGCGCGCCCCGAAATTTGATGGCGGGATCGTCACGCGGCTCGACTGCGTGCCGTTCTCGATCGTCGTCAACAAGGATGGCGAGCGCTTTTACGATGAAGGCGAGGACGTCTGGCCGAAGCGTTATGCGATCTGGGGCCGGCTCGTCGCGGCGCAGCCCGATCAGGTCGCCTATGCCATCATCGACTCCAAAAGCATCAA
Organism: Rhodomicrobiaceae bacterium; assembly: GCA_050330195.1. Classification (GTDB taxonomy): domain Bacteria; phylum Pseudomonadota; class Alphaproteobacteria; order Rhizobiales; family Rhodomicrobiaceae; genus JAHQVI01. The sequence continues at coordinate 5,068 of JBHJOB010000048.1, read as the reverse complement.
CGACTTCATGCCGTCCGTCTACCCGCCGGAGCGCGCCGACACGATCGAGGGCCTCGGTCAGATCCTGGGGATTTCCGGCTCGAAACTCCGCGAGACAGTCGATGGATTCAACGCCGCCTGCCGACCCGGTCGGTTTCACGCGACCGAGCTGGACGCTCTGTCAACGGATGAACTTGAGCCACCAAAGACCAACTGGGCCCGGCCGATCATGGACCCGCCCTTTTACGGCTATTCGCTGCGCACCGGCGTGACCTTCACCTATCTCGGTCTGAAAGTCGATGAAACCGCGCGCGTCAGCGGGAGCGAGGGACGGTTCGCCAATGTCTGGGCGGCGGGCGAGATCATGGCAGGCTCGATTCTGGGGCAGGGCTATCTGGCCGGCTTCGGCATGACGATTGGAACCGTGTTCGGACGAATTGCGGGCCGGGAGGCCTCTGCCCATGTCGCCTGATGCTGCCCCCTCGTTCACCCGCTGGATCGGCGAGGCGCGCCGACAGATCGAAATCTGCAACGCCTGCCGCTATTGCGAGGGCTATTGCTCGGTGTTTCCGGCGATGACCCGGCAGCGTTCCTTTGCCGATGGCGACATCACCCAGCTTGCCAGCCTCTGCCACAACTGCCGCGGCTGCTACTACGCCTGCCAATACACGGAACCGCACGAATTCGCCCTGAACCTGCCGCAGGCGTTGGCCGAGGTCCGCTCCGAGAGCTGGACGCATTACGCCTGGCCCCGCGCTTTCGCGCGGATTTTTCAGCGCAGCGGCGTGGCGCTGGCTGGTGCGCTCGTCGCGGGACTGGCGGCGCTGTTTATTGCGATTGCGGCCCTGCGCCCCGAAAGCGGCGAAGGATTTTATGCGTATCTCTCCCACGCGGCGATGGTGGCGATCTTCACTCCGGCCTTTCTGCTGCCGCTTCTGGCGGTTGCCATCGGTCTGCGCCGATATTGGCGCGAGGTCGGCGGCGCTCCGCTGCGGCTTTCGCATCTCCTGGCCGCTTTTGGCGACGCTGCGCGATTGAAGAATCTTTCCGGCGGGCAAGGGCAGGGTTGCAATTTCGAGCAAGGCGACCGCTTCTCGAATGCACGCCGCCACGCACATCAGGCGGCGATGTGGGGCTTCATGCTGTGCTTTGCCTCCACCACTTCGGCGACCGTCATGCATTACGGCCTTGGCTGGCCCGCGCCTTACGGTCTGTTGAGCCTGCCCAAACTGCTCGGTATTCCCGGCGGCCTGCTGCTGGTCGTGGGAACGGCGGGGCTGGCGTGGCTCAAGATCAAGGCCGAGGCCGATCTGAGCGCGCCCGCGCTCTGGGGCGGGGAGATGGCCTTCGTGCTGCTGCTGGGCGCGACGGGCGCGACCGGGTTGGCGCTATACGCGGCCACCGGAACATCGCTCGTCGGACCGCTTCTCGCGGTGCATCTGGGCTCGGTGCTGGCCTTTTTCCTCACCGCGCCTTATTCGAAAATGGTGCACGGCTTCTACCGGCTCGCCGCACTGGGGCGCGACGCGCAGCAGCGTGGAAAATGACCGTCGTGCGAGACGACGCCCGTGTCAGTCCGCCTCGCCCGTGACGCTTGCGACATATTGAGAAACTGCCTCGATCTCTTCGTCGCTCAAATTCTCGTAAGCCGGCATGACGCCGACGCCGCCGCGCACGGCCGTCTCGACCTTCTTCGCGTCCGGCCTGGCCTCGTCGAGCGGCGGGCCGACTTCGCCTTCCGTGCCGGCATCTTTCAGCGCGTGGCAGATGCCGCAATTCGGCTCCGCCAGTTCGGTGAACACCTGTTTGCCAAGCTCAATAACGGCGTCATCAACCGCGTGAGCTGGCTGGAATGTCACCGCCAGCAGGAATGCCGCGCCCCCGCCAGCCCGTTTCAGCCAGTAGCAATTCAGCATATGTGCCCGCCAGCGCTTTTCATGGTTGTCCTCGTAGAAAATGATCATATGAAAACCAAGACCATCTCCGGGGAGATGATCCTGATCCTTTCATGATGCGAGACGCTATCAAGCCTCGCGGCGCAAATCTCCGCCGAGATTACCCAACCTTCACATCCACCGCATGGGCTTTCCAGCCATTGTGGGCATAGCCGCGATGGTTTGGCGGGAAATCTTCCGGTTGCGTGTCGCCGGCCTCATTGGTTGCGCGGCTGGCAATGGTGTGCGTTCCCGCCGACAACTCGGTCTCCAGCACGAAAGGCCGCCAGGCGAACTTGCCCAGATCCGGCCCGACGAACCGCGCTTCCTGCCAGTTCTCGCCGCCGTCAGTGGAGACTTCAACCTTCGTAACCGCGTCGACGCCGCCCATGGCGACACCGGTAATCTGCACCTTGCCGGCCGATGCCGTCTCGATCGGGTTCGTCACCCATGACTTGACCGCCATCTCCCACATCGAAGGCTGATCCGGCGCGCCCTTCTCGCCGACAGGACGAACACGATAACCGCTCTGCTGGATTGCGGCCTCGGTCTCCGTCTCGGTCAGGGCGACTTTCGTGAGGTACTTGACGTTGTTCACGCCATAATAACCCGGATAGACGATGCGAAGCGGTCCGCCATGGGCGAGCGGTATGGGTTCGCCATTCATCTCCCATGCCAGCAACGCGTTCTCCATTGCCTCGATCGGCACGGAGCGTTCAACGATGACCGTCATGGGATCGATACCCTCCGGCAGACTTTCGCCGCCGGTTCCAGTCACGAATTTCGCGCCGTCAGCGGCTCCGCCCATCGCCTCTACGACGGCTTTCAGCGGAACGCCGCTCCAGATGGCGCAACCGGCAGCGCCCACGGTCCACTGGCTGCCGCTCGCGTCATGGTCGAAGAAGGCGCGGCCATTGCCGGAACATTGCAGGACCATCGCAACCGTTTCGACACCCATCGTCTTCAAATCACCGAGCGTCGTCGTGCCGGGGTTCGTCACGCCTTCGATAGAAACTTCCCAGGCGTTCCGGTCGTCGAGGATCGAGGCGGACGGCTCCGGCAAATTGGCGCGTACAAAGAAGACGTCGTTGGAGGTGACGACGCTGGTGCCGATGAAGTTGCGCTTGGTCTCGTAGGTCTTGTCGCTATGCCTGATGAGCGCGTCCAGATCCTTGGACTTGATGAACTCGGCGTCGCCGTCTTGCGCGTAGGCGCTCCGGATCAGCCCTCCATCCATGCGCGCGGGATAGGCCAGCGCCGCGCCGCCAAGCGCCGTAACGCCGGCCGCTTGCAGAAAGCCGCGCCGGCTGGCCCGAATTCCTGCCCTCTTTTCTGATGATGAAGTGTTGTTGGTCATGGCCGCTACCTCTCCTTGTCCTGAATTTGCGCCCGAAGGGCGGATGGTCTGCCCTGTGCGGGCATCTCAATCTTTCAGCGTATTGGAAAAATTTTCTGAAGAAATCAGCATAGTTAGAACAAGATGATACGCAACAGGCAAAACAGAAAATGACCTAAGAAAAAAATAACAATATTGAAGGCCGCACCCCCTTCGCGGGAACGATACCTGTAACAATGCATTGAAGCTGCAATGGTTTCATGCTGGCCGATGCGGAAGAGCTCTACATGACGTTACATTTCCAGTCTTATTGGGATCGGGGAAGCGCATTTGATGTCTCGCACAGACGGCGGGGCAGATGGCCCGCCACCGTCGGCCGATACTGATCGCCGCCTTCCGGTTACTCATGCGACCCGCTGCCCGCTTGCGTCATGACCGACCTGCCGGATGGCGCTATGCTCTACCGGGCAAAGTGATTGGTGATCAAGTCGGCCATCGCATCGGCAGCCGGATTATGCCGCCGCCCGGCCTGATAGAGCACCAGATCCACTTTCGGCAAAATGGGGAAGCTGTGAGCTGGCGCATTCCCGGCAGAACCGAGCTTTTTGGCGACGACGGTTCCCGCCAGTCCGTCACGCCACGACTTTTTCGACCTGAGCAAAGGGGCTGAGCTTCAGCCATGTCGTGAGATCGGCTTCGAGCTTTCTGTCTCCGGTTATCGCCAGCCGCCGGTTGTCCTTCGCGCGGGTGACGGTCAGAACGCCCATCCATATCTCGGTCATCGTTCGTAAATCAGTCGACAGATAAAGATCGACATCGAAACCGGGATCAACCGAACACAGATCGACATCCTTGCCGGGTTCGACGATCAGCCACCAGTTCCGCCGCGCGTCCTGCAGATCGCTGAAAATGAACTGGATCGTATTCCGCCTGTTCTGCATCGGATCGGTGTTGATGTTGCGCCGCATGTCCCACATCAGCAGATTGACATCGAGATTCTTCAGGCTGGCCTCGGTCGTCACCCAGCGTTGTCCCCAGATGCCGAAGGCGTCGATGATCGGTTTCAGATCGCGTCCCGCCTCGGACAACCGGTATTCGAACAGATCCGGCTCTCCTGCCGCCCGCACCCGGGCGATCAACCCCGCCGTCTCAAGGTCTTTCAGGCGTTTCGAAAGCAACGCGGGCGACATGCGTGGCAGACCGCGCCGGAGTTCGTTGAACCGGCGCGATCCGGCGACCAGTTCCCGCAGGACCAGCAATGTCCAGCGGGAGCAGAGGACATCCGCCGCCATGGCGACGGGACAAAACTGATTGTAGCTGCCGTCAGTCATCGATCACGCCTTTCCTCAACGCGATGTAAACAACCAGGTACAAGATTACGCCTCCTTCGATGCGCCGCCTAACAGGCCGCTGAAAAAGCAGCGCCAGTAGAACGGTTTTCCCCATCAGCGGTGCTCTTGGCCGCCGGGGCTGCTTTTACCTTGTCATGCGGCGAGCAGTTTCGGCAGCCGGGCGAGATTGTAGCCAGCCACCGCGAGTGTGAACTGCGCGCCGACACGCTCGGCGCCGCGCAGCATGGTCTGGGCCAGCGGGCCGACAGTCTTGCCCCAGCCGAAGACCTCCTCGATCCGCTTGCGGATGCGCTGGCTTGCCGCATAGCCCGCATGCCGGGTAGTGCGGCCGTCGATGGCTGAGCCGGTCCTCTTGGCCGCCACATGCGGCGTGACGTTCATGGACCGGAGTTCGTTAACAAAGTCCTCCGCGTCATAGCCCTTGTCCGTGCCGAGGGTGATGCGTCCCGGGCGATCGGCGCGGGGCT
>JBHJOB010000047.1:0-10615 GCA_050330195.1 Rhodomicrobiaceae bacterium | reverse complement strand
GCTTCACCAATATTCAACTCAAGGGCCGTTGCGACGGCGTTCAGTGTGACGCCCGCGCAAGCGACCAGCGCCTCCAGCAGCATGTCGCCGGAGCAGGCGTGCATCCCGCTGCCGCCCGTTCCCGGGTGAAGTCCGGCTTCGATCAGCGCCTTCGATGTCTGGACCGAGCAGGTTACGCCCTCGCCAATCGTACCTTCCGCTTTCAGCGTTATCATGGCGGCATCGGGCGTTTCGCGATATCGGTCCTTGATCGGGGCTTGCAGAGATTTCAACTCGCTGGCATCCATGATGGTCCTCGCTCCCTGGACTCGAGTGGGCAGGCTGGCGGTATCGCGGTCGATCCGCCAGCCCCGATCTGACGTTTTCGCCTTAGTTGGTCAGATTGATCATCCGCTCGACGGCCTGCCGCGCCCGGTCTGCAATCAGCGGATCGACCACCACCTCTTCCTCCATATTGACGAGGCTGTTGAGGATCTTCGGCAAGGTGATGCGCTTCATGTGCGGGCAGAAATTGCACGGCCGGATGAACTGCACGCCGGGTGCTTCCGCCTGAACATTGTGGCTCATGGAGCATTCCGTCACGAGCAGCACCTTCGAGGGCCTGTTGTCGTGGACCCAGTTGATCATGCCGCTGGTCGAGCCGGTAAAGTCGGATTCGCCGATCACATCGGGCGCGCATTCGGGATGAGCGATGATTTTCAGCCCGGGATGCGCGTCGCGGAAGGAGCGCAATTCCTCGCCGGAGAAACGTTCGTGAACCTCGCAATGGCCGTGCCAGGTGATGATCTCGACATCGGTCTGTGTCGCGACATATTTGGCAAGATATTCGTCCGGCAGCATGATGACACGCGGCACGCCGAGGCTCTCGACGACCTTGACCGCATTGGACGAGGTGCAGCAGATATCGCTTTCCGCCTTCACGTCTGCCGATGTATTGACATAGGTCACGATCGGAACGCCGGGATAGGCCTCGCGAAGCGCGCGGACATCCTCACCGGTGATCGAGGCCGCAAGCGAACAGCCCGCACGGCTGTGCGGGATCAGCACAGTCTTGTCCGGGCTGAGGATTTTCGAGGTTTCCGCCATGAAATGCACGCCGGCCTGCACGATCACTTCGGCGTCGGCCTTTGCCGCCTCCTTGGCGAGTTGCAGGGAGTCGCCGATGAAATCGGCAACGCAGTGGAAAATCTCCGGCGTCATGTAATTGTGAGCCAGGATGACCGCATTGCGCTCGCGCTTCAGGTCGTTGATCGCCTTCACATATGGCGCGTAAGCGGGCCACTCCACCGGAGGAATGACCGATGAAACGCGCTCATAGAGGTGAGCGGTCTCTTTCGCGACCTCTTTGGTAAACGGAAGGTCCGGCATCGGCAGGCGCGTTTTCTGCGTCTTGCCGCGTGATTCCAGATTAAGGTTCAAGGTCGCCATGTGATCCTCCAGGGCCTCATTGCTCATGATCGAGGCTTTGTGCTCAGAGTGAGCATATATGGCGATGTGATCCGCCCTCGATACATATACTCAATCTGACCATAACATATGACGGGTGACTGCGGATTGCTAGCCCTTTGAGTGTTTAAAATTGCAATAAAATGGGGAGAGCGGGGTTGCCAAAACGTCAGGGGTTGGGGAGCACAGGGATTCGGCAACGGATGCAGCAATTGTCGCAGCTTGAAGGAAATCAAGCGCAAACAATAATGATCTGGAACGCCGGTCAAAGCCGCTGGCGGCAAAAAGCCGGTCTCGAAAATGAGACCGGCTTTAAAGCAAACGGCATTTCTGCTCACAATTCCCGCATCACGCCGTATTGGCGAAAGTCGTGATGCTTGACCGCAATGCCTAAGCAGTCTTTTCCTGCTCGTCCTGCTGAAGATTTGTGACCATTTCGGCCAGCACCGAGACGAAGACCTCGCGGTGGGCTTTCGGAACAGCCGCGAGCAACTGCTTGTCGACGGTCTGGGCAAGCGGCTTCATCTTCTTGCGGGCGTCCGTTCCCTTGCGGGTCAGCTTGACGGCATAGGCGCGTGCATCTTCCGCAGTGCGCTCACGCTGGATCAGGCCCTTGTCGAGCATCCGGCGAACGATGTCCGCAAGCGTCGAGCGGTCAATGCCGGTCCGGTCGACAAGGCCGGTCTGGCTGATGCCCGGATTGTCGGCAATCTCGTCAAGGATCGCAAACTGACGCGGCGTCAACTGTCCGTCCGGCGTCATCTTTGCAAAAATATCGCCTGCGCACTGTTCCGCACGATGAATGAGATGCGCAACCGAGCCATCCACATCGACCGGAGCCTTGGCGGGCTTCTTCGCCGCCGCTGGTTTCTTTGCGGGCGCCGCCTTCCTGGCAGGCGCGGCTGTTTTCGCAGCAGCCGGAGTTTTTGCAGCTGCAGCTTTCTTCGGGGCTGCGGCTGGTTTTGCGGCTGCGGCTTTCTTTGCTGCAGGAGCTGGCTTGGCCGCGCCTGTCTTCTTCGGCGTGGCCGCGCTCTTGGCAACGGCTGGCTTCTTCGGAGCGGCAGCGCTCTTCGCAGCGGGGGTTTTCTTCGGTGCTGCAGCGGATTTCGTTGCAGCGGTTTTCTTCGAAGCCTCGGCCTTCACGGGGGCAGCGCTCTTTTTCGCCGCTGCCTTTTCGGGGGCCTTGGTGGTGGTTTTCTTCTTCGCTTTGCTCATGGTAAAAATGCGATTTGTGGATCGTTCCTCTTCGCGGGCCGCATTCGAAAAGTCATCAATCCGGTGCCGCTGGTTGATCAGTTGTCGAAGGATACGCAGATACCCCTAGGTTTCCTTTGCTCATTAATGAGCTGAAAATATGGACAAATCCTTTCCATTAGGACGAGGACGCCTCAGTATTATCGTCTTCGATCTGATATTTTTGCAAGAGGCCGATTTGAGCCATCATGAAAATCATCGTCAAAGGCATGATTCCAAACGTCTTGAACGCAACCCAGCTGTCCCATGAAAAGTTCCGCCATACGACTTCATTCAGCAACGCCAGCAGAATGAAAAAGATGGTCCATCGCACCGTCAGCTTCTTCCAGCCTTCGTCCTGCAGCTTGATCACGTCGCCGATGACGATCTTGATCAGGGAACGGCCGAAATAGAGACCGCCGGCCAACGCCGCCGCGAACAGGAGATTGACGATCGTAGGCTTCATCTGGATGAAGACCTCGTCCTGCAGCAAGAGCGTCAACCCGCCGAAAACCATGACGAAACCGCCTGTCACAAGAGGCATGACCGGAATTTTCTTCAGCGTAATCCGGCTGACAATCAGGGAAATGATCGTTGCCACCATGAAGATCGCCGTGGCCGTGAAGGGATCAAACCGGCTGTTTGCCAGAAAGAAGACCGCGAGAGGCCCGAGTTCGAGAACCAGCTTCGTCAGTTGCATGACTGTCTTCTCACGTTCGTGGGTTTCAATGCCGGTCTATTCGGCCGGTGCTTCCGCTGCTGTCGTGTCCGCCGCGCGTATTGGCTTGTTTTCGCCAGGCTGTGGTGCCGCCAGAGGGGCGCCGCCGGTTAGCCGGTATCGCTTCAGGAAGTACATTTGCGGCAATGCATAAATCACTGTCATCGGCATCAGGCCGAATGCCTTGAACGCGGCCCAGAACTCCCAACTGTAATTTCGCCAGATGAACTCGTTCAGCACAGATATAAAAACGAAATAGCCAAACCACAACCAGGTCAATAGTCGCCAGCCGTCCTCGCTCAGGTAAAGATTCTGGCCGAGGAGGACTTTGAACAGCGGTTTTTCGAAGTGAAGACCGGCCAGCAAAATGGCGGCGAAGGTGAATCCGACGATCGTCGGCTTCATCTGAACATAGACGGGATCATGAAGCAGCAGGGTTATGCCGCCCGCGCCGACGCTCGTGACTGCGGTTATGATCGCCATCAGCGCAAGCTGGCGAAAAAAATGCCATGTAGCATAGAGAGAAAAAACAGTCGCTACCATGAGGACTGCTGTGCTGACCCAGTAATCATATTTGGTGCTTGCCAGAAAAAACAGGCCAAGGGGTGTAAATTCCAAAATGAGCTTGATGGCCAGCTTCGTAGATGGAGAAAAATGCTTCAACTCTGTACTTCCACTTCTCTGACTTGTTACAGACCGGCAATTGCTCTGGCGAAATCGCCGGCGTCGAAAGGCTGGAGATCTTCGGCGCTCTCTCCTACGCCGATGGCGTGTACGGGCAGCTTGTGCTTGTCCGCGATGGCGACGAGAATGCCACCACGGGCGGTTCCGTCCAGTTTTGTCATAATGAGGCCGGTGACACCCGCAGTCTTTTTGAAAATCTCGACTTGATTAAGAGCGTTCTGCCCTGTGGTCGCGTCCAGCGTCAACAATACGGTGTGAGGACCGCTTGCGTCGATCTTCTTGATAACACGGATGATTTTCTCCAGTTCGGCCATCAGATTGGCCTTGTTCTGGAGGCGTCCGGCCGTGTCGATAATGAGGATGTCGCGGTTGTCCCGCCGGGCCTCCGTCAGCGCGTCGAAGGCCAGACCGGCGGCGTCGGCCCCGGTTTCGCGTGCAAGAACCGGGGAGCCGGTACGCTCGCCCCAGATCTTGAGCTGTTCGATTGCGGCCGCGCGGAATGTGTCGCCCGCGGCGAGCATGACACGCTTGCCATCTGCGCTGAATTGCCGCGCCAATTTTCCGATGGTAGTAGTCTTGCCGGAGCCGTTTACGCCGACAACGAGCACAATATGTGGCCGATGCTCGCCTGAAATCGTGAGCGGCGTGGCCACGGGGCGCAAAACTTTCTCCACCTCCTCGGCCAGAACGCGCTTCACGTCCTCGTCGGAGATTTCCTTGTCATAGCGTCCGTCCGACAGGCGTTCGGTAATGCGCATCGCCGTCTCGACGCCAAGATCCGCCTGGATCAGCAAATCTTCGAGTTCTTCCAGCGTGGCGGCATCCAGCTTGCGTTTGGTGAATACGCCGGTGATGCCCTGCGAGAGCTGGGTGGAAGTCTTCGAGAGGCCCTGACGCAGGCGCTGGAACCAGCCTGTTTTCGCCGGAGCTTCCTCTGCGGCGGAAGGTGGCTCCGTTTTTGCAGACGCCTCGGATTGGACGGAGGGCGGAGCGGAAGGCGGCGGCTGATCGAGCACCGCCGTATCCTTTGGCTCCTGGACTGCGTCGTCCCTGCCGAACAGACGGCCGAACATGCCCTTCTTTTTCGGCTCGGTGTCACTCACGCCAGCATTGTCCCCTTCAGTCGCCCTGTTTCATGGCCTGTCACCGATGCATTGATCAGCCTGCCCGATGCAACCGCCTCGTCAAGTGCAATCTCGGCAAAATGCGGCGTACGGCCGATATTGCCCGTCTCAGTCAGGACCTCGATCCGTCGTCCATGGCAGGAACCCAGATAGCGATCCAGCGAGACGGTTCCCGCCCGACGCAAACGTTCGGCGCGTTCCTTGACTTCGACGCGGTCGAGTTGCGGCATTCTGGCGGCCGGCGTGCCCGGACGCGGCGAGAACGGAAAGACATGCAGGAACGTCAGCCCGCAATCCTCCACCATGCGCAGAGAGCTGTCGAACATCTCCTCGGTCTCCGTCGGAAAGCCGGCGATGATATCCGCGCCGAACACGATATCGGGACGCAGGCGGCGCGCCTCCTTGCAAAAGGCGACCGCGTGGGCGCGCGAGTGACGCCGCTTCATCCGCTTCAGGATCATGTCGTCGCCCGCTTGGAGCGACAGATGCAGATGCGGCATCAGCCGCTCTTCCTCTGCGAGCGCGCGCATCAGGGGGGCGTCCGCCTCGATCGTGTCGATGGAGGACAGGCGCAGGCGCGGCAATTCGGGAACCAGCTTCAGGATCTTGCGCGCCAGCTTGCCGAGCGTCATCTCGCCCGGCAGGTCCGCGCCATAGGCGGTGATGTCAACGCCGGTCAGCACGACCTCGCGATAGCCGCGCTCGGCCAGCGTGCGCACCTGATCGACAACGACACCGGCGGGCACGGAGCGTGAATTGCCGCGTCCGTAGGGGATGATGCAGAAGGTGCAGCGATGATCGCAACCATTCTGGATCTGTACATAGGCGCGCGCGCGGGCGCCGAAGCCTGCAACGAGATGATGCGCGGTCTCGCGGACCGACATGATGTCGTTGACGGCGACGCGCTCGCTTTCGCCTGCGGCCAGTGCGGCAAAAGTGCCGGGACGCATCTTCTCGTCATTGCCGATGACATTGTCGACTTCGCCCATCGCGGCGAACATCGCCGGATCGGTCTGCGCGGCGCAGCCGGTAACGACAATGCGGGCGTCCGGGTTTTCGCGGCGTGCGCGGCGCACGGCCTGACGCGCCTGCCGTACGGCCTCGGCGGTTACGGCGCAGCTGTTGATGATGATCGTATCGCTCAAGCCTGCCTCGCGCGCATGCTCCGCCATCGCCTCGCTTTCATAGGCGTTCAGACGGCAGCCGAAATTGATCACTCTGGGCTCGTTCATGTCTGCGTTTCTGGCTGGATCAACTTGCGAGAGCGGTTTCGCCAAAATCGAACACATCTTGATAGTCCAGCGCCCACGGGCCGGTCATCAGTATATGTCCGTCTTTCTCGCGCCATTCGATTTCTAGGTTACCGCCCGGTAAACCGATCGTCACCCGGCGGCCGGTCAGACCCTTGCGCGCCGTGACGACCGCTGCCGCGCAAGCCGCTGTTCCGCACGCCTTCGTCAGACCTGCGCCACGCTCCCAGACGCGCAGCTTGACGATGTCGGGACCGGTTATCTGCGCCAGCGAAATATTGGCGCGCTCGGGAAATATGCCGTCATGCTCGATGCGCGGACCGATGGCCGCGAGATCGTAGGCGTCCGGATCATCGACAATGAAGACGCAATGCGGGTTGCCGACATTCACCGCGCCGGGATTGCTCAGCACGCCGCCCTTGCCGTCATCGAAGGACAGATCGAGCGTCGTGGTATCGGCGAAGGCTCGCGCGAGAGGCACTTCGGTCCATTCAAGCCGCGCCGGTCCCATATCGACCGTCACCATGCCGTCGGCATGTGTCGCCGAGCGGAGAAGACCTGCGGCCGTTTCGATCACGACATCGGGCCGCCCCGTCTCCAGCGAGATCAGCGCGGCCACGCACCGCGTCGCATTTCCGCAAGCGGCGACCTCGGAACCGTCCGCGTTGAGTATCCGCATAAAGACATCGGCCCGATCGGACGACTCGATGAGAATGACCTGATCGCATCCGACACCTTGCTTCCTGTCGGCGACGCGCCGGGCGGCATCCGCGTCAATCCGCGAATCGCTCCCACGCATGTCGAAGACGGCGAAATCGTTTCCGATGCCGTTCATCTTCAGGAAGTTATGGATGTTTCTGATCATGAAGTTTTATATGGCGATAGTCCCCGCCAACACAAACGATTTCCGGAAACGGGCAAAAGAACTCATTGAGACTATTCTTTTGAGGCTGAACGGCTCTTAAATGATAGGCTGACGCGCCAAGGAGGGCGGTATCATGGAAACTGGCATGCTGATAACAGTCTATCTGACCTCTGCGTTCGTCGCAGGGCTGCTTGCCGGGCTTGTTGCGCCCGCCAAGAGGCGTCATGGCGGATATTGGGTTCTGTTCAGTTTTCTGTTTCCGCCTTCGGTGCTCTTGCTGCTTATCCTGCCGCGCGGGCGTTTCCATCACAACCCGCGGCGCGATCCCTTTCACGATGAAGATGATAATGACGACCTTTTCGGCAGGCGGGACTAGTCTCCGCTTGCGCCCCCGTCTTTTCCAGACGCTTGCGACCTTCGCCCGGAATCAAGCGTTTGGAGACGTACCACTAGCCTTGGCGTAACCGCTTGCTATGCCGTCCGGATCAGCGGATCGCGCTTGTTTCGACGGCGCTGGAGCTGGCGGCGTCGCGCACCTTGGCGACGACCGGCAGAAGCTCGCCGTTGATCTTTTCGACCGTGAGCGGCCCGACATGTTTGTAGACGATCTCGCCCTTGCCATCGACGACATAGGTTTCCGGCACACCGTAAACGCCCCAGTCGATGGCGACCCGTCCGCTTGAATCCGCGCCCAGCGCGTCGAACGGATTGCCGAGCCGCGTCAGAAACCGCTGCGCCGCTTCCGGCTCATCCTTGTAATTGATGCCCATCATCCGCAAGCCATGCTGTTCTTTCAGATCGACGAGCAGCGGATGTTCCTGAATGCACGGTCCGCACCAGGAGGCCCAGACATTCACGATGCTGACTTCGCCATTGGCCAGATCGGCGCTGGAAAAGCCGGGGATGGTCTTTCCGGTTTGCGCGATCCCATCCACGGGGGGCAGGTCGAATTCAGGAACCGGTTTTCCGATAAGTACCGAAGGAAGACGGGATGGGTCGCCCGAGTGGAGCGCGACCAGAAAGAGCGCACCCATGCTGATGGCGATGATCAGCGGCAGAAAGAAACCGCCGCGGCCTCGGGAAGGCTGAGTTTCTTCCGCCCTGGATGTCATAGGTCTCCGCCATCGTGCCGATTGGAGTCCGAACGCCGACGGATGCCCTGCTCATCAAGCCGGACAAGCACGCTTTTCTGCTTGCGCTCTTGCGAAATCGCGCGATAGACGAGCGCGGCTACGACTGCTGCGGTGATGCCGTAAGCGGACCAGATGAAAACGGCGTGGGGGCCTAGATCCATTAAAGTGACTCCTACTCGGCTGCTTTGAGCGTGGCCATGTGGCCGACGCGGGTGATGATCATCGTCTCGGCGCGCCGTCTCAGTATTTCTGCGCGCATGCCCTTGAAATGCAACCATATGAACAGGCAACTGAAGGCGAGCGCCATCACGATGAGCGGTGTCAGTAATGTGGGATGAATTGCCGGCCCATCAAGACGCATGACGCTTGCGGGCTGATGAAGCGTATTCCACCAATCCACCGAGAACTTGATGATCGGAATGTTGATGACGCCGACAATGGCGAGGATCGCCGCCGCACGCCCGGCGCGGGAGGGCTCCTCGATGGACTGCCAGAGCGCCATCAGCCCGAGATAAAGAAAGAACAACACCAGCACGGAAGTCAGCCGCGCGTCCCAGACCCAGTAGGCGCCCCACATGGGCTTTCCCCACAGGCTGCCCGTGACAAGGGCGAGCAATGTGAACGCCGCGCCGATGGGGGCGGCCGCCTTTGCCGAAACGTCGGCCAGCGGGTGCCGCCAGATCAGCGAGCCGATCGAGGATGTGGCGATCACCATGTAGCAGAACATGGCGAGCCACGCCGAGGGCACATGAATGAACATGATCCGCACGGTCTCGCCCTGCTGGTAATCAGCCGGCGCGGTGAAAAAGGACAGGTAAAGCCCGATGGCCATAAGCGCGATGGTGGCGCCGGCCAGCCAGGGCAGCACGCGGTCGCTTAGCCGCATGAAGAAGCTGGGATTGGCGAGAGTCGAGAATTTCAGCATTGCTCAGCATGTATCTGGAGGGATCGGCGGCATCTGACGCCGATCGATCCCGTCTACCATACTATACGCGAGGGTGCGTTCGGCTGAAATAACGATTATATGACGGAGGTGCAGAAATTGCGGCGAACTTCCGCACGCCGTGCATTATGCCGCGACGGCCCCGGCCTTCCGCGTCAGCGCGATCCGATCCAGCGCCATCCGGTCCGCGGCGTCGCTGGTGGCGATGCCTTCCGCGTCGGCTGTCCGGAACACTGCCCGCAACGTGTCGCCGATGCCGCGCACCCGCGCATCCACGTCCGCGCGCGTCCCGCCGGTGATTTCCGCACCGACGCGGATGATCCCGCCCGCATTGATGACGTAGTCGGGTGCATAGAGGATGCCCCGGTCCCTGAGAGCCGCGCCGTGAGCCGGCGTTGCGAGCTGATTGTTCGCCGCGCCCGCGACGACAGCCACCTTGAGGCGAGGCAGGGTTTCGTCGTTGAGGACCGCGCCGAGCGCGCAAGGGGCAAAGACATCGGCTTCAACGCCCGTGATCGCGCCCGCGTCAACGGCGCGCGCGCCGAAGGCGCGGACGGCCTGCGCCACCATGGCCGGTCTGATATCGGATACCGTCAGTTCCGCACCGGCTTCGGCAAGCAGCCGCGCCAGATTGAACCCGACATTGCCGAGCCCCTGCACCGCGACGTGAACGCCTTCCAGTGACGACAGGCCGAGCTTGTATGCGACGGCGGCCCTGATCCCCTCGAAACACCCAAGCGCCGTGCTCGGCGAGGGATCGCCGCTGCCGCCGGCGCTCACCGGAAGGCCCATCACGTAGCGCGTGCCCTTGCGGATCTCGACCATATCGGCGGCGCTCGTGCCGACATCTTCCGCCGTGATGTAGCGCCCGCCAAGCCTGTCGATGGCTTCGCCCATTGCACGCAGCAGGGCGGGGGATTTCTCGTAAGCCGGATCGGCGATGATGACGGATTTGCCGCCGCCGAGCGGCAGTCCGGCCATTGCGTTTTTCAGAGTCATCGCGCGCGACAGGCGCAGCACGTCGGTCAGCGCTGCCTGTTCGTCCTTGTAAGGCAGGATTCGGCAGCCGCCCGCCGCCGGACCGAGCGCGGTCGAGTGGATTGCGATGACGGCCTTGAGGCCGCTTGCCGCGTCACGGGCGAATACAACCTGTTCGTGATCGTCGAATTCGACGGATTCAAATATCATTGCTTCTTCCTTCGTAGCGTATCCGCTTCAT
>JBHJOB010000046.1:0-74405 GCA_050330195.1 Rhodomicrobiaceae bacterium | reverse complement strand
GGCGATCTTGCGAACCGTGCTTGGTTGCCTCCCGCGTCCAATGACGTGAACGCCGGGGCGCTGATGCCCCCGAACGAGCCCTTCCCCGTCCACCGCAAACCCCGCCTGATGACCGCTTGATTCCAGCGGCGCTAACGCATGCCTTGCACAACGGAAAAGCGGAAATCAGATTAGTTCGTCCGCATAACGATAGAATGACGTGCATAATTCAGGCTAGATCAGGGAGGAGCTTGCGGAAGGGATGAACCTCCCGCAACCCTGTTCGATTTTATTGCGCGCCCCGCATGGCATCCAGCTCACGTACTGCGGCGGCGTCACGCGGGCTGAGATCGGGGAACTCCTTGTCGGACCCGACATCGGGCGAGATCTTCCACGACCGGGCGCATTTCCGCCCCTTCGCATATCCCGGCGCCACGGCAACATCCGGCACCTCATCCAGCGCAAACGCCCCCTCCGGCGCCTTGCCGGATTTCAGCTCCGCCGCGCTGGTGATGGCGATTTCCGCCCAGTCCTCGTTCCTGGCAAGTTCGTAAAGCGCCTTGTCCTCCACATAGATTGTCGGGGCCGCTTCAAGGCTAGACCCGATACGCTTCTCGCGCCGCTCGATTTCCAGCGCGCCGGTCACGACCTCGCGAAGCCGCCAGATGTCCAGCCATTTCGCGGCGAGCTTGTCATTCCGCCAATCGGCCGGAATCTCCGGGAACGTCTTCAGGTGCACCGAATCCTTCGCGTCCGGGAAGCGCGCCAGATAGGCTTCCTCAACCGTGAAGGCGAGGATTGGGGCAAGCCATGTCGTGAGGCAGTTGAACAGCTCGTCGAGCACGGTTAGCGCGGCGCGGCGCTTCATGCTGGACGGCGGTTCGCAATAAAGCGTGTCCTTGCGGATGTCGAAGAACAGCGAGGACAGATCGCCCGTGCAGAAATTCGACAGGGCCGAATAGGCGCGCTTGAAGTCGTAGGCGTCATAGGCCTTGCGCACGATGCCGTCGAGTTCCCAGAGCCGGTGCAGGATGAAGCGCTCCAACTCCGGCATATCCTTGTATTCGACGCGCAGATCGTCCCGGTAGTGCGCCAGATTGCCGAGCAGGAAGCGCAGCGTGTTGCGCATCTTGCGGTAGCTGTCCACCGAGGTCTTCAGGATCGTCGGGCCGAAACGCAGATCGGCTGAATAGTCGGAAGACGCCACCCAGAGCCGCAGGATTTCCGCGCCGAACTGTTGCGTCACCGATTGCGGAGAGGCGGCGTTCCCCTCCGATTTCGACATCTTCTCGCCCTTCTCGTTGAGAATGAAGCCATGAGTCAGCACGCCGTCATAGGGCGCGCGGCCACGCGTTCCGCAGGATTCCAGCAGCGAGGAATGGAACCAGCCGCGATGCTGGTCCGAGCCTTCGAGATAGAGGCTGGCGGGCGAGCCGAGATCCTTGCGTTTCTCCAGCACGAAAGCGTGCGTGGAGCCGGATTCGAACCAGACGTCGAGAATGTCATCGACCTTCTTCCACTCATCCGGATTGGCGACCATGTCCTTCAGGAATCGGTCCTTCGCGTTCGGCTTGAACCAGGCGTCCGCGCCTTCCTCGGCAAAGGCCGCCATGATCCGGTCCATCAGCTCTTTTGAGCCGTTGAAATCGGCATTCGGGATGACCTCGCCGGTCTTCTCGTTGAGAAACACCGTGATCGGCACGCCCCAGGCGCGCTGGCGCGAGATCACCCAGTCGGGCCGCGATTCGATCATGCCGCGCAGGCGATTCTGACCGGCTTTGGGCACGAAGCGCGTCTCGTCGATGGCTTTGAGCGCCAGTTCGCGAATGGTGTTCTGCGTCTTGAAGCCCTTGGTCTTCACCGGCTTGTCGATGGCGATGAACCATTGCGGCGTGTTGCGGAAGATAACCGGGGCCTTCGAGCGCCATGAATGCGGATATTGGTGGCGCAGCTTGCCGCGCGCGACCAGCGCATTGGCTTCGACCAGCGCAGCGATCACCGCGTCATTGGCGTCGGCGAATTTGCCCTTGTCATTGATGACCCGCTTCGGCTCCGCGCCGCCGAACAGCGGGACGTGCTCGAAATAATAGCCGTTCGGCTGGACGGTATGCGGCACCTCGGGAATGCCCGCTTCGGCGAAGCTGGCCTTGTGCCTGACGAACAGCTCATAGTCATCCGCACCGTGTCCCGGTGCGATATGGACGAAGCCCGTGCCGGTTTCCTCGGTGACGAAATCGCCTTCATAGAGGCATACGTGGAAATCGTAACCTTGACCGTGAAATGGATGATGACAGAGAACTACACTGAGAACTTCTGGCTCAATTGTCCAAAGTCGATTGAAAGCCTCCACTCTTGCAGCCGCTTTAAATTGCTCAATAAGAGCGTCGGCTAAGATAAACTTATCTCCAGTCTTCGCCCAATTTTCATCACCTGCTTCAGCGACCTCATATAGGCCATAAGAAATCTTCGACGAATAAGCGATTGCGCGGTTACCTGGAATCGTCCACGGCGTTGTCGTCCAGATCACGATTGAAGAAGCAAGAACGTCATCCAATGCCCGAAATGCTGCTCCGGATGGGTCTTGTTCGCTTACTAACGGCCCCGGCCCAACGAGACAATTGACCGGAAACTTCACAAAGATCGTCGGGCTCGTATGCTCCTTGTACTCGACCTCCGCCTCGGCGAGCGCGGTCTTCTCCACGACCGACCACATGACCGGCTTCGAGCCCTGATAGAGCGAGCCGTTCATGGCGAATTTCATCAACTCGCCCGCGATCGTGGCCTCCGCATCGAAGGTCATCGTGGCGTAAGGGTTTTCCCAATCGCCCTCGACGCCGAGCCTTTTGAACTCATCGCGCTGCACCTCGATCCAGTGTTGCGCGAACTCCCGGCATTCGCGGCGGAACTCGATGATCGGCACGTCGTCCTTGTTCTTGCCCTTGGCGCGATATTGCTCCTCGATCTTC
This sequence comes from Rhodomicrobiaceae bacterium, assembly GCA_050330195.1. Taxonomy (GTDB): domain Bacteria; phylum Pseudomonadota; class Alphaproteobacteria; order Rhizobiales; family Rhodomicrobiaceae; genus JAHQVI01. The sequence continues at coordinate 71,460 of JBHJOB010000046.1, read as the reverse complement.
CACTCGATCGGCAGGCCGTGACAGTCCCAGCCCGGCACGTAGTTGCTATCGCGCCCCAGCATGAGCTGCGAGCGCGCCACGAGGTCTTTCAGGATCTTGTTGAGCGCATGGCCGATATGGATATTGCCGTTCGCGTAAGGGGGGCCGTCATGCAGGATGGCTTTCGGGCGGCCCTTGGCGGCTTTGCGGATCTTGCTGAAAAGCTTCATCTTTTCCCAGCGCTCAAGCAGCCTGGGCTCCAGATTGGAGAGACCCGCCTTCATCGCGAAATCGGTTTTCGGCAGAAACAGCGTCTTGCTCCAGTCGCGGCTTTCTTCGGCGGCGGCGGGCGTGGCGCCCTTGGCAGGGGCGTCTTTAACCTTGGTCATGGAAGTGAGATCCCAGGCTGATCGGTTCGTCAAATCCCCCGGCATACTCCGGCGGGTGAAAACAGCAGTGATGGCTTACCCGGCGCCCTCAGGCAACCGGGCCGCGAATTCGGCTTATGCTGATCACACAGGGCAACGGTCTCATGGCAGTCTGGGTACAATAAATTAATGCCAGCCGCAAGCGGGCGGGCAGCCCGGTCCCGTCATGCGCAAAAGGACAATAACTCTGTTTCCGAAATAGCGGGTTGCAGATGAAACGCCTCCATGGAAAGAGCTTCCGTCTCGCAATACAGATCAGCTCATATATGGAGATAGACGATGCGTCGCGCATCCTTGTTCATTGCTTCATTGATTTTTACCGGATTATTTATTCCGGACATGGCTGCCAGAGCGGACGAGAAAAGTTCGGTTTGCGTCTTTTCACGGCTTGGCGAGCAATTTCACATGAAGAAGATCGGCATCATGGTCTTCGGTAATGAATATTCCGCACGCCCGATTCCGGAATGGAAGATCGACGAGAAAGTGCGCGCCATCGTTGAAAAGGCGCTCAGCAGCCAGTTCGACGTGAAGCAGATCGCCGTTCCGGCAGAGTTGGGCGAGGCCGTCGACAAGCTGCGCGGCGGTTTGCTGTCGGACGGCAAGGAAGAGAATGCCCCCATATTGAGCAGGCTGGGCGACAAGAAAGAGTGTAAATATTTTCTTCTCATTGCCTCTGCGGGCAGTTCGTTCGGTTCGACCAACCAGGCTGTAGGCGGGCTTGGCGTCGTTGAAGCCGAAAGCCTGTTCGGTGACATTCGTTATGTCCATGCTATCGCGCAAGCGCGCATTTTCGACGGCCGGAGCTACGCTTTTCTGGACTGGAAAAACCTGCGCACAGGACAGAACATCTTCACCGACGCCATACAGGGACCGCATCAGAAAATCGACTTCGAGGCCCATGCGTCGCTGGAGGCCGTAGCCGACGATCCGAAGACACAGGAGATCCTCCTTGCCCTGTTGCAGGAAAGCGTGCAGCAGACTTTGCCGGCGATGCTGGCGGTCGACAGGCCCGAGGCCGTCACCAGTTCGGTGAACCAGCAGCAATCGAAGAAAAACGACGACTGGGCCCCGTTCTGATCTGCCGGATTATCCGGCAGGCCCCGAGGGAAACTGCGTGATCGCGGCGAGATCGGGCCGGTCGCGCTCATTCGGTTGCTCCTGCGGCGTGCCGATATAGACGAAGCCCGCAAAGCGCTCGCCATCCGCGAGCCCGAAAGCCGCCGCCACGCGCTCGTCGAATCCGTACCATTCCGTAATCCACTGCGCGCCGAAACCATACGCGCCCGCCGCATGGAGCAGATTGAGACACGCCGCGCCAGCCGACAGCACCTGTTCCCATTCCGGGCAGGCCGGGTGCGGCTTCGGCGACGATATGACCGCGACGACGACAGGCACGCGGGTAAAGCGTGTCCGCTCCGTCTCCAGCTTGACCGGCGAGGCCTCGGGTTCCCTCTCCGCCCAGATCCGCGCCAGCCGCTCGCCGAACGCCGCCCTCGCCTCGCCTTCGATCACGATGAACCGCCACGGCGCCAGCTTCTTGTGATCCGGCACGCGGGCGGCAATCGTCAGCATGTCCATGAGCGTCTCGCGGTCCGGGCCCGGCTCGCCAAGGGCGGCCGCGGTCACGGAACGCCGCGCCGTCAAATGCCGGATCAGCCCCGTATCGCCCGCCGTTCGCCCTTCATCACCGCTATTTCCCGCCATCATCTCGCTGCCTGCCATATTTGCGCGCCTTCTGTGCAATATCTGAGTAATTCGCATAGCTCATCACACAGCACTGGACAAGAAAGCGAAAGCTGTGAAAGGTGAGGTGCAGATAACCAAAAGCCCCCGATATCCTCCATGCTCTGCATTCGGACCATATGCTTATTGGCATGCCTTCTGGCCGTCATTCTGCCGGGCGGAATGGGCGTAGGCACGACCAATGCGCTGGCAACGCCGCTTTCGCCAAAGGCTTTTCACCCCGGACCGGCACAGCTTGAACCCGGCCGGCCCGTTGCATCCGCCGCAAGGCGCGTGCGCCGGCCGACCGCGCTGGCCGTGCCAGCCAGAAATCCGCTGCGGCTCCCCAATCTGCGCCTCAGCGCGGTGCTCGGACCGGGAGCGAAATCGCTGACGGAAGGCTTGTCGTGGCGCGTCGAAAAGCGTCAGTCGGAGAAAAGCGACGCCTCCGAGCTTGTATGGAGCGGCGGCGGCGCAACGCCTGAGCTGAAGCTGACGCCGGGGCGCTACTACGCCGAGGTGGCGTTCGGACTTGCGCGGAACGGGCTGGAATTCGAGGTTTCCGCGGACAAGGACGTAACGCCCGTTGTCTCGCTGGACGCAGGCACCCTGCATGTGCACGCAGCCGCGACACCCGGCGGTCCACCGCTCGAAGATGTGTTCTTCACGCTGCGCAAGGCGACCGCCGGCGAAACACCCGGCGCTCAAGCCGATCCGGACAATGACGACGCCATCGGCCGCTCAAGCCTCCCCAACGCCGTGTTTCACGTTCCCGCTGGCAGGTACAGCCTGATCACGCGCCACGGCCTCGCCAGCGTCGAAACCCCGATTGTCGTTGCGCCCGGAGAGACGCGCCGCGTCGAAGCCGTTACGAGGACAGGCGATATCACCCTGTCAGCTCACGCCAAGGCCGACGGGCCATCCTTGAGCGGGGCAACCTTTTTCGTCTTCGAGAACGGCGAGGCGGGCCAGCACAAGGAGATCCTGCGCTCCAGGCTGGGCGAACCGAAATTCACCCTGCCCGCCGGACATTACCGCTTTGCCGCCGTGATCGGACTTGCACGCATCGAGGAGGACATCCGCATCGAGCCGGGCGACGAGATGCGGCGTCACCTCAATCTCAAGGCCGGCGGCGTCAGGCTGCGTTCCATCCGCGCCAATGATGGCGCCGAGGTCGAACAGCCGCTGCTGTATCGCATCTATGACCTGTCCGCCGACAATGCCAATCAGGAGATTTTCAGATCCACCCGTCTGTCCCCGACGATATTCCTGCCAAGCGGGCGCTATCGCATCGAAAGCCAGCTCGGCTGGCACAATGCGCGCCAGTCTGCGGAGCTGGAGGTCGAACCGGGCGATGTGAACAATGTCGATTTCAAGCACAAGGCGTGCGACGTCACATTGCGCCTCGTGACCGGGCCCGGCGGCGCGGCGGTGGACCGGGTCAAGTGGACCCTGAAATATAATGGCGGGGGGACGGTGCTGATCTCGCAGGACGCGGAGCCAAGCCTCGTGCTTCAGGCCGGGACCTATCAGGCCGTCGCCCAGCATGGCGCCAAGACCTACACGCATTCATTCGAAGCGGTTGCCGACCAGAAGCATCTGATCGAAGTCGTGGCCGAATAGCCATGACCGCCCCACCGGCCGCGAGGATCTGTAACCGCATGATGAAAGCCCTATCCTTCTTTCGCCAGTTCCTGCTTTCCGTCTGCATTGCCGGGCTCGGCCTTGCAGCCGCGACATCCACGAGCGCGCTCGCACAAAATGAAACCGTGCTCGTTCTCGACCATTCCGGCAGCATGTGGGCGCGCATGGACGGCTCGCCCAAGATCAGCGTGCTCCGCAATGCGCTCGATCCGCTCCTGATCGAGAATGAGGGCAAGCTCGATCTGGGCGTCATCGCCTATGGAACCCAGAAGAAGAACGGCTGCGAGGGCATGGAGACGCTCAGACCGATTGGCGCGATAGACGCCAAGAGCACCTCGAAAGCCCTGGCCGACACCGCGCCAAAGGGGTCTGCCCCCGTTGCGGCGTCTCTCAACGAAGCGGCCGGGCTGTTCAAGGCCGAAGACGGCGTCCGCTCGATCATTCTCGTCAGCGACAGCACGGATGATTGCGAGGCCGACCCTTGCGCCGTGGCGGAAGAGTTGAAGAAGCAGTCGCCATTCACGGTCGTTCATGTCCTCGGCTTCGATGAGAAGGCCGATGAGGATCTGCAGGAACTTTCCTGTATCTCCGAGGCAACCGGCGGTGTTTTCGAGACGGCCAAGAACGGGGAAGAGCTTGGCGCTTCTCTCAGAAAGCTTCTGCAACTGGCCGAAGCCGGCATGACGGAAGACGCTGACGGCCGCGCCTATCCCGTATCACTGGCTCCCCCGGGCGGACCCGATTCCGCTTTCGGCGCCCAATTCTCCTCCGACGAACCGGGCACGCTCGTACTCTCGGCAATGCTCGCAAAGGACAACCCGCCCCTGAGCAGCGGTCTGGTCTGGCGGATCTTTGACGGGCGCGTTCAGACGGACGGAAATTACGACCTGCTGCACAAGTTCGATCAGGCCCGTACAGTGGTGTCGCTGAAGCCGGGCGACTATCTCGTCAACGCAGCCTATGGACGCGCCAATCTGACCAAGCGAGTGACCGTGTGGCCTGGCAAGCGTCAGGAGGACGTTTTCAATCTCAATGCGGGCGGCTTGCGGCTCTATGCGACGCTTGCCGAACAGCCGCTGATTGCCGAACAATCGCTGACCTTCAACGTCTATTCCGACGAGTCCGACCAGTTCGGCAACCGCCGCAAGGTCGTCACCGGCGCCAGATCGGGCGTGGTTCTCCGGCTCAATGGCGGCAATTACCGCGTGGAAAGCGCCTATGGCGACGCCAACTCCGTCATGGAGGTCGATGTCACCGTCGAGCCAGGCAAGCTGACCGAGGCCAACATCGACCATCGGGCGGGCAAGGTGACCTTCCGGCTGGTGGAGAAGCCGGGCGGCGAGGCGCTGGCCGATACGATCTGGCGGATTTTCGCGAATGACGGCCAGCTTGTGAAGAGAAGCGGCGGTGCTTTTCCCTCCCACGTGCTTGCCGCTGGAGAGTACAGCGTGCGCGTGCAGCATGGCGAACTGGAATATGCGGCGCGCTTCTCCGTTACGGCGGGCGACAAGAAGCAGGTCGAGGTGGTCAAGCCTTGAGATCGCGCTTGTCAATCGGGTCTGCGCCAACGCGAAACAGGATCAGCCACGCCGGCCCCGCGACCGGGCGACGCTCGGCTGCTTGCCGAATTCGGCCATGATTGTCAAATATCGCACCGCATCTGGAACTGGCGAAATTAGCGCTTAAATGCAGAGATCAAATCGCGAATTTGCGGTGGGAAGAAACAATTCGTCCCGTGCCTTTTCACTCTCGCCTGATATTGTGACAGTCTTTCAGCGTCTGGGCTTTCCATGCAGAAGTTCATCTCGGTCCGCGGTGCGCGCGAGCATAATCTGAAGAATATCTCGCTCGACATTCCGCGCGAGAAGCTTGTCGTCATCACAGGCCTGTCAGGCTCGGGTAAGTCCTCGCTCGCCTTCGACACGATCTATGCCGAAGGCCAGCGCCGCTATGTCGAGAGCTTGTCCGCTTATGCCCGCCAGTTTCTGGAGATGATGCAGAAGCCGGATGTGGACGCCATCGAGGGCCTGTCCCCGGCAATCTCCATCGAGCAGAAGACAACCAGCCGCAATCCGCGCTCAACCGTCGGCACGGTTACGGAAATCTACGACTATATGCGGCTCCTGTTCGCCCGCGTCGGCGTGCCCTATTCGCCCGCGACCGGCCTGCCGATCGAGAGCCAGACCGTCAGCCAGATGGTCGACCGAATTCTCGATCTGCCCGAGGGCACGCGGCTCTATCTGCTCGCGCCCGTCATTCGCGGACGCAAGGGCGAATACCGGAAAGAACTGGCCGGCTTCATGAAGCGCGGCTTTCAGCGCGTGAAGATCGACGGCGAATTTCACGAAATCGCCAACGCCCCTGCCCTCGACAAGAAGCTGAAGCACGATATCGACATTGTCGTGGACCGCATCGTGGTCAAGCCTGATCTGGGCAACCGGCTCGCGGACAGCCTGGAGACGGCGCTGGAAATCGCCGACGGGCTTGCAATCGCCGAATTTGCCGACAAGAAGCTACCCGCCAAGGCGACCAAGGGCGCGAACAAGTCCAAAAACGACACGCATGAGCGCGTGTTGTTCTCGCAGCGCTTCGCCTGCCCCGTCTCCGGCTTCACCATCGAGGAAATCGAACCCCGGCTGTTCTCGTTCAACAACCCGTTCGGCGCCTGTCCGAAATGCGACGGCCTCGGCACCCAGCTTCAGTTCGAGGCCGCGCTGGTCGTCCCCGATCCCTCGCTGTCGCTACGCAAGGGCGCAATCGCCCCCTGGGCGAAGACCGGCAGCACATCCCCCTATTACAACCAGACGCTCGCGGCGCTGGCGAAACACTACAAGGTGTCGATGAACACGCCGTGGAGCGAGTTGCCGGAAGCGGTGCAGGACGGCATCCTGTTCGGCACGGGCAGCGATGCGGTCGCCTTCGCCTATGATGACGGAATGCGGACCTACCGCAACAAGAAGCCGTTCGAGGGCGTCGTCAACAATATCGAGCGGCGCTGGAAGGAAACGGAATCCTCCTGGGTGCGCGAGGAACTGAGCCGCTACCAGTCCGACCATCCATGCGAGGCGTGCGACGGCTACCGGCTGAAACCGCAGGCGCTGGCGGTGAAGATCGCCGGGCTGCATGTCGGCCAGGTCTCGAAAATGTCCATCAGGGAGGCGGGCGGCTGGTTCGAGGCGTTGCCCGGCCAACTTACGGACAAGCAGAACGAGATCGCCACGCGCATCCTCAAGGAGATCCGCGATCGGTTGAAGTTCCTCGACGATGTCGGGCTCGACTATCTGGCGCTCTCGCGCAATTCCGGCACGCTTTCGGGCGGAGAGAGCCAGCGCATCCGGCTGGCCTCGCAGATCGGCTCGGGGCTGACGGGCGTGCTGTATGTGCTGGACGAGCCGTCCATCGGCCTGCATCAGCGCGACAATGCCCGGCTGCTGGAAACGCTCAAGCATCTCCGCGATCTGGGCAATACGGTGATCGTCGTCGAGCATGACGAAGACGCCATCATGCAGGCCGACCACGTCGTCGATATCGGCCCCGGCGCGGGCGTGCATGGCGGCGAGATCATCGCCGAGGGCGTGCCCGAGAAAATCCTGGCCACCTCGTCGAGCCTGACCGGCCAGTATCTGTGCGGCGCGCGGGAAGTCGCCGTGCCGAGTGAGCGCCGCAAACCGAAAAAGGGCAAGGCGCTGCGCGTGACCGGCGCGACCGGCAACAATCTGAAGGATGTCAGCGCGTCGATCCCGCTGGGCACCTTCACCTGCGTGACCGGCGTTTCCGGCGGCGGCAAGTCCACTCTGCTGATCGAGACGATCTACAAGGCCGTGGCGCGGCGACTGAACGGCGCGCGCGAGGCTCCCTCGCATTTCGACGATCTGCACGGGCTGGAGCATCTCGACAAGGTCATCGACATCGACCAGTCCCCCATCGGCCGCACGCCGCGCTCCAATCCGGCCACCTATACCGGCGCGTTCACGCCGATCCGCGACTGGTTCGCCGGCCTGCCCGAATCCAAGGCGCGCGGCTACCAGCCGGGACGGTTCTCCTTCAACGTCAAGGGCGGCCGCTGCGAAGCCTGTCAGGGCGACGGCGTCATCAAGATCGAGATGCACTTCCTGCCCGACGTCTACGTCACCTGCGACCAGTGCAAGGGAAAGCGCTACAATCGCGAGACGCTGGAAATCAAATATCGCGACAAGTCGATTGCGGACGTGCTCGACATGACCGTCGAGGAAGGCGCGGAGTTCTTCAAGGCGGTCCCGGCGGTGCGCGACAAGATGACGACACTGGCGCGCGTCGGCCTCGGCTACATCAAGATCGGCCAGCAGGCGACGACACTATCGGGCGGCGAGGCGCAGCGGATCAAGCTGGCCAAGGAGCTGTCGAAACGTGCGACGGGTCGCACGCTCTACATTCTCGACGAGCCGACGACGGGCTTGCATTTCCATGATGTGGCCAAGCTTCTGGAAGTGCTGCACGAATTGGTCAATACGGGCAATACGGTTGCCGTGATCGAGCATAATCTTGAGGTCATCAAGACGGCCGACTGGATCATCGACCTTGGTCCCGAAGGCGGCGACGGCGGCGGTCGTATCGTTGCCGAGGGCACGCCGGAGAAGGTCGCGAAGGCGAAGGAGAGCTACACCGGGCAGTTCCTCGCTGAACTGCTCCAGCGGCGGCCGATCAGGAGGCCGCAGGCGGCGGAGTGAAGATATTTAGGCAGCTACTCGCCGATTGACACTCCCTATGTTCCCTAACGCCGCCTTCCACAAGTTCGTGTTGGCGCAGCCAACAAGGGACATTTGTTTTGACGCAGTGTGAGGTGAAATCTCAAATATGCGAGATACTTCCATACACATATTGCTTGGTGAAGCCGATAGGTAATTGTGTACAGTTCTATGCATCGGTCGAAACAAACGTAACTGCCATAATTCAGACCCTGCATTTACTAAATCGTACACAGATTTAAGCGCTTTAAGGTAATTGCTCTTGCAGACAGCCTCTGTAACTTCCTGTCCTTTTACAAGCAGCTCGATATTGCTAATGCCGATTCCCAGAACGTGGCCGGAGGGTGTGTCTAGACAAGAGTTCCAACGCTCTGACCAAGAGCTTATTAGTGAAATATATTTTGATTTCGACAACTTCGGGTCCGACAGTATAGCTGCCAGCTCAATCATTTTGTCTCTTAGATGCCGATATTCATGCCTAAGCTCCAAGATTCGATCAGGAATTTGCTCGAAGGAATAACACCGCTGGATACATTCTAAGCCCAGTGGTGGAATCGCGATATATTTCACGCCAGTCGTTCGGGTTTGATGCCAATTCCAGTCATCTAATGCTCCTGCTATTTTTCCATACTGCGCACGAAGATCGCATACGTCATTGTCAATGTGAGGTCTCCGCGAAGAGCCAAAATGCGCAAGATGCCGCAGCAAAGGCGTCGTCGGCGCTTTCAAGTCGATCTCAGCACCGAGTAGCCGCGTAACTTCATGTGATGCGTCTTGCTGCGTTGAGCAGAAAAGTTCAGCTTCTCGTCCTGACCGGATCATTTCAGCCAAACTCTTATTGACGGGAGGGAGGTTTACCAGCCGCGTTGGTTGAAGGTTTATCTCGCAGACTTGTTCATTGATAAACGGTTGCAGCTCCCACTTGAAATTACGCGGAAGCTTTTGGAACTTCCCGACAAGGATTACCCTCTCGCGGAGCACCAACTCCTCAATGATCGAACATAAATCGAAAAATTCAACTGGAGTGAACTGTCTTCTAAGAGAACCAAAAATGGCTCCGGTTCCCCTTGCATCAAGAAGTCCGACATTCATTCCCAACCACCAACTTGCTTTCAACGGAATTATGAGTGATTTCTGAAGTTGCGTCCCCTAACGTAATGCATCCATCCACAGATGCCGTAGCAACGTTGGGCTAAATTGGGCGGCGGCCGATCAGGAGGCCGCAGGCGGCGGAGTAGCTGGCCGGAATTGACGCTTCACGCTCTCGACGCGCTCGTCAAGAAGAAGCCGGTCGCTCAAGAATGTCTCGACGGTCTCGCGCGCGGCCTTGCCCGATTTTGCCGAACGGCCCGTCACCTGCCTGGCCAGCGCTTTCCATTCGGCTGCGCTCAGAGCAAGATGCGCGATGGAGTCGCGAAGCGCCCCGTGCGTTCCGGCTTGCTGTAGCTGTGCCAGAACCTCATCGAGGCTTGCAGCCTCAGCCTTCCGCTTCACCTGCCTCGCCGGCTTCGATTTCACCTTGGACCGCCTGGCTTCCGCCCATTCCCCCAGAGTCAGATCTTCCGCGCCATCGAGTTGGGCAATGACTTTCCTGACCGGCTCGGCAGGCTGGGAGCCATCCTTGTTACTATAAATCCGCCCCACGAAAGCCAGAGCCTCGATGAGCGTGGCGACCTTGAGTGTTTCCATTTCGTTTCAATTCCAGTTTGGCGGCGACCTTCCTGGCGACAGCCGCGAACAGGGCCTTGAGGTTCTGATCCTGAAGAACCCGGTTATTGGCAATGCCCTGGCGCAGCGGGATAAAGAGATCTCGCCAGACCTCCACGCCGGGAAGAAAGGTTTCCAGTTCATCCAGCACCCGGTTTTCCGCCGTGTTCAGCTTGCCCGGAGCGGTGAATGTCGCAAGAACCCCGAGCACCTTGATGGCCGGGCACATGTTCTTGCGAAACTGGTTCAGATAATGAACGAACGTCACCGCGCCGCTTCTGGACATTGCCGTCAGAGAGGTCGGGATCAGCACATGAGTGGAGGCGCAGAATGCGTTGATCGACGCCATCGTCAGACGCGGCGGCGTATCGATGATGACGATATCGAAATCTCTGCCCAGTCTTGGATCGACAAGCTTGCGCGCCAGCGCGAAACGCGGATCCTTCTCGCGTTCTCCAAGAATGAACGCGGCGAAAAGCTTATCTTCGACATCGGACAACTCCAGCGATGTCCGCACCAGTCTCAGATCAGAGAAAGGCGGAACGCCCATCGCAGTGACCTGATTGTTATGGAACATGTCATAGCTTTCGCTCAGAAGAGCGTGGATTCCGCCATCGGCGTCTTCATAGCGGGGTATGATCTGCGGCGGCAGCGCGACGGACAGCGAGGCCTGGAAATCCAGATCTATCGCCAGAACGCGGTAGCCGGCCAGCGTCAGCGCGACTGCGAGATTGGCGACGAGGCTCGTCTTTCCGACACCGCCCTTGAGATTTCCAACCGACAGGACCGGAATCGTGGGCACATGCATGACCTGTGCAGGCAGGGTCGTCCAGATACTCATCTCAGGCCGCCGTGGTGTAATGCTTGAGATCGGCAGCGTAACTGTCGAGGTGCCTCAGCTGAGCGAGGGCCTTTTCCAGTTCCTGCTCCTTCTGGTTCAAGGCTTGGCGCGCTCTGCGTTCGAGATGGACGCGCCAGATCCCGAACACGAAGCCCGCGAGGCCGAACACACCACCCGCCAATGAAAGGATCCCTTCGTATTGGGCTCCAAATTCATTTAAAAAATCCATGCTTGTCGCCTTTACGCAGTACAGTATCTTTTCCTAACTATCAAAACACGGGAAGGCCTACCAAGTCTTTATTGATTTAATTACCTGATGTGATCTATTGGCAACATGCCATTACGCAGACATACGTAAAATAGCAAATATTGAAAGTTTTTAATTCCATTCTCAAAAATTTTTCTCCGATAATACTTGATTATTATAGCGAGTATTGAGTAATTTGACATAAAATCTGCGTAAAAATGCTGATTTACCCTTTAAAATCAAAGACTTGTAAGTTCATTATTGCGTATAGTAATTTTGCTGTTACACTTTTTAATTGTGACCGGGTCCTTAGAGACCCGCTCAAGGGTCGAAACGTCTAAGGCCGGCACGAAAGTGCGGCATGACATAGCCGCAAGACGGCTTCAGGATTCGAGGGAAAAGCCGTCAAGCTGGTCGCCGCGCTGAGGTAGAAACCTTTGAGTGGTAGGTCATATGATCGGACGAACTTCCCGAGCCCTTGTCGCCGCTGCGGTGATCTTTTCCACGACATCCGTGGCCCTTGCGCATGATAACTGGATTTCGCGCGGTGGTTTCCGCGGCCCGCAAAACAATGAATGGTGCTGCGGCGCCAATGACTGTTTTGTCGTGCCGGCCTCGTCGGTACGGCCCGGAAATGCAGGCTTCGAGCTGTCTCCGTTACAGGAGGTCATTCCGTACAAGGAAGTCTTGCCGAGCGCGGATGGCCAGTATTGGCGCTGTCATCGCCCCGATGGCACACGCCGCTGTTTCTTCGCTCCGGTCACCGCTTTCTAGAGCGAGATCCGATAGAATGGATAGCATTCTTCGGTAAAATCGAGCTTGAAACAGACAGATGCGGATCAGGATCGTTTCATCAAGAAATGATCCTGACCTGGAGCCGGACCCGAATGGGCGGCATCACTGCTTTCGCGGAGAACACACGATCGGATACAACCGGAGCCCGGACTCGTGGATCGGAATTGTTGCGGTCTGAGATGAACATGGGCACCATGATTGGTGGATCCGGCCGGATGGCGATTCGGCAGGATCGACGGCTGTAACCGTACGGCAAGACCGCATGGGCTTTGCTTCCCGCGCGCGGCTTGACGGAACTTGTCCTACGCCGGACCGTTACTTCCCCGCTTCATTCTCACCAACATCCAAGGGAGCAAGAAGAGCCATGGACCCGATCATCCTTCAGCCGTGGATCGCACTGATATTCGGCATTCTCATCATCGCCGTGCCGCGCGTTCTGAACTATCTCGTAGCCGCCTATCTCATTCTCATCGGTGTGGCCGGCCTTTACGCGCAATACGGAAACAGCACCATACCGGCCTAGTCTTTCGTCCACACCGGCGCATCCATTAGCGGCAAGAGTAACGATGCGGCCAACCCGGAGCCCCGCGTTGAAACGCATATTCCCGCTAAAGTTTAATGTTGCTTTGCACAAACTTAGTACAATTATGGTAAAAACCGGTATGATCGAACCTGAGGCACTCTCGAGCGGATTGATTAATGACTATCGTTGCCCGTTTATGGCGTAACAGCGTTACGACCACGTTTCTTGCCGGCCTTGTGCTGCTTCTGCCGGTTGTTCTAACAGTTCTCATCATTGCCTGGATCGTCGATGTCCTGACTGCCGCGCTGGGGCCCGGAACCTTTCTGGGCAACCTTCTGACCACCGGCGGCTCGACCATCCTCGGTCCCGGCTATGAAACGACGGCATTCTGGCTTGGCACGCTGATCGCGCTGGTTGGCATCTGGCTGCTCGGCATCGTGGCCCGCAGCGCCGCCAAGAAAAGCATTCAAAGCGCCCTCGACAATATCTTCGCCAAGCTGCCCTTCGTACGGGCGATCTACAATCCGGTCTCGCGCGTGGTCCGCATGGCGACGGATAAGGGGACAGGCGATTTCTCCGGCATGACTGTCGTATCCTGCCGGTTCGGCGGAAAGAACGGGGTGGATATTCTTGCCCTGCTGGCGAACAAGGAAATCTATTACATCGGCAATGAGCCGCGCTGCATGGTCTATCTGCCGACCGCGCCGGTGCCCATGACGGGCGGCCTCGTACTGGTGTCGGCAGACTCGGTGGTTCCGGTCCCCGAAATGAAGGTCGACGATCTGCTCCGCGTCTATTTCTCGCTCGGCGCGCTCGCTCCCGACACGCTGCCGCGCACGCTGAAGAAGGATGCCGCCGATTTGGAGCGGGCCGCCAAGATTCCGACACTGGAGCCATCCGATTCCAAGCGGCGCATTCCGAGCGACACTGCGGCCGAATAGGTCTCGGCGCATGGGAGCGAGCGCCAGGCGTCTCGCTCAGACGGCCGGCTCGTAGCCGTCTCCCTGGAACATGCGGCGGATATCGACGGTCGAGCGCTCGCCGATGGCGTCGAAATTCTCCTCCAGCCAATTCGCGGCCGCACTCCGGCCCAGCTGGAAAAGATGTTCAAGAAATGCCGGTTCGGCATTCAGCTTGCTGGGCGCGCCAAATTCGTTCCCCTCATTGTGCAGGCCGACGATGTGAATATGCAGGTTGCGATAGCGCTCCGCATCGAGCCGCTCCTCGTCCAGCATCCGCCGCACGAAATCGACGGCGCGCAATTCGCGCAGCAGGCTGCTGTTGAAGGAAATTTCATTGATCCGGTCGAGGATATCCCGCGAGGTTCGCGGGACGCCCTTGTGCTCGATCGGGTTGATCTGGACGATCAGTATGTCGTTCGTCCCGTTGGTGGAAAAGAACGGAAAGAGCACGGGGTTTCCCATATATCCGCCGTCCCAATAGTGCTCACCGTCGATCTCGACCGCGTGAAATAGCGTCGGCAGGCAGGCCGACGCCATGACCACGTCTGATGTCAGGCTCTCGCCGGCAAACACCCGCACGCGGCCGGTCTCGACATTGGTCGCCGACACGAACAGCGGAAATTCGCGGCAGGATCTCACCAGCTCGAAATCCACCACTTCTTCCAGGATTTCCCGCAGTGGATTGATGTTCAGCGGATTGAAATCATAGGGCGAGACGGAATGGGTGAGGGCGTCAAACCACCAATAGCCGGGCGAATAGGCGAGCCCCCAATTGCCGAACATGACATCGAGCGGATTGCGGCGGATCGGGCTGAACGCCGCGCGGCGGCCCACCAACTCCCAGAATTGCCGCAGCTTTTCGCGCCCGCCTTCCGGACCCCCGCGCATTAGACCATCGGCGAGCACGGCAGCGTTCATGGCCCCGGCGCTCGTGCCGCTGATCGCCGCGATCTGGATGCGCTTGTCCTCAAGAAAGCGGTCAAGCACGCCCCAGGTGAACGCCCCATGCGCGCCGCCACCCTGAAGCGCCAGATTGATCGGCTTGGCGTCCGGGGCGATACCAGGGTCGCTTTTTGTCGTCATTGCGCTGTCCAGCCTCCATCCATTGGCAGTGACGCGCCGGTGATCTGCGCCGCAGCGTCACTGCTAAGGAAAACGGCCAGAGCGCCTATCTGTTCAGTCGTGACGAATTTTTTTGTCGGCTGGGCATGAAGCAGAACGTCGCGCTTGACCTGTTCCTCGCTGATGCCGCGCGATTTCGCCTGATCCGGGATCTGCTTCTCGACGAGCGGCGTAAGCACATAGCCGGGACAGATCGCATTGACGGTGATGCCGTTCTGCGCAACCTCGAGCGCCACGGTCTTGGTCAGACCGACGATGCCGTGCTTGGCCGCGACATAGGCCGATTTGAATGGCGACGCTACAAGTCCGTGGGCAGAACAAAGATTGATGACCCGCCCCCATCCGCGTGACTTCATGCCCGGGATCGCGTGCCGGATCAGGTGAAACGCGCTCGACAGGTTGATGGCGATGATCGCGTCCCATTTCTCCGGCGGGAACTCCTCGACCGGGGCGACATGCTGGATGCCGGCATTGTTGACGACGATGTCCACAGCGCCGAATTTCGCCTCGGCGGCCTTGAACAGCGCGCCAATCTCGTCGGGCTTCGTCATGTCGGCGCCGTGATGATCGACGTCCACGCCGTGCGTTGAGGCAAGCCGCGCCCGGATCGCCTCGATCTCGCCGGCATCGCCGAAACCGTTGAGCATGACATTCATGCCCGCTTGCGCGAACGCTTCCGCCATTCCAAGACCGATGCCGCTTGTCGAACCGGTTACGATGACGCTTTTCTTCTGAGTCATTGAGTACTCCGCATATCAAGCCTGTGTTGGCCAACACTTTGCCGGATGCGCGGCCGGCGGATCAAGCGGCAGATTTCCGCGCATTTCGCCGGCGCACAAGGAATGAACCAAGGCGCACGGCTTTCAGCAGAGTATCCGGCGCATTCGGCCCTGCGGTGGATAGGCGTAGCGAAAGGAGATAATAGCGCGGCGCGCACAGGAAGCGGTGGATCGGCAAGGACATGCCGACCGTCAACAGGCCGCGTTCACCTCCGACCTGAAAGAGGCAGCGTCGCCGAGGCGTCAAAACCGTGTGTGATCCGATCACGCGGCAGGCGGCGGTCCGAAAACCAGCACGGCATTGAGGCCGCCAAAGGCGAAGGAATTGGACATGGCGTAATTGATCTCGCGCGAACGGCCTTCATTGGGCGTGTAGTCGAGATCGCATTCATCGCCCGGCTCGTCGAAGCCGATCGTTGGCGGGGCGAAATTCTCCTCGATCGCCTTGATGCAGGCGACCGCTTCCACGCCCCCGCCCGCTCCCAGGCAATGGCCATGCATCGACTTGGTCGAGGACACCGAAATCCGGTCCGCCTTGTCCTCGAAGACCCGGCGGATCGCGCGCGTCTCATTGATGTCGTTCAGCGTTGTCGCGGTGCCATGCGCGTTGATGTAGTCGATATCGCCGGGACCGAGCCGCGCATCGCTCAGCGCAAGCTGCATGGCGACTGTCGGCCCCTCGATGGACGGGTTGACCATGTCGGCCGCATCCGACGTCATGCCGAAGCCGACAAGCTCGGCAATGGGCATTGCGCCGCGCGCTCGGGCATGTTCCAGCTCTTCCAGCACCAGCATTCCGGCGCCTTCGGCCAGCACGGTGCCGTTGCGGCGCTTGGCAAACGGGTAGCAACCTTCCGGCGACAGCACGCGCATGGCCTGCCAGGACCGCAGCGAACCGAAGGTGAGGCAGGCTTCCGAGGCCCCGGCAACGCCGACATCGACCATGCCGGAGCGCACCATCTGGAAGGTCAGGCCAATCGCGTGAGCCGCCGTCGCGCAGGCGCTCACCGTGCCGAAACAGGGACCTTTAATGCCATAGGCAATGCTGATATGCGCCGCTGCGGAGGAGGCGATCGTGCGCAGCAGGGTCAGCGGATGGGTGGCTTTTTTCTTGTGAATGAACAGATCGACATAGCCTTGCTCCATCGTCGAAAGCCCGCCAATACCGGAGCCGATGATCGAGGAGGCGCGATAGCCATCTTCGAGAGGGCCGTCAAATCCGGCCTGATTCATCGCCTCGATGGCGGCAGCGCCCGCGAACTGGGAGTAACGGTCCGCCAGCAGCAGCGGTTTCGACGGGCACCGCTCGCGGGGGTCGAAATCCTTCACTTCGCCTGCAATGGTGATATAGAGGTCCTGGAGGTCGATATTCGTGATCGGGCCGATACCGGACCGCCCTTCCCTCATACTCGACCAGAACGCGTCTACACCCGTCCCGATGGCCGAAACCACCCCCTGACCGGTTACAACGACCCGTCGTGCCCCGTTGGGCGTTGTCATTTTTTGCCTTTATTTACAAGAGAGCTTTGTGATGGGCTAAGCGGCTGCGCCGGCAGCGTTCTTTTCTGCGATCAATGCCTTGACGCGGTCAACAACGGAGCCAACAGTGTTGAAATCCGAGGTTTCCTCGTTTGCATTGTATGGAATCTGAATTCCGAACGTGTCTTCGACATCGAACACGATCACGGCCAGATCCAGCGATTCGATTTCCAGATCGCTCAGCTTGGTATCCAAAGAGACCGTTTCAGGCGGCTCTTTCATATTCTTCTTCAGAATCGCGATAATTTTTTCGGCAACATCATCCATTGTCTTCTCCCTGCCCATTTCTGAATACGGGCGATACTACGCCGCTTTCGCCGGATGCGGTCCGGGAGTGCTGTCTCGTCCCCAATTAAACGCAAATTTGCGGCATGTCTAGAGCTTCGTCCCGCCCCTCGCGTTATTTGGTTAGCAGCATGGGCCGTGTATACTGGGGCGCGGCGGCGGCAAGATTGCCATTTTCCACGAAAAAACGAATAATCGCATTTCGGGTTATTGCGCTAGTGTGACGCGCAGCCTGTCATAAAAACGAGGGAACGATGAGCGCGGATCATCAACCGGCCACCACAAGGGCGGAAAGCGTCGAAATGAACCAGCCTCAGGGCCGCAATGCCTGGTTGAAAACCTACCCGAAGAATGTCGATTGGCACGCCCCTCTTGAGGCGGAGCCGCTGCCCGCCCTGCTGGAGCAGGCCGCCGCGCGTTTCGGCAGCCGGGACTGCACCTGGTTCCTCGGCAAGACGCTGACATTTTTGGAAGTCAACAGGCTTGCGGACCATGTGGCGCGGGGTCTTCAGGAGAAAGGCGTCGGCAAGGGCGTGAATGTCGGCCTGTTCCTGCCGAACTCGCCGACCGCCATCATCTTCTATTACGGCATCCTGAAAGCGGGCGGCACCGTCGTGAATTTCAACCCGCTCTATACGGTCGAGGAGATTACCCATCAGGCGCGCGACGCGCAGCTCCACATGATGGTGACGCTCGATCTCGCCGTGCTTTTTCCCAAGGTCGAGGCGTTGCTGGCCAATGGAGCGATCAAGTCCTCGGTGGTCTGCCCCTTCGCCGAACTGCTGCCGGGCCTGAAGTCCATCCTGTTCAGGCTATTGAAGAAAAAGGACGTGGCCAACTGGCGGGCGTCGCCGCAGCGCGACAAGATCGTGCCATACCGGGAGCTGATCGAAAATAATGGCAGTCCGGCGCCCGTCATCATCCACCCCGAATCCGATGTCGCGGTCCTGCAATATACAGGCGGCACGACCGGCGTTCCCAAGGGCGCGATGCTCACTCACGCTAATCTGTCGATCAACACACAGCAGAACCGCCTGTGGGCGTCGGATCTTGCCGACGGCGAAGAGAAAGTCCTCGGAATTCTGCCGCTTTTCCACGTCTTCGCCATGACCACGGTGATGAATTTCGGCATCGCCAAGGGCGCGACGATCATTCTCGTGCCGCGCTTCGAACTCAGCGAAGCGCTCAAGCTGATCCGCCGCGAGAAACCGACGGTCATGCCCGGCGTGCCGACGCTCTATAACGCCTTCATGAACTCGCCCGAATTGCAGCCCGGCGACCTCTCGTCGCTGAAATTCTGCATTTCGGGCGGCGCGCCGCTGCCCATCGAGGTCAAGCGCGGCTTCGAAAAGGCTTCCGGCTGTCATCTCGTTGAAGGATACGGCCTGTCGGAGACTTCGCCGAGCGCGACATGCAACCCGATCGAAGGCGTCAGCAAGGAAGGCTCCATCGGTATTCCGCTGCCGGGCACGCGCATCGCCATCCGCTCGCTTGAAGATCCGGCCCAGGACCTGCCGCTGGGCGAAAACGGCGAGATCTGCATTGCCGGCCCGCAGGTGATGAAGGGCTACTGGCAGCGCCCGAAGGAGACGGCGGACGTCATGGTCGGCGAGTTTCTCCGCACCGGCGACGTTGGCTACATGGACGTGGAGGGCTACACCTTCATCGTCGACCGGATCAAGGACATGATCATCTGCTCCGGCTTCAACGTCTATCCGCGCGTGGTCGAGGAAGCCATCTATCAGTTCCCCGCGGTCGAGGAAGTCACGGTCATAGGCATTCCCGACAGCTATCGCGGCGAAGCCCCGAAGGCATATGTTAAGCTCAAGAAGGATATGACCGCGACGAAGGAAGAGATCCTTAAGTTCCTTGAGGCGAAACTTTCGAAGATCGAGATGCCGTCGGAAATCGAATTCAGGGATGAGCTTCCCAAGACGATGATCGGCAAGCTGTCCAAGAAAGAGCTTCGGGCCGAAACGAGTACGAATGGCGCAAAAACCTGACAAGAAAGCGAAAGTGGCTGGCAGTCCGCCGTCCGACAAGGGCAGCGACACGCCGCTTTACAGCATCGGCGATCTGGCGGGCGAGTTCGGTATTTCGGCGAGAGCGATCCGCTTCTACGAGTCGCGCGGCCTGCTCTCCCCTGCCCGCGTCGGCGCCAACCGCATCTACACGAAGCGGGATCGCGCGCGGCTGATCCTGATTCTGCGCGGCAAGCGTCTGGGTTTCAGCCTTGAGGCCATTTCGGAGTATCTTGATCTTTACGCCGTCGATCAGGGGCAGATCACGCAGACGCGCCGGCTCCTGCAGCGCGTGGAGGACTCCGTTGTCGAGCTGGAAGGCAAGCAGCGCGATATCGAGGATGCGCTCCGGGAACTGCGCGACATCCGCGAACAATGCATCGCCCAGCTCAAGGCGCATACCGGCCCGAAGGATGCCGGTTGATCAATAGCTCGTCGTCAGACGGTTCAGCCAGTCCGGGCTCATCCTCACAAGTTCGGCTTCCAGCATCTTGTCGAGACCTGTCAGCACTGCGAAACCGGCCAGCAGGAACAGCGCCCCGGCAGCGGGTTTGATCCATGAGGACGCCGCCATGAGCCGGTTCCGCCGTCCCATGATCGCCGAACGCGAGCCATAGGCCAGCAGCAGAAGCACGCTTGCCGCGCCGGCGCCGAAGACGAACATGCGCAGGGCCGCTTCGCCAAAGCCGCCCGCTTCGGCGGCAAGAGCGATCGCTGCGCCGAGCGAGGGCCCGGAGCATGGCGACCAGATGGCGCCGGCCAGCGCGCCGATCAGGAACGGCCCGGCCAGCCCGCCAATATCGACACGATCCGCCAGGCTGTTCGCACCGTTGGCAAAGCCGGCGGTCGCCGTCGCCAGCCGCGCCTGCATCGGCTCGACCAGCAGAAACAGCCCCATCAGCACGAACATGACCGCCGCAATCTGGCGCAGGAGCTGGCCGCTGATGCCGAGGCCGATGCCGATGCTCGCTATGAAAAGTCCGACCAGCGTGAACGAGACGATCATGCCCGCCGCGAACGCCACTGGCCCAAGCCGGCCGCCCCGCATGGTTCCGGCCAGGACGAGAGGTATCATCGGCAGGACGCATGGGCTCAGCGTGGTGAGCATTCCGGCAAGATAGGACAGGGCCAGTGCGGTCATGAGTCGGCTCGCTTTGCTTTTGGTCCGGGTGCGTGATGCTCAGCTCACGGCGGCCTTGACCGCTGACTGTATCCTGGCGCTGTCGGTTACGCCGATCAGCCGCTCAACCTCACGCCCTTCCCTGAAGACAAGTATGACGGATTGACCGGAAATGCGATTGGCCTGCAGAAAATCGCGGTCCTTGTCGAAATTGACCTGGATGAATTCCGCATCGGCGAGGGCTGGATCGTCGGCAAGCGCCTGGAGCGCGGGCACCTGCCGATGACAGACGGGGCACCATTCCGCATGCACATGGACGATGACGGTCTTGCCCGCGGACATGGCCTGTTCGAATGCATTGGCCTGATACGGCTTGAGCGAACCGGCCTGAGCGGCGACGGCGGTGAAGACCAATGCAATAAAGACAAGACTGAAACGGCGGATCATGAGTTTCTCCCTGATTATGGGGCTGGGCTGTATTCGTGAACATTCCCCATCTCCGCAGAAGCATAGACGCCGTCGCGAAGCGTGCGCCAATCATGTCTCATCAATGTTTTGCGATCTATTTTGTCTCCCTTGTGATCCCGCGATACCGATACCGCCGCCTCAGGTCGCCGCGGCCCTGATCCGGCTGCTCAATTCATCGGCATCGACGACACCCACAATTCGGGTGGTCTCGCCACCATTCCTGAACACCAGAATGACGGATTGAACGGGAACGCGATTCTCGTTCAGGAACGCCTTTTCGGTGTCGAAATCCACACGCACGAAATCGACCCCGCTGAATGCCGGCTCCTTGGCCAGCGCCTTCAGCACCGGAACCTGCTGCTTGCATGCCGGGCACCAGCTCGCGTGAACGTGGACGACCACCGTCTTTCCGGACGCGCGCGTCTCAGAGAAGCTTGCGGCTTCATAGGGAATGAAACCATCCGTCGACTGAGCGCGAGGGGGTGCGAAATTCATGAAAAATGGAAATGCCAGAACGAACGTGACCAGAATAGAGATGACAAAGGTGAAATAAAAGCTCCGCCCCATGTCCTTTTTCCCCAAGTGACTCTTGTTGTCAGATAAGTACGTTCTCCATACACGATATTATCTGCCCGGAATTGTGACAGGCAATCAGATCATGTTCAATGTTTTGCGATCTGAACGTGTTGAGGCAGCGGACGACCGCCATCGAGGGACGTCCTCGGCCTGAAAAGACGAGGACGGCAAGGAAAAAGCGCGACGGAGACGTACCAGCCGCGCCTGATGTCTCGATCGGCCGACCGCTGAGGATCAGTGGATCGTATGCTGTGTCGGACTGATGCCTTCAAGGATCGCCGTCACGCCCATGCCGCCGGCGGTGCAAACCGAGATCAGCCCGCGCCCGCCGCCATTTTCATGCAGGATCTTGGCAAGCGTCGCGACGATCCGGCCGCCGGTCGCGGCGAAAGGATGGCCCACCGCGATGCTGGAGCCCTTCACGTTGAGCTTCTCGCGGTCGATGCTGCCGAGCGGCTGGTCCTTGCCGAGCACTTCCTTGCAATATTCTGGCGACTCCCAGGCCTGAAGCGTCGCCAGAACCTGCGCGGCGAAGGCTTCGTGGATCTCGTAGAAATCGAAATCCTGCAAGCTCAGCCCCGCCTGATCGAGCATCCGCGATACGGCGATGGTCGGCGCCATCAGCAGCCCCTGGCCGTGCACGAAGTCGATGGCGGCATGATAGCCATAGGTCAGATAAGCGAGCGGCTTCAGCCCGTGCTTGTCAGCCCATTCCTCCGAGCACAGAAGAACGGCGGAAGCGCCATCCGTCAGCGGTGTCGAGTTGGCCGCCGTCAGCGTGCCGCGCTCCGATTTCTCGAACGCGGTCTTCAGCGTCGCCATCTTGGTCAGGTCGATGTCCGGCCGCAGATTGTTGTCGCGGAAGACGCCCGCCGTCGGCACGAGCAGATCGTCGAAGAAACCGGCGTCATAAGCCGCAGCCGCTTTCTTGTGGCTCTCAAAGGCAAGCTTGTCCTGCGCTTCGCGGGAGATGTTGAACTCCTGCGCCATCAGCTCGGTATGTCCGCCCATCGAAAGGCCGGTCCTCGGCTCGGCGACGCTCGGTGGAACGGGCGCAAGCTCGGATGGCGAGAAGCCTTTGGCGAAGATCTTGGCCTTTTCGCTGAAGCTCTTGGCCTGGCCGAGCTTGACCAGCCGCTGGGCGAGCCGCTTCTGCACGACGATCGGCGCGTCCGATGTCGTGTCGGAGCCGGTCGAGATGGCACAGTCGATCTGTCCCGCGGCAATTTTCGCGCCGCTGCCGAGCGCGGCCTGAAGGCTTGTGCCGCAGGCTTGCGTCAGCGTGATGCCGGGCGTGCGCGGATCGAGCTTGGTGCCGATCACCGCCTCGCGCGTCAGGTTGAAATCCTTGGAATGCGTCACGACCGCGCCGCCGACGACTTCGTCGATCAGCCGGCCTTCCAGCTTGTATTTGTCGACCAGCCCGTTCAGCGCCGCTGTCATCAGGTCGAGGTTGCTCAGCTCCGCATAGGCAGTGTTGGAGCGACAGAACGGGGTTCTGATCCCGCCGATAACCGCAACGCGCCGCAATTGTCCCACCATGATCCCTCCTTACTCGGCAGCAGCGGTTACGCCGGCTGTCTCCGATTGCGCCTTGGGCGGCTGCTCGCCGCCGGTGCCTTGCGATTTGCGGTAATGCAGCGGGCCGCCACGGAAAGGCGCAAAGCCGGTGCCGAAAATCACGCCCGCATCGACATGGTCAGCATCCGCGACGACGCCTTCGGCGAGGCATTTCTCGCATTCGTCGATGAGCGGCTTGACCAGTTCCTTGCCCAGACGCTCCAGCTCGGCTTCATTGAAACCGTTGCCTTCCTCGCCTGGCTTCTGCTCTTTCTCGGGCTTGCCATCGACCCAGTTGTAGAAGCCCTCGCCGGATTTCTTGCCGAGCTTGCCGCTGGCGACCAGCCTTGCGAGCTTCGAATTCTCCGGCACGGGACGCCCGAGCACCTCGGCCACATGGGCGCAGATGTCGAGGCCGACCGTATCGGCCAGCGTGATCGGCCCCATCGGCATGCCGAATTTCTCCGCCGCCGCGTCGACCTTCTCCTTGGGCTCGCCGTTTTCGACGCGCTGCATGGCCTCGAACATGTAAGGCCCGAGCACGCGATTGACGAGAAAGCCCGCCGTGCTTCTGGTGATCAGCGGGAATTTGTCGATTGCCGTCACAAATGATGCGCCCTTGAGCACGACATCCTCGCGGCTATCGGGGCCGCGCACGACTTCCACAAGCGGCATCTGCGGTACCGGATTGAAGAAATGCACGCCTATCAGGCGGCTCGGATCGGAAAGCCCTTGCGCAATCTGCTCGATCGGCAGCGACGATGTGTTCGTCGCCAGCAGCGCGTCCGGCTTCATCTGCGCTTCGGCCGCGCTCAGCACCTTCTGCTTGATGTCCAGCTTCTCGACCACCGCCTCGATCACGACATCGGCGCGCTTGACGTGCTCGCCCTTAATGTCCGAATAGAGCCGGGCCATCGCCGTGTCGATTTCGCGTTTGGAGCGCATCCGCTTCTTGAACAACGTCTTGGCCTGGGCGAGCGCCTTGTCGAATTGCTCCTGCGAGAGATCCTGAACGCTGACTTCCATGCCCGAAACGACGCACCACGCGGCGATGTCCGCGCCCATGGTTCCCGCTCCGATCACATGAACGCGCTGCGGCTTCGGCATGTCCTTGGGCGCCTCGTTCTTCAGCATCTCCATCAGCCGGAACACACGGCGCAGATTGCGTGAAGTCTCCGAAACCATCAGCGGCGCGAAAGTGCGCAGCTCGGCCATCGCCATGCGCCGTTTGTCGCCGCCGAATCGCTCGAAAAGCTCGATCAGCTTGAATGGCGCGGGATAATGCTCCTTGCGCACCTTTTTGGCCGTTTCCTGACGCATCCGGCTGGCCAGCATTCCGCGCAATGGCGGCTGGCTCAGCAGGCGCTTCCACCAGGACGCGCCTTTCGATTTGCGCCCCTGAAGCGCCGCCTTGCGGCACGCCCAGCGCAGCTCCAGCGGTCCGGGCACAAGCTGATCGACGAGGCCCATCGCCTTAGCCGGACCGGGACGGACCATCTTGCCCGCCAGCATGTTCGGCATCGCCGCCATCGGCCCGGACAGCTCGATCCAGCGCACCGTGCCATTCAGGCCGGGGATCAGCCCCAGCTTGACTTCGGGCAAGCCGAGGCGCGTTGCGTCATCGCGCGTGGCGATGCGGTAATGGCAGGCCATCGCGAATTCCAGCCCGCCGCCAAGGCAAAAGCCGTGAATGCCGACAATGACCGGGATGTCCATGGCCTCGATCCGGTCGAATACGCCGGTGACCTGCCGGACGACATCCTCGACATCCTTTTCGCGGGTCATGTTCTCGAACTCGCGGATATCGGCTCCGGCAATGAAGGACTTCTTGGCCGACATGAAGATCAGCCCGCGAATGTCTCCGCGCCGGACCGCCTCCTCGGCAGCCGCAACGATCTTTTCAAGCTCGGTCGTCGTCTCCGTGCCGAAGGTGTTTGTGCTTTCGCCCGCCTGATCGAGCGTCGCCCAGGCCAGCTTTTCAAAGTCGATCTCGAAACGCCAATGTTTCAGATCCGGGAGCAATTCCGTCATTTCGTCCTCCCCACTTATTCCGCCGCGTGAATTTCGCCGCCCGAGGCATGGGGCGGCTTGTCGAATGCATCCGCAGGACGCGAATTGTGACCGATCGCGCTCTTGCCGGTAATCTCGTCGGGATCGAAATGATCCACGGCGATCACCTTGGCCACGAGATCTTCGCGCTCGCGCATCCGTTCGCCCTCATCGGCGCTGAGAATGCCCTTCTGCACGGCCTCGGCAATGAAGTCATTACCCAGAACGCGGCGAACGGTTCCATCGCGCACCGCACGCTCCAGCTTGCGATTGGCTTCCTCGGTCTCGATGACCTTCTCGAAGGCCAGCTCCAGCACGCCCTGCGCATCGTTTGGATCGCGCGTGACGTAAAGCTCCCGGGTCAACCGGTCGCGCGTGGCGGTGGGCTCCAGAACGAGCGAGACGACCTGTTTGGCGCTCCGGTCGCGCGCCGGGCGGAAACCGTTGCCGAGCGGGAAGACGCAGACGCGCATCAGTGCGCCCACCACCGGGTTCGGGAAGTTGGCGATCACCCGGTCGAGCGAGACGTAAAAGCGGCTCAACGCATTTTGCGCGCAATGATCGACAATCGGCCGGTCCGTCTGCGGCTCGCCGTCATCCTCGAAGCGTTTTAACACGCAGCAGAGGAAATAAAGGTCCGACAGCGCATCGGCGAGACGGCCCGTCAGATGCTGCCTGGTCTTGAGGCCGCCGCCCAGAATGGCGACCGAGAGGTCCGTGACCAGCGCGAAATTGCGCGCCGCCCGGTAGGCCTGACGGTACCAGTGTCCCGTATAGCGCGCTTTCGGCGAAACGGCGAGCAGGCCGAAGGTGATGTTGTGGAAGAAGGAACCGAAGATGTTGGCCATGGCAAAGCCGACATGGCCCTCGAACGCCGTCTCGAATGCCTTGAAGCCTTCATCGTCGTCCCAGTGCTGAACGGCCTCGATCTCCTTGAACAGCCACGGGTGGCTGCGCAGCGCGCCTTGCGCGATCACCATCAGCGAGCGCGTCAGGATATTTGCGCCTTCGACGGTGATGCTGACGGGAATCGACTGATAGGCGGCCTGCGCGTAATTGGACGGTCCGTCGCAGATCGCCTTGCCGGCCTGGATGTCCATCGCATCGTTCACCGCCTGCCGCGCCCATTCGGTGCAGCGATATTTCATCAGCGCGGAAATCACGGCGGGCTTTTCGCCGCCGGAGACCATCGAAGCCGTAACGGACCGGGCGGATTCAAGCAGGTAAGCCGCTTCGACAAGCCGGGCCAGCGGCTCCTCGATGCCTTCCATCTTGCCGA
Organism: Rhodomicrobiaceae bacterium; assembly: GCA_050330195.1. GTDB lineage: Bacteria > Pseudomonadota > Alphaproteobacteria > Rhizobiales > Rhodomicrobiaceae > JAHQVI01. The sequence goes on along the minus strand of JBHJOB010000046.1, from coordinate 45,090 downwards.
TCGGGATCGCGAATTGCGAGCGCACGCGGGCATAGGCAGAGGTCGAGCGCAACATGCCCTTGGCGGCGGCCGTACCCGAAGCCGGCAGCGAAATCGCACGGCCCGCGGCGAGGCAGCTCATCAGCATCCGCCAGCCCTGACCGGCGCGCTCGGGGCCGCCGATGATCCAGTCGGCCGGAATAAAGACATTCTCGCCCCAGATAGGGCCGTTCGGGAAAGCGTTGCCGCAAGGCAGGTGGCGGCGGCCGATGCTGACGCCGGGATGATCGTGCGGCAGAAGCGCAAGCGTGATGCCCAGATCCTCACCCTTGCCGAGCAGCTTTTCAGGATCGTAAAGCTGGAAGGCGAGACCGACGAGCGTGGCGTTCGGCGCCAGCGTGATGTAGCGCTTGTCCCAGTTCAGCCGGATGCCGAGCACCTCCTCGCCATTATGCTGGCCGCGCGTCACATAGCCGACATCGCGCATGGAAGCCGCGTCCGAACCGGCATAAGGCCCGGTCAGCGCGAAACAGGGCACTTCCTCGCCGCGCGCGAGAGGTCCAAGGAATTTCTCTTTCTGTTCATCCGTGCCGAATTTCTCGATCAACTCGCCCGGTCCAAGCGAGTTCGGCACCATGACGACGACGGATGCGTCAGGCGATCGTGAGGCGACCTTGCCGAGGATCAGCGACTGGGCCTGCGCGGAAAAGCCGAGCCCGCCATGCTCCTTGGAGATCAGCATCCCCAGAAAGCCCTTTTCCTTGATGAACTTCCAGATGGGCTCGGGAACCTCGCGATGATTCTCGCGGATGTCCCAGTCGTTCAGCATCCGGCAGAGTTCTTCGGTCGGGCCGTCCAGAAAATTGCGTTCGTCTTCGGTCAGGCTCATCGGGCGCACGGCGCGAAGCTTGTCCCAGTTGGGCTCGCCGCCGAAAAGCTCGGTATCGAAGCCAAGCGTACCGGCCTCAAGCGCTTCCCGCTCGGTCGGCGAGACGGGCGGCATGATCTTCTTGACCATGGCGAAGGCGGGTTTGGTGACGAGCGCCTGCCGGAATGGCCGGTAAGCGAGCGCGGCGAGCAGCAGGGCCGGAATCCATGCAAAGACTTTCGTGATGGTCAGGCCGCCCATCGGCCCGAAGGCAACGCCCGTCTGAATCAGCAAGGTTGCTACCGCTACAACCGCGGCCCATGCCCACACGGGCGCTCTCCACAGAGCCAGGGCTATGACTGCACCAATGCAGAGAAGGACAAACAGAAGTCCTACCATGCTCAAATCCTCCGTCGCTGGCGGCCGGGTCCCGCAAATTTATTCATTCTCTACGTGGAAATGATTGACGAAAACGTCAACTGCATGTCCATTACGCAATCGGCCGCATATGTCGATAAAATTGTGCCAGAACATAACATGGTTGTGGCCCACGCGCGACACGCCAAAGTTTTCATGAAACGCATCTTTAGAAGGCAAGCCATGAGAAATCGTTTATTTTTCACGCGCATGTCTCATCGTTCGCGGCTGCGGCGCTGCCCTGATCCGGCGCGGGGCGGATTTTCCGTCAAGCAAGATGCGCGCCAGTTCGGAACGCGTCCATCAAAGCGTCCGACATGCGTAATGGGACTTGAGCAATCGCGCGTCTCTCTGTAATTCATTAGGATCGCTGTCCAAAAGCTGAAGCCTCTGCTAAGACCTCGCGCAACGGCATATCTGAGCTAACGTAATCCGGATCCGCCCGCTCCCATGGAACAATTCATCACAAGCATCTTCTCGCTGGCCGACCCGTATTTCGTGCAGCAGCTTATCAACGGGCTCACGCTGGGATCGATCTACGGTCTGATCGCCATCGGCTACACGATGGTCTACGGCATCATCGGCATGATCAATTTCGCGCATGGCGATATCTTCATGGTCGGGGCGTTCCTGTCGCTGATCTTCTTCCTCCTGCTGATCTCCATCGGCATCAGTTTCATCCCGCTCGTGCTGTTGCTCGTGCTGATCATTGCGATGGTGCTGACATCAGTCTGGGGCTGGGCGCTCGAACGCGTCGCCTACCGGCCCTTGCGCGGCTCCTTCCGGCTCGCGCCGCTCATCACCGCGATCGGCATGTCCATTGCGCTCCAGAATTTCGTCCAGCTCAACCAGGACGCCCGCGTGAAGCCGCTGCCGCCCGTCGTGACCGGAGGCTTCACGTTCGGCGCCGAAGGCGTCTATTCCATCACCTTGAGCAACATCCAGATATTGATCGTCCTTACCACCATCGTCCTGATGACGGCATTCTGGTACGTCATCGCCAAGACCAAGCTTGGCCGTCAGCAGCGCGCCTGCGAGCAGGACCGGAAAATGGCCGCGCTGCTCGGCGTCAATGTGGACCGCATCATCGCGCTGACTTTCGTCATGGGCGCCGCTCTCGCCGCAGTCGCCGGTCTGATGTTCCTGCTCTATTACGGCGTGATCGACTTCTTCATCGGCTTCGTCGCCGGCGTCAAGGCATTCACCGCCGCCGTGCTCGGCGGGATCGGTTCACTTCCGGGCGCAATGCTGGGCGGCCTGATCATCGGGCTGATCGAGGTTTTCTGGGCGGGCTATTTCACGACGGAATACAAGGACGTCGCCGCCTTCTCGATCCTGGCCATCGTCATGATCTTCTTCCCGTCCGGGCTGCTCGGCAAGCCCGAGGTTGAAAAGGTTTAGCCATGGCGGAACGAGTGACAGTCGCGGCGGGTCGCGAGGCGGAAACGTCGGATGTGGTCGATGCGGCAAAGGAAGCCTTCATCGCGGCGTGTATCGCCCTACTGCTGTTCAGCGCGATCGTCGGCATCAAGACGGAGAACGCACAGGGCGGCCTCGTCCTCGATTACCGGTTCGGCCACGCGATCGCTCTGGCCGCGGGCATCGGCGTGCTTCGCTTCGTATTCGACCTGTTCGTCTGGCGCGGCTTTCTGGGTCAGGGGCGCGTGCTTCAGGCAATGGCCGGAGGCGGCTGGCGGATTACCCTCACCGTCGTCATCGGCCTCGCCTATATCATCGGCGCGATCTATTTCCTCGTTCCCGGCGCCATGGAGAACTCCCGGGCCAGCATCGGAGCGGCATTGCCGGCAGGCAGTTGGCGCCAGAACATCACCGCGGTGCTGGAACTGACGACCGTCGTCTTCCTCGCCGTCTTTGTCGTGGTTTCGGCCATGATGGCGGTCTGGATCGTCCGCCGCTTCTGGCAGGCGTCGGTTACAGGCAGCACCGTGCCGCCAATCACGGCCGCTGAACCGCGCACCATTCTCGGCGAACTCGGACAGCAATTCGCGCCCGCACTTCTCGCCGTCGCCGTCATCCTGCCCTTCCTTGTCGCGGGTCCGCAGGAACGCTACGCGCTCGACACCGCGATCCAGGTGCTGACCTACATCATGCTCGGCTGGGGGCTGAACATTGTCGTCGGCCTCGCCGGGCTTCTCGACCTCGGCTATGTCGCCTTCTATGCCGTGGGCGCCTATTCCTACGCGCTGATCGCGACCGAATTCGGCTGGTCCTTCTGGGTCTGCCTGCCTCTGGCGGGTGCGTTCGCGGCGCTCTGGGGCATCATCCTCGGCTTTCCCGTTCTCCGGTTGCGAGGTGACTATCTCGCCATCGTCACCCTCGCATTCGGCGAGATCATACGCGTCGTGCTGTTGAACTGGTATTCGCTGACCAACGGTCCGGACGGCATTTCGCGCATTCCCAAAATCACCTTTTTCGGCCTGAGCTTCGAGCGCTTCGGTGACGACGCTCCAAAGTTCCATGACTTCTTCGGGATCGCATATGATCCGATATACAGGATCATATTCCTCTATTACGTTATCCTCGTCCTGGCGCTGATGGTCAATTTCGCCACGCAGAGGCTGCGCCGCCTGCCAATCGGGCGCGCCTGGGAAGCGATGCGCGAAGACGAGATCGCCTGCCGTTCGCTCGGTATCAACATCACCACGACCAAGCTGACCGCCTTCTCCATCGGCGCCATGTTCGCAGGCTTTGCCGGTTCGTTCTTCGCCACGCGCCAGGGCTTCATCAGTCCCGAATCCTTCGTGTTTCAGGAGTCGGCGCTGATCCTCGCCGTTGTCGTGCTCGGCGGACTTGGCAGCCAGATCGGCGTCGTGATCGCGGCGACGGTGCTCATCGGCGCATCGGAGTTCTTCCGGGATCTGGCGGAATACAGAATGCTGATCTTCGGAGCGTCGATGGTGGCGATCATGGTCTGGAAGCCGCGCGGCCTGATTTCCTCGCGCGAGCCCAGTGTCGTACTCAAGGAGCGGAAACAGATTTCGGGGGCGTTGGTGAAGGAAGGCGCCGGATGACGCAGGACAGTGAGATGCAGGCCGCCAAGCCGATCTTGCAGGTGGATCATCTGACGATGCGCTTCGGCGGGCTCGTGGCGGTCGACGACCTGTCATTCAGCGCCAAACGCGGCGACATCACCGCGATCATCGGCCCGAATGGCGCCGGCAAGACAACCGTGTTCAACTGCCTCACCGGCTTTTACAAGCCGACCGAGGGCATGATCTCGCTCAATCATCCCGAGCATGAGGAGCCGTTCCTGCTGGAGCGCATGGAAGAGCATCATATTTCCGAGCGCGCCGACGTCGCGAGGACATTCCAGAATATCCGCCTGTTCAATGGCATGACCGTGCTGGAGAACCTGCTGGTTGCTCAGCACAATCACCTGCGCCGGGCATCGCTCTATTCCATTGCCGGCCTCCTCGGGCTGGAGCGTTTCAAGAAAGCCGAAGCCGAGGCCATCGACTTCTCCTGCTACTGGCTGGAAAAACTCGGACTGATCGCGCGGGCCGATGACGCGGCGGGCGATCTGCCCTATGGCGATCAGCGCCGTCTGGAAATCGCGCGCTGCATGTGCACCCGGCCGGTCCTGCTCTGTCTCGACGAACCCGCCGCGGGGCTCAACGCCCGCGAGTCGCACGAGTTGAACGAAATCCTGTCATGGATCAAGAAAGAACACGGCACGTCCATCCTGCTCATCGAGCACGATATGGGCGTCGTCATGGGCATCTCCGACCACATTGTCGTGCTCGACTATGGCTGCAAGATCTCTGACGGCACGCCCGAATTCATCCGCAATGACGAAGCGGTGATCGCGGCCTATCTCGGCGTGGACGAGGAAGAAGTCGAAATGGTCGAAGCGGAGGTCGGGAAATGAGCGCTCCTCTTCTATCGGTACGCGGCGTGGATACGTTCTACGGCAACATTCAGGCGCTGCGCGGCGTCAATCTGGAGGTGGCGCCGGGCGAGATCGTCACGATGATCGGAGCCAACGGTGCCGGCAAGACGACGCTGATGATGACGGTCTGCGGCAGCCCTCAGGCGCGCAACGGCCAGATCGTCTTCGACGGCACCGACATCACCCAGATGCCGACCCATGAAATCGCGCAGCTCTCCATCGCCCATTCACCGGAAGGCCGGCGCATCTTCCCGCGCATGACGGTAATGGAGAATCTGCAGATGGGCGCGCTGCACGTTTCCGAGGAGAAAGCGCGCGAACGTCTCGACATGGTGTTCGAGCTGTTTCCCGTCCTCTCGAAACGGCGCGAGCAGCGCGGAGGCACTCTGTCGGGCGGCGAACAGCAGATGCTGGCCATCAGCCGGGCGCTGATGAGCTGGCCGCGCCTCCTGCTGCTGGACGAACCCTCGCTCGGGCTGGCGCCGCTGATCGTGCAGCAGATTTTCAAGGTCATTCGCGAACTCAACGAACAGCATGGATTGACTGTTTTCCTTGTGGAGCAGAACGCGTATCATGCGCTCAAGCTCGCGCATCGGGGCTACGTCATGGTGAACGGCCGGATCACCATGTCGGGCACGGGCAGGGAACTGCTCGTCAGCGAAGAAGTCAAGTCCGCCTATCTCGAAGGCGGGCGCTGAGCCATGACAGGTCCGGCGCGGATGACGGTTTCGACAATGCGGATTGAACGGGAAATGCGAGCGTCAAGACTATGGGGCTGATTGTCGAGAAATCCTACGCCGCGTTTTTCATCGTGACGGTGCTCCTTGGCGGCGGGGCGGCGTTCCTGACCGGCCGCGCACTGGCGCGAGGGTGGAAGTCCTTTGGCCGCCTCGTCTTCTACATCATGCTGCTGGCGCTTGCCGTCCGCTTTCTGCATTGGGGGCTTTTTCTCGACGCCACCTATGAAAGCTGGCGGAATATGCAAGGTTCGCTATTGTCATTGCACTACTATCTGGTCGACACTGCCATCCTGATTGCCGCGGCGGCTCTTGGCTACCGGCTGCAACGTGCGAAACAGATGGCCACGCAATATGGCTGGCTCTATGAACGGACAGGTCCGCTTTCATGGAGAAGACGCTAGATCAACCCGCGTTCAAATCGAAACATTTGAATGAGGTCGAGTTGATCTACTTACAGGGGTCAGGGCAACTGTCCGCGTCCTTTCGGACGCGCGTTGCTCCAGCAGGGCCATGCTGTCGCCGTCCTGCTGACGAATGGCCGGGCGACTGCGCGGAACGATTTTTTAGACGTCGAATATTTGGAAAAGATGAAGGAAGGGGAAGATAGATGAAGAAGCATCTCTTGGCCGCGGCAATATTGGGCTTCGGCTTTGCCAGCCCTGCGCTTGCACAGGATGAAATCTCCGTCGCAACCGCAGGTCCGATGACAGGCAACTACGCCTCGTTCGGCGCGCAGATGAAGGCCGGCGCGGAAGCAGCCGTTGCCGACATCAATGCGGCGGGCGGCGTGCTCGGCAAGCAGCTCAAGCTGGAAGTGGGCGACGACGCCTGCGATCCGAAACAGGCTGTCGCCGTTGCGAACAAGCTCTCCGGTCAGGGCATCCAGTTCATGGCCGGCCACTTCTGCTCGGGCTCATCGATCCCGGCTTCCTCGGTTTACTCCGAGCAGGGCGTTGTCATGATCTCGCCGGCCTCGACCAACCCGAAATTCACCGACGAGCGCCCCGGCCCGAACGTCTTCCGCGTCTGCGGCCGTGACGACCAGCAGGGCAGCGTTGCCGGCCAGTACATCGTCGACAACTTCAAGGACGCCAAGGTCGCGATCATTCACGACAAGACCGCTTACGGCAAGGGTCTGGCCGACGAAACCAAGAAGGCCATGAACGCAGCGGGCAAGGACGAGGTTCTTTATGAAGCGATCACCGCCGGCGAAAAGGACTACACCGCCGTCGTCTCCAAGCTGAAGCAGGCTGAAGTCGATCTCGTCTATCTCGGCGGCTATCACTCCGAAGGCGGCCTGATCGTTCGTCAGATGCGCGCCCAGGGCATGAATGCACCGCTGATGAGCGGCGACGCACTGGTCACACAGGAATACTGGCAGATCACCGGCAAGGACGGCGAAGGCACGTTGATGACTTTCTCGCCCGACCCGCGCAAGAATCCTGCTGCTGCCGACCTCGTGAAGAAGTTCCGCGATGCGGGCGTCGAGCCGGAAGGCTATGTGCTTTACACCTACGCAGCATTCCAGGCATGGAAAGCGGCTGTGGAAACTGCCGGAAGCCTTGAGCCGGAAGCGGTCATCAAGGCTCTGAACGACGGTGAGTTCGACACGGTCATCGGCAAGTTCAGCTTCGACGACAATGGCGATCCGAACCTGCCGCCTTACGCTCTCTACAAGTGGAGCGACGGCAATTACGACCAGATGTAATTGGCCGAGTTCTACTGGATCACGTTAAGATGGAAGCCCGCTCCCGCAGCGGGCTTCTTTTTGTTCGGGAAGGGGCAATCATGGGCTGGCAGCCAGGACTACGCAATCTGATCACCGACATTTCCGGCTTGAGGGTCGGCCAGTTTCATGATGCCTCGCTCCGGTCCGGCGTCACCGTCATCCTGCCCGCGGCTCCGGCACGCGCGGCGGCGGACCTCCGGGGCGGCGCGCCGGGAACGCGCGAAACCGAGACGATGGCGGATGCCAGCATCGCCAACGAGATCCATGCAATCACCCTCTCGGGCGGCTCCGCTTTCGGCCTCGATTCCGCAACCGGCGTGCAGAGCTTCCTGCGCGAGGCGGGCGTCGGTTTCCCGGTAGGGCCGGTGCGCGTGCCAATCGTGCCGCAGGCGATCCTGTTCGACCTGCTCAATGGCGGCAGCAAGGACTGGGGACGGCATTCGCCCTATCGCGACATGGCGTACGAGGCGGCCGCCACGGCATCACCGGATTTCGCTCTCGGCACGGCGGGCGCGGGGTATGGCGCGACGGTCGCCTGGGCGAAAAGCGGTCAGCGCATGATGGGCGGACTGGGCAGCGCCTCGCTGGTGCGGGATGACGGTCTCGCGATCGGGGCGCTCGTGGCCGTTAATTCGGTCGGCACGGTCACGGTCGCGGACACGCCGCATTTCTGGGCCGCGCCCTTCGAGCTTGCCGGAGAATTCGGCGGGCTTGGCTTCCCTGCCATTGCCCCGGAAGCGGCGAGCGAGCCCGTGCTCAAGACCGGCCCGATGCAGAACACGACGCTCGCGGTCGTCGCGACGAATGCTGCGCTGACCAAGGGCGAGTTGAGGCGCCTCGCCGTCATGGCGCAGACGGGGCTTGCGCGCGCCATCGTGCCGGTTCACACGCCATTCGATGGCGACATCGTCTTTACGCTATCGACGGGTGAACGGCTGCTCGACAATCCGGCCTTCGATCTGACCGAGCTCGGCGCGCTGGCCGCGAACACGCTGGCCCGTGCCGTGGCGCGCGGGATCTACGAGGCCGGGGGCATTCCCGGAGCCGCCGATGTCCCCGCCTACCGGGACGTTTTCGGGAGGAGCGCCTGAAGCTGAGCGCGCAATTGCGCCTCGCCATCGCCGGAGAACACGAGCGTGACCGGAAGCGGACGCGCGGCTTCCTTCAGCCGACCCAGCGCGCGCCCATCGGCGGGAATGCGTATCCAGTCCTTTTCCGTGGTCACGAGCAGTGCACCGGAATTCCCAGCCTGCCCCAGAAGCGCCTCCGCTTCGGCGGCGGTAAAAGCATGATGATCGGGAAAAGGCCGCTCGCCGGCAATCGTCGCGCCGTTCTGTTTCAGTGTCTCGAAGAACTTGGCCGGACGCCCGATGCCGGAGAATGCAAGGATCGGCTGCTCGCGGAGCCAGGCCGTGTCTCCGGACGGCTCCAGCCTCGCCGCAAAGACGGGCAGCGTCGCGGAGCCGATTGATCCCGCCTGATCGGTATCCGAGCCGATCATCACCACCGCGCTGGCCCGGGCCGTTTGAAACTCAAGCGGTGCGCGCAGTGGTCCCGCCGGAAATACGCGGCCGTTGCCCAGCCCTGCCCGGGCATCGACGGCGATCAGGGCGAAATCCTTGGCGAGCGACGGGTTCTGAAAGCCATCATCCATGATGACGACGTCCGCGCCGAGGACCTCGATTGCCTTGGCGCCATCCGGCCGCCTGCGCGCGACAACGGTGGATGCGGCGCGGGCCAGCAACAGCGCCTCATCGCCCACGTCAGCCGCCTCATCGCGGGCTGCATCGACCCGGTGCGGTCCGGCCAGTCGTCCGCCATACCCTCGCGTCAAGAATGCAGGCGCGTGCCCCATCTCCCGAAGCAATCCGGCAACGGCGAGCGCCAGCGGGGTCTTGCCCGCTCCGCCGACCGTGAAGTTCCCGATACAGATGACCGGCAGCGCCGAACGATAGGGGGTAGTCCGCGCAAACCGCGCCTTCACTGCCGCACCGTAGAGAAATCCGGCCGGCTCCAGCAGCGCCGCCTTCAGCCGGTCCGAGGCGAGCACGCCATACCACCAGCCCGGCGGCTCAAGACGCATAGGCCGCCCCGGGATTCGGCGTGCCGGCGGCGGTTGCGGGAATAGCGTTTTCTCGCGGCGGCAGGATCGGCTCAAGCGCCGCCAGCGTGCGCCCGAGCGCGCCGCTCAGCCCCTCGACCGTGTCATTCGCCCGCGCCTTCATCAGATCAAGGCTCGCCGGATCGTCATAGAGCGCACGCGCGGTCTGGATGAGGTCTTCCAGCGAGGTCACGAACCGGCAACCGCCGCTTTCGGCCAGCGCTTGATAAACTTCGGGGAAATTGTGCCAGTGCGGTCCGGTGATGACGCCGGTCCCGAGCTTGACCGCCTCGATGGGGTTCTGCCCGCCATGCGGCACGAGCGAGCCGCCGATGAAAGCGAATGGTGCGAGGCTGTAGAACACGCCCAGTTCGCCCAGCGTATCGGCGACGTAAATCTCCGTATCCGGCGCAATCGCCTGCGCCGCGCTGCGCTGGGCGACGTCGAGGCCGTGCGTGGTCAGCATGGCGGCAATGTCCGCGCCGCGCTCAGGATGGCGGGGTACGATGATCGTCAGCAGGTCCGGATGGGCCGACCGCAGCGCCTTGTGAGCTTCGGCGACAGTTTCGTCCTCGCCCGGATGGGTGCTTGCCGCAAGAAAGACGCGGCGGCCGCCGATGGCGGATTTCAACGCCGTCAAAGCGGCATGATCGACAGGCGGTGGCGGCGAGTCGAATTTCAGATTGCCCGCCGGGATCACCTTGCGCGCGCCAAGCTTGACGAGCCGCTTGGCCAGCTTGTCGCTCTGGGCGAGCACCACGGCAAACCGCGAAAAGATCGGCAGGCTCAGCCCGCGCAATTTCAGCCATCGCTTGAAGGAGCGGTCGGACATGCGCGCATTGAGCAGCACGAGCGGAATGCGCCGCCGGTCGGCGTCCATGATGAGATTGGGCCAGATTTCGGACTCGATGAACAGCGCGGCGGACGGCCGCCAGTGATCGAGAAAGCGTTCGACGAAGCCGGGCGTATCGAGCGGGATGAACTGATGAATCGCCCCTTCCGGCAGACGCGTAGCCGCAATCCGCGCGGATGTCACCGTGACTGTCGTCAGCAGGATTGTCAGATCCGGACGCTCACGGTGCAGCTCGTGGATCAGCGGCAGCACGACATTGGTTTCGCCGACACTCGCAGCGTGAAACCAGATCAGCTTCTTGTCCGGGCGCGCGATGCTGGCGATGCCGCGCCGCTCGCCCAGCCGGCTCGGCACCTCCTTGCCCTGCTGGCTGCGGCGGCGAAGAAGGAAGCCGGAGGCCAGATGCATGACTCGGCTGAAGGCGCGGTAAATCTTGAAGCTGAAGCCCGGCGCCACACGCCCGCCCGCACTGGCAGGCGTTGCATCCGCGATGTCTCGCCCGACCAGTTCGTAAGCCCGGCGGGTCGCGGCGTTGAGGCTTTCCTGAACCGCGCGGCGGGCGGCTTCGAGCTGTTCGTCATCCGCATCCGGCGCAACACGAACCGGCTCGCCGCGCACGAAGGCGAGTTTCGAAAACGGCAGATTGATCGTGAAACGGCTCCAGTTGTTGACGGTGAGGAAGCGGCTGGAAGCAATGGCAAGCGGAACGATCGGGCGTCCCGAAAGCCGTGCAAGCGCGACAATGCCGGGCCCTGCCTTGCGCGCCGGACCGGGCGGCACTTCCGCCGTCATCACGACATTCGCGCCGGCCTCAAGCGTCCGGACCGCCTCCCGCAGCGCGTGGGCGCCGCCACGATCCTTGCGCCGCCTGCCCGCCCCGGCTCCACGAATGACGCCCACGCCGAGGCGCTCAAGGGCGCGTCCGATCAATGCGGCATCACCATGCCGGGCGACCATGCATTTGAAGCTGAAACGCTTGCCCGCAAAGGCCGGCATGATCAGGAACTGCCCGTGCCAGGCTGCCGCAATGAAGGGCTGTTCGGGCTCCAGGCCGGCCTCAAGGTCGGCGGGGTCGCGTATGATGCGCGAGGAGCGGTGAACAAGCCGTATGTAACCCGCGGCGAGCGCTCCGGCCACCGATAGAAAGGCATTGGAGCGCAGCGCGCGCTTCAACATGAAAAAATTCCCCCACAGCGCCGGATACGCGCTGCTCAAACGCTACCTGTTCGTTTCAAGCTCAATTTTTCCGAAAAATGGCATCCATGTGATCGGATCTCGCTTTACCGCCGCCTCACCCGCGCCCGCCCTCAATCCTCGTTCGGATCGAGCAGCCGGTGCATATGGACGATGTAGTAGCGCACCATAGCATTGTCGACGGTGCGCTGCGCGGCGGCTCTCCAAGCGTCATACGCCTGTTTGTAGTTAGGGTAAACGCCAACAATATCGAGATTGTTTATATCCCTGAATTCGTTGCTGTCCAAGCTTTTCAGCTCGCCGCCAAAGACCAGATGAAGAAGCTGTTTGGACGTTGTCTCGGTTGGTTGAGTCATTCTCTGCCGCACCTGTTGTTCACAGTCCGTCGGCCGCGACCGGGCCTGTTCGGGCAATGAGCTGCGTATGCAATCCCGGGCTGGCGGCGACAAATCCATTGATACGCGAAACTGGCTGATTGAAACGCAGGGCCGCGCCTGTTGCATCGGTCACCACGCCGCCTGCTTCCTGCACCAAAAGCGCGGCGGCTGCAAGATCCCATTCCGATTTGCCGGACAGAGCGAAAGCCGCGTCGGCATGACCGGCGGCAATGAGAGCGAGGCGATAGGCGATGGAGTTCGCCCAGACGATCTCGGTTTCCGGCCAGGGAGAGGCCCAGATCCTGCGGTTGAGCAGCCCCTTTGTGACGATGAGACGCGCGCCCTCGATGCCATCGCGGCCCGCAATGTTCAGCGGCGCGCCGTCCAGCGACGCGCCACCGCCTCGCCGGGCGATGAAAAGCTGCGCGTTCACCGGGTTCAGTAGAACGCCAAGCAAGGGCTCTCCGTCCTCGACAAGCCCCGCCGAGATCACCCAGTCCGGCCTGCCCGCGATGAAAGCCCGCGTGCCGTCTATCGGGTCGATGATCCAGACGCGGCGCGCATCGAGACGCTCGGCATTGTCCGCCGTTTCCTCCGAGAGCCAGCCATAGCCGGAGCGCGCCAGCCGCAGCCGGTCGTGCAGGAGCTTGTCCACGGCAAGGTCGGCTTCCGTGACGGGCGTGTTGTCGATCTTGGTCGCGGCCTGAACGCCGCGCTTGAAATGATGGAGAGCCAGTTCGCCGGCGGCCTGAACCGCGTCGAGCAGCAGCGCCTCGTCATCGGCAAGCGCTTCATCCATTGTGTCTGTCGCCACGCGGCCTCCGAGCCTTGAGATGTCTACACCGCCATATCGGCCAGCAACGCCAGAAAGACAAGCGCACCGAAATCGCGGTTGGAGCGGAATCGGCGCAGGCAATTCGCATCGTCGTCGATGTCGAGCGTGGTGATCTGCCAGACGAGATGCGTGCTCGCAATCGCCAGTCCGGTAAAGAAGGGCCAGCCTGCGCCCGCAGCCGCGCCTGCAAGCGCGAGAAGCGTCACTGTCCCGCCATAGAACAGCACCAGCCACGGCTTCGTGCGCGGCCCGAATTTGAGAGCCGTCGATTTCAGGCCGACCAGCGCGTCGTCCTCCTTGTCCTGATGGGCGTAGATCGTGTCATAGCCGATGGTCCAGACAATGGCGGCGGCGTAAAGCAGGAAAGCGGGCGCATCCAGCCGTCCGAAGACATAGGCCCAGCCCATCAGCGCACCCCACGAAAATGCAAGACCCAGCACGAATTGCGGCCAGTAGGTGATGCGCTTCATGAACGGGTAAAACGCGACGACGCCGAGCGAGCCCATGCCGAGCGCAATGGCGAAATGATTGAATTGCAGCAGGACGGCGAGACCGATGAAGCAGAGCGCCACCATGAAGATCGCGGCGGCCGTCACGCTGACCTGCCCGCTGGGGATCGGCCGCGTGCGGGTCCGGGCGACCTTGCCGTCATAGTGACGGTCGGCAATATCGTTATAGACGCAGCCCGCACCGCGCATGACGATCGCGCCGACGGCAAACAGGAACATCAGCCACGGATCCGGCCACGTCCGGCCAGCCGCGCCCCAGGCCAGCGCTGCCGACCACCAGCACGGCCAGAGCAGCAGCCATGTGCCGATTGGCCGGTCCGCCCGCATCAGGCGCAGATAGGGCTTGACGCTATCGGGAGCGTAGCGGTCCACCCAGTTCTCGGGCGGCGCGTCAGTGATCCGGAATTTGCCGGTCTCGGTGTGCGGACTCGACATGGCGCTCCTCGTCGCTTGCGGCACGAAATGCTCCCGGCACCGTACAGCGAGACGGCCTTGCGAAAAAGGGTGGCGCGGCGTTATGTGCGCATCATGAAGATAAAAGCGAACGATGCAGCGAACGGCGGAAGCGGCGCGCGGTCGCAGGTGCGGCTTTTCGTGCAGGACGCGCTTGCTCCCGGCGCGGACGTCAAATGCAGCCAGGATCAGGCGCATTATCTCGGCAATGTCATGCGGATGCGCGCGGGCGACGCGGTTCTCGCTTTCAACGGGCGGGACGGCGAATGGCTGGCCGAAATCGTCGCGCTCAAGCGTGGCGACTGCGAGCTTGCCGCGCGGGAGCGGACGCGCGAGCAGACCGGCGGCCCCGATTTCCACTATCTGTTCGCGCCGCTGAAAAAAGCCCGGCTCGATTTCATGGTGCAGAAAGCGACCGAGCTGGGCGTGGCAGCGCTGCGCCCGGTGATGACGCGGCGGACGGTTGCGGAGCGCGTCAAGCTTGAGCGGATGCAGGCCAATGTGATTGAGGCGGCGGAGCAATGCGGCGTCTTGCGCGTTCCGGAGGTGGCAGAACCGGAGAAGCTGGAGGCCGTGCTGGGGAAATGGCCGGAGAGTCGCGCGCTCGTTTTCGCCGACGAATCCGCCCCGATTGCCTCGCCACTCGAAGCGCTCGCGGCAATCCCGACAGGTCCGGCGGCGCTGCTGATCGGCCCGGAAGGGGGCTTCACCGAAGAGGAGCGCGCGATGCTGCTCGCCCTGCCCTTCGTTCACGCCATATCGCTCGGGCCCCGCATCATGCGCGCCGACACGGCAGCCGTCGCCGCGCTGGCGCTGATGAATGCGGTCCTGGGGGATTGGAGGTGATTCTCTGCTGGCGGGCAGCCCTCGCACATGATCGACGTTTTACCTCTCGCGCGTATTGCGTTCGGCCTCGCGGTCCAGCGGACCGCGCGCATTGAGCGCATCGAGATAGGCGTCCAGGCTCGCGACCGGTCCCGTGCCGGCCGGAGTGACGCCGCCGGCCGGTGGCGCTGAAACGGCAAGATCCACATGCCAGCCCGCGCCGAAACGGCAGCTCAACCCACGCATCGCATCATCCGGCCCGCCGCGCGCTTCAAAGGACCGGCAGATGCCCCCATCGACCTCATAGGTCGCGAGCACGCCAAGCCGGACCTGCGCGCCGCCGATGGATATTTCCCTTTCCTCGCCAGTGAGCAACGCGCCCACCGCTTCCGCCAGAACCGGACCGCCAAGCAGATCCGCGCCTTGTCGCTGCGTTACGTTCTGGCCCGCAAGATAGCCACCCAGCCCGGCAATCATCACAAGCGAAGCGGCAATCGGCAGGGCAAAACGGCGCACGGATGAACTATTTTCCGGGCTGGACGCCGCATGTCGCGGTTCGTTCATGATTGCGGCGATCAGCCGGTCGGGCGGAGGGGCCGCCATGAGGCCGGCATAGGCCTGACGGGCCAGAGCGCGGCTGCGGTGAAACTGGTCCAGGCGCTGCCCAAGCTCGGCATCCGTGGCGATTGCCTTACGGACGCTTTCCGCCGTGGAGGCATCCAGTTCGCCGTCCGCATAGGCCATCAGCGTCGTATCGCTCGGTTTTTCGGTCATCACGTTTTCCCCGAATGCGTGTCCGCCGCGTCGCGCTCCATTGCGTCCGCGAGAGTGCGGCGCGCCCGCGCCAGGCGGCTCATCACCGTGCCTACCGGTATCTCAAGCAATTCGGCCGTCTCGCGGTAACTCAGCTCTTCAACGCAGACAAGCACGAGAACGGCGCGCTGCTCTTCAGGCATCTCCTCGATCAGTGCCGTGACAGCAGCGAGCGTCAGCCGGGCATCGGCCACCCGTTCTCCATCTTCCGCGATCAGCCGCAATCCTTCAGGCCCGTCGATTGGCGCTTGCGGCCTGTCGCGGCGCTTCACATCGATCCAGTGATTATGCATGATACGAAACATCCAGCTGTCGAGACGGCTTCCGGGCGTCCAATTGTCCATGGCGTGCAAAGCCTTCACGCAGGTCGCCTGCACGAGATCGTCGGCAGCTGCGCTCGATTTCGTGAGCGCACGGGCGAAGGCGCGCAGGCGCGGTAGTAGCGTCACCATGTGGGGGCGGATGTCGATGCGAAAGCTCCGTTTTTTGTCGGCCACACTTAACATCCCATATAGAAGATAACGTCGGCGGGCGGGATTTATTCCTTATCCGATGCGCCAAGGCCAGATTTTGCGGGCTGGCGTGGAATAACGTGGCCAGCAGCGACGTTCTCCCGGGAATGGAACGGTCCGCTGGCCGGCTCCGTGCGGCATCGCGAATGAGGAAAAGATCATGACTGACCGGAGCAAGATCGACGCAGGACGGCGCCGGATGCTGCTGCGTCTCGGCCTGACCGCTACGGCGATCTACGCGGCTCCGGTGCTGGCAAGGCTCAGTTCGGCGAAAGCCTCGCCGGGAAGCAGCGCCAGCCTGTCCAGCATTTCCTTCTCACGGCCTGCCCGACGCGCGCCGCCCGAGATCGTCGTGACCGCGCCAACGCCTGCCGACATCGAGCTGATTGCCGCGCGGGGCTATGGGCTGTTGTCGCGGGATCGGCTTGAACTGGTCAATACGGAGATTGCCCGTTTCAGCGTTCCGGCTGCATTGACCATCGACCAGGCGCGCGCGCAGATCCTCGATCTGGTTCCGGCGGCGCTGTTCGACCTGAACCATCTCTATCAGCCGGGCGAGTTCACCTGCGGCGCGGACGGTTGCGCGTCATTCACCGCGATCGGCTGGAACGCCGCCGCCCATGCCTGTCCGGCCGGCACCACGATCGGCATAGTGGATACCGCGATCAATCTCGATCATGAGGCGCTCGCCGGGCTCGAAATCGAAACGCTCCGAGTGGTCGGCGAGGATCGTTCCGCTTCCTCGGCTGTTCACGGAACCACTATCGCCGTGCTGTTGGCGGGGCGGCGCGACAGCCGCACGCCGGGCCTTCTGGACGGGGTTCGGCTGATCGCGGCGGATGCGTTTCACCGCACGGCGCGCGGCCGCGACATGAGCGACAGTTACGATATAGCGCGGGCCATCGACCGGCTCACGCTGCGTGGCGCGAATGTCATCAATCTGAGCCTCACCGGCGCGCGAAACGCCGTTCTTCAGGGAGTGGTGGTCGCCGCAAGGGCTCGGGGCGTAGCGCTTGTCGCGGCGGCGGGCAATAATGGCCCGAATGCGGAGCCGCTCTATCCGGCCGCGTTTCCGGATGTGATCGCCGTCACCGCCGTTGATCGCGACAGCCAAGTCTACAGGCAGGCCAATCGAGGCGACCATGTCGATTTCGCCGCTCCGGGCGTCCGACTGTGGACGGCGGCATCGGTCCGGGGCGGACGTTTCCGTTCAGGGACGTCCTACGCCGTACCGTTTGTCAGCGCGGCCTTTGCCGTCGCCAGAGCACGCCATCCGGACAGGAGCGTGGCGGAACTCATCGACGATCTCGCAGGGCAGGCCGTCGATCTGGGACAGCCGGGCCGCGACCCGGTGTTTGGTCACGGACTGATTCAATCGAACGGCCAATGTCTGGAGGAAGCTGCAGCGATCCTGATCCGTTGACTCGTCCAACTCCATCCCGATTGCATCGAAATGATACGCCGGTTCTTGTCTTGCCTTCAATTTTTCCGAAAATGCGTCCCCTTTCCGGATCCCGCGCCGAACGCAAAAAAATCGGATGTTCCGGGAATAAACCGCGCCCGGCTGCGTTGTCTTCACATCGCTTAAGTCTGAAATCGACAGTGGAGTGAACTGATGGACGACCACAACCACGGAAACCGCAAGGGCGCAAATGGCATGACGCGCCGGGGGATGCTGATGCGTCTGGGGCTGGCCGCGGGCGCGGTTTATGCCGCGCCGGTGATGCTGAAGCTCAGCGAGGCCAAGGCATCCAGCGTCAGTGCGGGAAGCCGCAGCGGACCAAGCGTGAGCGGCCCCCGGAAACCCCAAAAGACCCGTGTTCGGAAGCCGGCATCAAGTCGCTCCACGAGCTTCAGCCGCTGAGCAACCGAGCGGCGTGCGACAAGCGGTCCGGGCGCATGATGAGGCCCGGACCTGGAAGCCGGAGAGCCAAAAATGCGCATTGCCTTCGAGGGACTTTCCGCTGTCGTCGAGGCGCCGGACTGTCCGGTTTTCGTTGAGACGCTGCGCGGGGCGGCGCCTGACTGGCCATTCGCGAGGACAGAGCGTGAGGAGGAACCGCTTGCCCGCGTCGAGGCCACCGAAACCGGCTACACCCTGTTCTCGCCATGGCGCGAAGGAACGGAGCTTACCGGGCTCTCGGCGGTTCGGGCGGTCTGCGGCCTGCTCGCGGACATCGTGACCAGCCATATCGATGAAAACCCGTCCCGCCTTTGCCTGCATTGCGGAGCCGCCCTGATCTCCGGCAGGCTGGTCATGTTCCCCAGCCGGTCGCACGCCGGAAAAAGCACTCTTATTGCACGCCTCGCCGCCAGTGGCTGCAGGATCTTCGGCGATGACGTGCTGCCCCTGACCTCGGCCGACGACCACGGCGTGGCGCTGGGGCTTGCTCCCCGTCTGCGCCTGCCGCTTCCCGCGCGCGCATCGGCGGAGTTCCGCCGTTTCGTCAGCGAAAATGCCGGACCATCGGATGATCGGTATCAGTACCTTGCGCTGGCGAAGAATCACCTTGCGCCGCGCGGCGTCGTCGCACCGCTTGGCGCGATCATCTTGCTCGACCGCCAGCCCGCAGCAGCCGCCGCAATCGGCCCTGCGGGGAGAGCTGAAACCCTCAAGGCCCTGATATCGCAAAATTTCGCGCGCGGGGAGCCTGCCGGCGAATTGCTTCAGCGCCTGCACAGGCTGATGAACGCGGTTCCTCGGTTTACGCTGCGATACAGCGATCTCGATGAGGCCGCGGCGCTGCTTCTGCACAGCTTCGCTGCCTGGCCGCCGGATCTCGACGCGGATGGCAGACCCGCACCGCCATTGCGCGCCAATTGTAACGGAGCGCCGCAGGCGGCCATACCCGAAAACGACGAGCAGGCCACGCCACTGCTGACCGCAGGCATGCTCTGGCGGCAGAATCCCGCAAGCCGATTGCATGTGGTCGACGGCGAAGCCTTTCTCACCGACGCGAATGACGAAGCCATCCACCATCTCGACCCGATCGGCGCCGGGCTTTGGCGGCTGCTTGCCGATGGGATCACCCTTGAGGAGGCTGTCGATGTGTTGCACGGAGCATTTCCCGCAATCGCGCGGGATGCCATCGTCAGCGACGTGTCGACCGTGTTCGCGCAACTCGCTTCATCCGGCTTGATTCTTCCTCAGGCAGATGATCTCAAAGGACAGGACTGACGGACGGCGCTGCAAGTCGAGCAGCAGGCCTATCAACGCCCGTTCGCCTTGCGCCACGTCTCGAAATCGGTTTTCGATTGTTCATCCGTCGGCGGATAAAGGCCGATGATCGAGCGGCCCTTGCGCACCTCTTCGGTGACGAAATCTTCAAATGCCGTCATTTCTGCGGCCTCTTCGGCAATCTCGTCAGCCATATGAGCCGGGATCACGATCACGCCCTCGTCATCGCCTACCACAATATCACCCGGCCAGACCGCGACATCGCCGCAGCCTACAGGCACATTGATGTCGATCGCCTGATGGATCGTGAGATTGGTCGGCGCCGAGGGGCGGTTGTGATAGCAGCGAATGTCGAACCGCGCTATTTCCGGCGTGTCGCGGAACCCTCCATCGGTGACGACGCCCGCGCAGCCCCGCACCATCATCCGCGTGATGAGGATGGACCCTGCTGATGCCGCGCGCGCATCCTTGCGGCTGTCGATGACGAAGACATGACCTTCCGGACACTGCTCAACCGCCGCGCGCTGGGGATGATCGCGATTCTGGAATACCGAGATCGGATTGAGATCCTCGCGCGCCGGGATGTAACGCAAGGTGAAGGCCGGGCCGACCATGTTCCTGTCCTTTTCCGAGAGCGGTCGGACATCCTGAATGAACTGGTTGCGCAAGCCTCGCTTGAAAAGCGCCGTTGAGAGCGTGGCGGTGCTGACGCCTTCGAGGCGCGACTTGGTTTCGGCTTTCAGTGCGTTATCTGACATTCTTTGTGCCTTTTCTAATTTCCTCACCTGGACGGTCTTGCCAAGACACGAGTAGTGAGCGTCAAGATGCAGTGGACGCACGCTTACCTCTCCCACAGGGAGAGGTCGGAATGCGCAAGCGTTCCGGGTGAGGGGTGTGTGACAATCAATCAACATCTTTTCCCCTCACCCCAACCCTCTCCCACAGGAGAGGGCGTCAAGCGAATGCAACCAATCCAGATAAACAAACCTTAGAAAATATCGGGCTCCTTGACTGTCTCGCCATGCGAGCGTTGCAGGAAATCGAAATCGCAGCCCGTATCAGCCTGGCCGATATGGCGCGCATACATCCAGTTATAGCCGCGCCCGGCCTTGGGCAGCGGCTGTTTCCACTCGGCGCGGCGGCGGGCCAGTTCGGCTTCATCCACCAGCATGTCCAGCTTGCGTCCCGGCACGTCGAGCCGGACGATATCGCCATCGCGAAGCAGCGCCAGCGGCCCGCCGACATAAGATTCCGGCGCAACATGCAGCACGCAGGCGCCAAAACTCGTCCCGCTCATGCGCGCATCCGACAGCCTGACCATATCGCGCAAGCCGCGTTTCAGCAGCGCCTTCGGCATCGGGATCATGCCCCATTCCGGCATCCCAGGCCCGCCCTGCGGCCCGGCATTGCGCAGCACCAGAACATGGTCGCCGGTAATATCCAGATGCTCGTCGTCGAGGGCCAGTTTCAGCTCGGGATAGCTGTCGAATACCATCGCCGGCCCCTGATGCACATGGAATTTCGGGTCGCACGCCGCCGGTTTGATCACAGCGCCGGAGGGCGCCAGATTGCCGCGCAGAACCGCAAGTGACCCCTCGTGATAGATCGGGTTTTCGAGCGAGCGAATCACGTCGGGATTGTGGACCTTCGCACCTTCAAGCGTCTCGCCGAGCGTCTTGCCGGTCACGGTGATGCAATCGCGATGCAGCCGGTCGCCTAGCTGGTTCATCAGTGCGCGCAAGCCGCCAGCATAGAAGAAATCCTCCATCAGGTAGGTGTCGCCGGAGGGGCGGACATTGGCGATGACCGGCGTGACCCGGCTTTTCGCGTCGAGATCGTCGAGACCGAGATCGACGCCCGCACGGCGCGCCATCGCTATCAGATGGATGATGGCATTGGTCGAGCATCCGGTCGCCATGCCGACGGTCACGGCATTCTCGACCGCCTTTTCGGTCACGATCCGATCCGGGGTCAGATCGTCCCAGATCATTTCGATAATCCGGCGTCCGCAGGCGGCGCTCATGCGCTGGTGATTGGCGTCCGCCGCCGGGATCGAACTCGCGCCGGGCAATGTCAGCCCAAGCGCCTCGGCAATCGCCGTCATGGTCGAGGCCGTGCCCATCGTCATGCAATGGCCGTAGGAG
This sequence comes from Rhodomicrobiaceae bacterium, assembly GCA_050330195.1. Taxonomy (GTDB): domain Bacteria; phylum Pseudomonadota; class Alphaproteobacteria; order Rhizobiales; family Rhodomicrobiaceae; genus JAHQVI01. Next base: position 23,653 of record JBHJOB010000046.1, on the reverse strand, counting down.
CGGGCGATGCCGCGTTCCATACCCTGCCAGAACTCGTCGCTGATCGTGCCTGCGCGCCGCTCGTCCCAATATTTGAACGCATCCGAGCCGGAGCCGAGCGTGCGCCCTTCATGATTGCCGCGCAGCATCGGCCCGGCAGGCAGGAAGATGAACGGATAGCCCGCCGAGATCGCGCCCATGATCAGCGCGGGCGTGGTCTTGTCGCACCCCCCCATGAGCACCGCGCCATCGACCGGATGGGAGCGCAGCAGTTCCTCGGTCTCCATCGCCAGCAGATTGCGGTAGAGCATGGTCGTCGGCTTGACGTAGCTTTCCGAGAGCGAGAGCGCGGGCAGCTCGATCGGATAGCCGCCCGCCTGCCAGACGCCCTTCTTCACTTCTTCCGCGCGCTGACGGAAATGCATATGGCAGGGCTGCGCGTCCGACCATGTGTTGATGATCGCGACAACCGGCTTGCCTTCCCAGTCCTCCGGTCCGAGACCCATCTGCATTGCGCGGGAGCGATGCCCGAAAGAGCGCAGATCGTCCGGTGCGAACCAGCGTGCGCTGCGCAATTGATCGTAGGTCTTCCGTGGCATGGGCTTCATCCGTTTGAGGCAAAAGGCCGCCAAGGCGTGGGCTTAATCTGACCGATTCGAAATCCCCGCGCAGGCGAGGATCTGTTTCATTGGGTCAGAAGATCCCCGCCTGCGCGGGGATTTCCAAAAAGGACGCGAAGCGAAGCGCGCCCGCCTCTTCGTTATTTCAGGTCGTCCGGCAGGATCGCCTCGGGCAGGTTCTGATAGCAGACCGGCCGCAGGAAGCGGCGGATCGCCAACGTGCCGACCGAGGTTGCGCCGAAATTGGTCGAGGCCGGATAGGGTCCGCCATGCACCATCGCATCGGCAACCTCGACGCCTGTCGGGAAGCCGTTGGCGAGCAGACGGCCCGCCTTGCGCTCCAGGATCGGCAGCAGCTTGCGGCCATGATCGGCATCGCCCGCATCCATATGGAGCGTGCAGGTCAACTGGCCGTGCAACGTCTTCGCAACGGCGACCATTTCCTCGAAATCGCTCACCCTGACGATCAGACCCAACGGCCCGAAAACCTCCTCGCCGAGCTTTTCATTCTCCAGCCACGCCTTGCCGGTCGTGGAGAACAGATAAGGCGTCGCATTGCGGCGGTCGCAACTCGTCGCCAGCACCTCCTGAACGCCGGCGCTGCCCTGGATGGTCTTGACGCCGGAACGGTAAGCCTCGGCGATGCCGTCGGTCAGCATGGTTTGCGGATCGACTTTTTCGAGCCCGCTTTTAGCGGCGCTGGTGAAGGCGTCCGCATCCGGCCCGTCGATGACGAAGGCGATGCCCGGATTGGTGCAGAACTGGCCCGCGCCCATGGTCAGCGAGCCGACCCAGCCATTGGCGATTTCCGCGGCGCGCGCGCTCATGGCGGCAGGCAGCAGGAACATCGGATTGACCGAACCGAGTTCGCCGAAGAACGGGATCGGTTCCGGCCGCTGCGCGCAAAGGTCGAACAACGCGCGTCCGCCGCCAAGCGAGCCGGTAAAGCCGACCGCCTTGATCAGCGGATGCTGAACGAGCGCCTGACCGACATCGCGCTTGCCGCCCTGGATCAGCGAGAACACGCCGGCCGGCAAGCCGCTGGCCTTGATAGCTGCGTCAATCGCCTGGGCGACGATCTCGCTGGTGCCCGGATGGGCCGAATGCCCCTTGACGATCACTGGACAGCCCGCAGCCAGAGCGGAGGCCGTATCGCCGCCCGCGACCGAGAAGGCCAGCGGAAAATTCGAGGCGCCAAACACAGCGACCGGGCCGATCGGACGCTGCATCATGCGCAGATCGGGACGCGGCAGCGGCTGGCGCTCCGGCAGCGCCTCGTCATGGCGGCGGTCGAGATACGCGCCGTCCTCGATATGCTTCGCGAACAGGCGAAGCTGTCCGACCGTGCGTCCGCGCTCGCCCTGAAGGCGCGCCTCGGGCAGACCGGTTTCCTGCGTGCCGATTTCGGTGATCGCATCGCCGCGCGCGTCGATTTCATCCGCGATCCGGTTGAGAAAGGCGGCACGTTCGCCGCGTGTCGAATAGCCATAGGTCCAGAACGCCTCTTCGGCGGCCCGGGCTGCCGTTTCGACATGCTCCGGCGAGCCCACGGCAAATTCATGGCTCGGCCCATGCGCGGGTTCGGACGAGAAGCTTGCGCTGCCCGTGGTCCATTCCCCGGCGATCAGATGTTTTCCGCTAAGTTCATAGGTCATTGGTGAGCCTCTTCATGTTCTTCTTCCCGCACGCCCGAACAACAGGTAACGCACCCGTCTCGACGCTTCGCCCTCCATAAACCGCGTCAGACGGTCAAGCGTCAAGAACAGGTCTCAACAGATCCCTTCCGCCGGCGCGGACGCGGGCGAACGCCAAAACTGAAACTGATCGGCCCTCCGCCACGTTATTGTGAGTTGCAAGTGAGCCATACGGTCCCGCATGCTGATGCATCGGAACCAAGGACTATATGCCATGATAAGCCGCCGCACCGCCATTTCTGGCCTGGCCGCGACCGCAACATCGATTTTTGCGCTGCGGGCTTCAGGCAGTAGCGAAAAAACCTTCGAGATCACCAGGACGCCGGAAGAGTGGCGCAAGGTGCTGACCGACGAGCAATATTACATCCTGCGCGAACACGGCACGGAGCGTCCCTTCACAAGCCCTCTCGACGCCGAGAAGCGCGCCGGCCTCTACCATTGCGCCGGTTGCGATCTGGCGCTGTTCTCCTCGGAGCACAAGTTCGACAGCCGCACGGGTTGGCCCAGCTTCTGGCAGCCGCTTGAAAACGCCGTTGGAACCAGCGAGGATCGCACGCTCTACTTCATCGTGCGAACCGAGGTCCACTGCCGCCGCTGCGGCGGGCATCAGGGTCATGTCTTCGATGACGGCCCCGCTCCGACCGGCCTGCGCTATTGCATCAATGGCGACGCGCTGATCTTCCGTCCGGCATCACCGGGCGACACGGTGAAAAATACGTTATGACTGCGCAATCAGGCATGCCCACGCAATAACAGGTTTGAAAATGCTGATCCGGATCGTCTTCGCTCTCTCGCTCGTAGTCGCCGCTGCGGCGGGCGCCGCCCATGCCCAGTCGGACAACAGGGCAAGCGCCATTTTCGCGGGTGGCTGCTTCTGGTGCATGGAGCCTCCCTATGACGAGACGGAAGGCGTAATGGCTACGATTTCGGGTTATTCCGGCGGTGACGAGTTGGACCCGACATATGAACAGGTTTCGGCGGGAACGACGGGGCATATCGAAGTCGTGAAGATCGAATATGATCCGTCAAAGGTCGGCTACGACAAGCTGCTGGAGATTTTCTGGCGCAATATCGACCCGCTCGACGCCTCGGGCCAATTCTGCGACAAGGGCCCGCACTACCGCTCGGCGATCTTCTACGGCAACGAGGAAGAAAAAAAGCTGGCGGAAGAGTCAAAGAAGAAGATCGAGGAAAAGCTCGGCAAGCCGGTCGTCACCGAAATCCTGCCGGAAAAGACGTTCTACGCCGCCGAGGATTATCATCAGGACTATTACCAGAAAAATCCCATCCGCTATAAGCTCTACCGCTATGGTTGCGGCCGGGATGCGCGGCTCGAAGAGGTCTGGGGCAGCGTGAAGTAATGCAGGATCATTTTACACAGGGCCAATGTTCCGCAATCCCCGCGAAGGCGGGGATCTGAAACAAGCGCTGTAATGAGATCCCCGCCTTCGCGGGGATTGCGGCAGGATGTGGTTCTGTTTCCGTCAGAATGATCTTGATCTCCGGAAAGGGCGCAGCCCCTCCCCGTTCAGCCTGACGCGCCCTTTTCCCGTCGCTGCCTGATCTGCAGGAAACGCCGCAGCGAGGCTTCCGCATCCGCATAGGGCTCCTGCAACTCGACGCTCCAGTAGCGCAGATTCTCCAGCGGGATCAGTTGCCCCGTAACGGCGCAGCGCACGTGACTTCCCGGCGAAATGATCTGAAATTCCCCATCCAGATAACGAAGCCTGGCCTCGCCATCGCCCGTTATGCGCCGATCATGTCTGTTCATTGAATACACCGCTAGTTTTCTGATTGCGGGGCCAAATACTCCGCTGATCCTCAGATACCGGAAGCCGAGCCTTAACATGGATATCCGGACCTTTTATTCTAAGCTCATAATCCCGAAAAAGGGTTCCATTTTCTCGGCCCTTGCGTCAAAAGAGCTGCCCCTGCTTGGTTTTCTCATTCGGGACAGCAGTCTCGTTGTTCGCGCTCACAGTCCGGGCGGGCGATTTTCGCGCCGGCGGGGGTGCTGAATCGCCTGAGCCGGTGACGACGTCGGCTGCGATCCGGCCGTCAGCCAGTTCCAGCTCAAGCCGTCCGGCTTCCTCCGCTTCCGCAACGCGCCGGACCATGCGGCCTTCAGCATCACGCACCAGCGCAAATCCACGATCCAGCACGCTTTTATGGCTGAGCGAGCGCAGCAGCTGGGCCAGCGTATCCAGACGGCTTCGGCGGCGTTCGGCTCCTGCGATCAGGCATTGATCGGCGCGGGCCGTCAGCCGGTCGAGCCGATCGCGGCCGCGCTGCGCGGGATGATGCAGCAGTCCCGGTCTGAGGCGCGAAGCCGACCGCCCCAGCCGGACATGATGCTGTTGGACGATGCGGCGCAAGACCTGCCGGACTTCGCGGTCGGCGCTGGCAAGGCGCTCGTGGCAGCGTTCGGTGCGTTGGGCGAGCAGGCGTATATCGAGCCGTCCTTGCCAGCGGTCAAGCTGGGATCGCTTGGCGGTCGCGAAACTGCGCAGCGCATAGCCGAGCCGCCCGCTCGCGCCATCGAATCGCTGCCGGGCAAAGCCGATCATGTCCTGCGGTCGCGGCAGGCCGCGCGTTGCGGCGCGCAGATCGGAACGGTTCGCCTCGACGATCCGGGAGACGGCCTGGCGCTGGCGCACGGCAAGTTCATCCAGACGCGCGATCAGCTCGGAATGTTTCGGCACCGCCCATTCGGCGGCCTTCGTCGGCGTCGGCGCGCGGGCATCGGCAACGAGGTCGATCAGCGTCCAGTCCGTCTCATGACCGACGGCGGAGATGACGGGGATGTCGCTCTCCGCGACCGCACGCGCCACGATCTCCTCGTTGAAGCCCCACAGATCTTCGAGACTGCCCCCGCCGCGCGCCACGATCAGCACATCCGGGCGCGGCACGGCGCTTCCAGTTTTGAGCGCATTGAAGCCGCGAACCGCTGCGGCCACTTCCGGCGCACACGTCTCGCCCTGAACGCGCACCGGCCAGACCAGCACGCAGGCCGGAAAGCGCTCGGTAAAGCCATGCAGCATGTCGCGGATGACCGAGCCGGTCGGCGAAGTAACGATGCCGACGACATTCGGCAAAAACGGCAATGGCTTCTTGCGCGCCTCGTCGAACAGCCCCTCGGCGGCGAGCTTCTTCTTGCGCTCCTCCAGCAGCGCCATCAGCGCGCCAATCCCGGCAGGCTCAAGCGCCTCGATGACGATCTGGTAGCTGGATTTGCCGGGGAAAGTCGTCAGCCGTCCGGTCGCGATGACCTCGACGCCCTCTTCCGGCTTGAATTTCAGCCCCGAATAGATGCCCTTCCAGACGACGGCGTCGATCTTGGCGCGGTCATCCTTAAGCGCGAAATAGCAATGGCCCGAGGAATGCCGCCCGCGAAAACCGGAAATCTCGCCGCGCAGGCGGACATAGCCGAAACTGTCCTCGACCGTCCGCTTGACGGCGGCGGATAGCTCGGAAACGGTGAACTCGGCGATATTGCTGACCGGTTGCTCTTTCATGGGGCCTATCTAGCGAGATTGGCGGGAAAGGTGCAAGTTTAGCCCGATTCTTGTTATGAGCTTTGCGGAAACAACTCGGAAAACATAGCTTGCCATGAATATATTCCTCATCGGATCGGGCGGACGCGAGGACGCTCTGGCCTGGGCCATCAGCAAAAGCCCGATGCTGACACGGCTTTATTGCGCTCCGGGCAATGCCGGCATCGCGCGTCACGCCGAATGCGTGGACCTCGATCCCGGCGATCATGCGGCAATCATCGAATTCTGCCGGCTGCGCGAGATCGGGCTTGTTGTCATCGGGCCGGAAGCGCCGCTCGTCGCCGGGCTCGCCGATGATCTGCACAAGGCGGGCTTCAAGGTCTTCGGTCCCGGCAAGGATGGCGCGCAGATCGAAGGCTCGAAAAGCTTCACCAAGGCGCTCTGCGCGCACAAGCATATCCCGACCGCCGACTATGGCGCTTTCGACAATGCCGACGCCGCGCTCGACTATCTGACCCAGCAGACGCTCCCCATCGTCATCAAGGCGGATGGGCTGGCAGCGGGCAAGGGCGTCATCATCGCCGAGACGCACGGGCAAGCCGAGCAGGCCATCCATGAGTGTTTCGAAGGCGCATTCGGCGAGGCGGGCGCATCCGTCGTCATCGAGGAGTTCCTCGAAGGCGAGGAAGCCAGCTTCTTTGCCCTGTGCGACGGCGAGACCGTGCTGCCGCTCGCAAGCGCACAGGACCACAAGCGCGCCTTCGACGGCGACAAGGGGCCGAATACCGGCGGCATGGGCGCCTATTCCCCTGCCCCCATCATGACGCCGGAGATGGAAGCTCGCGTCATGGAGAAGATCATTCTGCCGACCGTCGCGGCTCTGAAGGAGAACGGCATCAGCTATCGCGGCGTCCTTTACGCCGGGCTGATGATCGGCGCGGACGGGCCGAAGCTGATTGAATATAATGCCCGTTTCGGCGATCCGGAATGCCAGGTGCTGATGATGCGGCTTGCCTCCGATTTCCTGCCCGCCCTGCTGGCCGTTGCCGAGGGCACGCTCGGGCAGATGGAGCTGAATTGGCGCGATGAAACCGCGATCACGGTGGTCATGGCGGCGAACGGCTATCCGGGGAACTATGAGAAGGGCTCCGAAATAAAAGGGCTGGACGAAGCTGAAAGCGTGCCCGGAGTCACCATATTTCATGCGGGCACGAAACGGGATGGCGCGCGGATGCTCTCGAATGGCGGCCGGGTGCTGAATGTGACGGCGCTGGGCGGCTCCGTTTCGGAGGCCCGTGACAAGGCTTATGAAGCCATCGACAGGATCGACTGGCCCGAAGGGTTTTGCCGGCGCGACATTGGCTGGCGCGCACTCGCGCATCAATCCGACCGCAGGCGTTAACCGAACGTTGGCAAGATTGATGCGGCAACAATAGATCGCTGCCGTCAAGGCAGCGAGGCGGGAGAAATATGATGACCCAAGATCTGCCTGACCTTTTCCCCGGTTTCCAGGCGCACCGTTTTAAGACGCGCGGCGCGGAGATCTTCGCGCGTATCGGGGGCGACGGACCGCCGATGTTCATGCTGCATGGCTATCCGCAAACCCATGTCATCTGGCACCGCGTCGCCCCTGAACTCGCCAGACATTTCCGGCTGATCGTTTGCGATCTGCGCGGCTATGGCGAAAGTTCCATTCCCGCCGATGATCCGGAACATTTCGGCTACTCCAAACGGGCAATGGCGGAGGACGTTATCGACATCGCCGACCAGCTCGGGCTGAGCCGCTTTCACGTTTGCGGCCATGATCGCGGCGGACGGGCGGGCTACCGGCTGGCGCTTGATCACCCGGAACGTATCGAAAAGCTCGTATTGCTCGACATTGTCCCGACCTACGACATGTGGAACCGGCTGACGCGCGACCTCGCCATGAAGACTTTCCACTGGACATTTCTCGCCCAGCAAGCGCCGCGGCCGGAAGACATGATCGGGCGCGACCCTGTGGGCTGGCTCGACAGCAAGCTGGCGGGATGGGCGGGCAGCGACGATCTTTTGGTCTTCGCGCCCGAAGCGCTGGCCCATTACCGCGCCTTTTTCAGCGAGCCGGCGCGGCTCCACGCAACCTGCGAGGATTACCGCGCGGGCGCGACCTGCGACCTCGCCGACGATACCGCCGACAGGGAGGCGGACCGCCGGATTTCCTGTCCGACGGCGGTGTTCTGGGGCGAGCAAGGCATTCCCAGCAAGACGGCAGGCCCGCTGGATATCTGGCGCGAATGGTGCGGCGACGTGAACGGCCACGCCGTCAATTCCGGACATTTCCTCCCCGAGGAAGCGCCGGAGGAAACGACCGCCGCCATACTCAAGCATTTCAAGGGATAGACGAAATGACGAGCGCTGCCGATGCGCCGAACGCGCAAGGGATTACCGCTCCGGGCTCCGGCGTGCGTTTCGGCCTCGCACTTGGCGGGGGCGGCGCGCGCGGCTTTGCCCATGTGCCCATGCTCGAAGCGCTCGATGAGCTTGGCGTCGCCCCATGCGTCATTGCGGGAACGAGCATCGGCGCCCTGATCGGCGCGGCCTACGCATCCGGCATGACCGGGGCCGCCATCCGCGCCTATTGCGAGGAGCTGTTTCACCGGCGCACCGAGCTGATCCGCCGGCTGTTCTCGCATTGGGACAACGGGCTGGCAATCTTCCGCGGCGGGGAAAACGGCTCGGCCTTTTCCGGCGAGAACATCATCAGGGGCCTGCTGCCGGAGGCGCTGCCTGACGATTTCGAGGCGCTGAAAATCCCGCTGCTTGCCGTGACGACGGACTATTACACGCAAAGCCAGTACGTGATCGACAGCGGCCCCCTCATTCCCGCCATCACCGCGAGTTCCGCCCTGCCCGGCATCCTGCGCCCCATCGAGATGGGCGAGCGCGTGCTGGTCGACGGCGGTTTCGTCAACCCGGTGCCGTTCGATCTGGTGATGGAGCGCGCCGATATCGTTGCCGCGATCGACGTGACGGCCGGACCGCAGCAAAGCAAGGGCAAGGCGCCGTCGCTGATCGACGCGATTATCGGGGTCAACCAGATCGCGCTACGCGCCGTCCTCCGTGAAAAGCTGAAAGCGGGGGCTCCCGACATCCTGATCCGCCCCGAAATCGGCTTTTTCAAAGTGCTGGATTTCTACAAGATCGACGAGATTTTCGCCGCGGCCGAACCCGCCAAGGACGCGTTCAAGCGGGCCTGCGAGACCGCGATGGCAAGGAAGGAAACGCTTTGAGCACCGAGCGGAGCTGCCTCGTCCTGATCGACTGGCAACTGGGCTTTCGCGACCTCGAATATTGGGGACCGCGCAACAACCGCCAGGCGGAGAAGAATGCCGCGCGGCTGCTCGAACACTGGCGGGCAAATGGCTGGCCGGTCAGCCATGTCGCTCACGCATCGACACAGGAGAACTCCGTTCTGCGGCCCGGCCACCCCGGTCATGAATTCGAGGATTTCGCACGGCCGCGCGATGGCGAGCCGGTTTACATGAAATCGGTGAATTCGGCCTTTATAGGCACGTCGCTTGAACATGATCTGCGCGCCCGGAACCTGCTGGATCTGGTATTCTGCGGGGTCTCCAGCGATCACTGCGTCAGCACGAGCGTGCGCATGGCCGCCAATCTGGGCTTCAGGGCGACGCTCGTCGCGGATGCCTGTTACGCGTTCGAGCGGGTGACGCCCGATGGCCGGACCATCAGCGCCGAGACCGTGCACGACGCGCATATCGCCAGCCTGAGCGGCGAATTCGCGCAAATCACCTCCACGGAGCGGTTGCTGGCAAGCCGCTAAGCGATTTTAAAGCAAGAGCTTCACAAGCTGCAAAAGCTGTATTCATTCCCCGAAAAAGAGCGTATATGTCGATTTGACGGGTTTTAAGGTTGACGCCTTTGCGCTCCTTTTCGCTGTTTCTCGCATTTCTGATCGTCTTTGCCGGCAGCATCGGTTTCGGCACCGCTTCGCCGGGCGCTGATGATTTCCAAAGTGCGGTCCATCAGCCGATTGATCTCGCGCTGAAAGGCTCCGAACCGGTTCGTGTCATCCGGACGGCGCAGCAGGCTTCTGTCAACGCAGCCTTGCAGGATTTCCTGTCAGGCCATCGCGGAGACATCGATCCCGCAGCCCTTCAGGCTGCAGACCGTTGCCGCCAATTCGCAAGCCGATCTTCCGCCAGCATCGGCAGGCACGATGTCTCATCCATAGCGCATGCCATCGCAAGCGCTCGCGGACCGCCGCACGGCCTGCACCCGGCCGCCTGAGCCCGCGCGGTCCATTTTCCATCATCTGACCTGTTTTTTCAGCGGTGCGCCTTTGCGCCAGCACGCTTGGCTTGCGCCCGCAAGTTGAGGATTTCAAATAATGACGACGACACAACACACGCCCCCCGTCGAGCCAACGCCGGACGAGCCGCCATACGACCCGGCGCTGATCGAATTCACGGACAGGCGCAGCGGACTTCTGATCATTGCCGGCTTTTTCATCGTTCTGACGCTGCTCGGCGTCATCGAGTTTGTCCGGCACTTCCACCTGCATGGTTGAGCTGTCCGAAACCGGACCTGTCAATCAGTTGGACGCATCGCGGAGATGGTCCTGCCCGCGCCTGCCGTGCGCGGCGCATGGGCCGCTCCGCCCTGGCGATGAGATGTCGCCTTTTTCAAGGATTTCCGAACATGGCACAGTTTCTATCGGTCGCGTTTGAAGCCGCTCTTCTGGCTGGGGTGGTTTCTCTCCAATATTTGCTCACGCTGCTGTTTCGCAGCCCTTTCAAGCCGCGCTGGCTTGACATCGAGCTTGTCGCTCTCGTTACCGCGGTCATGCTGACCGGAGGATTGGCGGCAGCAACCGCGGCGCTGACAGCCGGACTCATCGAGACAGGCATGCATTATGCATATGCTTTCGTAGCAGCTCTGATCGTATGGCTGCTCCTGTCTATCGTGCTCTGGTTTCCCGTCAGCATGGGCAGGCGTCTGCGCGCCTGCGACGTTGGCCGTTCGCCCTTTGCCCGGCTCGACAAGCCCCCGGCGGACAATGCTGCGGCAGGCGCCATGTAGACCGGGGAAAAGCGGCATTAACAAACGGATACGGATCGGGTCGTTTCGAGTTGAAACGGTCCCGATCTGCTCTATTTGTTTCCAGCTCAATTTTTCAGAAAAACTTATCCGACCTCGCCTTAACGCCGCTGCCTGAAGAAATCCCGGAGCAATGCCGCCGCCTCCGTCTCAGCGATGCCGCCATAGACCTCCGGCGCATGATGGCAACTGCTCTGGGCAAAGAAGCGCACCCCGTGCTCGACCGCTCCGGCCTTTTCGTCCGGCGCGCCGAAATAGAGCCGCTCGATCCGTGCAAATGAAATCGCCCCGGCGCACATGGTGCAAGGCTCCAGCGTCACGTAGAGATGGCAGCCGGTCAGGCGCTCGCTGCCGAGCAGCCCGGCCGCAGCGCGCAGGACGAGAATTTCGGCGTGGGCGGTGGGATCGCGATATTCAAGGATGCGGTTGCCGTCGCATGCGAGAATACGGCCGTCAGGCGCGACCAGAACGGCGCCCACGGGAACCTCGCCGCGAACGGCCGCGGCTCCGGCCTCTTCCAGGGCCAGAGCCATAAACGCGTTTGCTTTCATTCCGTGAGGCGAAACAAGCCGCCTCCCTTATTCGATTTGTCCGAGAAGCCTGTCCCGCAAAAGGCGGGATAGTCCATCTTATCGGATCTTCGCCCTATTTCGAGATCCCGTCCTCATCGATGTCGGCATTCGCGGTCCCGGCAGCGGCCGGCTTCGAGGCTGCCGCATTTTCGGCCGGCGCGGCAGGCTCCGCCACAGGGCTGTCCTTGTCCTTGACGCCCTCGACGCGCGTCAGCGGCTCGGCTTTCTCGCCGGTCTCAAGTCCGTCACGCATCTCGATGGACTTGAACTCGACGCGGGCTTCCTCGCGGCGATATTCGAGAAGCTGGGTCTTGGGCAGCAGGAACTGGCTGGCCCGGACTTCACGGATCTCGTCCATGTTCTCGGTATATGCGCCGGCACGGAACAGCGTCTCGATGGCCTTGGCGACCGAGCGCGTGATACGCTGGCCCTGATCCTCGTTGACGCGGCCCGCCGTCTGGGCGTCCTTCACGCGGTTGATGAAGCCCGCCGCCATCATCGCGACTTCGATCTGGTAGCGGAAATTCTCTTCCGCCGAATATTTGATCCGGTCCCAGACCGCGATCAGCAATTCGGAGATTTCATCGACAATGGCGTTGGAGCCGAAGAAGTCGAAGCTCTTCGTGCTGCCCGAATCGATCGCGCCGACGGAGAGCGAGGGGTGATTGCCCCCACGCAGAGCCGCCATGCCCTCATAGAACTCGTCGAGCGAGCGCAGGACGTTGATGATCACATGCGGGTCCGTCAGCGAGCGATCGCGTTCGGCAACGAGAAGACGCAGGCGCTTGATCTCCTGATCCGTGCCCGAGGGATCGGCAATGATCAACTGTTCCCGGTCGGTTTCACGCAGGAGAAGCTCGCGCAGTTTCGGCATGACGAAGATGACGTTATACGCGCCGACATCCACATCCGCCATGATCTTGCGTGAGACGGCCTGTTCACCGTCGACCAGCGCCGACCAGAAGGCGATGTCGAGCAGGGGAGTGAGACCGAAGAAGGTCATCATCTCCTTTTCTTCTTCATCGAATTCCTGATAATGACGCATGAAGACGTTGTAGGCGAGCAGGATCTTCTGCGTGCGGTTCACGCCTTCGGCCTGCTGACCGTTGCGCGCCGCCCTGAGAAGCTCACGGATCTGCGCCGCTTGCAGAGCGTCTTTCAGAGTGTTGACTGCTTTTATTATTCGATCTCGACGCATCTGATCTCCCCGTTTGTCAAGAATCAGTTTTGACAATTATAGCAAGTTAAAAGAGGCGAAGATGCGATCCGACCAGGATACTCACAATACTGAAGACTTGCCAGCCGAGCGAATCGCAAAAATCATTGCGCGTTCGGGTCTGTGTTCGCGGCGCGACGCGGAGCGGCTGATCGGCGAGGGACGGGTCTCGCTGAACGGAAAACGCTTGGAAAGTCCCGCTGTCAACGTGAGGCCGGGCGACCGGATCGTCGTCGACGGAAAGCCCCTGCCCGCCATCGAACCGCCCCGCCTGTGGCGCTATCACAAACCCAAGGGACGGGTCACGACGCACCGCGATCCACAGGGCAGACCCACCGTATTCGAGGCTCTTCCACAGGAAATGCCTCGGGTTATCTCCATCGGGCGGCTCGATTTCAACACCGAAGGTCTGCTGCTTCTGACCAATGACGGCGAGTTGGCGCGCCATCTTGAAACGCCCGCCACCGGCTGGATGCGCCGCTACCGGGTTCGCGCGCACGGCAAGGTCGAGCAGACCGCCCTCGACCGCCTCGCTGACGGCACGCAGATCGACGGGGTTCGCTACGGCCCTGTCGAGGCAAGGATCGAGCGCGTGCAGGGCGCCAATATCTGGCTGAATATCGGCCTGCGCGAAGGCAAGAACCGCGAAGTCCGCAAGATCATGGAGACACTCGGCCTCACGGTGAACCGGCTGATCCGGATCTCCTTCGGACCATTCATACTCGGCGATCTGGAAACCGGAGCGGTCGAGGAGGTGAAAAAGCGCATTCTGGTGGAACAGCTCGGAACGAATACGTCCGAGGCGCTTGGATTGACCGAGAAAAAGCCCGGCAAGAGCGGCGATTCGCCGAAGACGGACGCCGCAGCACCGCCAGCCGGAAAGCCGAAGCGCCGGCCATCCCGGCCCGCCCCGGCACGAAAACGCGGCGCGCCCGGGAATAGTGCGAAACCCAGAGCCGGACGACCCGCCCGATGAGAATCGTTGCCGGACGCTTCCGGGGCGCAGCGCTCGCCACCCCGAAAGGCTACGACATACGCCCGACCAGCGACCGGGTGCGCGAGTCGGTCTTCAACATTCTCGCCCATGGCGTCGAGGATTTCGAGATCGAGGGGGCGCGGGTGCTGGACCTGTTTGCCGGGACCGGGGCGCTGGGCCTCGAAGCGCTGTCACGCGGGGCCTCCTATGCCCATTTCGTCGAGGACAACGCCGAGGCGCGCGGCCTTATCCGCCGCAATATCGAGACGGTCGGCGCGACTGGCGTGACCAAAATCTATCGGCGCGATGCAACGAAGCTGGGCGAGGCGGGCACGCTGCGGCCTTTCGGCCTCGTTTTTGCCGATCCACCCTATGGCAAGGGTCTGGGCGAGAAGGCGCTGGCGGCGGCAATTGCGGGCGGATGGCTCATACCCGGCGCGATCGCGCTTGTCGAGGAAAGTGCGGATGCCGAATTTGCGCCACCCGCGGGCTTCGCCCTGCTGGATCGGCGTCTCTATGGTGGAACGGCCGCGCATTTCCTGCGTTATGAAAAATAGGCCAAACCGGAACAGAACGCGGCTTTGCTCCCCGAAACGCCGAGTTGGCGAACCAATTCGCGGCAGGAACGTTACCCCCTCTGCCAGATGAATGGCGGTATTCGGCAAGGAGCGCTGCGATGAGCTATATCCGTGACAGTTTGGGAGCCAATGAAGCGGTGCATTACATCGCTCACTTCCATTGGATCAGGCATGCGATGGGCTATGGGGTGCTCGCCTTGTCGATCCTCGTCGCCATATTCAGTTACAGCCCCGAATATCCATTTGTTGTGCTGGGACCCGTCCTGCTTGGCGTCATTCTCTTCCTCGCAATCATGGTGCCGATCTGGACGACCGAAATCGGCGTTACCAGCCAGCGCCTGATCTACAAGCGCGGACTGATCCAGCGTGACACCGAGGAATTGCAACTGGGTTCGATCGAACAGATCAGTCTGGACCAGGATGTTTTGGGACGCATCCTCGGTTACGGCAAGCTCCACGTCCACGGCACCGGCGACCAGGATATCGATTTGCCCGCAATTGGCGATCCGGTCGACATGCGCAAGGCGTTGCAGGAGGCCATCGGAGCGGTCGAACATGCGCCAATGTCCAATGAGGCAATTCCCTCGGACGCGGCGACTGCTTGATTTGTAGTCCGCCGCCCGCCGAGGGCGCACGCGCGCCTATGCACAGGCAATATGCAGTTCAAGGGACGCTGGTCTTGCGTCTGATATTTCAGCTGGTCTAGAAACGGCTGACGCTCCTGACTGCATGAATACCTATAGCGCGGCGGATGCAAAAGAACCACAAGACGGACGACGCGCTCAGGGGCGGGATCACGTTCAGCCTCCTTTCGGAGCGCATCGGACTGCTTTCCCTGCATTTCCCATGGGCGAGCCTTGTATGCGTTCTGCTGGTGTCCGCGCTGACCGCCATCGGCGTGAGCCGGATGCAGGTGGACGATTCCCTGACGGAGCTGTTCCGCTCCGATACCGAGGAATTCCGCCAGTTCGAGACCTTTTCGCGGCGCTTTCCATCCAGCGAGTTCGACGTTCTCGTCGTGATCGAGGGACCGACGCTGCTTGAGCGCGCCTCGCTGCAGGCCTTGCGCGACGCTGTCATCGAGCTGCAGTTCATCGACGGGATGCGCGGTCTGATCTCGATGTTTTCCGCGCGCGGCTCGCCAAAACCGGGCTTTCTGCCACCCCCGCTCTTCCCCGCGACGCTGCCGGAAGGCGAAGACTACGACCGCCTGATCGCAGAGGTCCGCGCGAACCGCATTCTTGACGGCAAGCTGCTCTCCGCTGACGGCCAGCTTTCCCTGATCGTCGTCGCCCTCGATCCTGAAATTGCCAGAAGCGAACGGCTGAAATCCACGATCCAGGACATCGCGCGAACCGTCATCACTCAGCTCAGCGGCACCGGTCTTGCCGTCCAACTGGCGGGTGCGCCGGTCATGCAGCAGGAAATCCGCAACGCCGTCCAGCGCGACCGAATCCTCTATAACGGCCTCGGCTTTGCCATCGGCGTCGTCATCGCGCTGATTTTCCTGCGCCATGTTTCCTTCATCACCATCGCCGTGGTTCCGCCCGCCATTGCCATCCTGTGGTCGCTGGGCGCGCTCGGCTGGGCCGACTTCCGTCTCAATCTTTTCCTCAACGTGGTTTCGCCGCTGACGATGGTCATGGCGTTCGCCGATTCCATGCAGATGACGTTTGCCCTCCGAGAACGCCTGCTCGCGGGCGACAGCCGCATGGCAGCGATACGCTATTCGCTGCTTGTCGTGGGACCGGCCTGCTTCCTCAGCAGCGCAACGGCGGCGGCCTCGTTTTTCGCCCTGACATTCGCCGATTCGGCCGCGATCCAGCTTTTCGGACAGGCGGGAGCGATCTGCATGGCGGTTGCTTTCCTCGCCGTCATCCTGACGCAGCCGCTCGCCGCCATGCTGCTCATCGACCGCGAAAGCCGCCTCGCCGCCCGGCTGGTCGAGAAGGACGCGCCGATGCGGCTGCTCCGCCGGTTCTGCGGCTGGGCTGCCGGGCTGGTCACGCGGCGGGCGGGAACATTTGCCCTGATCGGCCTTGGCCTCGCCATCGCTTTCGGCGCCGCGCATCTGACGCTTGAGCCGCGCTACCGCCTCGCCGACCAGGTGCCCGACCGCGAACAAGCGCTGAAGGCGTCGGACCGGCTGGAGACGAAACTGACCGGAGCCAATCCGGTCGATGTGATGATCCAGCTTCCCGATGGCGTCAGCTATTACGCGCCTGAACCTCTTGAGGTCACGGCGAAGGTGCATCGGATCGTGGAGGAACAGGCCGGACTCGGCAATGTCTGGTCCGCCGAGACGCTGATGCGCTGGCTGGCGGAAACCGGTCAGAATGATATTCCGACGCTGCGCCAGTATGTCGGCCTGCTGCCCGCCCATCTGACGCAGCGGTTCGTTACGCCCGAGCAGGACGCCGCCGTCGTCACCGGGCGCATTCCCGATATCGACGCAAGCGAATTGCTGCCGGTGGTCAATACGCTGGACCTTGCGCTCGAACCGGTGCGGGCCGCCCATCCGGACTATCGCATTTCCGTGAGCGGCCTTGCCGTCATCGCCGCCCGCAACAGCGCCGCCATGATCCAGAAGATCAACCTGATGCTGACGGCCGAAATCATCCTGGTCTCGGCGCTGATCGGCCTCGCCTTCCGCTCGTTCTTCATCGGGATTGTCAGCCTGCTGCCGGGGCTTTTCCCGGTTGTCGCCGCCGGAGCCTCGCTGGCGCTGACCGGCGAGGGGCTGCAATTCGCCAGCATCGTGGCGCTAACGGTTGCCTTCGGGCTGGGCCTTAACGCGACCGTCCACTATCTCAACCGGCTCCGGCTGGAGGAGGCGAGCGGAAACGATCATGAACGGAACGCTGCCCGCGCCGCCGAACTGATCGGCCCCGCCCTCATTCTGACCAGCATCGTGCTGTCCTGCGGGCTCGCCGTGACCGTCTTTTCCGATCTGCCCTCGCTCCGCCTTTTCGGCCGTCTCAGCGCGACAACCCTGCTCGCCGCCATGGTGGCCGGGCTGTTCCTGCTGCCGGCCTGCGCGGTCCTCGTAAGACGGGCGGAAGCCGCGATGAGGCGGCGTGTGCTGGGGCAGTGATTCACCGGCGCCAGATCGGATCGCCTCAATGCATCATGAACGGCAGGTTGATCAGTTTCGAGTAGCAGTTCATCAGCGGGACCAGCCCATCCAGTTTTTCCTTCAGAAGATAGCCCGCGACGTTGAAGCCATACGCCGCGCTCTTGTCGTCTTCAAGGTTCGAGCCGGTGAGGACGAAAACCACCGCGCGCCGCAACTTCCTGTCACTGCGCAACTCCTGCAGAAACCGCAGGCCATCCATCCGTGGCATGTTCAGGTCGACCAGCAGGATGAAAGGCCCCTTGACGACCTTCCCATCGGGCGCCCGCAAGATCTCCAGAGCCTCCATGCCGTCCGTCGCACGGACGAGCGCATGCTCCATGTTCGCCTGCTCGAGCACACGCTCGACGCGTTCGGCGTCGGCGTCATTGTCTTCGACAAGAAGAATCGTAACCGCACCGCGATGCGGCAATCTGCCAAAACTTATCAAAACGCCTGTTACTCCGCTCCGGGAGTGGCGAAACCGAAGCCGAACGCCCCGATTTCCGGCGCATAGCGGCGCCAGCCTGCCTCCATGACGATAAATAATTCTTCCGGACTGCCTCAGGCGGTGTAATTCTTGTGTGGTATACAATAAATTTTGTTCATTTAGGCAACGTCCCATCAACAGATGAAATCATTGGCGAATAAATGAAGTTTTAATCCGCCCCGCAGCTTTTGTATGCAAAGCGCGCCAGCCGTCACGAAATCATCCAATACTTTCCAGTCGATTACCGGATCTTCTAAAGTTCGACGATCTTTAACTGAAAGCACGGCCACCTTCGTGGAAACGCGCATTGCCGCTCCCGGCTTGACGTAACGGCGGTGTCCGATTAAGCGAGGAAGCGGAGAGACAAGGCAAAGCGGGACCGACAGGCTCATAATGACCGAGGCGCATGAGAAGACCGGCGACAGCGCGATTGGCGGCATCCGTCTGTGGAGTTCGCAGAGCGGCGCGGGGCTTATCGTTGCGCTGGTCGCGCTTGCCGCCGACCAGATCCATAAATACTGGATGCTCGAGATCTATCGCATCGGCGAAAAGGGAAGCGTGGCCGTCACGTCCTTTCTCAATCTCATACTGGTCTGGAATCCCGGCATATCCTACGGGCTTTTCCCGGCGAACGACAATGCGGGCCGAATGGCCCTCATCGGGCTTTCCGTCGCCGCAATCATCGTGCTCTATCTGTGGATGACCAATGCCTCTTCGCGGCTGGTCGCCATTTCCATCGCGTTGATCATCGGCGGAGCGATCGGCAATCTGATCGACCGTCTCGTTCACGGCGCGGTGGCGGATTTCTTTTCACTCCATTTCGCCGGATTTTACTGGTACGTATTCAACATCGCGGACGTGGCGATCACGATCGGCGTCATGGGCCTGATTGTGGACTGGCTGTTTCCGGGACATACAAAAGTCCCAAAAAGCGTATAGTCGGGGCTGGAAAACGCGATTCGGGGGATTTGATCGAATGGCACTGATGGAAAACATCTGGCGCAAGTTTGCTGCCACGACGCTAATCTGCGCCGGTACAGGTCTTGCCGGATGCAACGCCGCCGACGTGCATATCGACGCGCCGATCCTTGAGGCCGCCGGCATCAACCTGACGTCGAAGAAGGGCGAAGAAGACGTGCCCGAGCGCTCCGGTATCGTCATCCCGCCCTCGACCGACCAGCTTCCCGAGCCCGGCACGCGCACCGCCGCGGCGGATCCGTCCCAGAACTGGCCGCGGGACCCTGATCAGACGAGGGCTCAAAAGGAGAAGGTGGACGCCGAGGCCCGCGAGAAATACTGCCGTGAAGGCAAATGGGATGGCGGTGATATCTCCGAATTCGACAAGGCCATCGGCGTTGAAGAGCGCTGCCCCTCCAGGGTCGGTGAGGCCATCAGCAAGTCGCTCGGCGGCGGCGAAGCGACGCAGTAGCGCGCCATTTCGCTCTTTCTGCTGAGTCTGGCGCGGGCGTCAAAATTCCCAGCTGCATTTTCCGGCTGCGTATCGTCGGCAAGGAAAGCCTGTCCGGCGCCTGTATCGGCCTGTCCAAATTGTAACTTGTCGCGCGATTTGCTCGTGGGATAGTTTGTGCCCCGTCATTCCCGTAAAGCTGCTGGCCCCATGATCATATTGAAACGCGCCCTTCCGACCTTGCTGGTAACATTGATGGCCCTGTCCGCTTCCGTTCACGCGAGTTCCGCTGCTCCTCGCGAAATCACGCACACCACACTGGAAAACGGCATGGAAGTCGTCGTCATTCCGGACCGGCGCGCGCCTGTCGTCAGCCACATCGTCTGGTACAAGGTCGGCGCCGCCGACGAACCTCGCGGCAAGTCCGGCATTGCCCATTTTCTCGAACATCTGCTTTTCAAGGGAACCGAGAAGATCGCTCCCGGCGACTTTTCCAAGATCATCGCCCGCAACGGCGGACAGGACAACGCGTTCACCACGCAGGACGCCACCGCCTATTTCCAGCGCGTTGCCAGCGACCGCCTGCCGCTGGTGATGGAGATGGAAGCCGACCGCATGCGCAATCTCCAGCTCAACGAGCAGGATGTCCTGACCGAGCGCAAGGTCGTCCTCGAAGAGCGGCGGTCCCGCGTCGACAATGATCCCAGCAGCATCCTTTCGGAACAGATGGCGGCAGCCCTGCATCTGGCCCATCCTTACCGGATTCCCATTATCGGCTGGCAGCACGAGATCGAGGCGCTGACCCTCCAGGACGCAGTTGACTTCTACAAGCTGTATTACGCGCCCAACAACGCCATTCTCGTCGTTGCCGGTGATGTCGAGGCGGACGCTGTCATCGAGCTGGCCAAAAAGACCTATGGCGTACTGGAGCCTTCCGAAGGTCTGCCGCCGCGCATTCGTCTGAAGGAACCGGACCATCACGCCCCCCGCCGGGTCGTACTGAAGGACGAGCGCGTCGCTCAGGACACCTGGTCACGCCACTATCTGACACCGGGTTACCGCACCGGCGAAGGCCGGGAAGCCGAAGCGCTTGAGCTTCTCGCCAGTATCATCGGCTCTGGCACGACGGGACGGTTCTACCGGAAGCTGGTCGTCGAAGAGAAAAAGGCCGCCTCGGCCGGCGCATGGTTCTCGGGCGATTATCTCGATTACGGGCGCATCGGCATTTACGCGGTTGCAGCGGGAGACACTCCCCTTTCCGAGATAGAGAAATCCGCTGACGCGGTTATTGCCGATCTTGTCGAACACGGCGTGAACGAAGACGAGTTGAACCGGGCGCGCAATGAAATGGTCGCCCAGTTCATCTACGATCAGGACAGCCAGTTCAATCAGGCGCGGCTCTATGGCTGGGCGCTCGTGACCGGACGTACCGTCGAGGACGTGCATAAGCGCGCCGAGCGGCTCGAAGCCGTAACGCCGGAGGATGTTCAGGCCGCAGCGCGCAAGTTCTTCGATCTCAAGCGGTCCGTAACCGGCGAGTTGCTGGCGGTGGACAAGGCGCTTGCCGCCGGACGCCCGGTTTCGATCCCCGGTCCCGCAGGCACAATTCATTAGGATATTCCCGTATGCTTCCGCGTTCCGACATGAAAATGCGCTTCTGCGCCCTCGCCCTTGTCACGGCGGCCGGCTTCTTCCTCCTTTCAAGCTTCAGCGCCTACGCACAATCCATGAACATAAAAAAAGTCGTTAGTCCGGGTGGTCTGATCGCATGGCTCGTCGAGGACCACACCCTGCCGCTGATCTCGATGCAGTTCGGTTTCAAGGGCGGCAGCGCACAGGATTCTGTCGGCAAGGAAGGCACGGCCTATTTCGTCAGCGGCATGTTGGATGAGGGGGCGGGCGACATCCGCAGCGATGCCTTTCAGGAAAAGCTGCAGGACCTTGCCATCCAGATTTCCTTCGACGCGCATCGCGACGTTCTGACCGGCGGAATCAAAACGCTGACCAAGAACAGGGACGAAGCCTTCCGCCTGCTTCGGCTCGCCCTGACGGAGCCGCGCATGGACGCCGATGCGTTTGAGCGCGTCCGTCAGCAGATCGCCGCGATCCTGAAGCGGGACAATGAATCCCCCGACAATGTCGCCGCCGATACCTGGTTCGCGCATGTTTTTACCGGCCACCCCTACGGCACGCGGACCAAGGGCACGCTTGAGGTTCTGGCCAAGCTCACGCCGCAGGATCTGAAGGATTTCGTCAAGACGAAATTCGCCCGCGACAATCTTTACGTGGCCGTTGTCGGCGACATGACCGCCGAGGAACTTGGCGCGGCGTTGGACGACATATTTGGCGGCCTGCCGGAAAAGGCCGAACTCAGGACCATTCCAGAAGCAGTCTGGAACACGGAACCACGCCAGATCATCGTCCCGAAAGCGACGCCGCAGACAATCGTCAATTTCGGTTTCCCCGGTCCCAAGCGCAAGGACGAGGATTTCATTCCGTCCTACATCCTCAACTATATTGTCGGCGGGGGCGGCTTTGCCTCCAAGCTGATGGAGGAAGTCCGCGAAAAGCGCGGGCTCGCCTATTCGGTCTACACCTATCTTTCGCCTCTCGATCATACCGGCATCGCCTTTGGCGGAGTCGCCACGAAGAACGAGGCCGTCGCTGAGTCAATTGCGGTGATCAAGGATGTCCTGACCCGCATCTCCAAGGACGGACCGACTGCGGAAGAGCTTGAAAACGCAAAGCAATATCTGACCGGCTCCTATGCCCTGCGCTTCTCCTCAAGCGCCCAGATCGCGCAGATCCTGCTGTGGGTGCAGATCGAGGAACTCGGCATCGACTACATCGACAAGCGCAACAGCCTGGTCGAGGCGGTCACGCTTGAGGACATCAGGCGCGTCGCAGGCTTCATGGACCCGGACAGCATGATCATGACCATCGTCGGACAGCCTGAAGGACTTGCCCCGCCCGCCGGCGACAAGCCCGCCGAGGCAGCCGCCCCGCCACGCGGCTGACCGCCGGAGCAACGCGGTTGCGCACGGGGCAATTGCTCTCGGATTGGAATCGATGGAACGCCGGTGCTGCTGGCAAAGCGATAATGGAGCCCTCCCTCAATGACCGTTTCGCAGATGGTGGCGGGCTGTCTGGAGGAGGCGATCGGCGCAGCCGGCTTGCGCGAAGACGAGCTGACGCGCTGGCTGCACAAGCTCGCACCCCGTTTCGAGAGACTTCGACAGGAGGCGCGCGACAGAAGCCTGCCTCATGTCGCCGTCCTCCATGAACAGGACGATATCGCCGAGGCCCGAGTGGCTTACAACCGGCTGACGGAAGGCGCGAACATGCTGGTCGTGTTCGGAACCGGCGGGTCCAGTCTTGGCGGACAGGCGCTTGCCCAACTCGGCGGCTGGTTCATCCCCGGAGATGACCGGACCGGCAAGCAGGGCCGCCCTAGGCTGCGGTTCTACGACAATCTCGACGCCGTATCGCTGGCCAAGGGTCTTGAGATACTCAATCTGGAGAAGACCCGCTTTCTGATCATCTCCAAATCCGGCGGCACCAGCGAAACGCTTGCCCAGGCCCTGACCGCCATCGATCTCGTCAGACGCCGTGGCTTTGCCGCCTCGATCCCGCAGATGTTTCTTGGCTTGACCGAACCGGCCAGGGACGGCGTACGCAACGGCCTGCACACGCTTTGCGCCGAGCTGGGCATTCCCGTCCTGCCGCACCGCGCAGACATCGGCGGACGTTTCGCCGCTTTCACCAATGTCGGCATGATCCCCGCCTTTGCCCGCGGCCTCGATTTCGACGCCTTTCGGGCCGGCGCGCGCGCCCTGATCGAGAGCGTGGAAAACGCTGCCACGCCTGCCGAATTCGCTCCCGCGCTCGGCGCGGCGATCGCCGTTGCCTTCGCCAAGGAACGCGGCGTCAAGGTGTCCGTGATGATGCCCTATGCCGACCGGCTGGCGCGGTTCTCGGCGTGGTATGCGCAGCTCTGGGCGGAAAGTCTCGGCAAGAATGACAGCGAAGGCACGACCCCGGTCGCAGCGCTCGGCCCCGTAGACCAGCACAGCCAGTTGCAGCTCTATCTCGGCGGCGCACGGCATCATCTGACAACGATCATCCGGCGCAAATCCGTCGCCGAAGACGATACGCCGCCGATCCCCTCCGAGCTGGCCGAGCTTGCCGGCGCGCCCTATCTGGCGGGCCGCACGGCCGGCGATCTCGTCTTCGCCCAGACGCAGACCATCGCCGACGCCTTCATCGCCCATGAAAGACCGGTGAGAATAATAGAGGCAGGGCGGAATCATAAATCGTTAATGCGCTGAGTGGCGAACAGGATTCTGATGGCCGGGATAAGGAGGACCGGCCATGAGCGTCAGCTTTCTGGAGCATATCCGTGATATTGAAGATC
>JBHJOB010000045.1:0-62449 GCA_050330195.1 Rhodomicrobiaceae bacterium | reverse complement strand
AGGAACGTCTCGCTCGCGTAGCGGCCCTTTCGTCTGATCTGGACCCGGTATGCACCGGAGGGGAGTTTGGTGATGGAGGCCATTTTCGTGTGCGCTGTGTGTGCAATGAGTCGTCGCAGAGGGGCGAATTCGGGGATATCAGGGCGTAGTCCAGCGTAGCGACAACCGCCGCCAACAGTTTGAAGATACTAGAAAAATGACAGAAAATCAATCACATAGACTAGCCGTGGCGCCCATGATGGAGTGGACGGACCGGCATTGCCGCGTCTTCCACCGTCAGCTCTCGCGCCACGCGCTGCTCTACACCGAAATGGTGACCGCGCCCGCCATCATACACGGCAAGCGCGACCGCCTGCTCGGCTTCGATCCCGCCGAACACCCCGTTGCCCTTCAACTGGGCGGCAGCGATCCGGCGGAGCTTGCTAAAGCGGCCGGGATCGGCGCGGATTACGGCTATGACGAGATCAATCTCAATGTCGGCTGTCCCTCGGACCGCGTGCAGGCCGGGCGTTTCGGCGCGTGTCTGATGGCGGAGCCGGAACTGGTCGCCGAATGCGTCGCCGCGATGCGCGCGGTGGTTAACATCCCGGTGACGGTCAAATGCCGCATCGGCATCGACGATCAGGACAGCGAGGCCGATTTCAGCCGCTTTGTCGAAACGGTCGCGAGCGCGGGCTGCGGCACTTTCATCGTTCACGCGCGCAAGGCTTGGCTGAACGGGCTCAGCCCGAAAGCGAACCGTGACGTGCCGCCGCTCGAATATGATCGCGTCCATCGCCTGAAAGCGGCCCGGCCGGATCTGACCATCATCCTCAATGGCGGGCTCAAGACGCTGGACGAGGCCGCCGCGCATCTGCCGCAACTCGACGGCGTCATGCTCGGCCGGGCGGCCTACCAGAATCCGGGACTGCTGATGTCGGTCGATGAGCGCTTCTTCGGCGCGCCTCCCGGTGACATGAACCCCGCCGGACCGATCCTCGCAATGCTCCCCTATATCGAGCGGCAACTCGCGGCGGGCGAGAAGCTCTCCTCGATCACCCGCCACATGATGGGCCTCGCCCAAGGCATCCCCGGCGCCCGCGCCTTCCGCCGCCAACTGACCGAAGGGGCGATCAGGCCCGGTTCCGGCGTAGAGGTCATTCATCAGGCGCTGGCTCAGCTTGGCCGACATGAGCGTGCGCCCCTGCCAGTGGCAGCCGAATAGCGGCAATCGCGGAAAAAGCGGCCCGGCAGACCATCCTTTCGCGCCGCACGCATCGGCTGCGCAATCGCGCTTTCCCTTTCCCCGCTCATCCATTATGGTGCGCGCAAACATTCCGGTGCGTCTCTCGCGCATAGAAATTTTCCGAGGCTCACATGGCGAAACCGACGTCCGGCGGCGATGACGGCCGCGACGACACGACCGACTATAGCGATATCAAGAAGCGCCTCGACACGCTGGGCGGCAAGTTGGGCAAGGGACGCGCCCAGGACGATGCAGACGCAAGAGCCCAGGCCGACGCCAGAGGCCGCGGCCAGGCGATGGGCGTGGCCTTCCGGATCGCGACCGAACTGGTCGCCGGCGTGTTCGTTGGCGGCTTCATGGGCTACTTTCTCGACCAATGGTTGGGGACTGCGCCGATTTTACTCATTGTATTTCTGCTTTTGGGTATTGCGGCAGGGCTACTCAATTCGGTAAGAGCAGCACAACGAATGCAAAAAGATGTAGCCAAGCGATAGACAGGTGACGGGCGTGACAGCCGAAAACTGGAAATTAGCACAGGTCGAACAAACGGCCCCCGCGAGCGAGAGCGCTCAGGATCAATCGGCGCCGGCCGGCGGAGACGAGATAGGGCACGGCGTCGTTCAGCCAGGCGCGGATCCGGATGCGGCGGCACATGGCGCGGGACAGGCGGCAGCCGAACATGGCGGCGGCCACGGCGGCATTGACCCGATGCACCAGTTCGAGATCAAGCGTTTCGTCGACCTGCGCGATTACGGGCTGGACTTCCTGTCCTTCACCAATTCCTCGCTGTTCATGCTGATAGCGGTTGGCGGGGTGACGGCCTTTTTCGTCTATGCCATGCGCGGCCACTCGCTTGTGCCGACACGCATTCAATCCGTGGCCGAGGTCGCCTATGAATTCGTCGCCAAGATGGTGCGCGACAACAGCGGCACCGAGGGGATGAAGTTCTTTCCCTTCGTGTTCAGCCTCTTCGTCTTCATCCTGGCGCTCAACATGCTGGGCATGATCCCCTATTCCTTCACCGTGACCAGCCACATCGTTGTGACCTTCGCGCTCGCCATGATGGTTTTTCTTGTGGTTACGGCCGTCGGCTTCATCAAGAACGGCGTCGGCTTCCTGAAGCTCTTCGTGCCCTCGGGCGCACCGGTGCTTCTGATGCCGATCCTGATCCCGATCGAGCTGATTTCCTTCCTGATCCGCCCGATCAGCCTTTCGGTGCGTCTGTTCGCCAACATGATGGCCGGACACATGATGCTGAAAGTGTTCGCGGGCTTCGTCGTGGCGCTTGGCGTCGCCGGTATCGCGCCGCTGCTTTTCATGGTGGCGTTCACCGGGCTTGAGATCCTTGTGGCCTTTCTGCAAGCCTTCGTCTTCGCCGTCCTGACCTGCATCTATCTTAACGATGCATTGCATATGCATCACTAGAACAAGTTGAAACAAACAGATACCGATCAGGATCACTTCTTGACCGATCCTGATCTAGAACATCTCACAGAAATCGACCGCTTCAGTTTTAAGGAGACCTACAATGGAAGCAGACGCAGCTAAGCTCATCGGCGCAGGCATCGCCGCAACCGCACTCATCGGCGCCGGTCTGGGCATCGGTAACATCTTCGGCAATTATCTTGCGGGCGCCCTGCGCAACCCGTCAGCCGCTCCGGGCCAGTTCCCGAACCTGCTGCTCGGCTTTGCCCTTGCTGAAGCAACCGGCCTTTTCGGCCTCATCGTTGCACTGATTATCCTTTTCGTATTTTAATCCGGCAACGTTCGTTTTCCCGGGAGTTCTGACGCGGGCATTGCCCTGTCCGGCTCCCGGCATATTTTTCGTCTCAATCAGAGGCTGACATGCCGCAGCTCAATTTTCAGGATTTCGCGCCTCAGCTCTTCTGGCTCGCGGTCTCCTTCGTCCTGCTCTATTTCCTGATGTCACGGGTCGCGCTGCCGCGCGTCGGAACCATTCTGGAAGAGCGCCGCAACCGCATCGCGGCCGACTTTGCCGCAGCCGCCCAGCTCCGCGAGGAAACCGAGCAAGCGCTGGCCGATTATGAGCAGGCCCTTGCCGACGCGAAGGCAAGCGCTCAGAAGATCGCGCGGGAAGCCCGCGAGGAAATGAACGCCGATATCGAGCGTGAGCGCGCCGCCGTCGACGCGCAGATCTCCGGGCAGATGGCGGCTGCCGAGAAAAGCGTCACGGCGCTCAAGGAGTCGGCGCTCGGGCATATCGAGGAAATTGCCATCGAGACGACCGATGCTCTCATTGCCCGCTTGTTGAGCAAACAGGTAGAACGTTCAGAATTACAAAGCGCTGTGAAAGAAGCGCTTGGAAAGTGACGAAGGTGTGTTATGCTTGCCTCCCCCGATCTTTGGGTTCTCGTATCCTTCACACTCTTTGTGGCGCTTCTCGTGTACTATAAAATACCGGGTAAAATCGCTAAAGCATTGGATGATCGAGCCGACCGGATTCAGACCGAGCTTGAGGAGGCACGCCGCCTCCGCGAAGAGGCTCAGTCGATCCTGGCCGATTACCAGCGAAAGCGGCGGGACGCTGAAAAGGAAGCTGAAGATATCATTGCGATGGCACGCAGAGAGGCTCGGTTTTACGGAGAAGAGTCGCGCAAGGCTTTAAAGGAATCCTTGCAGCGGCGCGTAAGACAGGCCGAAGAAAAGATCGCTCGTGCCGAGGAAACGGCAATACAAGAGATCCGTTCCAAATCAGCTGATGTGGCTGTCGCCGCCGCTGAGACGATTATCGCGCGTGAACTCAAGGGTAAATCGGCGGGTGACTTGGTGACGAAGGGCATTCGAGAAGTAAGCGCCAAGTTGAACTGAGGCTATTGGCCCAGGTCCTGTGGGAGGAGAGGAACTTAACCGGGCTCTGGTAGCCCGGTTTTTCTTTTCCGGGCGTGGGCGGACGGATTTCCGTCACTCGCAATCCTTCCTCGCGAAGCTGGCCCTTCGCGCATTTCATGAGCACGGCCAAACTGGGTGCCATCGCTTTTCCGTATACCCTGCTGCAATTCAGGAATGGCATACGTCATCAGCCCACGAAACAGCCGCCAGCTTTTGAAGCCGGCGGCTGTTTTACTCGTGCAATACGCAAACGCTACACTCGAACGCTTTTACGCTACGCCACAATCCGCACCACTCATACGCAACTCACCGAACGCAGACGCAACACAACTCACGCATTACCTTTAGTATTTGCAGGGCGTCGCCTTGGCGATGCAGGATTTCAGTGCGCCTTCGCGGCTGCAGGTGATCTCCGCGTTGCGGGCATTGTGCCAATTGGCGTATTGCGAGCCGTGCACGGCGCGGACCTCGCGGCGCCAGGCAAACATCGCGCTGTTGCGGGCAAAGCCCCTCACAATGTTGCGCTTGCCGGCCGCGCGGATATAGGCGGCGCAATTGTTGTTGTAATGGGATTTCTTCTTGTAGCGCTTTTTCTGATAGCGCGGCTCATCATCATAATCATTGCCGCCGCATGCGTCATCATAAGGATTGAGATCACAAAAAGCATCAAGTGTGGGTTTGGGTTTGTAATCATATGGGCCGCCAGCCTGCGCGCTTACCGAAGCGGCCAGAAGTCCCGCCAAAGCCAGACCGGCCCATTTTACCGAAAGCAATTTCATCAATCGTCTCCCTGTCTATTGCAAGCGGCGTGCCGTCATTCGTGCCGCGATCCCTCAAAACAAGGAGACCATAGCGCCCTCTAACTGAACGCAATCGGGCCAGGGCGTTCATATTCAATTAATCATCCGGACAAGGAAATCGGCAGACCTCGAATGAAGGCAGCGGAGACAAAAACGCCGCCCACGGACAGTGACGCCCGAGGCGGCGGATCGCTGTTCTCGCTTGGAAGCCCTTATTCGGCGGCCTTGCTCCGCGGTGGCGTATAGCTCAGGATCGGCTGACGCGCGGCCCGCGTTTCGTCGAGACGGCGGCGCGGCGCATAGACCGGCGCATTGTGGAAACGCTCCTCGTCGCCATCCTTGGCAGCCTTCGCCAGCGATCGGAGCGAACCGATGAACTGGTCGAGGCTCTGCTTCGATTCCGATTCGGTCGGCTCGATCAGCATCGCGCCATGAACCACCAGCGGAAAATAGACCGTCATCGGATGAAAGCCCTCGTCGATCATCGCCTTGGCGAAATCGAGCGTGGACACGCCTGTGCCCTTGAGGAAGCCTTCATCGAACAGCACCTCATGCATGCAGACACGGTCGCCGAAAGGCTGGCTCATCACGTCCTTGAGCCGCGCCCGGATGTAATTCGCGTTCAGCACCGCGTCTTCCGACGCCTGCCGCACGCCGTCCGCGCCGAAACTCAGCATATAGGCAAGCGCGCGCACGAACATTCCCATCTGGCCGTGGAAGGCGACCAGACGCCCGAATGGCTGTGCATCGCCGTTCGCATCCTCTTCAACCAGCCGGTAGATCTCGCCCTCCTTGCGGATCAGCGGCAGCGGCGCGAATGGCGCAAGGCTCTCGGAGAACACCACCGGCCCTGAGCCCGGACCGCCGCCGCCATGCGGCGTCGAGAACGTCTTGTGCAGGTTGATGTGCATCGCATCGACGCCAAGATCGCCCGGCCGGACCTTCCCTGCTATGGCGTTGAAATTCGCGCCGTCGCAATACAGATACGCGCCCGCGCCATGCAGCGCTTCGGCAATCTCCGCTATCTCCGGCTCGAACAACCCGCAGGTGTTCGGGTTGGTGATCATCATGGCGGCAACGTCGTCGCTCAGCGCCTCGCGGACGGCGGCAACTCGCACCGTGCCGTCCTTCTCCGCCGCAACGGCGCGTACCGTGAAGCCGAGCAGCGCCGCCGTCGCCGGGTTCGTGCCATGCGCCGATTCCGGCACCAGCACGACACGCCGCGTTTCACCTTCGCCTCGCGCCTCGATGGCCGCACGGATCGCGATCATGCCGCACAGTTCCCCATGCGCGCCCGCTTTCGGCGACAGCGCAACGGCGGGCATTCCGGTCAGCGCCGTGAGCCAGCCCGAAAGCTGCTCCATCAGTTCGATCGCGCCCTGCACCGTCTTCTGCGGCTGAAGCGGGTGAATGTCGCCGAAGCCAGGCAGCCGCGCCATTTTCTCATTGAGGCGCGGATTGTGCTTCATCGTGCAGGAGCCGAGCGGGAAGATGCCCGTGTCGATGGCGTAATTCTTCTGGCTGAGCCGCACATAATGGCGCATCGCCTCCGGTTCGGAGAGGCCCGGCAGGCCGATCGCTTCGGTCCGCTCGACGTCGCCAAGCCGGCTCTCGAATGCGCCCGGCTCCTCGACATCGACACCGGAGGTTTCCAGCGCGCCAACTTCGAAAATCAGCGGCTCCTCGATCTGCAGACCTCGATTACCGGTATATGTGTCAGGCCCGCCGCGCTGGGCGAAGGATTTGGTCTTCGTCATTTCATTCATGCCAGCACCTTTGCGAGCGCGGCTGCATAAGCATCGCGGTCTTCGCTTGTGTTGATCTCGGTTGCGGCGACGATGATCAGATCGTCGAGCGCGGCGTCGTCAGGGAAAAGCCGCGAGGCCGGAACGCCGCCGATCACGCCTTCATCGACAAGCGCGTCGATAATTTCCGCGCCCGGTTTGGGCGTGCGGATCGTGAATTCGTTGAAGAACTGCGGCGTCACGATTTCAACGCCCTTCACGCCGGCAAGCTTGTCGGCAACAGCCACCGCATTGGCATGGTTCAGCCGCGCCAGCTTCTTCAGACCAGCCTCGCCGAGCAATGTCATATGCACCGTGAATGCCAGCGAACACAGGCCCGAATTGGTGCAGATATTGCTGGTCGCCTTGTCGCGTCGGATATGCTGCTCGCGGGTTGACAGCGTCAGCACGAAGCCGCGCTTGCCATCCTGATCGACCGTCTCGCCGCAAAGCCGTCCCGGCATCTGGCGCAGGAATTTCTGCCGCGTGGCGAACAGGCCGAGATAGGGGCCGCCGAAATTCAGGCCGTTGCCGATGGACTGCCCTTCCGCCACGACGATGTCCGCGCCCATCGAGCCGGGCGAGCGCAACGCACCGAAGGAGATCGCCTCGGTAACGGCAACGATCAGCAGCGCTCCATTCTCATGCGCCAGTTTCGCCAGACTGGACAAATCGCGCGCGCCGCCGAAGACGCCGGGATATTGCACGACGATGCAGGAGGTCTCGCCGTCGATCTCCAGATCGAAATCCGTATTCGGCGCGGACGGAAGCGCCACCACCTCATGCTGCGAATAGCGGCTGACGGTTTCGATAACCGCGCGGTAATGCGGATGCAGATTGCCGAACAGCACCGCCTTCTTCCGCCTGGTCACACGGTGCGCCATCAGCACGGCCTCGGCCGCCGCCGTCGAGCCGTCATACATCGAGGCGTTGGCGACTTCCATGCCGGTGAGCGCCGCAACCTGCGTCTGGAACTCGAACAGATATTGCAGCGTGCCCTGCGCGATTTCCGGCTGATAGGGCGTGTAGGCCGTCATGAATTCGGAGCGCTGGATAATATGATCCACCGTCGCTGGGACATGATGCTTGTAGGCCCCGCATCCGGCAAAGAACGGCGCCGAGCCCGCCGCCACATTGCGCGCGGCAAGCTTGCCCAGAACGCGCTCGACGGCCATTTCGCTCTGATGTGCGGGCAGTCCCTCGATCTCGTCGAGCAAAAACTTCGCAGGCACATCGGCAAACAGCGCGTTCACATGGTCGGCGCCAATTTCGGCGAGCATCTCGCGACGCTCATCCGCAGTATGCGGAAGATAGCGCATTAATCCACAGTCTCCAGATAATCCTTGTAAGCATCGGCGGACATCAGCGCGTCCAGCTCCTTGGCGTTGCCGATGCGCATCTTGATGAACCAGGCATTGCCCTCGGGGTCCTGATTGACCAGTTCGGGATTGTCTACGATGGCCTGATTGACCTCGACAACCTCGCCCGAGACCGGCGCATAGACCTCGCTTGCGGCCTTGACGGATTCCACCACCGCCGCTTCCTGCCCCTTGGAGAGCACCTTGCCGACTTCCGGCAGCTCGACGAAAACGATGTCGCCCAGCTTGTCCTGCGCATATTCGGAGATGCCGATCGTGCCGATTTCATTCTCGGCACGGATATATTCATGGTCGCTCGTATATCTGGTGTCAGCCATTTTTCGTTCCTGACTTGGGCTTGCGGTAATAGCGCGGGGGTACAAATGGCATCGGCGTCACGCGCGCGGCGTTTGCCTTGCCTCTGATGAGAATGTCGACTTCCGTGCCGGGTTCCGAAAGATCGGGGGGCACATATCCCATGGCGATGGGGCCGCCGACGGTTGGCGCGAATGAGCCGCTGGTCACCTTGCCGAACGGCTCGGACTCGCCTTTGCGAACGATTTCGCAGCCCTCGCGCGCAGGAGCGCGGCCCTCAAGCCTGAGACCGACGCGCAATCGCGGGGGGCCTTCCCTGAGTTCGCGCTGAACGCGGTCCGCTCCGGAAAAACCGCCTTCCTCGCGGCGGCGCTTGCCGATGGAAAAGGTGAGACCGCCCTCGACCGGAGATGTCGCCCTGTCAATATCATGCCCGTAAAGGCACAGCCCCGCCTCCAGCCGCAGCGTGTCGCGCGCGCCAAGTCCGACCGGGGAGACGCGCTCGTCCGCAAGAAGCGCGCGGGCGAGTTCCTCGGCGGCGTCATCGACGACGGAAATTTCGTAACCATCCTCGCCCGTATAGCCGGAGCGCGAGATATGCAGCGAGACGCCGTTCCGTTTCGCGCCGAGGCAACTCATGAACGCCATGTCAGCCACTTCCGGAACGAGCTTGCTGAGCACTTCGGCGGCTTTCGGCCCCTGCAGAGCAATCAGCGCCAGATGGTCCTCGACCTCCAGCTTGACGCCATCGGGGAGATTTCCGCCGATATGGGCGTAATCGGCATCCTTGCAGGCCGCATTGACGACCAGATAGGCCCAGCCCTCGAATTCCGGGTAAGGCAGGCGCGTGATCAGCAGATCGTCGAGAATGCCCCCATCTTCGGCAAGAAGCTGTGAATAACGCTGGCGGCCGGGCTTCAGGCCCAGCACATCGGCCGGGACGAGCGCTTCGAGCGCGCGCGCCGTGGTCTCCCAGCTTTCGCTGCCAACATAGCACTGCCCCATATGGGATACGTCGAACAAGCCCGCCGATTCGCGCGTTGCCTGATGTTCCTTGATAAGCCCAGCAGGATAGGTGACCGGCATGTCATAGCCGGCAAAGGGCACCATCTTTGCGCCCAGCTCCGCATGGAGGCCGTGCAGCGGTGTTTTCTTCAATTCCGTGGGAGTATTCTTGTCGGGGGCCGCCATCCTCAGTTCCGCTTGCAAGAGCCAGACCAGCCCGGAGAATACCGGACATCCAGCCCCCTCTGTCGCGTAACCTGAGAGAATTCACCGTGTCATCAACAAGATAACGCGGCTTACCCCGTCGGTGAGACTTGACGTATCGCCAAGGCTGCTTTCCAGAGTGCCGTCCGCTAGCGGTCCATGGTGCCTGAGAGGTTCCGGGGCGGTTGCTCCTTCGGCGCTGGCGCTGCCCTTGAAAGGCAAAACCAGTCTCTCCCGCAAGCGTCTTACGGCATAGTCTCCCTTACTTAGCGGAATTCGTTTGGATTATCAACGCAGGCTTTGGTCTCGTCCACGATAGAAGCCTGCGCGGATCTCCGCCCGCCAGCGAATCACCCCGCCCCTTGCTGATCGAAGCCGACATCGAGCTTGTACCGCGCGCCTGGCGCGACCGGTAACTCGATCTCCCGCACTTCGGAGAAGGTTCCCGCAGTCGATCCGGCGGGCACATTGACGACCACGCGGACATTTTCGGTCTTGATCGGCCCCGATGCGCCCAGCACCGTCACCTTGGCCGGGAGCGTGATGGAGCCGGGCTTGCCTTTAGGGCCAAGCAGAACCGTTCCCGAGAAGCCGTATTTGATCGCGATCCCGCCAGCGGATTTGCCGCATTCGCGCGCCGTACGCGTGATTTCGCCGCGATGCATGACGGATAGCGTATCCGGCGTCGTCCCCGGCGCATGGAAGGTGACCGTGCGCCCGCCGGCGGCAATGTCGATTTTCGGACAGCTCAGCTTGCCCGTGCTGCCAGTGACGAGATTTGCGTTCTGCGCCTGATCCGCGTCGGCAATTGCGGCCAGATTGGACGGCGCAGGAGCATCGCCTGCGGCCTGCGCCTGTGGCGCGCTGTCGTCCTCGCCGCCGCCGAACAGGCCGCCCTGCAAGGGATCGGTAAGCTGGGAGACGCCGCAAGCGGCCAGTCCGGTGCAAATAACCACCGGTAGCGCGGCTCGCACACCAATCCGGCTCAGTTCAGACCAGAAATTCCGAAATGTTTTGCTCATCGCCGTAATGTCTTGAGTTGCAGTGCCCCATTCTCTCCCGCCTAACGCGGGAATGCGGACTCTATATGGCGCACGATTTTTTTCAAACCCGTATCAACCGCCGTCCCGGATGCCGGCTATGGCAATTCGCCTGTCGATAAGCCCGTCCGGCATCCCTATATTTTCTGTTATAGCTGGCAGCGCTTATACGCTAAGACTGAAAACGCCACGCAGACAAACAGGGCATGACATGAATTCGACCGACCTACAGCCGCCATCCGCGGCAACCGGCGCGGCCAAGCCGCCTCTCACGATCCTGCTTGCCGCGCCGCGCGGCTTCTGCGCCGGCGTCGACCGCGCGATTCAGATCGTGGAACTGGCTTTGCAGCGATTTGGCGCCCCTGTCTATGTGCGTCATGAAATTGTTCACAACCGGACGGTCGTGGAAGACCTCAAGGCCAAGGGCGCAATCTTCGTCGAGGAGCTGGACGAAATCCCCGAAGGTGACGCGCCAGTCGTGTTTTCCGCGCATGGCGTGCCCAAATCCGTGCCCGCCACTGCCGCCCGGCGGAACATGTTTCATCTGGACGCGACCTGTCCGCTGGTCTCCAAGGTGCATGTGCAGGTTGAGCAGCAGCACCGGCTGGGCCTCGAAATCCTGCTGATCGGCCATGCGGGACACCCCGAAGTCGTCGGCACGATGGGGCAACTGCCCGAAGGCGCGGTCAAGCTGATCGAGACGGTGGGTGACGCCGAACGCTTCACGCCGGGCGATCCGGACAAGCTGTCATTCGTCTCGCAGACGACGCTTTCCGTCGATGATACGCGCGATATCATCGAAGTCCTCCAGCGGCGTTTCCCCAACATCACCGGTCCGCGCAAGAACGACATCTGCTACGCCACCTCGAACCGTCAGGATGCCGTGAAGGCCATCGCGCCACGGGCCGACGCGGTGATCGTCGTCGGCGCGCCGAACAGCTCGAACTCGCTGCGTCTCGTTGAAGTTGCGAAAAAAGCCGGCTGCGAAACGGCAATGCTTGTGCAAACAGCCGCCGACCTGCCTTGGGACGAGCTCAAGAATCTGCAATCAGTCGGACTGACGGCGGGGGCATCGGCGCCTGAACATCTTGTGCAAGGCATCGTCGAGGCGCTCCGCGGGCATTACGACGTGCAGGTCGAACTGGTGACGACCGCCACGGAAGATGTGGTTTTCAAACTTCCAAAGGCGTTGCAGACACATGCAGCGTAAATGACGCGATGGCGGTCTATACGGATGTCTCCGACGAGGAACTGGCCGAATTTCTGGCGCGCTACGACGTCGGCACCCTGACCTCCGTCAAAGGCATCGCCGAAGGGGTGGAAAACAGCAATTACATGCTGACCACCACGGAATCCAGCTTCATCCTCACGCTCTATGAAAAGCGCGTCGCCTCCGAAGACCTGCCTTTTTTCCTCGGGCTGATGCGCCACCTCTCCACGCAAGGCATCCCCTGCGCCGTGCCGATCGCCGACCGGCGGGGCGAGCCGCTTCAGGAACTGGCGGGCCGCCCGGCCGCGCTGATCAGCTTTCTGCCGGGCTACTCGGTCCGGCGTCCGCGCGTCGAACATTGCGCCGAACTGGGACGCGCGCTGGCCGATCTTCATCTTGCCGGGCAAAGCTTCGAGATGCGCCGCGAGAACGCGCTTTCCGTCGAAGGCTGGGGAAAACTCGTAGAGCAGACAGCGGACCGCGCCGACGAACTCGCCGACGGTTTTGCTGAGGAAATCGCGCGGGAATATGGCTTTCTGGCGAGCAACTGGCCCGACGATCTTCCGGAAGGCGTCATCCATGCGGACCTTTTCCAGGACAATGTCTTCTTTCTTGGCGACCGGATCTCCGGCCTGATCGACTTCTACTTCGCCTGTAACGATCTTTTTGCCTATGATCTCGCCATCTGCCTGAACGCGTGGTGTTTCGAGCTGCCTAACGCGATCAACGTCACGAAGGCGCGGGCGCTGCTGCGCGGTTATGGCGAGAAACGCGCGCTCAGCGAGGCCGAAATCGACGCCCTGCCTATTCTGGCGCGCGGCGCGGCCTTGCGTTTTCTGCTCACCCGCCTTTATGACTGGTTCCACACCGACGAAAACGCGCTGGTCAAACCCAAGGATCCGCTGGAATACCGGCGCAAGCTGCGTTTTCACTCACAGGTTACCTCCGCGAAGGATTACGGACTTTGAGCGAAACGAAAACGAACGGCGCGAGGCCGGTGATCATCTTCAGCGACGGCGCGTGTTCGGGCAATCCCGGTCCCGGCGGCTGGGGCGCGGTGCTGATCTATGGCGACAAGCGCAAGGAGCTGAGCGGCGGCGAGGCGGAAACCACCAACAACCGCATGGAACTGCGCGCCGCGACCGAAGCCCTGACGGCGCTGAAGCGTCCGACACAGATCGAGTTGCATACGGACTCGCAATATGTCCGCAAGGGCATCACCGAATGGATCGGCAAGTGGAAGTCGAATGGCTGGAAAACGGCTGACAGGAAGCCGGTCAAGAACGCCGATCTTTGGATGAAGCTCGACGAGGCCCGCCAGCGCCATCAGGTGAGCTGGCATTGGGTGAAGGGCCATGCGGGACACCCTGAGAACGAGCGCGCCGACGAACTGGCCCGCGAAGGCATGGCGCCGTTCAAGCGGGGGTGAGCATCGCCTCGACGGGATGGAACAGGGTTCCCCGGAGAATGCCATGAGTCCGATCCTTTTCCTGGACTACGCGGGCGTAGCCCTTTTTGCAGCGACCGGCGCACTGGCGGCGTCACGCAAGCAACTCGACATCATCGGCTTCCTGTTTCTGGGAGCAGTTACGGGCATCGGGGGCGGGACCGCCCGCGATCTCATTCTCGGCGTGCCGGTCTTCTGGGTAGAGCAGCACATCTATATTCTGGTCTGCGCAGGCGTTGCCATAATCGTATACTTCACAGCCCATCTCATCGAATCCAGATATCGAATGCTGCTGTGGCTCGATGCCGTGGCCTTGTCGGCATACGGTGTCTTCGGGGCCTACAAGGGGCTCATGGTGACGGGTTCGCCGACCGTGGCCGTAATCATGGGCATGATGACCGGTACGCTCGGAGGCATTCTCCGGGACGTGCTGACCCACGAACCTTCGGTACTCATGCGGCAGGAAATCTACGTGGCGGCGGCAATGGCAGGCGCCGCGGCATTCGTGACGGCTCAGAGCGCGGGCTTGCCGCTGATGGCGGCAGTCGGCGCAGGCTTTCTTCTCGCGCTCGGCGTTCGCAGCGGCGCGCTCTATTTCGGATGGACCTTTCCACCATATAAATCGCGGCCGGGGCGCAAGCTGAACGACCGTCCATAGGAAACCTAACGATCGACTGATTTTTTCTCCCGCTCCAGCAGCTTCCTCTTCCGCTCTACACCCCAGCGATAGCCTGACAATCCACCATCCGAACGCACCACCCGGTGACACGGGATCGCCACGGCCGCCGGGTTCGCAGCACACGCGCCCGCAACCGCGCGAACGGCTTTTGGCGCGCCGACGCGCTTTGCGATTTCAGCGTAGCTCGCCGTCTTGCCGGGCTTGATGCCGCGCAGCGCAGCCCAGATGCGCTGCTGGAACGCGGTCCCTGCGATGTCGAGCGGCAGATGAGAGCCAAGCCGTGGCTCGTCTATGGCTGCGAGCGCTTCGGCGATCCGTGCGGCATCCCCCGTTCCGGCCGTCTCGATCCCGGCTGCGGGAAAACGCGCTTTCAGATCGGACACCAGCTCCTTCTCCTCATCCCCGAAGAGGATCGCGCAGACGCCGCGCTCCGTGAGACCGATCAGAACCTTCCCAAGCCAGCACGACTCGACGGCATAGGAAATGCGCACATGCTTGCCGCCGTCGCGGAACTGCCGGGGCTCCATGCCGAGAATCGCATCGGCATTTTCATAAAACCGGCTGGACGATCCATATCCCGCCTCGTAGATCGCCTCCGTCACCGAACCGGCCGTGCCGAGCCCGTCGCGCATGCGCTGCGCCTTGACCCCGGCCATATAGGCTTTGGGCGTCACGCCGGTTTCGCGCTTGAACAGCCGGTGCAGATGAAAGGCGCTCATTCCGGCCTGTTCCGCCAGATCGGCGAAGGACGGCATGTCCTCGGCCTCCTCGATCCGGCGGCAAAGCTCAGCGACGATGTCGGCCTGCCGCTCCGGCAAGCCCCGCCCTTCAGGCGCGCATCGCTTGCAGGCCCGGAAACCCGCGCGCCGCGCCTCGTCCGCGCTCCTGAACAGACGCATGTTCTCACGTTTCGGCCGCCGCGCCGGACATGAGGGCCGGCAGAAAATGCCCGTCGTGACGACCGCGAACACGAAAGGCTCGCTCGCATTCTCGCGGCGTTCGAGAATGGCGCTCCAGCAAGCATCCTCATCGAGTTTTTTGGCCTGCACCATGATATTTCCTGCCAGCATCGTTCATCCTCCGGCTTCTTCGTAACGCCGTCGCGTTCAGGCGGCGTATCCCGAAGCTAAGGCGTAACGTGGCCTGCCAAACTCCGATCCTTGATCTGGAATTCAAGAATTCGCCGGCATTGTACCAGATGGCCATGAAAAAAGGCCGGATCGCTCCGGCCTTGGCGTCGTCCCCGAATGTGTACGGCATCATCCGAATTAGCGGATGCGGCTCCAGGTCGGCCCCTGGCAGATCAGCCCGCCGAGGACGCAGCCTTCCAGCTTCAGCCGGTCCTTCGAGACGACCGTGACCGTCCCGTTATAGGTCTCGCCGTCAGTGGTGTTGTAAAGCTTCCCCGACCATGTCTTGTCGCCAGTCTTTTTCGCTCCGCGCATGATCGTCAGTCCCTGCACCTTGCGGTTGCGAAGCTTGGGGTCCGGGTTTTTCTCGTCCGTGCGCGACGGGTCGTTGACCTTCACGATCGTGGCGCACAGACCGCCGCCACATTTGGATATTCTGATGTGCGAGCCGTTATCCGGATGCAGCCAGACGCCGAAAGCGTCTTCGGCGGACTGCGCCTGCGCATGACCTGCAAAAGCCAGGGCCAGCCCGGCCAGCATCAATCCCACTTTTACGATACGCATAGCTGGATATTCCTCCCCTTGAACCGGCAACCGAAAATGACGATGGCGTTTTTGTTAACCCACAGCCGGTATCCCGCGAAAATACCATTGGCTTACGTAAGCGTAAAGTGCCCAACTTTAAGGGAATGCAAAGTATCAGCAAGCCGGCAAGGCGCGTCACGGTTGCCGATTGCTGTGCCCCCTGCGCCGCTTGTCATCCGAAATTTCCCAACGATTCACGGGAAATATGCCGGGGTAAACAGATCAGCTCGAATCGGCTAAAGTCGATCGTTAAGGAAGTCTTAATGCAAGCGGCGGCTTCTCAAGAAGAAAACATGATACGCGCAAATCGCGAGAGGGACATACCGGGCGCCAGCCTGGACAATCTGACGGCGATGGCGCCCGGCCTGCCCGTGCTCGCCTTGCTGGCCGCGAGCGGGAACGGCGCGGCGGCGCGCGAGAGCGTGGAGAAAACGGTTGCGCCTCTCTACACGGATTCGGCGCAGCGTGATGCGGCCATCGACGCGCTTGCCGACGAGCGGCTGATTACGCTGTCCCGCTCCCGGCGTTGCATGATCACGCCGCAGGGACGCGTGCGCGCCGAGGATTCGCTAGGCAAGCTGCTCGGCAAGAGCTGGGCCGATATCCGCAGCCGCAGGCTCGCGGCGCTCGTGCTGGGGCTGGACGCGACCGACAACGCGGCGCAGGCCTATCTGGCGCGCAGGGATAATCTGGAGACGATTGCGCTCGGACGCCTTTACGGCGTCAGCGAGGCGGGAACTCAGCCCACACGCAATCAGGTCCGTTTCGCATTGCTTCGCGCGCTGATAACGGCGCGGATGCCGGAGTGTGAACCCGCCTTCATGGAGACACCCATGCAAAATACCTCGCGCGACGTCATCGGCCGGGCCGTGCTGCTTGGCGCCGCCGGACTGCAGCAGGGGACGGTGCGCGACGCGGAAACCGCGCTGCTCCGCAAGGCGCTGAACCTGCATTCCGACAGCCGGGAAGAGCTGGTGGAAGCGCTGATCCGGGCGAGCCTCGGCAAGAATGCGCCGCGCCTGCCTGCGCGAATCAGGGTAGAAGTAGCGTCCGCGAAACAGGATCTTACCGATTTCGCCGATACGGTCCGCGCGCTCGCCAAGACGCTGAAGACGGCGCCTTTCGCCGGACGTGTGGCCATCGCGCAAGTCTATGACGCGGGAATAACGCGCGGGCTGAACTTCGGCTCGCTCGATGAGTTCAAGTCGAAGGTTGCCAGCGCCTGCCGCGCCGGGCTTCTCGATCTGGAGCGCTATGACATCGCCGGTCCGATGGACAATGCGCTGCGTGAGCGTTCCCGTACCGCCTTCGGCCGCGACGAGCGGCATTTCATAGTCAATGAGTGGATTTAGAGCATTTGGCGGCGTTCCTTCGCGCAAGTGCAATCTGTGAAGACAGGACAAAGGGTTGAGAACGGGACGTGTTTCCCAAGACGGGAAGCGCCCCCTGACGAAATTGTATTTTCGGGACAGGTTTCGCACTGCCCGGCGATACACGACAACGTATGAAGGATCTTGTTATGGACCCGCGCCTTGAGGCCTTTAAAAGCCCCGAGTTTCTACGCGTCTTCGGCGCGGTAGCCTCGCTTGCAGGCGCGGCCGAGGAAGAACAGCTCGACGTCTCCGACATCGGCATGACGGCCGATGAAGGCATCGCCTCTGTCATTCATCACGCAAGGGCGAAGAACCCCGACCCTGCCTCGCGCCTCTTGCTGATCAAGGGCCAGACCGGAACCGGCAAGACGCATACGCTACTGACCGCCATGCGCGCGCTCCATCGCTGCGGCGACGTGTTCGCGGTCGTGTTGCCGATGGTCGAATTCGTCTCCGAGGAACAGTTCGACGCCTGGCTGACGCGCAGCGTCGTCACCCGGCTGAGCGAGCCTTACCTGGTGCCCGAAGGCGCGCCGGTGCCGCTGGTGGCGCTGGGCTATGCGCTGCTGGATCTCGCGCCGGGACCGGTCGCCACGCGCCTCAAGGCGGCGGCGAACGAGGGCGAGGTCAGCGTCAGCGAGGTCGAGTTCAAGGGACTGGTCAACACGATCCGCAGCCGGCTTGCCAAGGCGACGCGCATTCCGCCCGCCGGGGAACCGACCATCGCCGCCATTCTCGGCGTGCTGTTCGGTGAGGATCAGGCGTTCGACTATCTGCGCGGCCTGCCCGTTGACACCAATCTTGGCGGCATCAAGGTCGCCAACACGAACGCCGAGCAATGCGCGCGCCTGCGCCTTGAAGAACTGATCAAGATCATCGGCGCGTTCGGCGGCGCGATCTTCATCGCCTTCGACCAGCTCGAACAGGGCAAGCTGCAAGGCTGGGAAGAGCGACTGACCCATGTCGTCAGCCGCGGCGCGCTGATCGCGGAGACGCTGCCCAATGTCGCCGTCGCCTTCGCTGTTCTCCCCTCGCTCTACGAGAATATCGGCCAGCATATCGACGCATCCATCCGTGACCGGATCGAACGGCTCGGAACGCCGCCCGTGCGGCTGAAGCCGCTCGCGCGCCCCGAGGTTGAAGCGCTGCTGGAGAAGCGGCTGAAGCTGCTCTACGAAGTCACAGGCAAGGAACTGGACCCCGCCGATCCGCTCTATCCGTTCGAGGACTGGTTTCTTGACGAGCTTTCCGGGCAGACCTCGCGCTATGTCACCGAATATGTGCAGACCTTCCAGCGTCTGCTGATCGAGAAGGGCGACGTGCCGGGCATGGATGATTTTCCCATGCCGGAAACGGCCAGCGTGGTGCCGCTCAAGCCTGAAGGCCATGATGCGGGCAAGAGCGGCGGCGCGGAGCAGCAAGACGGCGCGGACACGGCGGCGGCAGGCTCCGGCGGCGGCAAGGGACGCAGCGGACAGGGCGCTTCTCCCGCGCTCGATTTCGACCTGCAATGGGACAAATATTACGCGCAGCATTCCTCTTTCGCGATCCCGAATGACAGCTCGAAACAGGCCGATCTGATCGAATGGGCGATCAAGGCCGCCATGCCCGAGATCGACGGCATAACAGCCATCCGTACGCGCCGCGAATGCCGTGGACGCGCGCAGACCTACGTGATCGGCTTCGATATGGAAGAGGATGGCGAGATCGTCGAGCGCCGCGAAGTCGCGCTGTGCAACGAGCCCAATCAGGGCATGGCGCTGGTCGACGAGATTCATTCCGTCGTCACGCACTGTCGCAATGGCGTTCGGCCGGTTCTCGTGCGCCCGCGCGGCGCGCGCTTCCCCAAGGGTGGCAAGACGGCCGGACCGCTGCTCGACAAGGCGAGCGAGGCGGGCGCGATCGTCATCCGCCAGTTCGACATGACGAGTTGGGGACGCATCCGTGCGCTGAAGGATTATTTCTCCGTACACGACCATCTGCCCGGCTTTACCGACTGGCAGCGCCGCGCCCAGCCGCTGACGCAGACGGCCTCGCTGTCCGACATTCTGCAATATCCGTATATGGCTCCTCAGCCGGAGGAAGAGCCTGCCGAAGTAGAGCCCGTTCCCGCGCAGGTCGAGCCGCTCAAGCCTCGCGTGCAGCGCAAGACGCCTGCCGCCCCCGCCGTGTTCCTCGGTCACGAGATTGACGGACAGTCGATCTACTGGGCGCCGTTCGAGAGCGCGCCGAAGCTGCTCAATTTCGGCGTGCTGGTCACGGGCGACTCGGGGTCGGGCAAGACGCAGACCCTGCGCGTCATCATCGACGGGGTCACCTCGCTCGGCGCGCCGGTGTGCATTTTCGACTTCAAGAACGACTATGCCGATCGCGGTTTCGTCACCGAACAGGGCCTGCGCGTCCACGATGTCCGCCGTCACGGCATTCCGTTCAACCCGCTTTTCCCGAGCGCGGCGGATGACGGCAAGGCGCAGCCCATCGAGCACATCTTCACCATCACCGGCGTCCTGAAGCGCGTCTTCGGCCTCGGCGACCGGCAGGCGGCGCTCCTGCGCGACGCGATGAAGGACGCCTTCGAGCGGCACGGCGTCGATCCGCAGAAATGGGTGCCGGTCGATACGATCCGTGCGCCGAGCTTCGACGATGTCGTCGCAATTCTCGAAGAGCAGAAGGAGCAGAAGAACGCCACCGCGATCAGCCTGCTCGACCGCGTCTCGCCACTTTTCGAGCTGGGGCTGTTCCCGAAGAATCACGAGCTGGAAGTGCCGTTCGAGACCATGCTGGACGAGCGGCTTGTGCTGTCGCTTTTCGAGCTGCCGACCGACGAGATCAAGGGCGCGCTGGCCGAGCTGATCGTCATCCGGCTGCATGGCCATCTGGTGCGCGGGAACCAGCCGCGCCGCCTGACGCGGCTTCTGGTGCTGGACGAGGCGTGGCGCGTTGCGTCCTCGAAGCATCTGGAGAATCTGGCGCGCGAGGGCCGGGCCTTCGGCGTCGGCATCGCCATCGGTACGCAATATCCCGGCGACCTGCCCCCCGATCTCGCCGGCTCACTGGCGACGCGCATCTTCCTGAAAAACCAGCAGCCCGACCACAAGAAGGCCGTCGTCCGCGCCGTGACGGGCGCAACGAGCGGCGCACACGCGCAGGAAGTGCACGAGTTCCTTGAGAAGCAGGAGATGTTCCAGGGCCTGATCCAGAACCAGCAATATAGTCCGTATGCCGCGTTCAGGTTGGTGCCGTATTACGCGCGGGAGAAGGAAGAAGACGAGGAGCCGCGCGAGGGGACGGGGACGTTGGGGCGTTGAATTGATAGGAACATCCCGTTAATGAGCCAATTATTTGTCGATGAGCGCAGGCTTTTACGGACACCAGCGCCATCGAGAAGGTCGTCGACGAGATCATCGCCGCCAACCCGAAACAGGTCGAGCAGGTCAAGGAGAAGCCGAAGACGCTGGGCTGGTTCGTCAGTCAGGTGATGAAATCAACCGGCGGCAAGGCCAACCCGGCGGCCGTGAACGAGATCTTGCGGCAGAAGCTTGAGGTTGGGGAGCAGTAAATTCTATCTCTCCTGCAAAGATTTGCGCAAACATCGAAGCAGAGGATAACATAGCTCGATACATTAGTTCTTTACATAGATGTAATCAAATGCTTTAGCATTCGGATCTTTGAGGCGAAGTATGCCGTGAGAGCGTAGCTTTTGTAATGTCTTTTTTACTTTGTTGACGTCATCCTCCCCGCTCAATTGCCGGACTAGCTTATTTGTAATTTCTGTCTCAGGTTCCGTGTCAAGGTGTTGTGTGATAATATCCTCAAGTGACGCCAGTCTTTTATGATTAATTCGTACAACAAAAGTATTTTCCGTCTCGTCAAATTGTGGCTCGACCAATCCCGCTTTCTTTAATTCATTGCGCGCTGTATCTAGTCCTTCGCCGATATCGTGGTTAACTGGGTCTGGTAAGTTGTGAAGCATACGAACGAGGTTTGGGTTTCTAGAAAATCGTTCTGCGTACAAGTTCCCTACCGTCATGTAGCCAGGAAGCCTTCCGGGTGAAGTTACTTCGATTCGATTATCATAAATACGGACGTGAATATCGTCGTTTAAGCTGTAATCTCGATGTATAAGTGCATTAACAAGTATTTCTTTTAATGCGATCGGTGGGTATTTAAAAGTGACCTTCTTTTTTCCTTCGTAGGCAGTTGCACCATCAATGAGTTCTTTGACATTTTTAATGGTTTCATTGATACAAACTTCAATTGGTCCCGTAATTGTAGTTGGGGGGGCAGCGAGGTGTTCGCGCTTATATGCACTCTCGG
Source organism: Rhodomicrobiaceae bacterium (assembly GCA_050330195.1). Classification (GTDB taxonomy): domain Bacteria; phylum Pseudomonadota; class Alphaproteobacteria; order Rhizobiales; family Rhodomicrobiaceae; genus JAHQVI01. The sequence goes on along the minus strand of JBHJOB010000045.1, from coordinate 41,127 downwards.
TGGTTCGTAGTCGATAGACCTTTACGGAGCATCTGGTATTTAAAGTTGCCTGAGGCTCTTCGTCGAAAAGCAATACACAGCAGACGTTGGGAGATGTGATTCCATCTTTCTGCACAATTAAGCGTTGTTTTCGCAGGAAAACTTCTGGATCAAGTTCGGTGTTAATGCGTTCTAAATAATTTTTGAAATGTAGGCTGCTGATAATATCATTCAGTTCTATATTATCGACAGCCTTTCGTTCGTATGGCTCAGCGCCTTTGGAGTACGAAAGCTGTGTAATTCGTTCTCCCTTTATTTATCTTTTTTGAGCATTCACTCGGATATAGCAATCACTTGAAACCGTATAATGAACACGAGGACTTTTAGGAACTGAAATATGTAACACGAGCCCCTTTTCTTTAACGCTTAAATATTCAATAAATACGTTTTCAACGGCAGGGCTGGTTTCTTCAAGCAAGATGGATATTAGAGCATTTGCTTCTTCTTGATCCTCAAAACCGTTGATTCTGTCCGTTCCCGTTTTCTTGTCTTCGATCCCGATATAAAGATCCCCGCCATCTGAATTTGCAAAAGCCACAAAACTTTCCTGTAGTTTTCCTGGAGCAATTCGTTTGCTCTTTAAATCATTAAAATGGTCCTCTGGAAGGGAAAGTAATGCTTCTGTCTCTTTTCGAGAAAGTTCTCTTGTTTCCATGGAAAAGCCTAAATTATGCGCGAGCCGTCGAGCAAAGCAATTTTTGAGCTGTGCTTCTTATCACATGGATCGGGAAGAATAAAGAGGAGCACCAGATCATCGACTTTTTTGAATCAAGGTCATAACGCGCAACACCTCTCCTCATCCAGTTGCCTGATAGGCACGCTTCATTCCTCCGGGCGCACGATCTCGTCCATGTACGTTCCCGGAAGAGGCGCTCAGGCGAACGCCTCCGCCAGACACGCAGTGACCATGTGCGCTTCGGACCGCCACAACCATGCGGAATCGCCCTGCACCTTCAATCAGCTTGTGAAACCGCGCATCACCGCCCGGCGGAAAGCGTCTCCAGACGCTGCTGTGCTGGCTCGCTGCCAAGCTGCGCCGCGACTTCGTACCAGCGGCGAGCCTCGGCCCTGTCAGGTCGCATGCCGACCACGCCGAGCCCGAGCAGGACTTCCGCGTCATAGGTCTTGGCAAGGCTCAGTGCGCCAAGCGCGCTGCCCTGCTTGGCGAGATGTTCATACAGCAGGCGCGCCGACGCGACATCGCCATTCTGGAGCAGCGCCGTCGCCTGATCGAGCATGGGCTTCTCGACGGAAGGCGACAGCCGCGGCGCCGGGGCGGATTGCGTGGTTTCGGCCGGAGGGACGGGATCTTGCGCGCGGGCGCTCGTCAGACGGCGATCGGATCTCGGCTCGCTGTCGGGGAGCGCCGCCGTCTCTTCCGCGATCGTGACCGATGCCTTGCGGCTCTCGCGGTTGCTGCTCGTGCCGAGCACCAGGATCACTTCGTAATCGAAAGCGCCTTGAAAACCGTCCGGCACGTCGATGGTCAGATTCTCCAGCTCTTTCAACGACACCATCCAGGTATCGCCTGTGAGGAATCCGGCGCTGAGCGTCAAGGGTTGGGGCACGCCGCGGATCATTACAAGGCCGGACTGGTCGGTGACTCCGCTCGGCGTCTGGATCTGCAGGGGCAATGGCTCACCGGGCGGACCGGAAATATCTTCGGCTGAAAATTCGGCTGAACCGCCTTGCACGAGGATGAGCGGCGAACGCGCCGTATCAGGCAGCGCGATGGAGGGCGAAATGATCGGAGCGGCCGAAACACGGTCGGCCACCCCCATCGACAAGGCGAAGCAGGGGAGAACTGCAAGTGCGACAGCGCGATATAAAGGCATTTGCAAATCGCTTCCATGATCGGAGGACGCTAGTGTGATGATGCGGAAGTTCGTCCCCATTTTTGCGCTAGGTGCATTACGAACTTCCGGATCTGAAATCACACTAGTAGACTCAATAAAGCCAGCGTCCCTTGAGAGTCCGAAGTCCGCTACGGAGCTTGGCGCGGATGCGAACTTCGTAATCGGTACACCAGTGCCCCATCGCCATTGCCGCGCACCCCGCTCAGCGAGGAAGATCTTGCACGACCGGGCGCGGGGACACCGCTTTCATCGATCATCGATCTCCTTGTTGCCGGGACACGGCCCGCCTCTGGATCAGCATCATTTCACATGGAAACGATCCCGATCCGCATCTGTTTGTTTCCAGCTCGATCTTTCCGAAGAATGGTATCCATTTCATCGGATCTTGCACTTGTTTGCGGATCGTCTACTGGCTCGTCGTGGACACCTGAGCACGGTTCTGCCACCAGTTCATGAACTCGTTGAACAGTTTCGCGCGCTGCTCGTCCGACAGGTCGCCATTATCCGGCCTCGCCTGCAGGAACTGCTCGAACGCCTGCTTCATGTCACCGGACGACGCGGTCTTCTGCTGGTCGAGCCATTCCTGCGCAGGCTTGAAGCGGGTCCAGCCGGGCACGTTAACGGCGAGGTTGATTTCCTGCCATTTCGGGTGGCGCGGAGGTTTCAGAAACTCGTCGAACTTGGAGAAGAAGGCATTCGTGAAATTGCTCAGTCTGCGGTAACGGTCGGTCGCTTCCTGCCAGTTATAGACCGCGAGCACCGCGCCGGATGCGACGGTGGAAACGGTTTGTCCGGCCGGAATGATGTCGGGATAGGTTTCGGCGGAAAGAGTAGCGGGCAGGAAAACCTTCAGCAGCGCCTCGAACCCGCCCTCTGGGAGCGTTTCCGGGCTGAGCGGAAGGAAATGCATATCGTCGTCGGGCTTCACGAAGCTGACGAAGCCCGAAATGGGCGCGCCGGCAAGATAGGTCGCACCGGAGATCTCGCCATCGCGTATCATCTGGATCGACGGAATGAGATCATGATAGGTCGGCTCGACCTTGACGCCGAGAATATCGAAAATGGTCACGCTGGAAATGTCGGTCGCGCTGAACTTCTTGTAGAAGTTCACCTTCTTGCCTTCGAGCTGGGACAGGTTGGTGATGCTCTTCGGCACCAGCAGATGATACTCGGAATTGTACAGCTTCGTTATGTAATGGACGCGGTCATAGATATTCGCATAGAGAATCGGGTTTTGCCGCTTGAAGAATTCCAGATGTTCCTGCTGCGTAATGCCCATATCGACGCCGCGCAGAAACAGCACGTCCAGAACGTTATGACCGCCGCCGCGCCCGAGGATCGGAAGGACGCGCAGGCCGTTAACTTTTTCAGGCTCGTCGACGATGCTCTGAATGTCCTGAGCGATCGGAGCGTATGTGCCCGTGATGCCCGCGGCCATCAGGGTGACGGTATTCTCGTTGGATTCGTTTTTGCGCTCTTGATACAGCTCCGAGGTCGTCTGAGCCGAGAGTTGCGAAGCTCCTGTAACTGCAAGAAGCATGGCAGTCACGAAATTCACTGTGAATAAGCGTATACTATGTTTCACGTCTGTCCCCACGCACCGGATTTTCGCTTAGCTTCGGGTATTTTGTGGTGAAAAAGAGGCGAAGCCCTATATTTAGGCAATCCCCCCGCGCTGCTCGTTTAACGTGCCCATCCACCGCAGCGCAGCATCAGCGTTTGTAATCACGAATTCAACTGCTTGGCAAGATGTGTAGCTGTAATTTTACCTATTAACCATCTTAAGGATTAGCAGGCTGGCGGGATGTCCCGAAACGTGCCGTCCAGGTCAGCTTTTTTCCTCGAAATGTCCGGCTGCGGCAAAACCGCCGCCCTGATATCGCACCACTGTATCTTCCGGGGCCTGACGCGGATGGGCGGCCTCGATTTTCGCGCGGAACTGCTCGGAACTGTCCTGCGGAACCCAGCCGAGAAACGCGGCATGGCTGTTGTCCCACCACTGTTCCTGGTTGTTCGATGCGCCATAGACGATCGTATGACCTATGCGCGTGGCTTCGGCGACCCGCTTGATGAGCCGGATGAAGTCAGCCCCGCTCAGCCAGGTGGCGAGCATGCGCCGGTCTTTCGGCTCGGGAAAGCACGAGCCGATGCGGACGCAGACATTCTCAAGGCCGAACTTGTCATAATAGTAGCAGCCAAGCGCTTCGCCGAAACATTTGGAGACGCCGTAAAGGCTGTCGGGGCGCTGCAGCGAGTTGCCGTCCAGCCGCGTCTCGCGCGTATGAAAGCCGATCGCGTGGTTGGAGCTGGCGAACAGGATACGCGGCTTGCCGTGCTGGCGGGCGGCTTCGAAGATGTTATAGGCGCCGCGAATGTTGGACTGGAGAATTTCCTCGAATGTGCCCTCGATGGATTTACCGCCCAGATGAACGATGTAATCGCACCCCTCCACCAGTTTCATGACGGCGTCGGCGTCGGCGAGATCGCAGGGCACGATCTCCTCGCCGGGGCCGGCCACGCCCAGATTGGCGATGTCGGACAGGCGCAGCGTGGGCGCATAGCCAGCCAGTTCGCGGCGCAACATCTGTCCAAGGCCCCCGGCGGCGCCCGTCAACAGCAGTCTTTGCATAGTGTCCTCTTTGAGTTGTTCTTTAGATCAGGATCATTTCTTGCGGAAACGATCGCGATCTGCATCTGTTTGTTTCAAGCTCGATTTTTCCGAAAAGCTTGTCCCCGCGAAGGCGGGGATGGTAACCATTTTATCGGATCTCGCTCTGTTACCGGCTATTGTTGCAGCAGACGCGGCAGCGTCAGCGAGATCGCCGGGACGAATGTCGTCAGCATCAGGGCGACAAGAATAGCCAGATAAAACGGCCAGATTGTCTTCACGACGCTCTCGATGCGCGTCTTTCCGATCGCGCAACCGATGAACAGGCACGCGCCGACCGGCGGGGTGCACAGCCCAAGCCCCAGATTCATCATGAGGACCATGCCGAACTGGACCGGGTCCATGCCGAGACCGACAACGACCGGCAGGAAGATCGGCGTACAGATCAGGATCAGCGCCGCCATGTCCATGATCATGCCGAGCGTGAGCAGCATCAGGTTAAGAATGAGCAGGATGACGATCGGATTGTCGGAGATCCAGTAAAGCAGAATGGAGAGCTGCTCGGGGACGCGGTAAAGCGTGAGCATGTAGGCGAACGCCGTGGCGCAGCCGACAAGGATCATGACCGTGGCGGTCGTGCGGACGGCGCGTGTGACCGCGAGAATGAACCCTTCCCACGAAAGCGATCTGTACACGAATATAGTAACGGCCAAAGCGTAGATCACGCCGATGGCGCCGGATTCCGTAACCGTGAAGACGCCGGACAGGACGCCGCCGATGATGATGAACGCCGTGAACAGGCCCGGTATTGCGGTCCATGCGGATGCCACGACGACGGCGAAACCGGGAAACGCCTCTGGCGGATAGTTGCGCCTTACCGCGACAATGTAAGCCGCTATCGCCAGGCTGAAGCACATCAGGACGCCGGGCACAACACCGGCAAGGAACAGGTTCGAAACCGAAATTCCGCCACCGGCCGCAACGGCGTAAAGGATCATGTTGTGGCTGGGCGGAATGAGAATGCCCGCAATGGACGAAGTCACCGTGACGTTCACGGCGTAATCGGCGTGATAGCCCTTTTCCTTCATCGCCGGGATCATGATCGAGCCGAGCGCGGAAACGTCGGCGACAGCCGAGCCGGAAATGCCGCCGAACAGCATGCTCGAGAACACATTGACCTGGCCGAGACCGCCGCGAATGCTGCCGACCGTCGCCGAAGCCAGCTTCACAAGGCGCGCCGCGATGCCGCCATGCAGCATCAACTCGCCTGCGAAGATGAAGAACGGTATGGCCAGAAGCGAGAAGGCGGAAATGCCGGACAGAATGCGCCGGAAGCCGATCAGAAGCGGCAGGCCCTCATAGAGGAAAGACGCGACGGCGGCGATGCCCAGAGCAAAGGCGACGGGAACGCCGATGATGACACAGACGCCGAAAAGACCGAGGAGAATCAGCAACCCCATCTATTTACTCAGCTCCCAGATTTTCAGCGTCTTGCGGTCTGCTTTTATCGCGATGGCCAGTGAGCCGGCCGATCATGTGATAGGCGGAGAACAGGCAGATCAACAGGCCGCCAAGCGCGAGCGGAACGCTTTTCCATGCTTCGGAGATGTTGAGCAGTGGAATGTTCGTATTCAGATTGAACATCGCCAGCCCGTAGCCGTGATAGGCCATGAGGCCGCCAAAGACGATGAGCAGAAGATCGGCCACCGTGAAGAGGACAAGCTGTCCGCGCAGTGGCAGCATGTCGCGGAAGAATTCCACGCTCAGATGCGTTCGCTCGCGTATGCCGATTGCGGCCCCGAAAAAGGTGATGATGACGATAATGAGTATGGACGCCTGCTCGACCCAGGTCGGCGTCGCATTGAGGATATAGCGCCCATAGACCAGCCATCCGAAAATGGCGATCAGGATGACGAGCGACAGGCCTGCGACAAAGACCAGCGCAGCATTGACGGCGTCGACAATTCGCTCAGCGGACGAACGCTTATTCATGACAATCCCAATAACCGCTAGCGCATCGACCCAAACGGAAGCGACAAGCCGGATTTGGTAAAATCGACGCATAACAAGGAGCTAGTGCGATGGCGCATGGACCATGTGAATGCGTCAGCGCATTAGCAGGCAGGACGGCGCGGCCGCTCCGGTGTCTGGGAACGGCCGCGCCGAAGGTGTAAGGAAACTTAATCGACGGCCTTGATCTTGTTGATCAGCGCTTCAAGGGCCGGGTTGACTTCGATCGCCTTGGTATAGACCGGCTCCATGGCTTTTTGGAAAGCAGCCTTGTCGGCGACCTCGTTGAACTTCACGCCCCCATCGACAACCTTCTTGCGGCTGGCTTCGTCGCCTTTGATCCAGAGCTCAAGCTGCAGATCGGCGCTCTCGCGGGCGGCGGTCTTCACGATCTCCTTGTCTTCATCGGACAGAGCGTCCCAAACGCCGGTATTGACGCAGACGCATTCCGGGATGATCAGATGCTCGGAGAGCGAATAGAAGCCCGCCACTTCGAAATGGTTGGTGGATTCAAATGACTGCCAGTTGTTTTCGGCGCCATCGACAACGCCGGTCTTGATGGACTGGTAAACCTCGCCGAAAGCCATAGGCGTTGCGTTGCCGCCCATCGACTCGATCATGCCGACGAAAAGCTCATTGTTCATGACGCGAACCTTCAGGCCCTTCACATCGTCCGGTGTCGTGATCGGACGCTGGGAATTGTAGAATGAACGGGCGCCCGAATTATACCACGCAATCGGCGTCAGGCCTTTCGCGGCCATGGCGGCGCCAATTTCCTCGCCGACAGGACCTCTCATCACACGGTACATATGATCGAGATCTTTAAAGATGAACGGAAGGTTGACGACATCGGCTTCCGGCACGACCGGACCCATCGGACCGAGGTTGAAGTTGCCGTATTCGAGTGCGCCGACGCGGACCTGTTCGATCGCATCGGGCTGGCTGCCGAGCACGCCGGAATGGAAGTTTTTCGGCGTGATCCGGCCTTGTGTGCGTTCTGTGACCAATTCGGCGAATTTGTCGAGGGCGACGGTGTTCGGATAGCCTTCAACGTGGATGTTCCATCCGCGCCAGTCCGCAGCGTTTGCCGCTGCTGCGGCGGTCAGCGACACGCCGACGATCAGGCCGAAAAGGAGCCTATGTGAGCTTCGAGCTTTCAAGCGCATGTTTTGTCCTCCCTGTGGCAAGCTCTGCCAGTGTTTCTTACGGCGAGTAATCATATGACTTGCCTCAATCTTGTGTCAAGGGCGCAGAAGTGGTAGTATGATTGCTCCCATTAAGGCCGACAGCATATCCGGCAAAACCACACGGGCTGAGCATGGTCAAAACGCGCGCGCGCCGACGCGAGAATGGCGGCAGTCTCACGCATCATGTCACGGAAAAATTACGGCACCGTATCGCGTCCGGAGAAATACAGCCCGGCCAGAAGCTTCCGACCGAACGCGCCCTTATCGGCGAATTCGGTGTGAGCCGCACTGTCGTGCGCGAGGCCATCGCCGGGCTGAGAGCCGACGGGCTGGTTGTCGCGCGGCAGGGGGCCGGCGTTTTCGTGCTGGAGCCGCGTGAAGCCATCCCGAGCCTTCCGCATTTTCCCAGTGGGCTTGACCGGATTTCCTCGATTATCGAGGCGCTTGAGCTTCGTTGCGCCGTGGAGATCGAAGCTGCCGCGCTTGCAGCCGATCGCTCATCGCCCGCCCAGCAGATGCGGATCAGGGAAGCATTCGCCGCCTTCGTTCTTGCGCTCGATCGCGGCGAACGGGCCGAAAGCGCGGATTTTGCCTTTCATCTCAGCATAGCGGACGCCACCAACAACAAGCTGTTCCGCGACGTGCTGGAATCGCTGGGCAAGCGGACGATACCGCGCAGCCAGATCGGCGATATTGGCGTCGTGCCGCCGGAATATCTGCAAAAGATCCGCGGTGAGCATCGCGATATCGTGGAAGCCATCTGCAGCTCCAATCCCGAAGCGGCGAGCGCGGCGATGCGTGTGCATCTTCGCGGCAGCCAGGACCGTTACAAACGGCTCATCAGCGATAGTTAATGCGACGTAGTAATTATCGTATTAATGTTGACTAAGTTGTATGATGAGTTATTTTTGAACGCAGACCCAGCAAAACCATCAGGAGCCACAAAGGTCTCATGCAGCACGAAGATCTGAAAGCGCGCATTGCAAGCGGCTTGCTGTCATTCCCGGTAACGCCTTTCCGGCAGGACCTGTCACTCGACGAAAACCGGTACAGCGAGCATGTCGGCTGGTTGTCTCAATTTGATGCAGCCGCGCTTTTTGCTGCCGGTGGAACGGGCGAGTTCTTCTCGCTGACCCCCGATGAGGTCGAGCGCACCGTTCTGCTGGGCAAGGAAGCCGCTGGTTCGATGCCGATCATTGCGGGATGCGGTTACGGAACGGCTCTCGCCAGCGAGATTGCGCGGAAGGTGGAAAAAGCCGGGGCGGACGCGATTCTGCTCTTGCCGCATTATCTGATCGGAGCGTCGCAGGAAGGCCTGATGGCCCACGTCGAGGCGGTCTGCCGGAGCACCGGCCTCGGTATCATTGTCTATAATCGCGACAATGCGACTCTGACGGCGGACTCGCTGGCCCGGCTTGCGGATAGCTGCCCCAACCTGATCGGCTTCAAGGACGGCTCGGGCGACATCGGCGCCGTTCGGCATATCTGCGCCAAGCTCGGCGACCGGCTCGTCTATATTGGCGGGATGCCGACGCATGAGCTTTATGCCGAGGCGTATTTCGCCGCCGGCGTGACAACCTATTCTTCCGCGATCTTCAATTTCATGCCGGAGATGGCGCTCAAATTCTATCGCTCGGTCCGCGAGGGCGACAAGGCGGTGACGCTGGACATTCTGAACCGCTTCTTCTTCCCCTATGCCGCGATCCGGGACCGTGCGCCGGGCTATCCGGTTTCCATCATCAAGGCCGGGATGCGTATCATCGGGCGCGACGCAGGTCCCGTCCGCCCGCCGCTGACGGACCTGACGGAGGAAGAGCACCGGATGCTGAAGCCGCTGATCAATCAGCTATAGATCACGATGATTTGGACCCGGTCCAAAATCATGGACAGTGATCGACTCTGATCGTGTAGAACGGGCTGAACAACAGGACAGGCAGGCTCCAATGACCCGCATCACCGAAGTTCAGACGCATCTGCTCACGCACAAGCTCGACGAACCGTTTCAGTCCTCGCACACCCAGTTCGACGCCCGGACGCATTGCCTTGTGGAGATCGTCTGCGAGGACGGCACGGTCGGCTGGGGCGAATGCCTTGGTCCCGCCATTCTCAATGTCGCGCTGGTCAAGGCGATGCGTCCCTGGCTGCTTGGCCGCGACCCGGATGAGATCGAGCCGCTCTGGCTGCTGCTGTACAACCAGTTCCGCGATCAGGGCATGGCGGGCGTGACCATCACCGCGCTGAGCGGCATCGACGTCGCGCTGTGGGACATCAAGGGCAAGCGTTGCGGGCTGCCAATCTACTCGCTGCTCGGCGGCGCGTTCCGCAAATCCGTGCCCGCCTATGCGACGGGGGCTTTCCGGCGGTTGCGGGGTGATCGTCCCGCCTATCTCGCTGAAGAGACGGCAGCCTATGTCCGCGAAGGCTTCGGCGCCGTCAAGATCAAGATCGGCTATGGCGTGAAAGAGGACATCGCCGCGATCCGTGCGGTGCGCGAGGCGATCGGTCCCGATGCCGGCTTCATGATCGACGCCAATCACGGCTATGACGTGCTGGAAGCGATTCAGCTCGCCCATGCCGTCTCGGACTGCGATATCGGCTGGTTCGAGGAGCCGGTCGTGCCGGAAGATTTTGCCGGCTACAGAAAGATCCGCGCGTCTCAGCCGATCCCGGTTGCCGGTGGCGAGACCTGGTACACGCGCTGGGGTTTCCAGAAAGCGTTCACAGCCGATGTGATCGACATTGCCCAGCCGGACATCTGCGGCGTCGGTGGCTTCACCGAGGGCAAGAAAATCTCCGACATGGCGTCGGCGTTCAATGTCCGCCTCATTCCGCATGTCTGGGGAACTGGCGTGGCGCTGGCGGCAGGGCTGCATTATCTCGCCTCCATTCCGGACCATCCGCCACGGCATGAACCGCGCCCGCCTATGCTGGAATTCGACCGCACACCTAATCCGTTTCGTCAGGCCGTGCTCAAGGAACCGATCGAACACCGCAGCGGCGTGGTCGCCGTGCCCGACGGACCTGGCCTTGGCATCGAGATCAACCGTGACGCACTGACGAAATATGCGCCGCCTACGGTGTAATTTCGGCAAGAGGGAGAGCCATCATGACAAGGCCACTGGACGGACCGGCGCCGAAACTGCGGACGCCGCCCGGCGCGGTCGATACCCACATTCATTTCTACACGAGCGACTATGAAGGCCAGCCCGACGGTCCGCCGCCCCCGGCCGAGGACGCCACGGTCGAGGACTATGCCGTCGTGCAGAAGCGGCTGGGGCTGAGCCGCGCGGTCGTCGTGCAGGGCAATGCCTATCAGCTCGACAATCGCTGCACGCTCGATGGCTTGGCAAAGCTCGGCGAGAACGGGCGCGCGGTCGTCTGCGTGACCAGCGATGTGCCCGAGGCCGAACTGGACCGCCTCGACAAGCTTGGCGTGCGGGGCGCGAGGATCATGCAGCTTCCCGGCGGCGCGGTCGGGCTCGATCAGCTTCTGCCCATCAATGACCGCATCTCGTCATTCGGCTGGCATCCGATCGTGCAGTTCGATGGCCGCAATATTCTCGAACATGAAAGCCTGCTGGGCCAGATACGCGGCGCCTATGTCATCGACCACATGGGCAAGTTTCTGGAGCCGGTTGCGCCGGACAGCGCGGAATTCCGTTCGCTCCTGCGGCTGGTGGATCGCGGAAATTGCTATGTCAAGGTTGCCGCCTGCTACGAAACCTCGAAAACCGGGGGACCGGATTACGCCGACGTCGGACTTTTGAGTTCGCAGCTCATCGCGCACGCGCCGGAGCGGATGCTCTGGGCGTCGAACTGGCCGCATGTCGGCGTTCAGCCTCCGAACTATCCGGACGATGCCGAACTGCTCGACGTGCTGCTGGCATGGGCGCCGGATGAGACGGTCCGCAAGGCGATCCTGGTGGACAATCCTGCCCGGCTCTACGGGTTCAACTGAGCTCGCCGGCAGCCACCGCAGGCGATTCGCCCGCGCGCTCGTAGAGCAATCCCTTGACGAGCAATTCGGCGGCCGCGCGGCTGCAGGCAAGCGGGACGTCATAGACGGCGGCAAGGCGGATCAGCGCCTTGACGTCGACGTCGTGCGGCATTGATGTGAGCGGATCGACGAAAAAGATCAGCATGCCGAGCTTCTGCTCGGCGATCATCGCTCCGATCTGCTGGTCGCCGCCGAACGGTCCGCTTTTCAGCCGCACCACCTCCAACTCGTCATGGGCCTCGGCGACGCGGGCGCCGGTCGTGCCGGTTGCGTACAGGCTGACGCCGCGAAAGAACGCGATGTGCCGTCCGACAAATTCGACCAGATCGCTCTTGCGCGCATCATGCGCAATGAGACCGATACGCAATTCTTCCGCCATGCCGCCAATCCCGTTCGCTCCAGTTGATCGCATTTCTGCGCCCAAACTGCGTCCGGCGCAAGTTCGGGGCCGGCGGCGCGAATGCGAGACGGGCTCGTGCAGGCCGACGGTGAACGCGGGGCTCAAAGCTGATCGTCAAGTCCGTATCGCTTGATCTTGTTGGCAAGCCCCACGCGGGACAGTCCCAGCTCTTCGGCAACGCGGCTCTGATTCCAGCGATTGCGGGCCAGCGCCTCGCGAACGATATGGCGTTCCAGGCTTTCGACGCGATCCTTCAGCGTGTCTCCATCGGGAAGGAAATCCGGCGCGTGCTTGACGGGCTGTCGCGCCGTCGCCTCAAGGATTGTGGGAGACATGTGCTGCGTCGTCAGATATTCCCCGTCCCTGGCAAGGGCGAGCATTCGGCGGATCTCGTTTTCCAGCTCACGGATGTTTCCGGGAAATTCGTAGGCTTCCAGTTTCTCGATCACCTTGGCGGAGATGCCGAGAATTTTCCGGCCGACCGAGGCGCTGTGCTTGGCGGTCAGGAACTCGGCAAGCGCGGCGATGTCGTCGGGCCGCTCCCGCAAGGGAGGCACTTCGAATTCGAAACCGCGCAGCCGGAAATACAGATCCTGCCGGAACTCTCCCATCGCGACCATGTCTTTCAGGGGCCGGTTGCTGGCGGCGAGCACGCGGACATTGGAGGTCTGTGTCTTGTCGGAGCCGAGCGGCTTGACCTCGCCGTCCTGCAGAAACCGCAGCAGGCTGACCTGAAAGGTCTTGGAGACTTCCGATATCTCGTCGAGGAAGACCGTTCCGCCGTCGGCCGCGCGGAAAAGGCCTAGCCGGTCGGAGACGGCGCCGGTAAATGCGCCGCGCGTGTGACCGAAGAGTTCCGAATGCAGAAGCTCGTCCGGCATGCCGCCGCAGTTCTGCACCATGAGCGGGCTGGCGTGCCGGTATGAATTATAGTGAATGGCGCGCGCGAGCAGTTCCTTGCCGGTGCCGGTTTCCCCCTGGATCAGGATGGGTATGTCCGTCTTGGCCGCCTTGCGGGCGAGGTCGCAAAGCTCGGTCATTTTCTCGCTGACATAGACCAGCTTTTCGAAACGCATGCTTTCATTGCGCAGCGGTGCGTTGGGCCGCTCGAATTCCAGCGCGCCCGAGGACAGTTTGAACTCGCGCGCCAGCATCCTGTGACGCCGGGCAAGTTCGCGCGTTTCCAGCCCGCGCTTGACGGCGAGACCGGCCTGATCGGCATCGAGCGGCTTGTGCAGATACTGAAAGACGGCGGCCTGGGAAATGACCCGCTTCACGCCTTCGAAATCCGGGGGGAGCGCAAGGATGCGAATGATGTCCGGATGCGAAATGCGCAAAGCGGCCAGAAGGCTAACGCCGTCCGCGCCTTCGTTCTCATCCTCGTCGGCGATGACCAGATCGACATGCGCGTCGGACATCGTTGTCCGCGCCTCGCCGGCTGAAAGAACCTGCAGGACCCGATACCCATACTGCTCCGCCAGCAATGCGCGGACCGGCGTCCAATTCTGTACGCCTGGAGTGACGAGGAGAACTGTGCTTGCATTATCCATGAAAGCTTATTTCACATTTGCAAAGTTGGTTTGCGTCACTGTAAGGCGCATCCGGGGTGGAGAAAAGAGAATAGCTATGCGACCAATGATCAGGCGCCCAGTGCAACGCGTGCGTTGCCCGGTGCAAATGCAGTAACCGCAAGCCTGCTGGCGAGGATGGCAAGAAACGAGAATACCACTGGTCCCTAGAGGCAATGAGCAACGTGAGAAAATTGAAAGCCTACGGCAAAGAAGTTAGTCAATCCATCAATTTGTGACAAATAATACAAAAATCAAATGGAATGGCAAAAAATATCTTATATTTTTCAACTGACATATCAGTCGAAAATCAAGACACATTTTCTCCCGGCCAACGCATATTACGGGCTTGTACGTATTTCCTGACTGCTAATGAACAGAGCATATTGTGAAGGTTGTAAACAAATCCGGATTGACTGTTATATTGCGCATCTAAGCATAGTTGCGTACTCAAAAGCCGTTCAAGCCACAGAAAATATATTCAAGATATTGCAATTTTGAGCAAAAATATTATGGCAAGCTATAGTGGAATACAGCGAAAACAGGCGGTTCAGGTAAAGTAGGTGCGATGTATCAGGGGGATGACGCCATCAAACCAGCTCAGCGCTTGGTAGCGTACGATGTTTTAAAGAGCAGGGTGGTTACGGTTGCGACAGGGCTGGGTGCCGGGCCTCTCGCGAATTCTCGCCGGTTGACCGCATGACGCCATCCCAGCTCAGAGTTCTGCAGCGCAGTTTCGCCAGGATGGAGCCTCACGCCGAAGAGTTCGGCCGGGTCTTCTATCAGCGTTTGTTCACGATCGCCCCGGAGATCCGGCCTCTTTTCCGGACCGATCTGAAGGCGCAGCAGGACAAGTTCATGAAGGTCATAAAGGAGGTCGTGAAGCTGCACCTGCGCTCGATGGTCGCCCTTCCGGTGACGGCGCAGGCCTCCAATAGCGCGGTTCTGCCGGGGGCATTCTGGTCGGGCAAGCTTCACGCAGCTTATGGCGTGCGGCTCGAAGACTACGCGATCATGAAATCGGCGCTGATATGGGCGCTTGAAAAGACGCTTGCCGAGGAGTGTACGAACGAAGTGAAGGAAGCGTGGAGTTCGGCCTATGACATTGTCGTGGGAGCCATGCAGGAGGGAATGCTGTCGCCCGAGGATGACGAAACCGAACCTGAAAATCAGATGCAGACGCGCCTCAATGCGACGGAAAAAACTGAAGATGTGTCCACACTCTTCAAGAGCGGCGGTGAAAGATAGTCATATGTAATCGTCATTTTTGTCTGATTATAGAAAAATATTAATGATCAATATATCAGTCATGGTATTTAATTAAGTAATATTGCTTAATATATACGTCATTAAACAGATTGTCGGTGTAAATTTTTTTAGCAATAATTAAATAAACTTATCAACTGGGGGTAACCTAGCTATGACGGACATTCGTTTAGCCCAATATGGCGGCTATATCTTCCTGGTCCGCACAGCAATGACGCCGACACAGGTGGAAATTGTCCAGGACAGCTTTCACTCGATAGGTCAACAGTCACAGGAAGCTAGCCGCATCTTCTATGACGAGCTTTTTCGGATATCGCCTGAAATCCGGCAGATCTTTCCCGAGGACATGACCCAGCACAAGGCGAAATTCGTGCAGATGCTGGGAACGGTCGTCCGAAGTCTCAACCAGATCGCGACGGTTTCCGACCACGTCGTCGATCTCGGACGCCGGCACATGGCCTACGACGTCGAGGAAGAGCATTACCCGGTCGTCTGCGAGGCGCTGCTGGCAATGCTGGAGCGCATCATGGGGACCGATTTCACTCCGGAAATCAAGGAGGCGTGGAATGCCGCCTATGACATGCTCGCGCGGGTGATGCTGGAATCCTCCTCAGTGCCGAATACGGCGGAGGGCTTTTTCGGCACGATCATTCGCAGCGTTCTGACCTCGCAATATGGCGTGTCGATTGGCGTGAGCAAGAATGTCGCCGGACGTGCGCCGATCACGCACGGTATCGAACGCGGTCAGGTCGTCCGGTTTTCCTGATCCGCCGCCACACGATTAACTCGCCGCCTGCTGCCTCGACGCCCGCCAGGCCTGAAAGCGCTGCTCCTTGCCCGCAGCATCAAACGTCTCGAATTCGGCCCGTTCCCGCGCTTTCGCCTGTTGATGTGCGAGCGCTTCCTGTTCGGCATGCATCTCCGCCACGCATCGTTCATGAGCCTCACGGATCATTGCGACGATGCTGCGTTGCTCGGCTCCCGCATATGCTTCCTTAATGAGCTTCTCGCGGTCTTCCTCGGAGAGCCGCTCAAGCAGCGCGGCCGCTTCCTCCGCCGTCGGCTCGCGCAAATCGTCCGGCACCTCGCCCCAAGCCAGCCGGTTGGTCACATTGATGATGCGTTGCAGCTCGTTTTCCGTGTGCAGCTTGGCATTTTCCAGCGCGCTGGGCCGGAGCGCCAGTTGCTCGACAATTCCCTTTTGCCACTCGATAATGTCCGCAGCGACCGGCTCCATGTAAACGCGGCTTGCATCGAACTCACTACTCATCGCTTCCCCCTACGCGCAAACACTATCAGCACGGGCGTCCGTCTTCGGTCGGATCGGCTGCGTGCCTCAAGCCGTCATTTCGCCTATCCATCACGGCCAGCAGAGTCAAATGCTGTTACTCCATCAGTTGGGCTAAAATGCATCGATGTTGCCGCTGCGGCCCCCCTTGCGGCGGGGCCCGGCGATTGACATGCCGGAGCATAATCGCCACCCTCATGACGTGCCCATGTCAGGGACGCTCCCGCATAATATCGAAAGGCTGCCTTCCATGCCGCATTCCGATCCCGTCGTCATCGTGGCCGCCGTGCGCACGCCGCTCGGCCGGTTTCAGGGCTCCTTGTCCGCCGTTCCCGCGCCGCAACTCGGCTCGGCGGCATTGCGCGCAACTCTCGACCGCGTCGGGCTCGCCGAGGATCATGTGGACGAAGTCATCATGGGATGTGTACTTCCGGCAGGGCAGGGGCAGGCGCCCGCACGCCAGGCGGCGAGAAGCGCAGGGCTGCCCGACGGGGTCGGCGCGACGACCGTCAACAAGATGTGCGGATCGGGAATGCAGGCCACGATCCTTGGCCACGACATGATCGTGGCGGGTTCGGCGAATGTCGTCATGAGCGGGGGCATGGAGTCCATGTCGAACGCGCCCTATCTGCTCGCCAAGGCGCGGAGCGGGTACCGGATCGGCCACGACCGTATCCTCGATCACCTGATGCTCGACGGTCTGGAGGATGCCTATGAAGGGGGTCGGCCGATGGGCGATTTCGGTGAAGCGACCGCGGAGGTCTACCAGTTTTCCCGCGAGGAGCAGGATGCGTTCGCCATTGAGTCCCTGACGCGCGCCAAGGCGGCGGTTGATAACGGCACGTTCGACGACGAGATCACGCCGGTTTCCGTGCCCGTCAAGGGGGGGACAGAGACAGTTGCGCGCGATGAAAATCCGCAAAAGCTTTCGCCTGAAAAGATCCCCGGCCTGAAGCCGGCATTCCGCAAGGACGGTACGATCACACCCGCGAGTTCCTCGGCCAATGCCGATGGCGCCGCCAGCCTCATCCTGATGAAACGGTCGCGGGCGGACAAGCTCGGCCTGCCCGTGCTCGCCGAGATCAAGGGACACGCCCGGCATAGCCAGGACCCGGCATGGTTCACCACAGCGCCGATCCCGGCCATCCAGAAGCTGCTGGAGAAAACCGGCTGGCAAGCGGGCGAGGTCGATCTCTTCGAGGTCAACGAAGCCTTCGCCGTCGTCGCCATGGCGGCTCAGCGCGAGATCGGCATTCCGCGCGAGAAACTGAATGTCAATGGCGGGGCCTGCGCGCTTGGGCATCCCATCGGGGCGACCGGCGCGCGGATCATCGTCACGCTGCTGCATGCGCTCAAGAAGGGCGGCCACAAGAAGGGCGTGGCGGCGCTCTGCATCGGCGGCGGCGAGGCCACGGCGGTCGCCATCGAACTGCCAGGCCACTGATCCGCTGACGGCAGGGTTTCCCGGTGGATTCACCGCGCGTCAGAGGATCTGCGCGATATAGATGAACAGCGGCAGCGTGATCGCGGAGAGCATGACCTGTATCGTGACGATGTTCGCCATGAGCTCGGCATCGCCGCCCATCTGCCGCGCCATCACATAGGCCGTGGAGGCGGTCGGCACCGCGCCTGCGATGATCGCGATCGTGCGCGGCAGCCCTTCCAGCCCGACGAGCCATGACAGCCCGATCACCAGCAGCGGCATCCCGACCAGCCGGATCAGCACGCCCACGGCGAGCAGCCATTTCGTCCGGGAAATCCGCTCGATCTGCAGTCCCGCACCGACCGCGAGCATGGCGAGGCCCAGCCCGCCATCGCCGATGATCTCGATCGCGTTGAAGATGAAAAGCGGAATCCCGGTGAAATTGAGCGCCAGCCCAACCACGCAGGCGATAATCAGCGGATTGCGGGCCATGCGCAGCGCTATCGTCCGCGCGGATGGAGTGCTCGCATTCTCGCCCCAGATACTCAGCACGAGGACGGTCGCCATGTTCAGCAAGGGCACGAGAATGCCGATGGCGAGAGCGACAAGAGCGACGCCGTCATTGCCGTACAGGGTGCCGACGACCGCGAGCGCCATGAAGCCATGCCAGCGCGTCGCGCCTTGAAACAGGCTGGTAAAGGCCGGGCCGGAGACGCCGAGCCAGGCCATCAGCGGACGCGAGGCGAGCAGCAGCAGCGACATGCCGATAGCCGCTCCGATCAGCACGATCATGTAATTCGTGACGGGCAGATCAGTGAGATTGGCGGTCGCCAGCGTGCGGACCATCAGGAACGGAAAGAGGATGTAGAAGCAGATATGCTCGATCGCCGACCAGATCTCCGCGCCAGCGATCTTGTAGTGGTTGAGCAGATAGCCAAGGAGGATGATAAGCCCGATCGGGGCGGCGGCGTTGAATGTGGCGAGCATCGGCGGGCTAACTTATGGTTTTCATCCGATCGAGCGCGCCTTGCAGGATATAGGCGGCGGCGACGGCGTCGATGACTTCGGAGCGGCGTTTGCGGCTGGCGTCGGCTTCGATCAACGCGCGTTCGGCGGCGGCGGTGGACAGGCGCTCATCCCACAGCGCGATCGGCAGCGGCGTCAGCCCGGCGAGATTGCGGGCGAAGGCGCGGCAGGACTGGGCGCGCGGTCCCTCCGTGCCGTTGAAGTTGACCGGCAGCCCGATGACGAAACCGCCCGCCTCGCGCGCACTGGCCAGTTCGAGAATTGCCGCTGCATCGACCGTGAATTTCTTGCGCTTCAGCGTATGCAGGGCCGTCGCCACGGTGCGCGTCACATCGGAGATTGCAAGGCCCACGGTCTTCGTTCCGACATCGAGCCCGATCAGCGCGGCCTGAGGGGGCAGCGCGCCGGCAAGGCTTTCCAGCGAAAAATCGGGCCTCACTTTTTGCGGCGCATCGGACAATTGAGGCTCTCTTCCCTGAGGCGTATCGGGAGTGCGGACGCATGTTGGACCCCGCCTTCGCACGGCCGTGACCGCCGATAAGTCACTGGCGAATCGCACTTGTTACGGGGTAGTGACGCCTTATACTGCGCTGGAGGAAGCAACCGAGGCAATAGCTGAGAGAGGCCGCCATGAAATTGACCTGGCTTGGACATTCAGGCTTTCGCATTGAGACCGGAGGCAAGGTTCTGCTGATCGACCCGTTCCTGACGGGCAATCCGAAATTTCAGGGAAGCATCGAACACGTCACCAATGGCTGTACGCACATTATCCTGAGCCATGGCCATGACGATCATGTCGGCGACACGGTGGAGATCGCCAAACGCACCGGCGCAACGCTGATCGCGGTCTTCGAACTCGCCGAATATCTGAACGCGCAGGGCGTGGAGAACATCAATCCGGGCAATCCCGGCGGCACGATTTCGGAAACCGGCTTCGACGTCAGTTTCACGAAGGCCTTTCATTCCTCATCGACGATGGTGGACGGCAAGCCCGTCTATCTCGGCGCGGCCTGCGGCATCATCGTGCGGTCCGAGGGCAAGGTGCTCTACCACATGGGCGATACGGAAATTTTCGGGGATATGGCGCTCGTACAGGAACAGTACAAACCCGAAATTGGCTGTGTTCCGATCGGCGACCGCTTCACCATGGGCGCGAAACAGGCGGCGATGGCCTGCAAGAAATATTTCAAGTTCGGCACGATCATCCCCATCCATTACGGAACCTTCCCGATCATCGATCCGGACGCTTCGAAATTTCTCGCCGAGATGGACGGGCATAATGTCGTCGTGCCGGAAGTGAGCGTGCCTTTCGTCGTTTGACCGGTGTGCCGCCGGAACCATTGGGGAAGCTGCCGATTTGCCGTTCACGCGAATGCGGGAATCCAGTAACGATCATATCTCCCGTTGACTGGATTTCCCTTTCGGCGGGTATGGTGTCAGCTTGTCGTGAAGGCGAAGAATGGCGGCGAAATCCAGGACCAGGCCGGCCCCGAAACCGGTTTCGGAGCTGAGTGCGGCGCAGGCGGCGAAAGAACAGGCGGCGCTCAGTTCGGAGATTGCGGAGCACGACCGGCGTTACCATCAGGAGGACGCGCCGACCGTCTCCGACGCCGAATACGATGCGCTGCGCGCCCGCCTGATGCAGATCGAGGATGCGTTTCCCGAACTGGCGGGCCCCGAGAGCCCGACACAGCAGGTCGGGGCAGCTCCGTCGGAGAAATTCGCCAAGGTCACGCACAAGGTGCCGATGCTCTCGCTCGGCAACGTCTTTGACGAAGAGGAAACCCGCGATTTCCTCGACCGCATCAGGCGGTTTCTCGGACTTGGCGCGGAGGATGCGCTGGAGATCACCGCCGAACCGAAAATCGATGGCTTGGGTATTTCCCTTCGCTATGAGGACGGAAAGCTCGTTACGGCGGCAACGCGCGGCGACGGCTACGAAGGCGAGAATGTCACCGCCAATGTCCGGACGATTGACCGCATTCCTAATCAGGTGAAGGCGAAGGACTTCCCCGCCGTCTGCGAGGTGCGCGGCGAGATCTTCATGGGGCGGGAGGATTTCCTCGCCCTGAATGCGCGGCAGGAGGCGGCGGGGGCCAAGGTCTTCGCCAATCCGCGCAACTCGGCGGCCGGTTCGCTGCGCCAGCTCGATCCGAACATCACGAAAAGCCGGCCATTGCAGTTCTTCGCCTATAGCTGGGGCGAGATCGCGGAACTGCCCGCCGACACGCAGATGGGCGTCGTCGAAGCTTTCCAGCGCTGGGGCTTTCCGGTCAATCCGCTGATGACACTCTGCCGTTCCGTTGAGGACATGCTCGCCGCTTACCACAAGACCGAGGAACAGCGCGCGACACTCGATTACGACATCGACGGCGTCGTCTACAAGGTGAACAGCCTCGCCTTGCAGGACCGGCTCGGTTTCGTCTCGCGCTCGCCGCGCTGGGCCGTGGCGCACAAGTTCGCCGCCGAGCAGGCCACGACGATCCTGCGCGGCATCGACATTCAGGTCGGGCGGACCGGCGCGCTGACGCCGGTCGCCAAGCTGGAGCCGGTGACGGTCGGCGGCGTCGTGGTGCAGAACGCCACGCTGCACAATGAGGACGAGATCCGGCGCAAGGATATCCGCATCGGCGATTGGGTGACGGTGCAGCGCGCTGGCGACGTGATCCCGCAGGTCCTCGGGTACCTGCCGGAGAAGCGGCCTGCCGACGCCGTGCCCTACGAGTTTCCCGACACATGTCCGGTCTGCGGCTCTCATGCGGTGCGCGAGGTCAATGAGAAGACCGGCAAGCTGGACGCGGTGCGGCGCTGCACGGGCGGGCTGATCTGCGCGGCGCAGGTTGTCGAACGGCTGAAGCATTTCGTCTCGCGCAATGCCTTCGACATCGAAGGGCTTGGCGCAAAACAGGTCGAGGCGTTCTATCATGAAGGCCGGATCAGGACGCCTGCGGATATTTTTACCATCGCCGAGCGGGACAAGGCGCCGGGCAACCTGACGCCGCTCCGGGCCAGGGAGGGGTGGGGGCCGAAATCGGCGCAGAACCTGTTCGAGGCCATCGAGGAACGCCGCCGGATCGGACTGGACCGGCTCATCTATGCGTTGGGCATCCGCCATGTCGGCGAGACGACGGCGAAATTGCTGGCCCGCTCATACCGGACGTTCGACGCCTTTCGGGCAGCCATGATCGCGGCGCAGGATGCTGAAAGCGACGCCTATGCGGAGTTGAACGATATTGACGGCATCGGGCAGGTCGTGGCCGATGCGATCGTCGAGTTCTTCGCCGAGGATCACAATATCGAGGCCGTCGACGCGCTGCTTGAACAGATCGAAGCGCCGGAGTTTGAAGGAGGCCAGACGGTCGCGTCGCCGGTCAGCGGCAAGACGGTTGTCTTCACCGGCACGCTGGAGAAGATGAGCCGGGCCGAGGCCAAGGCGATGGCCGAGCGGCTCGGCGCAAAGGTTTCCGGCTCGGTGTCGAAAAAGACCGATTACGTCGTCGCCGGGCCGGGCGCGGGCTCGAAGCTGAAGAACGCCGAAGCGCTCGGCGTTGAAGTGCTCAGCGAGGATGACTGGCTGGCGTTGGTGAAGGCTGGCTGACGCCGGCGCAATTGTTGACAGCGCCGGCACAGAGCAGCAAGGCCGTCCTAAAGAATGAACTTGCTCAGGTCGGCGTTGTCCGCGAGATCGCGAATGTGGTCGCTGACGTAATCCGCGTCGATGGTGATCTCGCGCTCCGCGCGCTCCGAGGCGTCGAAGCTGATCTCGTCGAGCACGCGCTCCATGACCGTAGACAGCCGCCGCGCGCCGATATTCTCGACATTCGAATTGACCTGCACGGCAATGTCGGCGATGGCGTCGATCCCATCCTCGGTGAACGTGACCGTGAGGCCTTCCGTCGCCATGAGCGCAATATACTGCTTGATGAGGCTCGTCTGCGGTTCGCGCAGGATACGGCGGAAATCCTCACGGGTCAGCGCGCTCAGTTCGACGCGGATCGGCAGCCGGCCCTGCAATTCCGGCAGCAGGTCGGATGGCTTGGCGACGTGGAACGCGCCGGAGGCGATGAACAGGATGTGGTCCGTCTTCACGGGTCCGTATTTCGTTGCGACGGTGGTGCCTTCGATCAGCGGCAGGAGATCGCGCTGCACGCCCTCGCGGCTGACATCGGCGCCCATGCGTTCGGAGCGTGCGCAGATCTTGTCAATCTCGTCGAGAAAGACGATGCCGTGATTTTCGATGAGGCTGATCGCTTCCTGCACGATCTGGTCGTTGTCCAGCAGCTTGTCGGATTCCTCGTTGATCAGCAGCGCATAGCTTTCACGAACCGACGTCTTGCGCTTCTTCGTGCGCCCGCCCAGCGCCTTGCCGAGCATGTCGTTCAGGTTGATCATGCCGATCTGGCTGCCGGGCATCCCCGGAATGTCGAAACTGGGAAAGCCGCCGGAGCCCGTATCGGCAACGTCCACCTCGATTTCCTTGTCGTCCATCTCGCCGGAGCGCAGTCGCTTGCGGAAACTCTCCCGCGTCGACGGCGCGGCGTTCTGGCCGACGAGGGCGGTGATCACGCGCTCCTCGGCCTGAAGATGGGCGGCGGCCTGCACCTCCTTGCGCCTCGTTTCGCGCACCAGGCCGACGGAGATTTCCATCAGGTCACGGATGATCTGGTCGACGTCGCGGCCGACATAGCCGACTTCGGTAAATTTGGTCGCCTCGACCTTGAGGAAGGGCGCGTTGGCCAGCTTGGCCAGACGGCGGGAGATCTCGGTCTTGCCGACGCCGGTCGGGCCGATCATCAGGATGTTTTTCGGCAGCACCTCTTCGCGCATTTCCTCATCGAGCTGCTGCCGCCGCCAGCGATTGCGCAGGGCAATGGCGACGGCGCGCTTGGCGTCGTTCTGGCCAACGATATAGCGATCGAGTTCGGAGACGATTTCGCGGGGTGAAAAATTGCTCATGGGAACAGGGTCAATCCGGTCTGACAGTTGGCAGGCGGCGCGCTACCTTTGGAGGTACGAGCCACTCGATGGCTGAACGGCGCAAGGGCCGCCATCCGACACCGAGCATGAGCAGCGCCCCGCCAAGAATGAGGATCGTCACGGCGAAAACCGCACCCTCGTCGATCGCTGTATTGCGGATAAGGGTAAACAATGCCGCGCCGAAATAGAAGAGGCCCGCCACGAGGAGCGCGCGCCGGTCGATGATCAGCGCAAGCAGCGCCAGGGTGCCGATCACGGCAAACGTCGCCAGCGCGGCGGCGAGCGTCAGGTTGCTCGCCTCGTCGGTCCAGACGAAGCCGATTGCGCTGTGCACGATCAGCGGCGCGGCGCTCAGATGCAGCCAGAATGCGTTGTCGGTCGCAATTGTCGAGCGGTCGGGATCTTTCAGGTCGAAACGCAGGGCCAGCGCGAAGACGATGGCGCCCATGAGCAGGAACAGCGCTTTCGCCGAACCGACCGATACCCCGATCATGATGCTGATGACGAAAGCGGCTGCGATGACGATCTGGGCAAGCGTGAACGGAAGCCGGAAGCGGAGGTAAAAGATCGCGGAGCCGACGAGAATGCCGAAGGCGGACACCGTATTGAAATACCATCCGACGCCCAGTGATGCCGACCCGGGTGGCAACAGTCCCAGCGGACCAAGGATGAGCGCCATGGCAAGCGCCGTCAGCGCCATCCCGCCCGCGACGCCGAAAGCGACCGAAAGGGCGATACTGGGCAGCGTCAGGCGTTTGCGATGCGTGAAATATTCAGCCAGCGCCCAGGCCGCGATCGCAACGGGATAGGGCCAGCTGCCAGCGACGATGACCTGCGAGGTATAGCCGACGCCGAGCAGCAGCAGCACGACGCCGATGGTCAGGAAAACATCGTGAAAGCCGCGGATGAAGCGGATGGACTCGGCGTCCTCCATGTCGCCGCCATGCCCGGAGGACACGCGATGGCTGGCGAGGAATGCAGCCAGCCGGTCAGCCTCGGCGCGCCCGATGACGCCCGCCCCGACGGCGGCGTTCAACTCGTCATTGCTGGGCATCGAGCGCTTCCACGATCAGACTGCTGTTGGTGTAAACGCAGATGTCGGCCGCGACGGCCATGGCCTTGCGCGCAATTGTCTCGGCGTCCAGCTCGGTATTGTCGTATAGCGCGAGCGCGGCGGCCAGCGCGAAATTTCCGCCCGAGCCGATACCCATGACATGCTGCTCCGGCTCCAGCACATCGCCTGTTCCGGTCAGAACCAGCGTATTGGCCTTGTCGGCGACGATCATCATGGCCTCAAGGCGGCGCAGATAGCGGTCCGTGCGCCAGTCCTTGGCGAGATCCACGCAGGCCCGCATGAGCTGTTCGGGATATTGCTCCAGCTTCGCCTCAAGCCGCTCCAGAAGCGTGAACGCATCGGCGGTCGCGCCCGCAAAACCGGAGATGACGTTTCCCTTGCCGAGACTGCGAACCTTGCGCGCATTGCCCTTGATGACCGTCTGTCCAAGCGAGACTTGTCCGTCGCCCGCAATCACCACCTTACCGCCCTTGCGGACCGTGAGAATGGTCGTGCCATGCCAGTGGGGGAATTGAGAGCTGTGTTCGGTCATAGTAATCCGGCTTTTGAAACTGCGCTGAATATCGTAAACGGTGTATCCGATATCAAGCTTTCGCGGCTAGAGTGCAACCCCAATCGAGCAATCTGGGGGCAGAGCCCGCAAGACATACCCTTTGGAACACTACCTATGCGAAAAGCAACCATCGACCGCAAGACGAAGGAAACGCAGATCACCGCCGAGGTCGCGCTTGACGGAACCGGCAGCTACGACATCAGGACGGGCGTGGGCTTCCTAGATCACATGCTGGAGCAGCTTGCGCGCCATTCGCTGATCGACATCACGCTGCGCGCGGATGGCGACCTGCATGTCGATCAGCACCACACGGCGGAAGATTGCGGCATCGTGCTCGGGCAGGCGGTCGCCAAGGCGCTCGCCGACAAGAAGGGCATCACGCGCTATGCCTCGGTCTATCTGCCGATGGACGAGGCGATGACGCGGGTGGCGCTCGATATTTCCGGGCGGCCCTTCCTGATCTGGAAAGTGGTATTTCCCACTCAGAAAATCGGGGAGATGGACACGGAGCTGTTCCGCGAATGGTTTCAGGCCTTTGCCCAGAATGCCGGCATTACGCTCCATGTCGAAAATCTCTACGGCGAAAACTCGCATCACATTGCGGAAACTTGCTATAAGGGCCTCGCCCGGGCGCTGAGAACCGCAATTGCAATCGACGCCGCCCAGGCTGACCGGCTCCCGACGACGAAAGGCGCGCTTGGCGGGGGAGTTTCGCGAGGCGGGCGGTTGCAATTGCGAGGACGTGAGGGAAGGAAGAGGACGGTGCAGACTTACACGGTATTCGAAAAGCGCGTTGCGCCGGAAGATCTCGAAGAGCGTGCGGGCGATCTGGTATTCGTCAAGGAAGGCTTTTCCTTCTGGACCTTGCTTGCGCCGGCGATCTGGCTGCTCGTCAACAGGCTCTGGCGCGGCCTTTTGCTTTATCTGCTGCTGAGTATCGGTCTCGTCGTTGCGCTGACGGAGCTTGGCGCCGATGAGCAATTCATTTTCTGGGGCGGCCTGGTCATCAACCTGATCTTCGCCTTCGAGGCGCGGGACATCTACCGTGCATCGCTGGAGCGGCGCGGCTATGTGCTGCGGGCCGTCGTTTCCGGACGCAACCTTGCCGAATGCGAACGGCGGTTCCTGCAGGAATGGCTGCCGGCTGCGCGCCGCGAGCGGGAGCATTTCGCGTCCATGGCCGCAACGGGCGCGCCAGCGGGCGGAGGCACTGCCGCGCCCGGCGGCAGCGTGCCGGTGATCGGCATGTTTCCCGCGCATGGCGGCTGAAGAGGCGGACCGATCGCAATCATGAACGTCGCAATCATCGACTATGGCTCCGGCAATCTGCATTCGGCGGCAAAAGCCTTTGAACGGGCGGCGGCTGAAGCCGGGACCGGCCACAGCATTGTCGTGACCTCCGATCCGGACAGCGTGCGGGATGCCGAGCGCATCGTTCTGCCGGGCGTCGGCGCGTACGCCGATTGCCTCGCCGGGCTGACCGCCGTGGATGGAATGCGCGAAGCGTTGCAGGAGAGCGTCATCGGCGCCGGCAAGCCGTTTCTGGGTATCTGCGTGGGAATGCAACTGCTGTCGGAGCAGGGGCACGAATATGGCGTGACGGACGGATTCGGCTGGGTCAAGGGCCATATCCGTAAGATCGCGCCGGATGATGGCGCGCTGAAAATTCCGCATATGGGCTGGAATACGCTCACCTTGCGGAATCCGCATCCGCTGATGGACGGCATACCAACCGGGGATCAAGGCTGGCATGCCTATTTCGTCCATTCATATGCCTTGACCGATGGCAAGGACGAGGAGCGCATCGCAACGGCGGATTATGGCGGACCGCTTACCGCGATGGTTGCCCGCGACAATATCGCGGGTGTTCAGTTTCACCCTGAGAAAAGCCAGAAACTCGGTCTCCGGCTGATTGCCAATTTCCTCAGGTGGCGGCCATGAGCAGCCGCGATTCGCGCGGGGACGCCTCGGCCGTGCTGGTGAGCACATTCGCCAGCAGCTTGACCGGCGCGCGCTCATGCGTCGACACTGCGCTCATGCGCGCGGGCGAGCCGGGCGCGATATCCATCGCGGCCATGTCTTCGCCGGCCTCGCAGATATAGAGCTTGTCGCCCGTGATGAGATGATGGCTGAGCAACTGCCGTATTTCGGCGGCGGAAAAATCCGTTTCGACGATCCAGAGATTCGCCAGAGGATGTTCCCAATCCTCACCTAACCGCTTGATATCCGCGGTAAGGTCTGAATAGTTGTTGCCGGGGCGGTAGAGGTCGTAGGAAATGATGTATCGCCGCATGGATCCCTAAGTCCGATAAAAGTTTCGGAAAACTCAAGCTCCATGACGCGGGACGAGGGAAGGAGCGCACTCTTGAACGCGCGACTTCGATGAGTGAAAGCATTCCAAATTGTTGTGTTCGATCTGAGGCAAATTGTAACCGATGAAGCTATTTCCTGCCATTGATTTGAAGGATGGCCAATGCGTGCGTCTGCGCCAGGGCCTCATGAGCGAGGCAACCGTCTTCGGAGACGACCCGGCAGCGCAGGCGCGCGACTTCGAATATCTCGGTTTCGAATACCTGCATGTCGTTGATTTGAATGGCGCATTTGAGGGCGAACCCGTCAATGCCACAGCCGTCCGGGCGATACGCGCGGGCCTGTCGATTCCCGTCCAGCTCGGGGGGGGAATCAGGACGCTGGCCCATATCGAAAACTGGTTAAAAGAAGGTATAGATCGTGTCATTTTAGGCACGGTTGCTGTAAGGGAGCCGCGAATCGTTCATGAGGCGGCGCGGGCCTTTCCGGGCAAGGTCGCAGTGGGCATCGATGCGCGCGACGGCATGGTCGCCATCGAGGGATGGGCCGAGACGAGCGAGTTGACCGCGAGCGAGATTGCGAAGCGTTTCGAGGATGCGGGCGTTGCCGCCATCATCTACACGGACATCTCGCGCGACGGCCTGCTGTCCGGCCTCAATCTGGAGGCGACGGCGGAACTGGCGCGGGGCGTTTCAATCCCGGTCATCGCATCGGGCGGCCTCGCCGGGATCGAGGACATCCGGAAACTCGTTCAGCCGGAATACGCCATGCTCGAGGGCGCAATCGCGGGGCGGGCTCTTTATGACGGCTCCCTCGACGCCGCCGAAGCCCTGTCGCTGATCGCCGAGGCGGAAATGACGCGGCCATGACGATCGATCTGATTTACGCCTCATGGCCGAACAGTCCGGGCGGCATTCACTGGCACAGGATGGCGGATATGGTCCGCTACGCGGGGCTGACCGCTCAGTTGGAGAAAGCCGGCTTCCATGTCAACGAACATGTCCTGGCCGCAGAGGGCGATACGCCGGATGATCTGAGTGAAGCCTTCCGGCTCGGAGCGCGGATCGGCCAGATCGTTGCCGCAAGCCATGAGGCGGGCGGGCTGTCCGTCATCGTCTGCGGAAGCTGTTCGGTTGCCGCGCTCGGCGCCATGTCGGGGCTCGGCGCGGAGCATACCGGCGTTGTCTGGATGGACGCACATGCCGACATCAACACGCCCGAGACGACGCTGAGCGGACTTTTTGAGGGAATGCCCGTCGCCATGCTGCTGGGCGAGGCGTGGCAGGCAATGTGCTACGAGATTGCCGGGATCGGGCCGATCAGCTTGCGGAATCTGTGCTACTACGGTGTGCGGAGCATCGATCCGGCGGAACAGGCGAAGATCGACGAGGAGAATATTCCCATCGCCAACGATGCCGACAGCGTTATCGAGGTGCTCGACGGCTGCGAGCGCGCCTATATTCATCTGGACATGGACGTGCATAATGCGGCCCGTCTGAAGGTCAGTCCCTATTCCGCGAAAGGCGGGCCGTCGCCGACGCAGATCCGCAAGGATCTTGTGGCGATCACGGCAGCGCTGCCGGTGGCGGCGGTCGGCGTCACGGCGATCGATCCCGATGTCGCGGACGAAAGAGCGGCCGCCTGTGCGATCGAGCATGTTCTTGCGCTGGCAAAGGCATGGCGTAGCCGGGTTGGCTTCTGAAGTGGAAGTGACGCTGGACGAGGTCCGGATTTTTTTGCGCGCTCGAAGGTGAGTAGTAGAGTTACCAAAGCTGAAATTAAGAGCGAATTTTCGACTTCAGCGTTTCAATTGTAAAATTGATTTCTAAAGACAGTATTTCAACCGACGCAAGAGCTGATTGTATCGGAAATATTTCAGTGTACTCGAAATTATCAATTTTATTTTTATCGATCTGCCTTAAGGTATTGCTGATTCCCCAAGCTACTCCCCCAATCCTAATATAAGGATGAATGGATTGTTTTTGCGTGTTGCGAGCTAGATTTTTTAATTTGACGCTCTCACGTAATGTTTTAATACTTTTTTTATTTTGCAATTTTAAAATTTCTAAATCTTTTAAAATATATTCAGCTTCACTTCTGGATAGATTTTTCTCTTGGATCTCTTTTAGCCGCTCAATAATCTCCTCCGTATTTTGAATCCAAGTATCCGCTATTCTCGGTGGTTCAGTCGGCTTGGATTGGATTTCTTGCTCAAAATATATAAATAGGAATATTATTGCGGCTAAAAGCAGAGTAACGAACTCCCAAATCATGACTCAAATCCAAATATCTATTGATTTGTGAAGCACATTGTCTGTTGAGTATACTGGCAATAGCAAATTAATTCTGAAAACTCACATCATTTCCTTTCTCGCCCCAAAGCGTGTTACAGAGATCAGGCCGCTTGCCGCTTCTTGAGCCGCAAACTGAAGTGCTGCTGACTGATGAATTTGCGCATCGAGTCGAGAGGCGATGCTTGTGGCGATATCCGCCGGCTGATTTCAAACCGCGTAAAATCGATCTGCCGGATAATCTCATCGATCTTCTCCAGCGCGGTCCGCACCCTTTCTCTTCTCGGCGGCGGCACGGATCGCCGATCTACCTTGAAGCCGGGAAATTGTGCCTGACCGGACGTGACATTGTCCCCGACCAGGAAGGGTGCGGCAAGACTGACGTCGATCGCATCAGGTCTGTCCGATCCGTGCGCGCTGACATCATCAAGAATATGCTGACGCGCGGCGACAAGGGTCTGCCGGACGCGATCCAGTTCGTTGAGAATGTGTCGAGATTTTTCGGAAGCAAATGAAAGTCTGGTCAGACCGCGCAAATGCCGGATGACCGTCTCCGCGTGATCGGAAGGCGAGGGCATTGCCGATGGCTTTTCAGTTGACCGGTTCCGGTATTCGTGACGTCCTGTACGCAACATGGAGAGACCCCCGAGAGCACAATAAGGGTGGCTCAAGCCAATGATCCAAAAAAGAAAAACCACGCATAAATTTACGGGCCGCAAATAGCCTGTGCAACCTGTGGTCATTATCTAGGTATTGGTAGGTATCATGCTCAAATCCCGGATCATTCCCTGTCTCGACGTCAAGGACGGGCGCGTCGTCAAGGGCGTCAATTTCGTCGATCTGCGCGATGCGGGCGATCCGGTCGAGGCGGCGACGGCCTATGACGCAGCCGGGGCGGACGAGCTGTGCTTCCTCGACATAACGGCCAGCCATGAGAACCGCGCCATCATTTTCGAGGTGGTCACGCAGACGGCGGAACGCTGTTTCATGCCGCTGACCGTTGGCGGCGGCGTCCGCGAAACCGAGGATATCCGCAAGCTGCTGAGCGCCGGAGCCGACAAGGTGTCCATCAACACGGCGGCGGTCAAGGACCGCTCTTTCGTTGCGCGCGCGGCGGAGAAATTCGGCGTGCAGTGCATCGTGGTCGCCATCGACGCCAAGCGCGTCTCGGGAGACGGCGAGGCGGATCGCTGGGAGATCTTCACGCATGGCGGGCGCAATCCGACCGGCATCGACGCCATCGATTATGCGCGCGAAGTCGTCGAACTGGGCGCGGGCGAAATCCTGCTGACCTCGATGGATCGCGACGGAACGCGCGCGGGCTTCGATATTCCGCTGACCCGTGCGATTGCGGACGCCGTCACGGTCCCCGTCATCGCCTCGGGCGGTGTCGGCAATCTGGACCATCTGGTCGACGGCGTGAAAGAGGGCCATGCAAGCGCGGTGTTGGCCGCCTCGATCTTCCATTTCGGCGACCACACCATCCGCGAGGCCAAGGAGCACATGGCCGCCGCCGGCGTCGATGTACGGCTGGATTGAGCCTCTAGCCACCCATGGCAGCGAAAGGATCTTCCATCACCTTCGGGCGCTTGGCGACATGGCCGAGAGGCAGGTGGAAACTGCAGGTCCGGCAGAATTCCGGAACACCATGCTCCGCCCAGTTCCAGAGCCGGCGGACAAGATCCGTGTCCAGAAGCTCACCGAGGCTGTTCTCCTTCGCATTGCCTAGCACAAGCCCCCGGTCGCCGTCGAAATTTGCGCATCCGCAGAAGGACACCGTGCCGTCGCTGAGCACCTGTATGGAGGCAAGCGGCAGACCGCATTGAGTTGTGTTCTCCACTACGGGCGACCATTCAGCATCGAAGGGCAGCTTTTCCGACGTATCGAAGAAGCTCCAATTGGCGTAGGTGATGGTGCTCAGCATGTCTATGGCTTCGGGCCGGATGCCGGCAGGCTGTGCGATCTCGCCAAGCCATGCGTCGATCTCCTCCTGGCTCCGCTTTTTCAGTTGGCGCGCTCCTAGCGAGACCTTTTCCGGTCCTGCCAGCCTCAAGATCCGGCTGATGGCGCGGTTTGTCTCTTCATAATCCGTCTTTCGCGTCATGGTGCGATATTCCTCGGCGTCGAAGCCATAGACGGAGATGGAAAAGCGGTCGAAGAACGACAGAAGCTCAGCAAGCTCTTCTTCCGTATAGCGCCGCGCCATTGTGGCATTCGTGATCGCAGAGATCCTGGTGATCGAAGGCGACTTGCGCATGTAGACGAGCCTCTCGCGCAAGCGTTTGTCGAGAAAGAGCTCTCCCACCATCGGCGTCAGCGATACCGGCCCGCCGCCGATCCGGACATAATCATCGATGACTTTCTCGAAGAGCGGCAGCGGCATCATCTGCCGGCTGCGGGTCTGAGAGGAATAAGGGCAGATCACGCAGTCATTGTTGCAGATATTGACCGTCTCGATGAGGAGGCCCAGAGGGCGGTAGCGTCCCCGATAAGTGAAATAGGACAGGTTCTCCTTCGTGAAGACATCCGAGAACTCCTTCAGGGGATGATCGGGCATCGGGTCCGGACCGCGCGCGGCTTTGGCGTGCTGCTCGATCTGCGTATAGATCGCACCGACCGACGTTCCCTTGTCCAGACATCGGCCCCAACTCTTGACATCGGCTTCTGTGGGCGCGCGCCCCAGGAGAAGCTCGTAAAGATGCTGCACGGCGGACCGTGCGACCGGGCTGACTGATGGCATGACGGGCTCCTGACCGCGCCGTTTCAACGGCACGCGGAGCCTGTCTAACCGAAGCCACCAGCATGTGCCTCCCTTATTGCGGGATTTGAAGTCATTTCCACAACTATAGAGGGTTCTTATGACAGAGATGAATTGGCTCTCAGGCAGTTACAAACTCGCGACGCAAACAGGCGCTGGCGGAAAGTCATGTGTCACGTTTTTGCCTGCCTGGCGAAGATAAGCCTGATTTCAAGTCAAGGCGTTGAAGCCGCCAGACTGCCGGAACCTTCTTCCTCACCGGATCGTTAGCCTGTGGATTTCAAGCGCCCTTCAGCGGCGGCTTCTGGTTAGTTGCGTCTGCGTCCCTCACCATTAACGGAATGATTCGCAAATGCGGGGGCTTTCATGGCAGCGAGCGCAACTCTGGGCTTTTCCGAATATACGGTCGATCTCTGGTGGACGGACCTCAACACGACCGAGATCGGCATACATCGGCATGCCCGCTATCGCGCCAAGTCGCGGCAGTTCAGCAAGGATTCCGACATCATCGGCTCGGTCAAGGTCAATGGCGAGCGGACCGGGCTGCTGACCTATCGGGAAGGGCTCTGGGACAATTCCGAAGGCATGAAGAAGCGGCTGGTCGTCAAGCTGTTCTCCGAGGACATGAACTGGCGCGGCACGATGGATATGCTGATGGGCCGCAGCCTGCAGTTAACGCTGGGCGCGCGCGGCTTTCCGGTCGCGGCATTCAACGTCAACATTGCCCGCCACGACTACATCATCAATGTCGAGCGATCGGCGCGCAAATGGCCGCTGATCCCGGAGGATTATTCCTTTTTCGTGCTGGACGAGCGGCGGCCGTCCTTCTACCGGCTGCGGCGTGACTGGATCAGCATCGGGCAGGACTATACGCTCTATGACGAGCATGATGAGCGCGTCGGACATCTGAACGGGCGCGTGCTCAATCTTGGCGGGCGCTGGGATGTGAAGGTCCGTGAGGATCATGACAATACGCGCCTCAACGGCACGCTGCAGCTTTTCTGCGGAATGCTGCGTTTCCGCTCCGCCGTCGAGAGCCATGTGAAGCAACTGGCGCGCGATATCGCACGCGGCACGCTCGATCCGACGATGGAATCGCAGGAGGCGAATCTTTACCAGAACCCGCGCCGCCAGAATTATTAGCGCGGGCTTCGGTTTGACGAAACGCATTTTTGTCATTGCGATGGATCAGGATCGTCTCGTCAAGAAACGATCCTGATTTGCATCCGTTTGTTTCAATCTCGATTTTTCCGAAAAACTATCGGGACCTCGCTAACCACGCCTGCGCCGTCCCTGCGTTCCATCGCTGCGGAGGAAGTCCGGCGCCGGATCCTCGGCGGGGGCGGGGTCGGCCATATGTGCTGCCTGTACGGGCTGGGGACGCTGCGCCTGTTGAGGCGGTACCGGCGGAGGCTGACGGGGCGCGGCCGAGGGGCGCATCGCAGCGGAAGGCGCGGGCGGCCGCGGCGCCGCTTCGGCCGGGTCAACCTGTGCCAGCCGTCCACGGAGCGACTGGGCATCGCGGGCTGCGGCGACCGAGCCGGGACGCTGCGGCGTCGGTTTCGGCTTCGCGGCAGCCGGCGCTTTTTTGCGCGGCTTGAACAGGGACAGAGCCTTGCCCGCCACTCCAGAGATGCCGCCAATGCCTCTGCGCAGTGATGTGAAGAGACCCGTTTTCTGGCGCGGTTTGACGGTCTTCTGCGAGATCGGGACCGGAAGCTGATAGGTTGTGCCCTGCGCGGATGCGGGGGCATTGGGCGGCAGCGTGGGTCTTGGAGCCGTGCGCTCGATTGGCGGGGCCTCCGGCGGTTCCGGAACCATCTTCGCCGCTTCGGCTTTCTCTTTTTTCTTCTCCCGCTTTTCGTCGCGCTTGCTGGATTTGGCCAGCGCGTTGATGAGGTTCATCGCTTCGCGCTCGGTCATCGGCTCGCCGAAATAGAAGCCCTGCGCGTAATCGACCCCGAGGGCGCGCACATAGGCGACATCTTCCTCGCGCTCCATGCCGACGGCCACGACGTCCTTGCCGAGTTCGCGGGCCATCGCCAGCGCCGAACGCAGCACCACCGCGCCGGATTTGTTGTCGCTGCCGTGGCTGATCAGCGAACGGTCGATCTTGATCGTATCCACGGCGAGGCGATGCAGATAGGCGAGCGAGGAATAGCCCGCTCCGAATTCGTCAAGCGCGATACCTGCGCCGAGCCCCTTGAGCCAGTCGAGAATTTCAATGGCCTGTTCGGGATTCTCCATGACGAGAGATTCCGTCACTTCAAGCCGCAGGCAGCCCTTGGGGACGCTCTCGCGGCCGATGATCAGGCGCAGATCCTGGACGAGGTCCTGCTTGAAAAGCTGACGGCTGGAGATGTTGACCGATACGAATAGCGGATCTTCCGCGCGCGGCCATGTCCGGTGCCAGCGCGAGACCTGACGGACCGCCCGCTCCATCACATAGGTGCTGATCTCCGATATGCGCCCGGTATCCTCCGCGATCGGCAGGAATTCCGCCGTGCTGAGCGAGCCGAGCTTGGGGTGCTGCCAGCGAACCTGCGCCGAGAAACCGGCAAGCTGCTCGTCGCCAAGCTGGATGATCGGCTGGTAGAGCACGCGGATCTGCCGTTTCTCGATGGCCTGCTTGAGATCGTTCTCGATGATCTCGCGCTCGTTCAGCTCGCCGCGCATTTCCGGCTTGTAAAGCTCGATGCGGTCGGCCCCGGCGCGCTTGGCGCGGTACATGGCGGTTTCCGCTTCACGGATCAGATCGTGCGGCGTCGCCTGCTGGCCATCGTAAACAGAAATACCGATGCTGCCGGTCAGCACGACGTCGCGACCGGCGATCTTCATCGGCGCCCGCAGCGAACGGCGGACGCGCTCGGCCAGCATGGCGATATGGCGCGGCTCCGTCTCGGCTGACAACAGGATGGCGAATTGCTCGCTGCCGATGCGCGCGAGCGTATCCTGCGTTCCCAGATGGCGGGAAAGGCGGCGCGAAATAGTCAGCAGCATGCTGTCGCTGACGGAGAAATCCGTTGTCCGGTTAATCGACTGGAAGACGTCGATGTCGATATAGATCACGGTCGGCTTGGAGCCGTCTTCATGGGCGCGGGCGATGGCGCAGTGGATGCGGTCGAGGAACAGCTCGCGGTTCGGCAGGCCGGTCAGGCTGTCATGGATCGCATTGTGGACCAGCCGCTCATGGGCGCGCTTTTCCGCCGTGACGTCGCGCAGCAGGCCGGCGCAGCGCAGCATGTGGCTCGGCCGGGTGGCAACGGTCTGGGCGCGCAACTCGTAATAGAGGTAGGTGCCGTCGGAGCGGCGCAGCCGGAAATCGGTCGACATCTCGCCGCCCTGCTTTTCGCGGATTGCAGCCAGCATCAGCCGCATCCGCTCGCGGTCGGAGGCATGCAGATGCTGCAGGAATTCGTTGACATTGCCGCGTAGCGTACCCGGCGGATGAGCGAGCGCCGCGTCGATTTCCGGACCGACGAAAACCTCGTCACGCCGGACGTTCCATTCCCAGACAGAGGCGCCAGAGGCTTCCAGCGCAACCGCGCCCATCTGCAATTCGCCCGCTTCGTCGCCATAGACATGGTCGCCGCCGTGGAAGGCGTATTGCGTGACGGTGAAGCTGAGTAGCGCGACGATCAACACCAGACCGGCATTCAGCGCGGGCACGATGATGTCGCCGGAAAGCTGTCCCAGAACGGCGACGGCCGCGCCGAACATCCAGACAAGGAACAGCATCCAGCTCGGCAGCAGCGAGAGCGCCCGTTCCTGCCCGCGCAGGGCGAGCACGGTCATCAGCAGCGATCCCATTGCGGCAATGGGCAGATAGGACAAACGGGCGAGGCCGGAGGCAAGGTTGGCGTCGATCAGCGAGAATGCGACGAGGCTGAGCTGTGCGAGCACCCAGACGCCGAACACCACGCTCAGCGCCGGATGCCATCGCCTGAGCTGAAGGAAGATGTAGAGGAACATCACCACGCTCGCGGCGATCGCGGCCTCCATTGCCGCGCGGTAGATCGCATTGTCACCGGGGCTGAGCTGGAACAGCTTGTGCCAGAAGCCGAAATCGACGCAGAGATAGCCGAGAACGCTCCAGGCGATGAGCGCGGCGGCGGGAAAGATCGTATTGTGATTGGCGCCGAAAATGGCGGTCAGATAGAGGGCGAGAACGCCGGTGATGCCGAGCAGAATGCCGTTGAACAGCGTAAGGGCGAGCCCTTTCTTGCCCAGAACCGTCGGATTGGCGAGATACATGCGCGGAAAGCCCGGCGGGCTCAGTTCGACCGTATAGGTGATGGTCGATCCCGGCTCCAGCACGAGGCGGTAGATGTCGGCATAGTCATTCTCGACGCGCTCCGGCTTGAAGCCGAGCGAAACCGTCACATTCTCGATGCGCGGAGCGTCCAGATCCGGCCAGATCACCTGCGATCCGACCATGTCGTAGCGCTGCGCCGTCAGCCAGAGCGTCACGGTCTGGTCGGTCGGGTTGTTCAGCGCGAAGATGATCCAGTTCGGGTTGGTGCCCGGCGTGCTGGCGGAAACCGACATGCGGCCCGCGACGCCGTCCTGGCCGGATGCGGTCTCGACGCTGATCCGGTCCCCGCGGCCTTCATAAAGCTCGCCCAGCAGCGTGATGTCGATGCGCTCCTGATCGGGACCGATCACGATGGCTTCGAGCGCGCGGGCAGGGGCGGAGAAGACGAGGAGCGCCGCGATCGTGCAGAGGCAGCACAGCGCATAGGCGCGGCCTCCTCCAAGCAAGAAACGGAGCGCTTGCACAGCCGCCTTCCTCACATGAGTGACAGACATCGAAACGCTCTCCCTCGTCCTGACCTTTTTTGGCACGTTTTCAAGCAAATTACAGCTTTCACGATCGCGCCAACCGGTTCATGCCGAACCCGTCGAACCATTTGTTACTTTTGCTGATGGATCAAAACCGTCATGACATTCAAACGGGGCAAATCTCGTCTCGCCGGAGTATCGGGATTCGAATGTCATGTTTGACTCACCAGGCATTCCTCGCGCTTACGATCTTAGATCGTCGTCAATTGCCGCAAAAAGCAAGTGATCTTGCCATAATCCGTTAATCTTGAGGTATTTTCGTGCAAATCCTTCCCGCTGGAAGCCGCAATTCTCCAAAAGCTGGCGTGAGGCGTCATTGCTAGGAAGGCACGCAGCTTCGATTCGATGGAATCCCAAGGTGTTGAACACAAACGGCACCAGCGCGCGCAACGCCGCCGTCATATATCCCTGCCTGCTATGCGCTTCGCCGATCCAGTATCCGATCGAGGCCGACTGGCTGACACCGCGGCGCGCATTTGTCAGCGTAACTCCGCCGAGCAGCTTGTTATCACCGTTTCGGAACAGAAAAAAGGCATAGCCCGTGCCGTCTCTCAGGTCGCGCTGGTAGTAGCGAAGCCGGCGGCGGAAGGCTGAACGCGTCAGCTCATCGGCGGACCATTCCGGTTCCCACGGACGCAGGAAGCTTTCGCTGGAGCCCCGCAAATGCGCCCATTCGGGAAAGTCGGACATCTGCGGCACGCGCAACCATACTTTTTCGGCCCGGACGATCGGGCCGGTTTCAGGGGAAGGAACAGAGCGCAAGAACGCCATTGACTTGGTTCCTCAATAATCAGGACGAAATCCGGACTCCCTCGACAGCTCGGTTTCCGGATCAGCCTTTCGAACGTCAGATGCTCATATTATGAGCGCTTCCAGTCAAAACGGCCATGACCTATAGCCGGATCCGGCGAAATCGGCATCTTTTTTCATAAATAGCTGCGGAAACTGGACCCCAAGCTTTCCAGCCTAATGGACTGTCTCGCGGGGTGCCCCGTCCTGCACTGCCTCCTGCAGATTTTCCGAAACGCCCTCCGGCCCCACGCTCGCCGTAACCGGCTCCTTCACGACGGCAAAGCCCGCGGCCAGTGCGCCGACATCGCGCGCGCTCACGCCTTCGATGCGGGCGATCAGTTCCGCGGTCGTCAATTGCCGGCCGAAAACCAGCGTATCGCGGGCAACTTGCGCCGCGCGCGCCTCCGAACTCTCAAGGCTCATCAGGAGCGATGCTTTGAGCTGCGCCTTGGCGCGGCCCAACTCGGCTTCGTTGGGACCGTCAAGCGCGACCGCCCGCAACTCGGTCATGATCACCTCGACGAGTTCCGACACGCCGGTATCCCCGGTCGCGGCATGGACGCCGAACAGGCCGGTATCGGAAAAGCCCCAGCCGAATGCGTGAATATCATAGCACAGTCCGCGTTTTTCGCGCGCTTCCTGAAACAGCCGCGAGGACATGCCGCCGCCCAGCAGGACGGAATAGATCAGCGAGGTGAAATAGGCGTCGTCGCGGAAGGATGGGGCCTCGAAACCGATGATGATGTGGCTTTGCTCGAATTTCCGCTTCAGGCTCTTGTGGCCGCCGACAAAGCGGGCGCGCTCAAGCGGGCGCTCCGTAACGCTCGGGATCGCGGTAAAGCGCTTTTCCGCTTCACGCACGATCTGGTCGTGATCGACAGCGCCCGCCGCGCCCAGCACCATGCGCGGGGCGGAATAGGCGGCGCTGCGATAGGCGGCGAGATCGTCGCGGTTCAGGGCGCGCACGCTGTCGGGCGTCCCAAGAATGGACCGGCCGAGCGCCTGATCGGGATAGGCCGCCTCCTGCGCCAGCTCGAAGACGAGATCGTCGGGCGAATCCTGAACCGAGGCGATTTCCTGCAGGATCACCTTCTTCTCGCGCACCATGTCTTCCGGCGCAAAGACGGGATTTTGCAGAATGTCGGCGAGAATTTCGAGCGCCAGGGGCACATGCTCCTTCAGGACCCGAGCGAAATAATCGGTCGTCTCGAAGCTCGTCATCGCATTGACGGCGCCGCCGACGGCCTCGATTTCCTCCGCGATCTGCTGCGCGCCGCGCGTCTTGGTGCCCTTGAAGGCCATGTGTTCGAGCAAATGAGCCAGACCGTGTTCGCTGGCCAGTTCCGAGCGCGCGCCCGCATTGATCCATACGCCGAGCGAAGCGGTTTCCAGATGCGGCATCTTGCATGTCACGACCCGCAAGCCGCTCGGCAGGGTCGTCATTTCGATTGTCATGAAAAATTCCTCGTTTGGGCGAAACGGCCCCGATCGCGGATGACCGCGCGGACCGCGTCCACCTCCGGCTCGACCGTCAGATGATCCTCCGCCCCGGCGAGGATGGATCGCAGCCGCTCGGGCGGCTCGGCCTTGTGGCCCGTTGCCCAGGCGACGGCATCCGGGAATTTGGCCGGATGCGCGGTCGCCAGCACGATCAACGGACTGCCGCTTTCGCGCAACTCCCGTCTGGCGGCAGCAAGGCCGACCGCGGTGTGCGGATCGGCCAGATAGCCGGTGTGCTGATAAAACTGCTGCATGGTTTCGGCTGTTTCGGCCTCGTCTGCGCGATGTGCGGAAAAGATCTCGCGGATCGCGGTGAGTTCGGCTTCTGCCAGCGCGAACGAACCTTTTTCCTGAAATTCGTTCATCAGCGCGTTGACGCGTTCGCTGTCACGTCCGCTGATCTCGAAAATCAGCCGCTCGAAATTGCTGGAGACCTGGATATCCATGCTCGGGCTTGATGTGGGGACGACGCCGCGCGGTTCATAGCGTCCGGTCGCCAGCGTCCGGGCAAGAATGTCGTTGGTGTTTGTCGCGATTATCAGCCTTTCGACCGGCAGCCCCATGCGGAAGGCGGCGTATCCGGCGAAAATGTCGCCGAAATTCCCGGTTGGGACGCTGAAACGCATCGGCCGGTGCGGGCCGCCTAGCGAGGCCGAAGCGGTGAAATAATAGACGATCTGGGCCATGATCCGCGCCCAGTTGATCGAGTTGACAGCGGAAAGCTGCGCCTCGTCGCGAAAATTCAGATCGCCGAACAACGTCTTCACGATGGCCTGACAATCGTCGAACGTGCCCTGGACGGCGATGGGATGCACGTTGGACGCGCCGGAGGTCGTCATCTGGCGGCGTTGGATTTCGCTGATCCGGCCATCGGGAAACAGCACGAAAACGTCGATGGCCTCGCGGTTGCTGAACGCCTCGACCGCCGCCGCGCCGGTGTCGCCCGATGTTGCGGCGAGAATCGTGGCGCGCTCGCCGGATCGTGTCAGCGAGCGGTCCATGAGCCGCCCGAGCAATTGCATCGCCAGATCCTTGAAGGCGAGGGTCGGTCCGTGGAAAAGCTCCAGCACCCACAGATTGGCGT
The DNA here is from genome assembly GCA_050330195.1 of Rhodomicrobiaceae bacterium. Classification (GTDB taxonomy): domain Bacteria; phylum Pseudomonadota; class Alphaproteobacteria; order Rhizobiales; family Rhodomicrobiaceae; genus JAHQVI01. The sequence continues at coordinate 277 of JBHJOB010000045.1, read as the reverse complement.
CGAGCTGAACGAGCGGCGCTTTGGCCTCATGCGCGAAACCGCCATAGGCTGTCTCGATCAGAGCATGAAACTCCTCGGGCGCAAGGCTGCCTTCGACGAAAGGCTGCATTACCCGGCTCGCAGCATCGGCATAGCTGGCGTCGGCCAGTTCCGCGATGTCATGCAATGCAAAATTCGGCCATGTATCGGGTACGTAAAGACCGTTATCGCGGGCAAGCCCGGCCAGGAGAACGGACTCGAAATCAAGGCGAGCCGCACGGCCGCGCGTGCTGACATA